>NZ_JBHTGO010000001.1:0-905342 GCF_042666835.1 Pantoea sp. GCM10028869 | reverse complement strand
TATGGTGGTACAGCACAAAAGTGGGGGTGATCGACCTGAAGAAAAAGTCGATCACCATGGGTAAAGGATGTTAAAAAGTGTTCACCATGTCCCCGAACACCTGTCTACCATGTCCCCGGACTGTACACCCGCAAGCGGGAGAGGGAATAATTAGGTGGAGAGAATGGTTAGGTGGGCGCGGTCGGCCCCCCTCTCCCGCGCGCGGGAGAGGGCTGGGTGAGGGGCAAACCTCACCAACTTATAACGAATAACGCGCCATCGGCGCCACAGCCTTAATCACGCCATTACCTTTCATATACTCACCAAACGCCTGATAGCGCGTCCGATCAAACGCCGCACTGTGCGCGGCGAAATATGGCAGCGTGGCCTGCCACGCCTCGTGATTGAGCGGCGTATTCAGCTCGGGATAATTTTCGATAAACGCCTGCCACGCTTCCTGCGGATGCGCGCGTAGCCACGCCACGCCGGCATCCAGGCCACGTAAAAACGCCGGGATGCGTTTGTCCTGCGCGGCAGTTTTCTGGTTTGCCAGGATGATCAACTCATCATAAGCAGGCACGCCGTAATCTTCCGGCTTGAACACCGTTGGTTGCGCGCCTTTGTCTTTCAGATCCAGCAGCTCATAGTTACGGAAGATGGTAATCGCGCCATCAATCTTGTGCGTTAGCAACGCGGAGGTGCCATCCATATTCAGGTTGATAAGCTTCACCGAGTCAGCATCAACGCCCTGCGCTTTTAGCATATTGCGGATCGCCACGTCTTCGGTGCCCGGCACCGCGTAGCCGATGGTTTTGCCAGCGAAATCCTTCAGCGAGTGAATATCGTCTGACACCGTGGTCAGCGTATTCAGCGGCTGATTAATCAACGTGCCGACGCGGATCACCGGCACCTCTTTATCCACCAGCGTGTAGAGCTGCGGCTGGTAGCTGACGGCGAGATCGACTTTGCCCGCCGCCAGCAGCAGCGGCACGGACGCGGAATCGGCGGGCGCGATCATCTCCACATCCAGCCCCTCTTTCTTAAACGCGCCGCTGTGCTGGGCAGCAAAAATCGCCGCGTGATTGGGGTTGATAAACCAGTCAAGCAGCAGGCGAACTTTCTCCGCCGCCTGCACGTTAGCGGTCGCCAGCAGCAGCAACGCGGTCAATGCCATTCGTAGGGTTTTCACGGTATTTCCTTAAGTAGATTGCCAGAGGATTTTCTTGCGCATCAGCGCCACGCTGCCCGAAAGCAGCAGCGCCAGAACCAATAACAGCAGCAGCGCCGCGAAGCTGGTGGCGGTTTCGAGTCGCGCGTTGGATTGCATCATCAGATAGCCGAGCCCTTCGCTTGCGCCGACCCATTCGCCAATCACCACGCCAATCGGGGCCAACACCACCGCCATCTGCAGGCCGGAGAAAAACTGCGGTAACGCGGCGGGCCAGCGCACGCGCCAGAAGATGCGGAAACGCGATGACGTGGAGGTTTGCGCCAGCTCCAGCCAGCCGACCGGCGTACGGCACAGCCCATCAAACAGTGACAAGCACAGCGGGAAGAACAGGATCAAAGCCGCTACCACCACTTTTGAGGCGATGCCAAAGCCGAGCCACAGCACCAGCAGCGGCGCGAGGGCAAACACCGGGATTGCCTGGCTGGCGGTGACCAGCGGAAACAGCACGCGACGCAGCAGCGAACTGGCGGCCATCAGCACCGCCAGCGCCACGCCCGCACCGACGCCCAGCAGCAGCGCCAGTACAATTTCCGCCAGCGTATAGAGCGCGTGATGCCACAGCAGTTGACGATGCAGCCACAGCGCCTCCAGCACCGCCTGTGGCGCGGGCAGCAGGAAACTCGGCACGCCGCTGTGACGCGCCAGTAACCAGCCGCACAGCAGCACCACGATCAGGTAGATCGCGCTAAACACTGTTTTCATGGGTATTCAGTCGGGAGAAGAGTTGCGCCTGCGCCTGCAGGACGTCGGGATGATCAAACGGACGCGGCGCGTCACCGCTAGCAACCGGCCAGCTTTCGATAGCCAGCGGCTGGCCTTGCAGCAGCAGAACGTCATCGGCCATGCGGCACGCTTCCAGCGGATCGTGCGTCACCAGCAGCACAGTTTTGCCCCGCAGTAATCCGGCGGTCAGCGTTTGCAAACTGAGTTTGGTCATCACATCCAGCGTGGCGAAGGGTTCATCCATCAGCACCACGTCGCGCTGCGCATAAAGCGTGCGTGCCAGCGCCACGCGTTGCCGCATGCCGCCGGAGAGCTGATGCGGGGATGCATGCGCCACGTCGCTGAGTTTTACCTGCTCGAGCAGCGCTAGCGCACGTGGGCGATCCGGCTTGTCGCCGCTGAGCCGCGCCGACAGCATCACGTTGTCGAGCACCGTCAGCCACGGATACAGCAGATCCTGCTGGCCCATCCACGCCACGTTGCCGCTTAAGCGATGCACCGCGCCCTGCTGCGGCTGGAGTAAACCGGCCACCAACCGCAGCAGCGTACTTTTGCCGATGCCGCTGCGTCCCAGCATTACCGTGGTTTTGCCACCGCGCAGTTGCAGATTCAACCGCTGACACAGTGGTTTATCGCCCCAGCTAAAACTCACATCGTTGAACAGAATGTCCTGATTCATGGACGATTGGCCGCCAGAATCGCCAGCTGGTGAAATCCGCGCTGCGCCAGTGCGCTGGCGGCTTGCGCGGCACGGATGCCGCTAGCGCACACCAGCACAATGCGCTGCTGGGCGGGCGGCTGCCACGCGGCGATCGCCTGCGGCAAGATGCGCTCAACGCCATCCGCCACGCTGACCGGCGCTTCTTCACAGCTGCGCAGTTCGACAATGCAGTCATCGGCGGCCAGCATTTGCAGGTCGATAAACGGCACCGCATATTCCGGCTCTTCAGCATCATCAAAGCGGAACTGGCGGAAGTGCCAGTTCACAAAATCGCAATTCACCAGACAACCGAGCGGCGATGGCGACAACTGCAGCAGCACGCTGAGCGCCATCTGCGCCTGCATCGCGCCGAGCGTTGCCACCGCCGGGCCCATCACGCCTGCGGTGTTGCAGTTCGCGGCCGATGACGGCAAGCGCGGGAACAACGCGCGATAGCTCGGCGCGCCGCCACAGAATCCGCCGACGTAACCATGCCGCCCCAGCACCGAGGCGCTGATCAGCGGCATGCCCGCTTGCATGCAAGCATCGGAAAGTTGGTAGGTGACGGCAAAGTTATCGGCGGCATCGATCACCAGATCGCATCCCGCCAGCGCCTGCTGCAGATTACTGGCGCTCAGCGACTGTTGCAGCGCCTCGATTTGCACCTGCGGATTGCGCTGCTGCAAGGCGTGCTGCGCGCGCAGCACTTTCGGCTGGTCGATATCCTGCTGCGTAAACAGCGTTTGCCGATGCAGGTTATGCAGCGCCACCACATCGTCGTCATACAGCCGAATATGGCCGACGCCCGCGCCCACCAGCTGCGGCAGGAGCGTGGCGCCTAATCCGCCCGCGCCCGCCACCAGCACGCGCGCGTTAAGTAGCTTTTGCTGCCCGGCTTCGCCGATTTCCGCCAGCATCATCTGGCGTTGATAACGTTGCATTTTTGCCGTCCTTAACTCAGATTTGCCAGGCCGAAGATCGGCGTGGACGCGGCTGCCATATCGCGCTTCTCCATCAGTCCGGCAGCGCGCGCGGCTTGTCCGGCTTCAATCGCCAGCCGGAAGGCGTTGGCCATGCCGATTGGATCGCCGGCTTTGGCGACGGCGGTGTTGAGCAAAATGCCATCGAAGCCCATTTCCATCGCCTGCGCCGCCTGCGACGGCGCGCCAATGCCCGCATCAATGATCAGCGGGATGTCGCTGAACCACGCACGCATGGCGCGCAGGCCATCGATGTTGCGCAAACCCTGGCCGGAACCAATCGGCGCGCCCCACGGCATCAACAGTTCGCAACCTGCTGCCAACAGTTTTTCGCCAACGATCAGATCTTCGGTGGTGTACGGAAATACCTGAAAACCCTCTGCGCAGAGGATGCGCGCGGCTTCCACCAGCGCGAAAGGATCCGGTTGCAGCGTGTCGGCGTGACCAATCACTTCCAGTTTGATCCATGCGGTGTTGAACAGTTCGCGCGCCATGTGCGCGGTGGTGACGGCCTCTTTTACCGTGTGACAACCGGCGGTATTCGGTAACACGCGGATGTTGAGCCCGGTCAGCAGTTCGCGGAATGCCGCGCCCGCCGCGCCTTCGCGCCGCAAACTGACGGTGATGATGTCGGTGCCGGAGGCGGCAATCGCCTGCTGCAAAATAGCGGGCGAAGGATAGCCAGCGGTGCCGAGCAGGAAGCGTGATTGAGGTTCAAAATCGTAAAACATCGCTTAACCTCCCTGCATCGGTGACAGCACTTCGAGCTGGCAACCTTCATCTAGCCGCTGCGTGTCGTACTGACTTTTTGGCACAAACGCACCGTTGTAGGCGGTGGCGACGCAGGCCACATCAATTTGCTGCTCGATCAGCAATTCGCTCAGGCTTGTTGCCTGGGTGCTGATGGCGCGGCCGTTAAGCTGAATATTCATTGTTGAGTTCCCCAGAAATGCGTTGCATCAGCTGCTCTGCCAGCATTGGCGCCAGTAGAAAACCGTGGCGATACATGCCGTTGAGATAAAAGGTGTGATTGTGATAGTGGATTTCCGGCAGATTCGCCGGATAGGCCGGACGCAGCCCGCTACCGCTCTCAATCACGCGCGCTTCGGCTAAGGCGGGATGGATGGCGTAGGCGGCGCTGAGTAACTCCATCATGGCGCGCGCGCTGATGGCGCTGGCATCGTCGCTCTCAATCATGGTGGCGCCGAGCATAAAGTGGCCGCCGCGACGCGGCACCAGATAGCAGGGAAAACGCGGATGCAGCAGACGAATCGGGCGGGAAAACTGCACTTCATCGCTGTGCAAAATCAGCATTTCGCCGCGCACCGCACGCAGGCGCGGCAGTTGCGGCGCGGCGTGGATGCCGCGACAATCGATAATCTGACCGCTCGGCGCGTGATTGCTGAATGACACGCCGCGCGCGATCAGCGCGTCACGCATCTCCTGCAACGCCAGACGCGGATCGAGATGCGCTTCCCCGGCGAAAAACAGACCGCGCGCAAAGCGCCCTTCCAGCGCCGGTTCAATGTCGGCGGGGTCGACCCATTGATGCTGCTCGGTCATGCGGGCGAAACGGTTGAGTTCCTGGCTATCGCGCGGCGGCGCAACCACCAATGTGCCCTGATGCTTGACGCTGCTGACGCGCTGTTGCCACCACGCGGCGGCGTGTTGCCCAACAGTGATAACATCGCGCGGCGCGCTTTCGGCTTCACACCAGGGCGCCAGCATGCCGCCAGCAAACCACGATGCCGGGCGGCGCGCGTCATCGTCCATCACCTCAACGTCTTCACCGCGTTCCGCCAGTAAAGTGGCTACGCATAGGCCCGCCACGCCGCAGCCAAGCACGCTCCAGCGGCTCACAGCGCCGGATCCAGGATGTTCAAACAGGGGGAATTCACATCGGCCTCTCAGTGTTAGCTGAGACCCGCAGATACAGGAGAAGGGAAATGGCGCGTCCATCGAGATTGTTTGAGCGCCAGACAGCCCAAAAAACAAGACTGTCAGTCTTCCTACGCCAGTATCAACTGGGTCAGGTTCAAAGGGTCGCTAAACCGCGCAGTGCGCTATTAGCCTCTCAGTCTCTTTGGCGAGACTCCCCCGACGCGTCTATTTGTATTGCAGGCGATGGTCGCCGTCAAGCGCGGAATAACCGGATGCTTTACGTGGCATTTAGCATCACGGCATTTATCGCTACTTAGGTTTTGTGGATCACAAACGTAACATATGGTATACAAACACATTATTTTATGCGCAAGAAAACATTACAGGTGATGTCGGAATAACCATGAACAATATTAAAATTGCATTTATTAAAGCCGGCTGGCACAAAGAAATTGTCCATAATGCCCTGGTGGGTTTTGAAAAAGAATTAGCCGATCAATCCGTAGAAGCACAATTAAAAGTGCTGGAAGTGCCTGGCGCATTTGAAATGCCGCTGCTGGCTAAGCGTCTGGCCGAAACCGGCAAATACGATGCGATTGTCTGCGCTGCGCTGGTGGTTGACGGCGGTATCTATCGCCATGATTTCGTTGCCGCTGCGGTGGTTGATGGCTTGATGAATGTGCAGCTGACCACCAACGTACCGGTGTTCTCCGTTTCATTAACGCCACATAATTTCCAGCCGGTTGATGTGATTGAAAACTTCTATACCGAGCATTTCATTAAGAAAGGCAAAGAAGCGGCACGCGCGGTGTTAGCGATCCATAATTTGTCGATTGATTGATGCATTAAAAAGGGAGCACCTCTTCAGGCGCTCCCTTTTTATTTATGATGACCTTCAACGGCTCATTTTCAGAATAGTGCTAATCATCTCGTAAAATAGTCTTACGAATAAAGTATCAGCTATTCGTCATTAACGCTGTGGATGATTCACTTCCAGCGGACGCAGATCAAACACCAGCACTTCCGCATCATCACCGTTAGCGAACTGCAGCGCGCTTTCGTTGCGAACGCGTGCACCGTCGCCCTCTTTGAACTTCACGCCGTTCACTTCGATGCTGCCGCGAGCCACGTGAATATAGGCGTAACGATCGGCATCCAACGCGAAGGTTTGCTGCTCGACACCGTCGAACAGTCCGGCATAAACGCGAATATCCTGACGCACGCTGAGTGAACCGTTATCCCCTGCCGGCGAAATAATCAGGCGCAGCTGACCGCGTTTGTCACGTTCCGCCACTGAAATCTGCTGATAACCGGGAGGCGAATTACGTTCGCCAGGCACAATCCAGATCTGCAGGAAGTGCACGTTGTCCGTTTTCGAGTGGTTAAACTCGCTGTGCGTGACGCCGCTGCCGGCGCTCATTAGCTGCACATCACCCGGCACAATCACCGAACCAGTGCCCATGGAATCTTTATGCTCCAGCGCGCCTTCCAGCACGTAGGAGATGATCTCCATGTTGTTGTGCGGATGCGCACCAAAACCGCGACCCGGTGCAACGCGGTCATCATTGATCACCAGCAAATCTGAGAAGCCGGTTTGTTTTGGATCCCAGTAACTGGCAAAAGAGAACGTATGATGCGAGTTCAACCAACCGTGGTCACCCACTCCGCGTTGTTCTGACAGGCGTTGTTCAATCATGGTCTGCTCCTCAAATTTGCTGTTGGGGGGCGATTGCCCTTCCCGTTGCAAACAAGTATACGTAAACTGATTTGCCTAACAATGCGTCAAAATGACAATGACTGTCACCGATAAGTGGACAATATGCAGATTGAAGATCTCCGTATTTATGTAGCCGTCATCAAAGCCGGCAACTTCACCGCTGCCGCCGAACAGCTGATGCTGTCGAAGCAGTATGTCAGCCGCCGCATCGCCGCGCTGGAGGAATCGCTTGGCGCGCGGCTGCTGAATCGCAACACGCGGAAGTTGTCGGTAACCGATAACGGCCAGCTGTTTGCGCAGCACGCGCAGCGCATTCTTGATGATGTGCAGGAAGCCGAGCTGGCGGTATCGGGGCGTCGTCAGGTGCTGCAGGGCAGCTTCCGCCTGAGCGTGCCGATGTCGTTTGGTATCAGCCATTTGTCGCCGTTTATTGCCGAGTTTCTCAGCCAGCATTCGGGTTTGCAGTTTCAGGTTGAACTGGCGGATCGGCATGTCGATATGGTGGGTGAAGGATTTGATATGGCGATTCGCATCGGTACGCTGCCAGATTCGAGTTTGATCGCCAGGCGACTGGGCGAGTTTCGCCGCGTGATCTGCGGCAGCCCTTCCTACCTGCAGGGCGCAGGCGCACCGCGAACGCCGGAGGAGCTGAGCGAACATTTGTGTCTGCGCTACGGGCGCGAAAGCCAGACCGGCTGGGAACTGTTTAACGGCGACCAGCGCAAAGTGATTAGTGTGCATGGGCCGATGGTGAGTAATAACGGGGAAATGCTGCGCGACGCAGCAGTGGCCGGATTGGGTCTGATTATGCTGCCAGAGTTTATTGTGGCACCAGCGCTGGCGAGCGGTGAGCTGGTGAAGGTGCTGGAAGAGTGGCAGCCGACCTCGCTCCATCTCAATGCGCTCTATCCGCAGCACCGTCAGCGCAGTGAGATCAATCGGGTGTTTATGACATTTTTGCAGCAGAAGTTGGCGTAATAATTAATTACCCTTGCGGCGCGATCTATTGCGCATATTAAGGGCGGCAATGTGCCCAGCCCGGCAATACGTAATATATCGCGCCGCTACGGTAGGTAGGGTGTTAATGACTTTCGTGCGCGAAGGTAATCGATTTACGGCGCGCATCGCGCATCGCCACCGCGTGGATCAGCAGACCCAACACCGCCAGAATCGCGCCCACCCAACCGGTGGATTGCCATCCCAGACCAGCGGAAATGGTCACGCCGCCCAGCCATGCACCGAGCGCGTTAGCGAGGTTAAACGCCGAATGGTTCATTGCCGCCGCCATGGTTTGTGCATCACCGGCAACATCCATCAAACGGATCTGCAACACCGCCGCCAGCGCCACCATGGTGCCCACCAGCATGACGTTGATGGCACCTGCCAGCGCATAATGCGCGGCAAATACGAAGGCGCTGAGCACCAAAAATGACCAGATCAGCAAAATGCGGATGGTCTTTTCAATGCCGCGATCGGCCAGACGACCGCCAGCGATGTTACCGATGATCATGCCTAAACCAAATAACGCCAGCACCGCCGGGATCCAGCTCACCGGCATCTGCGCCAGTTCGGTCATGGTCGGCTTCACGTAGCTAAACACCGAAAACAAACCGCCGCTGCCCACCGCGCCAATCGCCAGCGTCAGCAGTACCTGTTTGCGCGTCAGCGCCGACAATTCGCGCAGCGGGCTGGCATTTTTGTCGCCCGCTACGTTTGGCACCCACAGCCAGATCAGCAGCAAGGTCACCAGCGCCAGACCGCCGACAATGGCAAAGGCATCGCGCCAGCCAAACCATTGGCCGATAGCGGTGACGGCGGGCACGCCGAGTAAGTTGGCGATGGTCAGGCCGAACAGCACCATCGAGACCGCTTGCGCGCGTTTGCGCCGTTCAACCAAACCGGCTGCGACCAGCGCCGCCACGCCGAAGAAGGTGCCATGTGGGAAACCGGCGAGGAAACGCGCCAGCAGCATCGAGTAGTATCCCGGCGCTATGGCGCTCAGCAGGTTGCCGGCGGCAAACAGGCCCATTAGCGTCATCAGGAAATTACGACGTGAAGCGCGCGCGCCCAGCACCGCCAGCAGCGGCGCACCAATCACCACGCCCAGCGCATAGATGCTGATGAGATGCCCGGCCGAGGGGATCGATACGTTGAGACCTTTGGCTGCATCAGGCAGCAGTCCCATAATGACGAATTCGCCGGTACCAATGGCAAAGCCGCCGGTGCCGAGCGCGAACAAAGCTTTTAGCACGCTCTGACGCGGCAGCGATGCCTCATCCGGCAGCTGAGTAAGTTGGGGTTGTACTGATGACATGAGTTTTCCGAACCGCAAGTGAAGAACTCAGTCAGGATCGTGATTGCCTGAAACAATCATCGTCAGGACTGAGCAGAGTGAGCGGCTTATGATAGCGCAAAATCCCGCTTCCGTAGCGGCGCAATTCATTGCGCGATAAATCGCGCCGCTAAGGAGTATGCGTATTCTGCAGCGCCAACAGCGCTGCGCCCATCATGCCGCCGTGATGCGCGAACTCACCTGGCACCACCAGACGATGTGCGGTGCGGCGTAATACGTAACCCTGCACCACCTCATCTAACGCCGCGATCAGCGGAGCCACCGATGCCAATCCGCCGCCCACCGCCACGCGCGACGCGCCGGTGATATTGATGGTGTATGCTAGCGGCTGACCGACAATTTGCAGCCATGCCTGAACGGTTTGCTGCGCCAGCGCATCCTGCTGCTGCCAGCATTCGATAATCTCAACGCTGCTCGCCGTGCGGTCATGTAACGTCTGATGCATATTTTCCAGCCCGCGCGCACCGCCGTAGCTGTCGAGACAGCCCTTTTGCCCGCATGGACACGCCTTACGCGGCAGTCGCCGCGTGACGCCATCAATCTCCACTTCGGTTAACGTGATCGGCCCATGTCCCCATTCGCCGGTCAATCCGTTTTGCCCGGTAATGATGCGGCCATCTGCCACCAATCCGCCGCCAACGCCCGACCCCAGAATCGCGCCAAACACCACTTTGTGACCTTTTCCCGCGCCCGCCAGCGCTTCCGCCAGCGTGAAGCAGTCGGCATCGTTATGCACAATCACCTGGCGTTGCAGCAGCGCGCCCAGCTCGTTCGCCAAACTGTGCTGGTGAAACGCGGGGATATTGCTGGCAAATATCTCGCCAGTTTCGGGTGCCACAATGCCCGCGGTGGAGATCGCTACCGCACTGCTGGCGGTAAACTGCAGGTGATGCTGGGCTATCATGCGACGTACCAGCGCGGTGAAATCGTCCCAGCTGGTAGCCGGAATTTTATGCTGATCGAGCAGGATTAATTGATCCTGCGCATTCATCACGCCTAGCTTGATAAAAGAGCCGCCCAGATCGAGGCAAATCACCGCAGATTGTCTTCTCATAAACGTTTATCCATCACATCACGCAAACCGTCGCCCAACACATTGAAGCCCAGCACGGTAATCAAAATCGCCAATCCGGGGAAGAGTGACACATAAATATTCAGGCCAAGGAAGTTGCGCCCATCGCTCATCATGGTGCCCCACTCCGGCATCGGCGGCTGCACGCCTAAACCGAGGAAGGACAAACTGGCGGCGGACAGCACCACCGCGCCCGCCGTCAGCGTGGATTGCACAATCAGCGGTCCAATTGAGTTGCGCAGAATGTAGTGCGTAATGATGCGCGGATAGCGCACCCCGAGCATATGCGCCGCTTCGATGTACTCCATGTTCTTCAGGCCCAGCGTCAGGTTGCGGCTCAGACGCGCATACACCGGAATCGAAAACAGCGAAATGGCGATCAGCATATTGGTCAGTCCTTCGCCGAGCACGCTAACGATCAAAATCGCCAGCACGATGCCGGGAAAGGCGAAGATGATATCCATTACCCACATGATCAGCGCATCCATCTTGCATCCCGCTAAGCCGGAAATGATGCCGAGCGGAATACCGATCACCATGGAGATCGCGACGCTGAGGCTCACTTCAAACAGCGTGATACGCGCGCCGTAAATCACGCGCGAAAAAATATCGCGGCCATAATCGTCGGTGCCAAACCAGTGCGCGGCCGATGGCGCTTGCAAGGTGTTGAGCAGATCCTGATCCACTGGATCCCAATGGGTAATCAGCGGAGCCAGCGCAGCAGCGAGCACCACCAGCAGCACTAACGCACCGCCGATGGCAATGGACGGATTTGCCAGTAAAGTGCTGATCAGGTGTCGGCTGCGCGAACGCGGCGGCAGCACGGAAGTATCAATGCTGTTCATCAGTCGAACCTTATTTTTGGATTGAGCAAGCCAATCAGGATTTCGCCCACCAGATTCATCAGCACCACGCCAGTCACGGCCACCAGCGTCACGCCCTGAATCACCGGATAATCGCGGTAGCGCACCGAGTCCACCAGCAAGCGGCCAATGCCCGGCCAATTGAACACCGATTCAGTGACCACCGCGCCGCCAATCAAGCTGCCGAAGTTGAGCGCCACAATGGTGACAATCGGGATCAGTGCATTTCGCAGCGCATGCTTCCAGTTAATGCTGGCGGAGGATAATCCCTTGGCTTTGGCGGTACGGATGTAATCCTGACTCAGCACATCCAGCATGCTGGAACGCGTCATGCGGGCGATCATCGCCATCGGCAGGATTGCCAGCGTAACCGTGGGCATGATGTAGTTTTTCCACGAATCGGCGCCCAGCAGCGGTAACCAGCCCAACTCGACCGCGAAGTAATTCATCGCCAGTAGCGCCAGCCAAAAGTTGGCAATCGACGCACCGGCAATGGTCAGCACCATCACGATTTGATCCGGAATACGCTGGCGATAAATGGCGCCGGTCATGCCCGCCGGAACACCTATCGCAATCGCCAGCAGATACGCCAGCGCCGCCAGCGATAAGGTGTACGGCAAACGCTCGCTGATCTCCGTCATCACCGGACGCTGCGACTGCAACGACAAGCCAAGGTTGCCGTGCAGCGCTTCCGCCGCGAACCTGACATATTGCAGCGGCAGCGGCTGATCGAGCCCCAGCCGCACGCGCATACTGTCCACCGCTTCCTGCGGCGCTTCCGGTCCCGCCATTAGCCGCGCCGGATCGCCCGGCAGCGCGCGGATGGCGATAAACACGATAATCGACACGCCGAAAATAATTAACGGCAGCGAAAGCACCTTTTTTGCGACGTACGCTTTCATATCACATCAGCCATGAGGTTATTGCTTCACTGCGTCGCGCACGACGATTTGTCCGCCCGGCTGCATAACCACGCCGCTGATATTTTTACGTGCGGCATAGAGATCGTCCTGATAGAACAGCAACACCTGCGGCGCTAATCCGCTGATCTGTTTTTGCGCCTGGAAATAGAGATCTTTGCGTTTGGCATCGTCGAGTGTGGATGCGCCGGTATCGATCAGATCATCGGTTTGCTTGTCGCTGAAGAAGCCCAGATTGGCCCCGCCCGGCGCAAAGCTGCTGGTGTGATACAGCGGACGCAGCTGCAGATCCGAGCCATATAAACCGGAAGACCAGGACGCCAGCACTGCATCGGTGCCCTGCGCGGCTTTCTCTTTGCCATCAGCAAATGCCGCTTTGGTCCACACGCCGCTCTCCATCTGGCGCACGTTAAGTTTCACGCCGATTTTGCCCCACATGCCCTGCAGCACTTGTGCGGTACGCGCATCCGGCGCCTGCACCGCAATCGACATCGGGAAACCGTCGGCGTAGCCCGCCGCTTTCAGCAAATCTTTGGCTTTTTGCAGATCGTACGGATAGTCATGCAAGCTTTTGTCGTAGTTGGGATCGACCGGTGCCAACGCGGAGTTTGCCGGTTGCGCATAACCAAACATGATGGCTTTCACCAGCGCCTGCTGGTCGGTGGCGAAATTCAGCGCCTGACGCACGCGCACATCGCTCAGCGCTTTGCTTTGGGTATTGAGATCGACCCAGAACACCGCCGCGCCCGGCGACTGTTTAAGATTTACGTTGGCGTTGTTTTTCAACATGCCGGCAAACTGCGGCGGCACCGGGTTAATAATATCAACCTGACCCGATTGCAGCGCCATATTCATCACCGAAGGCTCGCTGCTCCACGTCCATTTAATTTCATCGGGCCCGGAAGATTTTCCCCAATAGTCGGGATTCTTTTGTTCAAGTACATATTCACCGGATTTGTACTGCACCAGTTTATAAGGCCCGGTGCCGTCGGCTTTATTGTTAATACTGCCCGCCTTGTCCGCTTTTGGGCTCACCATTAATCCTGGGCCGGAGGCTAAAACAGTTAAAAAAGCCGGATTAATTTTTTTCAGCTGAAACGTGACGGTAAGTTCGTCTTTTTTCTTCACGTCCTGAATAAAGGTGCGAATTTTCCCACTACCCGCTAAACCGCGCTGCGTATTTAAATGACGCTGGAAGTTTTCCACTACCGCATCGGCATTAAAGGGCGTGCCGTCGTGGAATTTCACATTGGGTCGCAGGGTAAAGGTCCAGTTAAGTCCGCTGTCATCGGATGTCCAGGATAATGCCAATGCCGGAATGATTTTGCCGTCATCACCGAGACGGGTCAGGCCTTCGTACATTGGGTCCAGCACCGTGCCGGTAAAGGTCGCGGTTTGGTTGCCAGGATCCATGCTGCGCGGTGGTTCGTTCTGCATGATCACCAGCTGGCTGGCAAAAACGGAGGCGCTCGCCATCGACGCCAGTAAACAGCCAGCCAGCGTCAGTACCTTGAAATGCTTATTTTTGCTTTCCATGAAGGCCCTCAATGAATCATTGAAATGATCGGTGAATGAACGCTCGTCATTTTCACCACGCACATTCGGTAGCGGCGCAATTTATTGCGCAATGAATTGCGCCGCTACGGAATGTACGCGAATCGATAATGTCATCCATCGTATTTGACAAGCTTGCCGCTATATAAGCCACACTCACTAAACAAAAGCCAATAGGTTGGTTCATATAATTTACTTATAATCAGATCTACATTCAGAAATTTAACTAAATAGCGTTGTATTTGTTTTCTGTCCTTATTATTGTCAGCGCATAGTGCTAACGCTGTGAGAACTTCAATGCTCAATGCCCACCAGCAACAAATTCTGCGCTTACTTATTGCGTCGCATGGCATGAGCCGCACCGTGCTTGCGGAAAAAATGAAATTAAGCAAAGCCGCAATTAGCACGCTGGTGAAAGAGATGCTGCAGGCCGGATTGCTGGAAGAGAGTATTCCGGAATCCAGCGGCCAGGGTCGCCCATCGGTGTTATTAAAAATGCGTGCCGACAGCGCCTATTTTCTCGGTGCCTCGCTGCTGGACGAACGCGTGGTATTGGTGCTGATTGATATGCACGGCCGCACGCTGGCCGCCACCCAGATGCCGTTGAATCTCGATCCGCCGCAGCTGGCCAAAACCATTGCAGCGGCGATCCCGGACCTGATTGCGCAGAAATCAATTACGCAGGATCAGCTGATTGGCCTGGGCGTGACGCTTTCCGGCTTTGTCGATGAACATCAGGCGATTTGCGTGCAGTCGGCGCTGCTGGGCTGGAAGAACGTGCCGCTGGCGGAACTGCTGAAACAGCAAACCGGGCTGGAAGTGTCGTTAGAGAACGATGCCAAAGCGCTGGCGGTGAGCGAGAAGATTTTCGGCGTGGCAAAAAAGACGCGCAACTTCACCCTGATCTCGCACGGTGACGGCATTGGGTCGGCGCACTTCTTTCAGGGCCAATTGCATCGGGGGGCGCACGGCGCTGCCGGTGAAATCGCCCACTGCACCATCGAGCCCGGCAGACGTCCCTGCCGCTGCGGCAAACGCGGCTGCCTCGATACGCTGGCCTCGTTAACCGCCATCCGCGAAAGCGTGCGTGATAAAGCGCTGGAGTGTGAATCGATTACCGAACTGGAAGCGCTGGCGGTGAAAGGTAACAGCGCGGCGATTGCCATTTTGCATCAGGCCGGTCATGCGCTGGGCTTATCCATCGCCAATATTATCCAGATGAACGATCCCGAGTTGATTGTGATTGCGCATCAGCCCAATGCGTTCGATGGATTGCTAAAAACCGTGGTGATGCAGGCCATCGACAGCCATGTGCTGCCGTCGATTATCGGCAAAACACCGATCGCCAGCATGGTGATCAACGAAGAGAGCTGGGCCAGAGCCGCAGCCAGTGTGGCGGCGTATCGTTTTATCATTCATTTACCCGACTAGCGGAGGCTGCTATGCGCATTGCTTTTGGTGGAATTCATACTGAGTGCAGTACTTATAATCCGGTGCTGAATTATGCCGACGACTTCCGCATCGTGTGCGGGGATGAACTGACCACCAATCCTTATTTCGCCTTTTTGCAGGATTATGATGCCGAGTTTCTGCCGACCTTTCACGCGCGCGCCATCGCCGGTGGTCCGGTGGCGCGCGTCACCTACGACGATTTTAAGCAGGATTTCCTGACGCGCCTCGCGGCACATTTGCCGGTAGATGGCGTTTATCTCGCGATGCACGGTGCGGTTTATGTTGAAGGTATGGAAGATGCCGAAGGCGACTGGATCAGCGCCACGCGCGAACTGGTCGGCGCGGAGTGCCCGATCACTGTTAGCTACGACCTGCACGGCAACGTTACGCAACGCATCATCGATGCCATTGATATGTTCTCGACCTATCGCACTGCGCCACACATTGATGTGGAAGAGACTATGCGCCGCTCGGTATCGATGCTGGTGAAAAGCCTGCAAACCGGCGTCAAACCCGGCGTGGTGTGGGCGCCGATTCCGGTGGTGTTACCCGGTGAACGCACCAGCACCGAAGATGAACCGGCGAAAAGTTTGTATGCGCGTTTGCCCGCGATAAACCAGCTGGAGCACATCTGGGATGCGTCGCTGATGGTCGGTTACGTCTGGGCCGATGAACCGCGCGCTACCGCCGCCGCGATCATGACCGGCACCGATGCCGATGTGCTGGCGGAACAGGCGGCTAAACTGGCGCTGGCTTACTGGCAGGCGCGCGATGAATTTAGTTTTGGCTGCGTCACCGGCAGCATTGAAGAGTGCGTCAGCATGGCCATCGCCAGCGAAACCGCGCCGGTGATTCTGGCTGATTCTGGGGATAATCCCACCGGCGGCGGCGTCGGCGATCGCGCGGATGTGTTGGCGGAACTGATTCGCCAAGGTGCGCAGCAGGTGATCGTGGCTGGTATCACCGATAAACCGGCCACTGACGCGGCCTTTGCTGCTGGCGTTGGCGCAAGCTTAACGCTGAATGTTGGCGCTTCACTCGATCCGGCCGGCGGCAAAGTGCAGGCCGAATTTGTGGTGAAACATCTCAGCGATGATGCGCGTTCGCTGGCGAAACAGGCGCTGCTGCAAACCGGCGGCATTACGCTGGTGGTCGCCGACCGTCGCCGTCCTTATCACAACCTGGCGGATTTCGCCCTGCTCGGCCTCGATCCCGCAGCGGCCAAAATCGTGGTAGTGAAGTCCGGTTATCTGTCGCCGGAGCTGGCACCCCTGGCCAATCCCAACCTTATGGCGCTGTCGGAAGGCGTGGTTGATCAATATGTGGAACGCTTAACTCGCAAGCGCAAATTGCAGCCCGCCTATCCGTTCGATACCGATTTCACTTATCTGCCGGTTAGCCACTTATCGGCACGCTTTATGGCAGCGAAATGAACGCGCCCGCTTCAGCAGTCGAACCGGTGCTGCGTATCGAAAATCTGACCGTCGCCTTTCGCGTTGAGGATCACTGGCGCGAGGTGGTCAAGAACCTGTCGCTCACCGTTAATGCCGGTGAAACGCTGGCGATTGTCGGTGAATCCGGTTCGGGGAAAAGCGTCACCTCGATGGCGATCA
Organism: Pantoea sp. GCM10028869; assembly: GCF_042666835.1. Taxonomy (NCBI): domain Bacteria; kingdom Pseudomonadati; phylum Pseudomonadota; class Gammaproteobacteria; order Enterobacterales; family Erwiniaceae; genus Pantoea; species Pantoea sp. GCM10028869. The sequence continues at coordinate 888,304 of NZ_JBHTGO010000001.1, read as the reverse complement.
TGCGCTTACTCAACATGCGCCACGCGCGCGTCAGCGGCAAAGTGCTGCTGAACGGCGTCGATCTGCTGACGCTGAGCGAATCCGCCATGCGTGACATTCGCGGCAATGCGGTGGCGATGATTTTTCAGGAGCCGATGACCAGCCTGAATCCGTCGTTCACCATCGGCAATCAAATTGCTGAAGCGCTGATCAATCACCGCAAAATCAGTAAACGCGTCGCGCGTGAAGAGACCATTCGGCTGCTGGAGAAAGTGCGTATTCCCAACGCGGCGAAACGCTTCAATGATTATCCGCACCACTTTTCCGGCGGCATGCGCCAGCGCGTGATGATTGCGATGGCGCTGGCGCTGCGGCCAAAACTGCTGATTGCCGATGAACCGACCACTGCGCTGGACGTCACCATTCAGGGGCAGATTCTTGACCTGATCAAGACGTTGCAGGAAGAGGAAGGCACGGCGGTGCTGTTTATCACCCACGATATGGGCGTGGTGGCAGAGGTGTCGGATCGCACGCTGGTGATGTATCAAGGCGATGTGATGGAAACCGGCACCACCGCCGCGATTTTTTCCGCGCCCGCTGCGGATTACACCCGCACGCTGATTGCGACCGTGCCGCAGCTTGGTGCGATGCGCGGCATTACTGGACCGCGTAAGTTTTCCTTTGACCAGCGCGACGCATCTGAGACCAACCCTGTATCGACATCGCAGCAGCCGCTGCTGTCGGTTAAAAATCTCAGCACCCGCTTCAGCATCCACGAAGGCGTATTCAGCCGCAAAACCGGCGCGGTACATGCGGTGGAAAACATCTCGTTTGATCTGATGCCGGGCGAAACCTTGTCGCTGGTCGGTGAATCGGGCTGTGGAAAATCCACCACCGGACGTTCGCTGACGCGCCTTGTCACACCTGACGCGGGCGAAGTGGCCTTTGATGGTTACGACGTGCTGAATCTTTCTGTTCATGAGCTGCGCACTTTGCGCCGCGCCATGCAGATGATTTTTCAGGATCCATTTGCCAGCCTCAATCCGCGCATGTCGGTGCTGGAAGCGCTTACCGAGCCTTTTCTGCAACATCGTTTAGGCAGCAAAACCGAGGCGCGCACGAAAGCCGCCTCGCTGATGGAGCGCGTCGGGTTATCCGCTGACATGATGAAACGCTATCCGCACGAATTTTCCGGCGGCCAGCGCCAGCGTATCTGCATTGCTCGCGCGCTGATGCTCGATCCGAAAATGATCATCGCCGATGAATCGGTGTCGGCGCTGGATGTCACGGTGAAAGCGCAAATCATCAATTTGCTGCTCGACCTGCAACAGAGCCTCGGCTTGTCGTATCTGTTTATTTCCCACGATATGGCGGTGGTTGAGCGCATCAGTCATCGCGTGGCGGTGATGCTGCTGGGTGAAATCGTCGAGATCGGCCCGCGCGCGGCAATATTTGAAAATCCGCAGCATGATTACACGCGTAAATTGCTGTCGTCGGTGCCGGTGCCCGATCCGGCGCGCCGTCATGTGAAGCGCCAGATTGACATCAGCGAGCTGAAAAGCCCGGTGCGTGCATTGGGATTTGTGCCCGAAGCGCGACGTTATCGTGAGGTGAGTGAGGGGCATTGGGTAATGGAATGACTGCTTTTTACAAAGCGTACACGCTGTAGCGGCGCGATTTATTACGCATGAAGTTTATGCACCAATGCGCGATATACCGCGCCGCTACGATTTGTGCGGCTCTAAACTATCATCCCCAAATCCAACATCTTCCCGCCGCTAAAACTCCAGTCTTCGGGCTGGGTTTGCTGGATGATGATCATTAAATCATTGGGATCGAGATTGAGCCGCTGTTGCAGCCGTTCACTCAACACCCGATAGGTTGCCCGCTTCTGTTCCGCGCTGCGCGGTTTGCCTGCCACGATGTTCAGCAAAACATAGCGATCGCTACGACCACCGCTGAGATAATGGCGATCGTAGATAAGGCGCGGCGCCGCCAGCGATTCAATCACCTGAATGCGTTGCTGCCCGCGGCGGGAAATATGGGCATCGCACTGTGTCAGCACAATGCAGCAGATGGTGCGCAGCAGATGCTGGCGCAGCTTACGCGGCGTGCGGTGGCAGGCTATATTCATCACAGTGAGGTTTGAACGGCTTAGATGCATTGTGCTAGCGGGTAAAACATCCATTGCTGGCCAGTTTCTGTCCTGCTCGTTAAAGTTAAATACAACCTTCTGCCGCTATTTTTCAGGCAGAAGGTTTTTCACACATTATTCTTTCATGCATAACAAGCAAAATACCGCTCGGCTGTTGGGATAATGCGTGTGGAAATATTGCCAGGCATGGTCAGGAGAATAAAATGATCCCATGAACACACGATTATCATAGGCAGGAGCCAGGCGGCAACTATCGCGGTGTAGATTGCAGCACCCTTCTGTATCTGCCTGACTAAAGACATAAAAATCCGTGATGCTTAAGTTCATCCGCTACTCCTCATGGGCAGAGATAAATACTAATTAATAAAAATCTTTAAAATCGCCCGTTGCGGATACTATTTGTACACTTTTTAGTAATCAGCCCAAAATGGGCCATAAAATAATTATAGTCTTCGTGGAGTCGGCTGTCTTTAATTAAAAATAAACTTATTTAAGCCGAACGTAATAAAAGAGTAATTCAATAACTATTATTTAACCCTTTTTGTCGCTGCGCTTAATAGGGCCAGTATTTACTGTTAACGGCGGTCATCACTTATAAATTCGCGCTAAGATTTATCTTAAAAAAATGAAATTCATTTCTGGTCAATTAAACTTAAGTAAACTTAAATTAAGCCACCGGAGATAATATCATGCTCAGTTATACTATCCGTATCGAATTGAAAGAACCCACCGCTGGCGCGCAAATTGAATTGCTCTATGCGATGCTTGAGAATGGTTTCGCGCGTAGCTTGGTGTGCGAGAAAGGCTACACTTATGTGTTACCCACCAATGAATACGTTTATGTAGGCAGCGAGAATATAAGGAGTTTAACCGACCGGGTGGTGACTTTGGTGAGCGAGTTCAGTGAGGATCCTTCGGTGATGATTACTCAATCCGCCGCAAGGTGCTGGTCAGGTTTACGCGGCGTAAACGTCGCTTAATAGCGAAGATAAACGCCCTCTGCCCACTACGAAGGCGTTTATCCTTTTATTTAAATAAACTTAAAATATAATTAATTAGCCCGGATAAATACCGCGATCTTTACGTGCCAGTAAAATACGTTCGCAGGCAACGATATAAGCGGCAGTGCGCAGCGAGCAGCGCTTTTCGGCGGCCTTGTCCCAAACGTGAACCATGGCTTCGGTCATGATGCGGTCCATACGCTGGTTAATCTCATCTTCGCTCCAGAAGAAACTCGCCATATCCTGCACCCATTCGAAGTAACTCACCGTTACCCCGCCAGCGTTACAGATTACGTCTGGCACCACCTGCACGCCGCGACTCGCGAGCATATCATCTGCATCCGGATAAGTTGGGCCGTTTGCCCCTTCCAGTACCAGTTTGGCACTAATAACTTCTGCGCGCTCGCGGGTAATTTGTCCTTCCAGCGCCGCCGGGATCAGAATATCCATGGCGGTGGTCCAGAACTGCTCTCTGTCGATCTCTCGCGCGCCAGGGAAGCCAGCAATCTGTTTATGTTCGATCTGCCATGCAGTCAACGCGGCTAAGTCAATACCGCCTTCGTTGAGTAAGGTTGCGGTGTGATCCTGAATCACCACCACACGCGCACCGGCTTCGGCGAACAGACGCGCGGCTTCGCTACCGACATTACCAAAGCCCTGCAGCGCCACGCGTGCGCCTTCAATGGTGATATTGGAGCGTTGTGCCACTTCCCGACCGGTAATAAATACGCCACGCCCCGTCGCTTTCTCACGCCCTAACGAGCCGCCAAGATGGATCGGTTTACCGGTGACCACACCGGTAATGGTGGTGCCGTGATTCATGGAGTAGGTATCCATCATCCACGCCATCACTTTGCCATTGGTGCCGACATCGGGTGCGGGAATATCTTTCTGCGGGCCAATAATCAGGCCGATTTCACTGGTGTAGCGGCGGGTTAATCGCTCCAGTTCACCTTCAGACAGCGAGTGCGGATCGACACGGATGCCGCCTTTGGCGCCGCCATAAGGCAGGTTAACCGCCGCACACTTGATGGTCATCCAGGCGGATAGCGCCATCACTTCATTCAAATCGACAGCAGGATGGTAACGCACGCCCCCTTTGCCCGGCCCGCGTGAGAGATTGTGCTGTACGCGATAGCCTTCGAAGTGGCGAATCGAGCCGTCATCCATCTGCACCGGGATGTCGACAATCAGTGCTCTTTTGGGGTGACGCAGGGTTTCTATCCAGCGAGACAATTCACCAAGATGAGGCGCAACACGGTCAATTTGGCTCAGGTAGGTAGTCCAGGGAGATGTACTGCTTTCAGAAGCGTAAGATAACTTTTCCATGAGAAGCCTGTAGGTTCAGAGTTATTTATATTGAAAAGACGTGGAAAGGTAATGCATTGCACTAGACGGAAAGTAATTTAACACCTTTTCAGACAAGCGGGTCAGGCCAAATAAGAGGGGTTTAACTTTTTCGACACAAAAATGCCTGAATAAATGAATAACTAAGCATTAAAAAAGAGCCACATATGGCGCATATCCATGCATTAATTATGCACTTAATTGCATAAATTTTGATTTTATCCCTATTTTTCAGTTCTTTGATGGTCATCAAAAAGTGAATAAACTGTTATTTTTCCGCATTGACTTTGTTAACACTCGCCACCACGATGAGTAAAACCCAGCTGGAAACCTCCATCATGAATTAGCGTTTTATTAATTTCGTTTTTCTTTCATCTATTTAAACGTGCCTCTTTAAGGTTCAACCCATATTTGCCATTGATGCTTGCGGGCAGGCATCGTCATGCGTCTTTTCGCCAGACTGAAGGAATCATTGTGTCTAACAAACCTACACAAGGGCAGATTCAGCCTGCTCGGGCTCACGACGCCCCGCAAAAACTGCAGCGAGGGCTGAGCGAACGCCATATTCAGATGATCGCGCTGGGCGGATCGATCGGTACCGGGCTGTTTATGGGCGCGGGACGCAATATTGCGGTAGCCGGAACCTCGATATTAATCATCTACCTATTGGTGGGTTTTTTTAGCTATATGGTGATGCGGGCAATGGGGGAAGTGCTGCTTAGCCGGCTCGACTATCGCTCGTTTGCCGATTTTGTCAGTGATTATCTCGGCCCCAAAGCCAGCTTCTTTCTCGGTTGGTCGTACTGGCTAAGTTGGGTGGTGACCTGCATCGCCGATGTGGTGGTATGCGGCGCGTATATGCAGTATTGGTTCCCGGAAATGTCGGCGTGGATACCCGCGTTATTTACCCTCGGTATTTTGTGTCTGTTTAACATGTTGTCGGTGAAGGCTTTTGGTGAAGCTGAATTCTGGTTTGCACTGATCAAAGTGATCACCATCATCGCGCTGATCATCACCGGCGGATGGATGGTATTTACCGGCTGGACCTCGCCGGATGGCGTTAAAGCCTCGGTGCACAACCTCACCGATCCTGCGGTGTTCATGCCGCATGGCATCACCGGTTTTCTGGCTGGTTTCCAGATCGCGATTTTCTCTTACACCGGCATTGAGCTGCTCGGCACCATGACGGCAGAAACGCGCGATCCCGAGAAAATTTTGCCGCGCGCGATCAACTCTCTGCCGCTGCGGATTGTGATTTTCTACTTGCTCTCGATGATGGTGATCATCGCGGTGACGTCCTGGCAAGGGGTATCGCCGGATACCAGCCCGTTCGTGACGCTGTTTGCCAAAGCCGGCTTGCCTGCGGCGGCAGCGATCATTAATTTCGTCGCACTCACCTCGGCGATGTCTTCCGCCAATAGCGGCGTCTACTCCAGCACCCGCATGCTATACGGCTTGTCCGTCGAGAAGCATGCCCACTGGCAGTTTCGTATTCTTTCACGTACCACGCGTATCCCGCTGCGCAGCCTGCTGTTCTCCTGCTTCTGCATGCTGAGCGGCACCTTGCTGCTGTTCCTGGTGCCGAATGTGACAACGCTGTTCACCATCGTTTCGACGCTGGCCGCCATTCTGGTGATCTATTGCTGGGGAATGATTCTGGTCTCTTATCTGGTGTACCGCCGGCAGCGCCCGGATCTGCATCAAAAATCCAAATTTAAGATGCCCGGCGGCAGGATGATGGCGTGGGCAACGCTGATGTTCTTCCTGTTTTCAGTGGTGATCATGATATTTGATCCCGACACGCTCGCCGCGCTAGCCGCTTCGCCGGTGTGGTTCATTGCGCTGTGGCTGTGCTGGAAGATGAAGGAGAAGCGGAAAACGGCAGTGAAGGTCGCGGCATGATCAGGCCGCTACTTCATCAACACGTTAAACTGTGGATTGAACTCGTCGAAAATCGGCAGCGCGGCGGCACCCAGCGCGGCGGTATCGCTGCCGGTCATACCGATCTTTACGCGTGTTCCGGTGAGGTAGCGACCGCGCACTGACTGATAGAGCGGCGGCAGGCGACGCATGATTTTATCCAGCAGCACCGCAGGCATCATGCCGCCGATTATCACGCTTTCGGCATCGAAGATGCATTCCAGCAGGTTAATCGCCTGACGCAGCGGCGTTAACACGCTATCGATCCATTTATCGAACAGCGCCGGATCGACTTCCAGCAAATCTTCCGGCAAAGCGGTCATCGGATCGAGCCCGCAAAACTCGTACGCCGCCTGCAGTGAAACATAGCGTTCTAAACAGCCGTGGTTGCCGCAGTAACATTCACGTCCGCCCGGCTCCACCACCACATGCCCGACTTCGCCGGCGTTATGCGCATGGCCGCTATAGACGTGGCCATCCATGATGATGCCAGCGCCCAAACCGGTGCCGATGTAGAGATAGACAAACGAATTGAGCTGACGCGCGACGCCATGAAAGCGCTCACCAATTGCTGCCACCGTGGCATCGTTTTCCAACGTCACCGGCACGCCGCTCATCGCGGCGAGTTTGGCTTCGATGTCCACCTGTTCCCAGCCGTGCAGCGTGGTCGGCCCCATTGAAGAGATGCCCTCAACACCAAACGGACCGGGCATCACCACGCCAATGCCCAGCACTTTCTGCCAGCGATCGCCCAGCTGCGTTTTAATTTCGCTGAGCACGTCGGCGATGCACGCTAATGTGGCATCCGGCTGGGGCTTTTGTACCAGAATCAGGCGGCGAAAATGAATTTCGCCGGTGAGATCCACCAGCACAATCAGCAGCGTTTGGTGATCAAGATGGATGCCGATCGAAAAGGCGCTGGCGGGATTAAGCGTCACCGGAATTGCCGGTTGCCCGCGTCCTTGTTTGCGCGGCGCGCGACTGGTGAGCAGTTCGGCCTGCTCCAGCTCTGCCACAATATTTGACACGGTTTGCGGCGTCAGCGCGGTGAGACGAGCCAGCTCGGCGCGGGTCAATTCGCCGTGCAGGCGAATAGCTTCAATGATCACGCGGCGATTGTGCGCCCGTGCGTGTTCCAGATTGGTTCCCGACGTTTTCACCTTGCTCCCTTCCCTTTCGTCACCTGCGCTGCGAATAGCCGCATCAATATCCCTGATCGTACACACATTTTACAACCCTTTCAGGCAGGTGAATGATTGAGGTGGGGATGTCGATAATTTTAACCCTTGGTGACCATCCCAACGGTTATTTGATAAAAAGCCAACCTGCCACGGCTACCAGGCCGGTTAACAACGATGCGAATACCGCGCCTGTTACGAATGAATGAGTTGTCGTCTGAAATAATTGATGAACGGGCATGGCGCTGTATTTGTATTTGGTTAATCCCAGCAGTGGATGTTGCTGGTACAGCTATTTTTCCGTTTAATAGCCCACTTCATAATTTAAATATATCCATCCGGGGGCTTGCAGGAGACAGAGTTGAAGCAAAACGCTTCTGCCGCCCCTAAGTCTTGACCGCTCCACCCTTGCAGTTCAGAGCCGTCACGCTAAATTAATGTTTTATCAGCATGTCAGTATGTTTCTATGGATAAAATCGTCGATATCTTCCTTCGCCTGCTCTACTAAGCCTTTAGATGGCAGGGTTAAAATCTGCTCACTATAACCAAACAGCATTGCATCCAACTGGCGCGCTACGCGGTGCACATCAACAATTCGGAACGACTGCTCGTCCATGCCTGTCTGGATAATGTTTGCCAGAACCTCATGCCACTCATCCAGAAAGGTTTGCATCAGACTCGCGTAAGCTTCGTCATGAGTAGAGAGTAACCATAAGGAACCATATAATTTACGGGTCGGGTCGGGGGCATCGGTAATCATCCCGTTAATAAATTCCTGCAATTTTTGCCTGGCGGATAAAGGCTGAATAATGAAACGAAATTCCTTGATTTCTGCATTGATAAAACTTGTTACTGCCGCAAGACTCAGCGACTGCCAGTCTTTAAAATAATGGTAAATATGGCTTCGTGACAGGCCCAGATACTCTGTAACATCTCGCGTTTTAACCTTATCAATACCCTTCTCTGTAAATAACTCAATAACCGCATTAAGAATTTTCTCTTTCATTAGCTCAGATTTAGCGTTCATCTCTTACCTCAGTTGACTTTGAGCAATTGCTCAAATAACATATAACATTATTGAGCACTTGCTCTATTTTAACAGAAGTACCACTCATGAACACTGAAAATATAAAGGCTATCTCCCCGACCACAAGCGCCTCCGGCACGCTGAAATCACTGGCTAACCGCTACCGCAAAAAGCTGTTCTTTACTTTTTTATTGGTCGTTGCCGAAAACGTCACTTATCTGTTGTATCCGATCCTGGCTGGCGTCTCCATTAACGCCATCATGTCCGGGCAGACGATAAATGCGATGCTCTATGGCGTATTGATCTTATTTATCTGGTGTCTGGGTGCAGCGCGCAGAAGCGTTGATACCCGCACTTTTGCCAGGATTTATGCGGCCCTGGCGGTATCCGTGATTAAGACTCAACGTAAAAATAACTTTAATCATTCAACCGTTGCAGCACGGGTTGTGTTGTCGAGAGAGTTTGTTGATTTTTTTGAACTGCACTTTCCTATGCTCATCACTTCGCTGTTTTCGATGATGGGTGCCGCAGTAATGTTGCTGATTATCGAATTCTGGGCGGGTATTGCCTGTTTGGTCATCCTGGCTTTACTGGCCTGTTTCCTGCCTGGTTTTGCCCGTAAAAATGAAGTGCTCTATAACAAACTCAATAATCGGCTGGAAAAAGAGGTTGATTTTGTTAGCAGGGCGACATCGTTATCTTTACAGCGACATTACTCCACGCTCGCCAGATTACGCATACGCCTCTCCGATCGCGAAGCAATGGGATATCTGTCAATCGGCGTGCTTGTCGCCATGCTATTTAGTCTGACCATTATCTGGATGACGCAGACAACGGGGATCAGTGCCGGGCACATTTATTCGGTCATGACCTATATGTGGATGTTCGCTACCAGCCTGGATAATGGCCCTCAACTGCTGGAGAAATACTCCCAGCTGAGTGATATCGGCCGCCGCGTCCATACGGAACAAATCTGATCCTAACGCACACTGCAAATTTTACTGCTTATTCCCGGATATTCCGATGCCGCAATTTTTTATTGAAAGGCCTGTTTTTGCATGGGTTATCGCCCTGTTTATTGTACTGGCAGGCATAATTGCCATTCCGCAGTTGCCCGTGGCGCAGTACCCCGCTGTGGCTCCTCCGAGCGTCAGCATTACGGTGACCTATCCCGGCGCCACGCCAGAAACGATGAATGAGTCGGTCATCTCGTTGATCGAGAGAGAAATCTCCAGCGTTGACGACATCCTCTACTTCGAGTCTTCAAGTGATACGTCAGGCACTGCCAGCATTACAGTGACCTTTAACCCCGGAACGGACATCAAGCTCGCTCAGGTTGATGTGCAGAACAAAATCAAGGTGGTTGAATCCCGGCTGCCGCTGACCGTACGTCAGAACGGTCTGAACGTGGAGGCGGCCAACGCGGGATTTCTGATGATCGTCGGGTTGCGCTCGCCCTCGGGTCGATTCAGCGAACAGGACCTTAGCGACTATTTTGCGCGTAACGTTTCTGAGGAACTACGCCGCGTGCCAGGCGTTGGCAAAGTACAGCTGTTCGGCGCTGAGAAAGCAATGCGCGTATGGCTGGACCCGGTCAAACTATTTAACTATAAGCTCTCGGTCAGCGACGTTACCACCGCGCTAAGCCAGCAGAACGCCCAGGTCTCGCCGGGCAGAATCGGCGATGAACCGGCGCAGCCCGGACAAGCTGTGACCTACCCGCTTAACGTACGCGGGCAGCTCAGTTCTGAGGAAGAGTTCCGCAACATTACGCTTAAGGCGCTAAGTAACGGTTCGCGCGTCCGGCTGGCTGACGTGGCGCGCGTGGAACAGGGTCTGCAGAGCTACGCATACGCGATTCGTGAAAACGGCCATCCGGCTACTGCCGCAGCGATCCAGCTGATGCCGGGTGCCAATGCCGTCAGCACGGCAGAGGGCGTGCGTTCTCGGCTAAATGAACTCTCAACGGTGCTGCCGCAGGGCATGGCGTTCTCGGTGCCGTTTGATACCGCGCCGTTTGTGAAGCTGTCGATTGAGAAAGTCATCCACACTTTTATTGAAGCCATGGTGCTGGTATTCCTGGTGATGCTGCTATTTCTGCAGAATCTGCGCTACACCTTTATTCCGGCCATTGTCGCGCCGGTGGCGCTGCTCGGCACTTTTACCGTAATGCTGATGAGCGGGTTTTCCATTAATGTGCTGACCATGTTTGGCATGGTGCTGGCTATCGGCATCATTGTTGACGATGCGATTGTGGTAGTGGAGAGCGTTGAGCGCCTGATGGTTGAAAAAGGCCTGTCGCCAAAAGAAGCAACACGTGAGTCGATGCGCGAGTTTACGCCAGCGATTATCGGTATTACGCTGGTGCTTACCGCCGTGTTTATTCCCATGGGATTCGCCACCGGCTCGGTTGGTGTCATCTATCGGCAGTTCACACTTTCGATGGCCGTTTCCATTTTGGTCTCGGCTTTTCTTGCGCTGACGATGACCCCTGCACTGTGTGCTTCCCTGCTGAAGCCGATTGCGCAGCACGGCGAAGAAAAGAAAGGCTTTGCAGGCATGTTTAACCGCCGCTTCAGTACCCTAACAACAAGCTATGAGCTGGCATTGCACGCCACGCTACGCCGTGGCGGCCGCGTCATGCTGATTTATGCCATGCTGAGTGCGGTGATTTTTGCTGCCTATCTGGCGCTGCCTTCATCCTTTATCCCTGAAGACGATCAGGGCTACTTTATGACGTCGATCCAGTTGCCGTCAGATGCCACACAAGAGAGAACCCGTCATGTGGTTGATCGGCTTGAAAAAACGATCATGGAAAGGCCCGGCATTGCCAGTAATATCTCCATCTTTGGCTTTGGTTTTTCCGGATCCGGTCCGAACACCGCGATGGCCTTTACCACCCTGAAAGAATGGGGCGAACGGCAAGGCGCAACCGCTGATGGTGCAGCAAAATTTGTCCAGACGAAGATGAATGACGATCCCGCCGCAACGGTAATGAGCCTGATGCCGCCCGCGATTTCTGATATGGGGACTTCATCGGGTTTTGACCTCTACCTCGAAGATCGTGCCGGCCGCGGTTTTGCAGCATTGTTGCAGACAGCCTCAGAGCTAACGGAGAAAGCCAATAACAGTGGCGTGGTCAGTGATGTCTACATTGAGGGTTTACCTGCGGGTGTAAGTGCCACTCTTGAGGTAGATAGAGAAAAAGCGCAGGCAATGGGCGTCAGCTTTGACGACATTAATCAGATGCTGTCAGTCGCGATTGGCTCAAACTACGTCAATGACTACGTAGATAACGGGCGAGTACAACAGGTTATTGTGCAGGCGGACTCCCGTTACCGTATGCAGCTGGCAGATTTACTCAAGCTTTACGTCAGGAATGCCTCGGGTGAGATGGTGCCGCTATCGGCCTTTATCTCGACGGACTGGACCCAGTCGCCGCAGCAGCTCAGTCGTTATCAGGGCTATCCGGCGATTAAAATCACTGGCAGCGCCGCTGCTGGTTACTCCAGCGGGGCAGCGATGGCTGAAATGGACCGACTTGCCGCTTCTCTTCCAGCAGGCTATTACGCCGAGTGGACTGGCACCTCGCTGCAGGAACGTAGCTCAGCGGCTCAAATGCCGCTGCTGATCGCCTTATCCGTTCTTATTGTTTTCCTGGTGCTTGCCGCGCTGTATGAGAGCTGGACAGTACCGCTTTCAGTAATACTTGTCGTTCCGCTGGGTATGGCTGGCGCTCTACTGGCGGTATTTCTCGCAGGTATGTCTAACGATGTTTTTTTCAAAGTCGGTATGATCACACTAATCGGACTTTCAACCAAAAACGCCATCCTCATTGTAGAGTTTGCGCGACAACTTTATGCGCAGGGTGAACCGCTGCTTGAGGCAACCAAGCAAGCAGCCCGACTACGCTTGCGGCCAATTATCATGACGTCACTGGCTTTTACTCTTGGTGTGGTTCCCCTGATGATGGCAAACGGTGCCAGTAAGAGCACCCAGAATGCGATTGGCACAGGCGTGTTCGGCGGGATGCTTAGCGGTACGCTGCTGGCCATCTTCTTTGTGCCCGTATTTTTTGTGATTATCACATCGGCTGTGCAAAAGCTTAGCGGCTTGCTGAAAAGGGTAAATAAAGGCTGAATGCTAAGCCCAGGCAATCCTGAGTTGATTGCATTGCCATCCATCGACAATGTTAATAAACCCTGCTTTAAACGCGAAGACCCACTTTTCGCTCATAGTGGACGCTGTCATGCACAGCGTCCACTTTGGCAGGAGCGGACATTGTTGGTATCGTGTTTATTGTTAACTGAGCAGTTCATATTGCGATAATACCCGGCCATCGTCACTGACAAGGTATTTAGCGCCATCTCAGCGACCCATCCTTAACAGGAAGAGCCACAGAGTAAGCTTGCCTGAGGCTGTTTTCACACGGAGTCGAACGAAAAGAAATCAAACAATGCGGGGCCCAGATTAAAGCAGGGCCCCCAATGTAAATGAAAATATTAAACCTGGAACGCTTCAACCATGCCTCGTAAAGCATGTGCCTGAGCAGAAAGCTCTTGCGACGCAGAGGAGGACTCTTCAACCAACGCAGCATTGTTCTGCGTTACGCCATCCATTTGGCTGACGGCAATGCTGACCTGTGAAATTCCCTGCATTTGTTCAGAAGAAGCCAGAGATATCTCGTCCATCGCATCCGCAAGCTCACCTACCATGCTGACGATTTTCATGATGCTCTGCCCGGTTCCTGTCGCCACGTTCACACCACTTTCCACCTGCCCTACGGCCTGCTCAATGAGTTGTTTGATATCCCGTGCAGCAGTCGCACTTCGTTGTGCTAACGTTCTGACTTCACCGGCAACCACGGCAAATCCCCTTCCTTCTTCACCGGCGCGAGCAGCTTCAACGGCGGCATTGAGTGCAAGAATATTGGTCTGGAAGGCAATGCTTTCAATGACGGAAGTAATATCCCTCACTTTTGTCGCGCTGAGAGAAATCTCGTTCATCGTATCCGACATTTTCTGCACATCCGCCTCGCCAGCTCGCGCCAGCTCTGCTGTCCCACGTGCAACTTGTGCCGTCTGCTGTGCACCTGCAGTATTACTTTTCACCGTTGCCGTGAGTTGCTCCATACTCGCGGCCGTTTCCTGAAGCGCAGCGGCCTGCTGTTCAGTACGCGATGAAAGTTCAGTGTTGCCTTTTGATATCTCATCAGCGGCTAAAGCAACGGATCCAGCCGAGTCTTTAATTTGTGATACCAGTCCACGTAAACTCTCCTGCATACGATCTAACGATGCCAGTAGGCTGTGTTTATCGTTACGGCGCAAGGTTATTGAGGTTGTCAGATTCCCCGCGGCGATGGCTGCCGCCAGTGCCTGTGCCTGGGCGGGCTCGCCGCCTAGCTGACGCATCAGTACACGTACGATTAAATAACCGGTCACCCCAGAAATAATCACCGAGAGCGCCGCCATTATTAATAAAATAAACGCTGTACGTGTCGTGGATGCACTGTTCTCAGCCATCGTATCCTTGCTGAGTGTCATTTCGATGTTCGTTAGCGCATCCAGCGATCCCATTAATGCCTGTTGCGCCGGTCGCGCAGTTTTCATGAGGTAAACCGTTGCTTCTTGCTGACGGTTATCGAGTCCCATTTGACCTGCGATCATTAACGTCTCCATCGCGGCGCTCTCAGAGGCAACGACTTTTTCAAGAGCCTCCTTCCCGTGAGAGGAAACATTGATCCTCATGCTATCCACCAGCTCACGGCGCTTCTCAATATAATTTTTCTGCTGCGAGATTAATCTTTGCCATTCAGGCTGCATTTCTACGGGATCGCTCAGTAAAGCCAGGTTGCGAACGGCAATGGCCATATCTCGAGCAATTCCCCGCATATCCTGAACCAGCGTAAAGCGCTTCATCTTGTTATTGACCGTATCTTCCATCCCATCCCGCGCCTGCCATAATGCGTTCAGAGCAATCCCCGTGCACAATACGAAAAGAATAATGAGCAGACTGAAACCCGCAGCCAGACGTGTAGATATTTTCATTTATAATTCTCTTAAAGTTCAAGATGCTTTGCCGAAGAAAAGGAATTATAGACAGTGAAATTAACCCTGCCTGCGCGACAAATTAATAAGGGCTTCACTCAAATTCATCACGCACGGAAAATATAAGAACTGCTTGAGTTATCACGGATTACTTAAGTTAAATTTGGCATTTTTAAATGCTTTGGATTAATTTAACTCCGTAAATAACTCAATTTAAATTAACCTTTATTTTAGGGAAAATATTTTATATTTTTTTAGTTACATTATTTTAAAAACGAAGCGTGTTTTAAAAACACGCTTACTTCGAGAAAATTTAACTTATGTTACGCTCTTACCATTACTCAGATTGGATTGAAAAGGAAACGACAGCTTCCTGTAATACCAGCAAACGCCATAATCATACTGAAAGTCTGGTCTATTTTGCCCTAACCGTGGTAACGGCGAGCGGCATGCCCTCCTCTGGCCTGCTTCATCGCATACTTGAAGATCATGCTAAATGGAAAAGAAGTTGAGCGCCGAAGAGAGCATGTGAAACGGGCTGGCTTAATCTCACATTGGCAGCGTATCAGGTTGGAAAAATTGATATGACCCATCACGTCGTGCTTTAGCCTGATACATCGCTCTATCGGCATTTTCAAATAAGGTTTTTACCGTTTTTGTCCCAAATCGTGCCAGGCTGATGCCAATCGATGCGCCGATCTTTACTTCTACGCCATTGATAGCAAAAGGATCTTTCAGGCCGTCTATGAGGCGCAGTGCAATAGCGGCTGCAGCATCATGACTACTGCACGTTGCTGCCACGACAAACTCGTCTCCTCCCTGGCGTGCTAACGAGTCGCCCTGGCGCATGCAACTTTGTAGCCGTTCGCTTACCTGCTGCAGCAACATATCCCCTATTGCGTGCCCCATCGAATCGTTAACTGCTTTGAATCCATTCAGATCGATAAACAGGACAGTCGTATACGCAGGATCTTCTACGTGCGTAAGCATGGATTGTACTTTGTCGTTGATCCAGGCTCGGTTTGGCAGTCCGGTTAAGGTGTCGCGGGTCGCGAGCAGCTCAAGCATCAACATCTTTTCTTTATCACGGGTGATGTCACGCGAAACCAGCACTGCTCCGATATTTTTACCTGTAGAGGGATCGCTTACGCCGCAGGCCTTAGTGCCAAGTGTAATGTAGTGACCGTTACGATGCCTTTTACGCACCTCGACGACGTCTGGTAACTCAGCACCGTTGAAGATATTTGCCAGAACTGCCGCAGCAGGCTGCTGATCGTCGATATGCAGGAAGTCCACCACCAGTTGGCCCACCATTTCATCGGCTGACCAGCCTATCATTTCGCTATACGAAGGAGAGATCGAAACGTACCGACCATCCGCATCACAGTGGGCGATCAGATCAGTACTGTTTTCAATCAACAAACGATATTCTGTCGCCGTGCGCAGCGCGTCCTGAAGGGCTTTGCGCTGTCCGGTAACATCTAAAACGAAGCCGCTAAACTGTGTATGAGAATCACTTGGTTGGCATGCCGGCAGACCTGAAACAATCACATGGCGCATCGTTCCATCCAGACACTTGATCGGCACCTCTATATTAAAAGGCGTCTTAAACTCTAATGCCGCTGTCAGCTGCATCGCGATTTTTGCATCTTCCTCTACCAGCGCAAGGCTAAGCCACTCACAAAGCGTTATGCCTTTAAGTAGTGGCAATAAGCCTTCAGGGCTTTCCTGGCTGGCAATGCAAATGCCCCGTGCATCCGTCGACCAAACGGCAGAAAGTGTGGGTTTGATCGCGATATTCATGCTGGTGATTCCGTTGTTTGCCGATGATGCTGAACACATTTATTTCTGCTGCTAAAACCCATCAGGTGCTAAAAAAGTGCCTGATAATGATAACGTCATGCTTTCCATCGCAGCACTGCCAGAGCCTGTTATGAGGCATCTTAGGGCCGCAAGAGCTGATCTCTATTTATCGGCTGATGAGTTCAGGATCTTTAGTGACCCGCATTAAACATCGCCGATCTCGACACGGCGTTTCGCTTCGTGCTTTTTATCGAGCAGGTATTATCCAGCGACATATGATGCTCATGCCATACGCGTGGGCGCGTCTGAAAATGCATAGGCAATATTTACCACTCCGTCTTCAGTCGGGCAATTATAGGTGAGTATTGAGTCATCATACTTTGCTTTCTTTTTCTCACTCTCCGAGCTGTTAACACATGACCTGGTTCGCGGTTAAAGTGGATCGTACAGTGCGCATGTCGGCTTTGTGCCAAAAGCGGACGTTGTTAAAAGCAAGGTGTGCTAACTTGTACGAAGCTGCTCTTAAGAGGTTAATTGAATGCGCTATAGCTGCATGAATAACACAAAATGGAATGAGATCAGGCTGGCAATGGTCAGTATGAAATCGCCTCCTATATGGAAAATCACTTATATCAATGGCTATGAAACTGCAGTTGATGGCGAGTGGTTTTATCATTTCAGCGAGGGCGGCTATTTAGACATCTACTATCTTGATGTGATAACAAATTCAGCTGATCAGCATGCTTCAGTTGGCGCTATTCTTCGGACTATTCATCTACCTGGAATGGAGACTGCAACCGGTTATAGAATTTTTGGGTACGCAGATTCATTCAGTAATGTGAATTATCTTTAGCTGGACAAAATCGTTAAACGTCCAGCAGGATAACTTTGATCGTAGTATCGAATTGGCTTCCGCTTTTCGCTCATGACCGTCCCTTAGCCTCACTTGAACTATATAAATTTCCCCAGACATTAACTTTTTTGCCAGTAAGTCTCTCAATGGCCTCAATTGCGTCTGGATCACCATAGCGAGCCATGCAATATAAACAATCGCCACCACAGTCAAAATTCATAGTTTCTGGTGTTTTGCTCATCGGTTGGCCGCAGGTCTGGCAACTGTTTACATTCACTGGAATGACATCCTGTTTAGATTTTCACTAATATGTTGCTTAACATAATATCCCAAGATCGACCTGCTCCCTGATAATTCTCATAAAATGCTTCTGGCAATGTCCGCTATTCGCTGTGAGTTCAATGGGTCGATGCAACGCTATCCTTAATCGAAGGGGGACGTTGCCATGAAACGAAGAACGCGTATTAACTACACGCCGGAACAGAAAGCGATTATCTGGGACAGATATAAGCAAGGTGATTCCTTGCATGATATCGCCAGAATGTTCGACAGATATCATTCTTCTATTATGCCCACTATCCACCAGACTGGTGGATACCGCCCCCCCTGTCCGAAAGCGTCATCCGTTAGCGCTTTCACTTTATGAAAGAGAGTAAATATCCAGAGCGCTGGTAGCAAAAATCAGCATCAGGGCGATCGCAAACAAACTCTCGAGAGCCCCCTTAACGATTAGCCGGGAGATCAAGAGGCACGGTGGTGCAAAACAATACCGTGCATCAAAAGCGGATACTGCTGCGTGGGAAAATGCTCTGAGACCAAAACCTTGCAAGCTAATTGAAAGACCAACACTGTGTAAAATCATCGCAGAGAAGATGCATCAGGACTGGTCGCCGGAACAAATCACCGGTTGGCTGAAACGCTGTTATCCGGATAATCAGGAAATGCATGTGTCACACGAAACGATATATAAAACGCTTTTTATACAAACCCGAGGTGCATTAAAAAAAGAACTGCAGCAATGCCTCAGAAGCGGAAGAGTCGTGCGTAGATCCAGAACATCATCGCTTAAAGGGAAAGGATTAGGGTCAATCCCGAATACGATCTCTATCAGCGAAAGGCCACCTGAAGCCGCCGACAGAGCCATACCAGGTCACTGGGAAGGTGACCTGATCCAGGGCTCTAAAAACTCCTATATCGTCACCCTCGTAGAACGTCATTCCCGTTTTGTTATGCTGGCCAGGATCAGGGACAACAAGACCATAACGGTTATATCTGCACTCATCAAACAAGCCCGGGAATTACCTGCTGAGCTTTATAAAACATTAACATGGGACCGGGGTGCTGAAATGACTAACCACACCCGGTTTACTGTAGCCACAGATATCCAGGTTTACTTCTGCGATCCCCAATCCCCCTGGCAACGCGGCTCCAATGAAAATACAAACAGATTGCTTAGGCAGTATTTTCTAAAAGGAACTGACCTATCGGTTCACAGCCAAGAAAGACTAAACAGCGTTGCCAGACAGCTCAACGAAAGACCGAGAAAAACGCTAGACTATGAATCACCCGCAGAGCGTTTTAACCAATGTGTTGCATCCATCAGTTGAACTCACAGCCAGAAGCGGACATGACTAATATCGCGTTGTATTCATCAATTAATAGCGGCCTTATGCATCAGCCTGGTCAGCATCTCGCAGAAGGCCTCGCTCGCGGGATTGAAGCAGTGTCTATTCAGGCGAAGCAGGCAATCAACCGACGGCAAAGGCATCAATTTCTCAAGTTCAGACACATTACAAATCGTTTTCTCTACGCTGTATTGATTGAGTATTCCCACCCCCAGTCCGGTGGTTATCGCCGCAATCATACCTGCTACTGAAGGACATTCCAGCATCACAGAAAATGGAATTTTTGCCTGCCGAAGTTTCTCCTCAGCCAGGTTACGGTAATAGCAATCGGGTCCCCAGGTAATAAGCTTCAGGCTCTTATCCGATTCATGCAGCCAGGCAGGCGTTGCGCACCAGTATAATTTTTCACTCCACAATACCCTATCTTCCGGCGATGCCGTGCCCGCGAAATCCTGATGTAAGATGATCTCCAGACTTCCTTCAGAAAAATGCTGACGCAGGAGATGACTTTGCTCCACCACCAGTTGTACATCCACCTCGGGATGATGGTGACTGAAGGTTGAAATGACCCCGCATACTTCTGTCATTGAGATATGTTCAGTGACCCCAATTCGCAGCTTGCCACGGAGTTCCGAAGGCGAAAAATACGCCACGGCATGATCGTGTTCAGTGAGGATTTTTTCCGCATGGCGTAGCAGAACGCTGCCCTTTTCTGTCGGAACGGCTTTTCCGTCGATACGCGTAAGTAGCTGACATTGAAGTTGATCTTCAAGTCGTCTGAGCTTCCAGCTTACAGCGGACTGGCTCAGGTTAAGAAGTAAAGCAGTCCTACTCATATTGCCCGTTTGCACCACGGTTCTGAATACTCTGAGCGCATCGACAGAGAGTCGTTTATTCATTTTTGTATGACAAAAGTGGGTTTACAGATGGAAATAATGTCACTGGTGTCATATGCAGTCAACGGATAGCCTGGAAGGAACAATCACAATGGAGAAAGCTAATGTCCGCTAACAACCCATTACTGAATGAAGACGTTTTGATAAAAGGTTGTCGCATTGCAACCGGGGTCCATGGTTCAGGTACACCTCTGGTGCTGGTTCATGGCACGCCCGCACACTCGGTAATCTGGCAGTCACTGGTGCCGGCATTTGTCGATGCGGGTTTTCATGTTCACCTGTATGACCTGCCTGGGTTCGGCGCATCAGAGCGCCCGTTGACGGCTGATACCTCGGTTTCCGCACAAGTCGGTTATCTGCTGAAACTGCTGGAACACTGGCAGCTCGAAAAAATACATCTTTTTGGTCACGATATCGGCGGGGCAATTTCACTCAGACTGGCATTCGACAACCCATCCCTGCTGAAGACGCTTACGATTGCCGATATTCCAAGTTACAACTCTTGGCCTTCGCCAACATGGAAAGCAATGCGGGATAACTATGTGGATTATGCACTGATCCCTGCCACTGGGCATTACCGCGCTATGTCTCGCCAGTTAAAGATGGCTGTTTTCAATAAGCATCTTATGACAGGGCAGCGGCTGGAAAGTTATCTCGCACCTCTTTGTGGCGTGGTGGGCCAGCCCTCGTTTTATCAGCATCAGGTTGCGCATTATAATGCCTGTTACACCAGTGACTTTGCAGAAAAATTGCCGCAACTCCAGCTGCCTGTGCAGATTTTATGGGGCGCCGAAGATGAATGGCAGCCCGTTGAATATGGAAGGTGTTTGCAGCGCGACATTGCCTCATCCATGCTGCATATCTATGAACAGGCCGGACACTTTTTAATGGAAGATGCCCCTTTGCCTGTCGCCGCACAGTTAATTGATTTTGTTAATCAACATAATATGAGGTAGCGCTATGATCCTAATCGGAATGCTGGATTCACCCTATGTCAGACGGGTTGCTATCTACATGAAAATATTGGGTATGCAATTCGAACAACAGCCGCTTTCGGTATTCAGCGATTTTGATGCCTTAACGAAAATTAATCCAACCGTTAAAGTACCAACGCTTATCACAGATGATAATCAGGTGCTGATCGACTCAACATTAATCATTAATTATCTTGAGAAATATTTCGGTCATTCACCTGCACCCACATCAGCGTCCAGAGCGGAAGATCTGAGAGATTTGCATCTTACCGGATTCGCCCTGGCTGCCTGTGAAAAAGCGGTGCAGATTGTGTACGAACAGCGTCTCAGACCGGTAGAAAAACAGCATCAACCCTGGCTGAATCGGGTAACTCAACAACTTCATGGTGCCTGGCAGACGCTGGAGAACGGGCTGCGGGAAAGTCATCCTGACATGCTATCAGTGGCCGGTATCAGTATCGCAGTAGCCTGGCGTTTTACAGAATCGATGCTGCCGGATACCATCAGCCGTACGTTGTATCCGGAAGTAACCAGATTTACATTGCTGGCCGAACAGCGACCGGAATTTTTGGCAACACCTTCGAGTTAGTGAGAGTGAGTTGCGTATTAATTTTTGAGACGGCTACGTCCACGTCAGTTCGGGCGAAATCTATGTTGTACCAAATGCATTACATATAGAACGTCCAATGAGAATGCGGTAAAAATGATGACAGAACCCTGTGGTTTACTGAATACCGGACAGGAAGGTGGGGAGCGCACCGAAGAAAACGATATCGGATCGAATGGGGATAATATCAGACCAGCCTACCAGGCTGTCTGATATACCACGGCTACATGGACATAACCTTAAGCTTATTTTTAACCTGAACGGCCGATTTTGGCTCATAGCAGCCCTTTCGCCCATGTACTTTGGTGGTTTCAAGCCAAAAGCGTACTCCAACCATTTATTCTCTAACTTTTAGTATGATCGATCTGTACAGTTCGATGGCCCTCCAGATGTCATCCTGTGTATCTCCATCCCAATCAGCAACTGTGGCCAACTCGGATTTGAGCTGCATAATGAGGATATGCGCATCTGCAACTTCATCCTTTCGGCATTTTGATGCGATACGTGATATCGACTTTGAAGATAGGCTTGAGTAAGGCGAAAAAGCGGTACGCTCAGCGGCAATTAGTTTTTGTAATTTCCTCATATAATCTATGAATTCTGAATAGTGGGAGGGTAATGCATGGTAATTTTTACTGACCACAGAAACCAATAAAATAGCCGAATTTAATATGTCCGCTCCTCGCTCATAAAGGCATTATTAATGCAAACCTTTGCAGGTTCGTACCGCATCAAACTTTACTAAACCCGCACTTTTTTTCATTAGCTAGCGAAGCAAACTATCCACCTGAATACCTGATTTTGCGTGGTAATCATTACGCCAGCAATTTTTGCAAACGTAGTGCGCCACCATTCCGCACTGTCAGTGATGGATGTAAGGAATGCAAAAATTGATTGCTTACTCTGGCCTGTTAAAGTTCAGGAGTAGCGATATGCAGACCTCCTGATGAAAATTGTGTGTTTTGTAGGGGTCAAGCTTCATGGTTTAACCTGCGGTAATCACTGGGTTCAATCCCATATCTCTTCATCTTGTTATACAGTGCACCGCGTGAAAGATTAAGCGCGATGGCGACTTGTCGCATGTTGCCCAGTTTTTCCATCAGGCAAAGTTCGATCAACGTCTTTTCGCCATCCTTAAGATTGAAACTTTTCACTTTCTCACGTGGTAGACCTAAATCAGCATAAGCGGGTAGACGAAGCTCCTCTGGAAGGTCCTTATCCCGGATATCGTCCGTTTCGGTCAGATTTATGGTTCGCTCAACGATATTTTCCAGCTCACGCACATTTCCTGGCCAGTCGTAGCTTTCCATCAACTGCAACGCCGAGCTGGAAAAGAATGCGCGTTCTCTATTGAGTGCGCGACAGATTTTTTCACAGAACCAGTTAGCCAACTCTTTAACATCTTCTTTTCTCGAACGTAATGGCGGAATCGGCAAGCTGATCACATTCAGGCGAAAGAAGAGATCTCGACGGAAAGAGCCATTTTCAATATCTTTTTTCAAATCGCGGTGGGTTGCAGCTACGATACGTACATTCACTTTCAGCGGTCGTTTACCGCCGATACGCATCACTTCACCCTCCTGCAACACTCTTAACAGACTTGCCTGAGCTTCGAGAGGCATATCACCGATTTCGTCGAGGAATAGTGTTCCTCCATCCGCCAGTTCAAATTTGCCCGCTGCACCACCGCGTCTCGAACCGGTGAAGGCGCCATCTTCGTAGCCAAATAATTCGCTTTGCACCAAATCACGAGGAATCGCGCCACAGTTTACCGCAAGAAACGGACCGGTATTGCGGGTGCTGCCATTATGGATAGACTGAGCAAATAACTCCTTGCCCGTTCCGCTCTCTCCTGTCAGAAGCACGGTGCTGTCACTGCGTCCGGCATTTCGAGCTTTATTACGGGTATCCTGCATTACTCTTGACTGGCCGAGGATCATATCAAAGTTGTAGCTGGCGCTGCTGCCAATAACACGACGCGTCATATCTCGCACACGTCGGTTATCACGCATTGAAATGACGCGACCATCTTCGGGAGTAACGACAACTGAAATCACGCATAAAATACGTGAATCAGGGCTTGGGCAAAGAGCAATATTTCGATCCTTACAGGCTGGCAACTCCCTCAACGAGCAACCTTCAGGAAGTAATACTTGATCAGCATTCCGGAAGCGGACATCCCCCTGTATGCCGAGCACCTCACGGGCATAACGGTTTATCTGCCGAATAATGCCTTGTTCACTGACGACCAGAACACCTTCATTCAGCGCTTCCATCACTGATTCCTGCTCATTCACCAGATGCCGCAAAATAAGCTGCTGTGAAATCGCCTCGGCAGCGGCCTGGACGGTTCCAAGCGTGTGATAGTGGAAACAACCGGGGTTTGCAGTCAAAGTCAGAACACCAAGCATAACGCCGTTCTCGTCCCTGATAGGGGCAGCCGCACAATGTTTGCCACGAATGCGCAGCGCTTCTTTATAGTTCTCTGCGCTGAGCATATAAACCAACTTATTCTCTTTCAGGCACCGGCCAGTGCAGTTGGTGCCTGATATGGCCTCACTGAGAATACTGCCTACTGGCGTTAAATCCTGGCCACAAAAATGCAGTGTTATGCCATTGGCATCGGTCAGATTAATGTGGCCATCAGGATTGTAGGCAAGCAGATTACGCATGATGTCGCGCGCGATGGAGATTAACAGCGCGTTCCGCGCCAGTATTCTTCGTAACTCGCTCTCATCGCAGAACTGATATTCAAAACGATAGGCATCAATGCCTTCCGTATGGCTACGTAACCATGATGCGTGAATAGCCGAACGTAGGCCTTTAGGGGTATCGCCCTTTTCGAAGGCTTTCCAGGCCATTCCCAGTTTTTCATTGTACTCGGCAAATCCCTGCTCATGGTTAAGCTTCGCGATAAGCTCCCATTCCTCGTCCCAAGTCATCTCGTGAAAATGGTCCATAGATTTCATTCTTTGCAGCTTTGAATGTGTCCATTCTATAGACATGTTACGAAGACATGTCTTTTTAATAAACACTTTGTGATCGATGTCTTTTTTTATTTCCTTATAAAACAGTGGAGTGTGACTTGGCACACCCGTTGCTAAGTAGTTATGTCTTACCTACAAAGACAAATAACTTAAAAAAACCAACGTGGAGAAGTAATGAAATGTCTACACGAAAGCACAATGTGCCTTACCTCATATTCATCTGTGCCATCGCTTCAGTCAGTGGAATCATTCTCGGCTATGACGCCTCCGTCATTTCTGGCGTTATTGATCCCTTAACCGAACATTTATCGCTCTCACCAGCGGAAAGTGGCTGGGCTGTTTCTAACGTGATTTTGGGATGCGTCATTGGTGCCTGGGGGGTCGGTCGCTTGACTGACCGCATCGGGCGCAAATCAACACTGATCATTACCGCAATTTTGTTCGCGATCTCGGCTATTGGCGCGGCATTGGCCAATGACCTGACGTGGTTTGTTGTTTACCGTTTGATAGGTGGATTGGCTGTAGGCATGGCTTCAGCGGTCACGCCTCTCTATATCGCTGAAGTATCGCCGAAAGATTTGCGTGGCCGCATGCTGGGTATGCAGCAAATGCTGATGGTAAGCGGTCAGTTGGTTGTTTATGTGGTCAACTATCTGATTGCTAAGGGAGCAGCTCACGAATGGATCGTTTCTATGGGCTGGCGCTGGATGCTGGCATCGGCATTGGTTCCCTGCGTGCTGTTCCTGATAATGGCTTGCTTTATGCCGGAATCACCACGTTGGTATGCGATGCACAACAAGAAAGAAAAAGCACTCAAGGTGCTCACCTCTCTTTCAAACGCAGCACATGCTGAACGCCTTTATAGCGCGATTCGTGGTTCTATCGCTGCAGATTCTGCCTCAAACGATGGTCAACCGCAGCGCGGCATCCTGAAAGACAAAAAAGCCTCTTACATTCTTTGGATCGGTTGTGCGGTTGCCGTCCTTCAGCAGGTTTCGGGCATCAACATCCTGATGTACTTCGCACCATCGTTATTACAGAACGTCACCGGTAATACCCAGGATTCGCTATTCCAGAGCATATTCCTTGGATTGGCGCTGCTTGCCGGTGTAAGCATTGCGCTGGTTGCATTTGACCGGGTAGGCCGTATTCCCCTGCTGCGCTGGGGAGCATTGGGGTGTGCTGCCTTCCTGTTCTTCACTTCCTGGGCATTCATGAATGAAGCAAAAGGCTACTTACCGGTTGTGGGATTAGTCGGTTTTATTTTTGTTTTTGGCCTGTCATGGAGTCTTGGTGCATGGCTGCTGATCTCCGAAATTTTCCCGAACCGTATGCGAGCTGTCGCCATGGGCTACGCGTTCTGTTCCCTATGGGTTTCAAACTTCATCGTGACGCAGAGCTTCCCAATGATGAACCGAAGCCCAGTGCTGATGGAACACTTCAATGGCGCTTTCCCGCTGCTGTTATGTGGAGGATTCAGTGTCATCGCGTTTTGGTTTGTTGGCCGCTTCCTGCCGGAAACTAAAGGCGTCTCGCTGGAGCATATCGAACCATTGATGCTTTCAAAATCCCGTCGTTTTGGTCATGAGCAACCGCTCATCACACCAGAATCTGTATCACAAAGTAAGCCGTAAATACCCTACATACTGAGGAGAGTTACATGTCTGTTAAAAATATTGTGCGCGTTGGTCTGATTGGCGCAGGTCGTATGGGCAGTTTCCACGGTGAAACGGTTGCCCAACGTATTCCAGGTGCAACATTAGTCGCAGTTGCAGATCCTGTTCCGGGTGCCGCTGACAAGCTGGCCGCTAAGCTGGGCGCGCAAAAATCTTATACCGACCCACAGGCAATGCTGAATGATCCAGAAATCGACGCAGTGGTCATTGCATCACCAGCTCGTACTCACGCTGAGCTGGTTGTAGCCGCAGCTAAAGCAGGTAAAGGTGTATTCTGTGAAAAGCCAATGGCTGTCACGCTGGAAGAGGCTGATAAAGCCATCAACGCGGCTAAAGAAGCCGGTGTAGCTCTGCAAGTTGGCTTTAACCGTCGTTTCGTGAGCGGTTTCGCTGCAGCCTATGAAGAGATCAAAGCAGGTAAGATTGGCGTACCTCAACTGCTTCGTTCAATCACGCGTGACCCAGGTTTGGGTG
Source organism: Pantoea sp. GCM10028869 (assembly GCF_042666835.1). Classification (NCBI taxonomy): domain Bacteria; kingdom Pseudomonadati; phylum Pseudomonadota; class Gammaproteobacteria; order Enterobacterales; family Erwiniaceae; genus Pantoea; species Pantoea sp. GCM10028869. Next base: position 861,755 of record NZ_JBHTGO010000001.1, on the reverse strand, counting down.
ATCCAACGCCAATCCCACACTGGACAATTTTCCTGGAAACATTAATCCACGACTTTGACATCCTTCTGCATCTGAACCCAGGCGCGAAACCGACTCAGATTTATGCCGTTGCCGATGCGTTAGTGCGTCCTGATTTTAAAGATCGCGGTTTACTGGACACCGCCGTAGTGAACATTCGTTTTGATAATGGCGCGATCGCCACTGCTGAAGCTAATTTCCAGGCCGTTTATGGATATGACGTTCGTGGTGAAGTGTTCGGCAGCAAAGGCATGTTGCAGGCTGGCAACATCAATGTGAACAACTGTGTGCGTTACACCACCGAGGGCATCTCTATTGATACTGCTCGTCGTGATACCGATCTGCTGCGTGACGCTTATTTGGCTGAGTTGACCGACTTCGTTCGTTGTGTTGCTACTGGTGAAATCCCGAAAGCAACTGGCGAAGATGCGCGCAACGCACTGGAAATCGCACTGGCATGCATTGCTTCTGTTCAACAGTCTCAGCCAATCACTCTTTAAGGATTTTAGATGTCTAACTACTCATTGTCCGTCTGCGCAGAAATGGTGTTTCTCGACCTGCCATTTCTTGAGCGCGTAGAACGTATTCACGCTATGGGCTTCGGTGTTGAAATCTGGGACTGGACCAAGAAAGACATTGATGCGCTGGTTAAAATCGGTGCTCGTATCACTTCAATGACCGGATATATCTCTGGCAATCTTACCGACAGTGGTGAGATTGCTAAGCTGCTTTCCAGCGCTAATGAGTCAATCGAAGTTGCACGTCGCCTTGGCTGTCCTTCTCTCAACTTGCACGGTACTGGTCTGAACAATGTTGGCCTGCCAGTGAAACCTGTTGAAATTGTTACTGGTGAAATGTGGCTGAAAGCGAAGAGCACTCTGGATGCACTCGCTACGTTGGGAGAGAAGGCAGGCAAGGTTTTCACACTAGAGAACCTTAATACTGCTGTTGATCATCCGGGTACGCCTTTTGCAAAAGCGGAAGACACTCTGGCGTTAGTTGCCGCCGTAAACAGCCCATACCTGAAAATGAACCTGGATATTTATCACGCTCAGATTGGCGAAGGTAATTTGGTAGAACTAATCAAGAGAAGTGAGAAGCATATCGGTGAAATTCAGGTTGCTGACGTTCCGGGCCGTAAAGAACCAGGAACAGGTGAAATCAACTATAAAGCCATTGCTCGTGCCCTAAAGGGTATCAATTATCACGGCGTAGTAGCACTGGAAGGTTGGGCATCAGGTGATTCGGTGGTGGCGTTAGAATCCTTCCGCGAAGCGTTCACTTTATAATACTGAAATTTCCTCAGAGTCTCTGAGAACCTACTTAGCATCGTTTCTCAGGTCATCGGAAGCGATGCTTTTTATTTTGAAGGATAGAATTATGAGCGTATCAAAGCGTATTCGTGTTGGCGTTAGCCCACTGTCCTGGACAAATGACGTGTTGGAAGATCTTGGCGGTGATATCCCGCTGGAAACCTGTCTTGAAGAAGCCGCGGCAGCGGGTTATGAAGGGATTGAGTTAGGTCGTAAATTCCCCAGAACAGTTAATAAACTTAAGCCAATACTTTCCAACGCAAAACTCAAGTTAGCCTCTGGCTGGTTTAACGGATTCCTTATCGAACGTAGTTTCGAAGAAGAGCTTGAAGCTGTTCACGATCATGCATTGCTTCTGAAGTCACTTGGTGCAAAAGTTATGGTTTATGGAGAATGTGGGGCAATGCCCGGAAGTGCACCTCTGGATGAGCCATTATCCCTGTCTCCAGCCTTAGCGAATATTAGCCTTGAGCAGTACGCACAGAAAGTGAATAACCTGGCTTTCTCACTGTTGAAAATTTATGGCCTGCGCCTCGCTTACCATCATCACCTGATGATGGTGGTTGAAACTAACGATGAGCTGAAAGCATTCCTTGAAGCAACTGATGATTTAGTGGGTATCGTGCTTGATTGTGGCCACGCAACCGCGGCAGGCGTGGATATCGGCTGGGTACTTGAAAACTACGGCAATCGTGTTGCACACATTCATATGAAGGATGTGAGAGGCGATGTTTTAGACAATGTGATCAACAATAACCTCAGTTTTAATGATGCAGTCAGAAACGGTTTATTCGCAGTTCCTGGAGACGGCATTGTTAATTACGCTCCAGTAATTAATTACCTTAAAGATTCAACCTATGATGGTTGGATAATTATTGAAGCAGAACAAGACCCCGAAAAAGCACCGCCTTTAGAAACTGTCAAGAAAGCGCGCTCTTGGGTTAAAGATGAGATTGGAATTTGAGTCTCCAATAAAAAGTAACCATTGAGTTACTATGTAGGATCGCCTGGCGCTCATTGAGCGCCTTTTTTAAATTCAATCTTTAAAGCTAATTGACAATCCAATACGTCTTCACTCTTCTTTTTTTAATATCCAGAGCTATCTGAAGTCTCGCAACCTTATCAGCTATGACAATCATTGCAAAGTACTTATCTGCGTTATTAGTCGCGTTGTCCGCCTGCCATTCCCAGAACTTGATATCTAATAATATTACTTCTATTCTGCAATCAAGTTCTGCATCGTAGCGTTCATTTGAATACATAGTAAAATGGATTTATGGACCAGATAGAAATTATACATTAATCATTATCGATAGGAATTAAAACCAACAATCAGAGTGATACTTTTAGCAGGGTGATCAATAACAATTGAAATTAATTCAAAATGTGGAAAGTGAGATGACTGATTATCTCTTGCCTGAATTTCTTGATTTGTAGTCTGATAGGGGTGGGTTAATTAAGAATAATGATTTTTACATAAAACCTCATCTAACATCTTATTGTTTTGAAGTTCCACAGAAAAGATTGATGTATTTAATAAGATAAATTTAAGCAAGACCAGGATTTACTGCCAAAAAAACTGATTTGTGTTGGTTAATATATTGACAGGTTAGCAACGTCCGCATTTCGCTCAAAGCGGACCTTTAGCCCAGTAAGTTAGTCTGCTCTATGCCAGAACGGAAGTAACCAATTTCGCACAGAAATGATTGCATAGTAGTACTACCTGCATTTATCAGACAGCATTAAATTTACATAAAATGTTAATATAATTATAATTTTCATCGGTTATTCTTACTGGATTTTGAGAGGTCGATGAGTGAATGTTTCTTTATCATTAGGTGACCTGGGGCCACGCATTTGCATCATGGGGCCATCAAATAGTGGTAAATCCACATTGGGAAAAGCTATTTCATCTAAAACGTCATTACCTTTAATTCATCTTGATCAACTGCATCATCTGCCTGATACAAAATGGGTTCCACGTGAACCAGAAGATTTTTATCGCTTGCATGAAGAGGCAATTCGTAAAGAAAGATGGGTGATAGAGGGTAATTACACAAAGTGCATATCCCCCCGACTTGAACGTGCCACAGGACTGGTATTGCTTAATGTGCCGGTAACGATAGCGTTACAGCGCTACATACGCCGATGTTACTCGTCCAAACCTAGGATCGGTGGTCTCAATATCCGAAGGGAGAATGTGACTTGGGAAATGCTTAAATACATTGTGCATACTGCCCCTAAAAACCACCTTGACCATATGAAAATTTTCGAGCAGGCAACCATTCCCAAGCTAATGCTTGCATCGCTCCGCGAAATTAACATCTGCTATCAAAACTGGAATATTTTATAGAAATTTCATAAGGTTAATATACCTCCGATAAGCGTCAATTATTTATCAGAGGTTGTACTTCGCTTAGATTAATTATCTGGCTCGTTCAATGTGCTGGGGATGACATCAATCCTGTCCGCTCTTCGCTCATAGCGGACCGTTCCCGGTCTTAGGTCCGCTCAGTGCCAGAAGCGGAAGTTGGTAAGCTTTGGTTCTATTGAGCATTAGTGAGTGCTAATGGATATTTGTCGTGGATGAGGAACGTTGGACCGTTACCAATAGACAAACCTCCACGCCAGGAATTATTTTATAAGTAAGAATTATTAATCCAAAAGAACTTGGTCAATAGATGCGTCGAAAAAATGTGAACGATTATCAAGCTTTTATCGCAGTTGCCCGTGAAAAAAGTTTCACAAAAGCGGCCGCTCAGTTAGGTGTCTCGCAGTCGGCACTGAGCTACACGGTAAGGACTCTTGAAGCAGATCTTGGCCTTCGTCTTCTTACCCGTACCACGCGTAGCGTTTCTGTGACAGAAGCTGGTGAGCGGCTACTTTCTCGTATAGGTCCACATTTTGACGAAATTGAAAGTGAGATCTCGGCACTCAGCGGGTTGAGAGAAAAACCAGCCGGGACTGTGCGTATTACTGCCGTTGAACATGCAGCCGATACAATTCTTTGGCCTAAACTCGCTCCGGTTATACTTGAGTATCCCGATATCAACATTGAAATTATCAGCGAGTACGGACTCAAAGATATTGTTGCTGAGCGTTATGATGCTGGCGTTCGGTTGGGCGAACAGGTCGATAAGGATATGGTTTCCCTGCCCCTTGCCAGGAACTTCCGTTTTGCAGTGGTCGGGGCGCCCTCTTATTTCATGGGGAAGACCTATCCGGGAACGCCTGGTGATTTAAACGATCATAGCTGTATCAGATTACGCCTGCCCACTCATGGCGGATTCTATATCTGGGAGTTTCGCAATGATAAGAGGGAAATTAAGGTCCGTATTGATGGACGAGCAACTTTCAGCACAATAAATATGATGAAGCAGGCAGCTCTTGATGGACTGGGACTTGCTTATCTGCCGCTAGATACCGTGGAGAATTATCTTGAAAACGGGATGTTAGTCCAGGTGCTTACAGACTGGTGTCCGCCGCGCCCCCCCTATCATCTTTACTACCCCAGCCGTCTACAACATTCTCCGGCATTTTCACTCGTGCTCGAAGCACTCCGTGCCCCATAACCTTTGAGCGCTGTTTGTCCTGGTCCACATCGAACTTAGTTACTTATAATCCTATTAATAAAACCTCCTTCTAAGCCCATGCGAAATTAAGCATCTAATTTCTCAATACTTAAGAGATTAAGATGACTGCTGAAACAACCCCTGTTCGTTAAGCGGCTAGGGCCGCCATCGTGTATATGAAGGAGTCTTGCAATGAATAAAAAAACAGGTGGGATAAGTCGCCGTAATTTTATACTGACGAGTTCAGTGGCCTCAGCAGGATTACTGATGGCGGGTCATGCTTCAGCCATGCTCCCACCTACACCTAATACATCTGGCACCACTACACGCGTAGATGGCATCACGGTCACCGGCGTCCTGTTCCGGAACAATGAGATAATGATGTCCGGAAATGTCTACGTCCCCCCGGATTTCAGCGAAAACCGTCAATATGCTGGTATCGTCGTTATCCACCCTGGTGGTGGTGTTAAGGAACAGACAGCTGGACTTTATGCACTCAAACTAGCTAAAGAAGGATTTGTCACCCTGGCGTTTGATGCCTCCCATCAGGGGGCCAGTGGTGGATTACCGCGTTTTGTTGATGATCCCATGAAGCGAGTCGTCGATTTCTATAGCGCAGTCGATTACCTGACTACTCTCCATTATGTCGATAATAATCGAATCGGCGCTTTAGGCGTTTGTGCAGGCAGTGGTATTACGGTTAAAGCGTCAATGACGGAACGCAGAATCAAAGCGCTGGCAACGGTCAGTGCCGTAGATGTTGGAGCGGCGACCCGTAAAGGCTGGGAGGGAACAACATCAGAATCTGAACTCATTCCAACTCTGGATGCGGTTGCTAAACAGCGCAAAGTCGAAGCAGCAGGCGGCGCACCAGTTTATGTCAACTATGTGCCCAAATTGGGTGATGCCAGTGCCCCAAAAGATCTTCAGGAAGCGGCGGATTACTATCTAACCGAACGTGGAAAATATCCGACTTCTACCAATCAAATGCTGATGACAAGTATCAGTACGCTGGCTTCTTTCACCGGTTTTGAAGGGGCGGATGTCTATTTAACACAACCACTTCTGATTGTAGCCGGTAGTAAGGCAGGATCGCTTTGGCATAGCCAGGAATTACATAACACTGCGGCCTCTGTTCAAAAAACGCTGCATATCATTCCGGGTGCCACACATATGGACCTCTATGATGGTCAGGGTGCAACGGTTGCAGCAAGTAAACTGGCTCCTTTCTTCAAGAAAAATCTCGCATAGGTATGACTATCCATGAAACAAACTCCACTACTTGAAAGATTTCCACTTGGTAAAAGTGTGACGCTGCGCAACCGTATTGTGATGGCCCCGATGACGACCTGGGCTGGTAATGATGACGGCACAGTATCTCGTGAGGAAGAAGCATATTATCGTCGACGCGTTCAGGACATCGGTTTGGTCATTACTGGCTGTACACATGTTCAGCAAAACGGCATTGGGTTTACGGGAGAGTTTGCTGCGTATGACGACAAATTTATTCCCGGTTTGAAGCGCCTGGCTATTGCTGCCAAAAGCGGTGGAGCACCGGCAATCTTACAAATATTCCATGCAGGTGTGAAAACCAGCCCTGAACTGGTTACGGATATTGTTGCTGCAAGCGCTATTCCCGGTGACGCCGGTCCTTTCGCACCGTCCGTTACCCCTCGTGAACTGACATGCACTGAAGTCGAAACTGTTATTCAGGATTTCGGGGAAGCAACTCGCCGTGCAATAGAAGCAGGATTTGATGGTGTTGAGTTACATGGAGCTCATGGCTTTCTACTTCAGAACTTTTTCTCACCTCATTCCAACCATAGAGAAGATCAATGGGGCGGCTCTCTCAAAAATCGTATGCGTTTCCCACTCAGCGTCATCGAGAGTGTGCGTAAAACGATTGCTGAGCATTCAACTAACCCCTTCCTGATGGGATACCGCATTTCACTGGATGAGCATTACGATGATGGGTTGCGTATTGATGAGTCGCTTCAGCTAGTTGACCACCTGATAGATGAGGGTATTGATTATCTTCATGTATCACTCGGTAATGCACTTGAAGCCAGACCAGTTGATGCACCGAACGGCCCCAAAGTCATTGAAATCGTGCGCGATCACCTTGCAGAACGTATACCTCTGATTGTTGCCGGGCAGTTGCGAACACCAGAGCTAGCCGAAGATGCTATTAAAGCAGGGGTATCATTGACGGCAGTAGGCCAGGGTATGGTTATGAACCCAGACTGGGTTAAATTCGTAGATGGTAAAGCTGAAGGAAAAATTGCTCTCAGTATTGCTGCATCAGACGTAGAGCAACTTGCTATACCCCAGAAACTGTGGCGTGTAATTGAGGAAACCACTGGCTGGTTTAACATCCGTTAAAGACGCCCGAAAAGTAAAATGACACTTAGAATCAACTTGCCATTGATTTCATCTCAGAACCTGGAAAGTTCTTACATGGCCGGATTTCGGAATTAACTGGGTACGGCCATGTAAATTTTACCTTATTCCTTTAAGTCTTCTCCAAACTAAAGGGACAATATGTAAGGCATAAAATCCGCTTTTCGCTCTTTGCGGACCTATAAAAGGTATCTTTAGGGAAATGTTTTATTACGCTCGAACAGAGGCGTCATTAACAGGAAAATGGGAAATTATATTTATGGCTAACATCCAATACAACCTAACCTGTGGAAGCGATGTCATCCGTGATGGTATGTACCTCGAACTTTCTGAGGCTGGAACATCCCCGCTCCGGCAAATTGCTGAAGTCTTCTATTCCGACGTAACTCATGAATTCTCTTTTTCTTGCTACGAAGGATGCATCCCTTTGGAAGAGATTGAAAAGCTCATTCACGAAGCTAAAAAATTGCTTCCGTCAGCAAAGCAGAAACCATAATGGGCCTGAAGTCTGCTTTTTGCGAATAGCGGACATTGGTTAAAAAATTTTTATTCAATTAATCAGATGTGAATGGGGGTAAATCGATAATTATTACTCCAGAGCAACACTTTCGATTGAATCTTACTGAGCTGAACCAATCCTGAGCGACGCTTCTGTTAATGAAAAAGTGTGAGGGCGGTTAAATACGTCCCCTTCCACTGCCAGGATTGACGGGCATGCGGCATGGTCCTGACCTCACCCAAACGATGGGCACATTACCCCTCGCGATATCGTAACGCTGCAATGACCTCTGCAAGTGCCGGCGGCATCTGACGCCGGCTGGCATAGTACAGATGATATCCGGGGAAATACGGCCACCACTCCTCAAGTACCGGAGTAAGTTTTCCCGATTCAATGTAAGACTGAGCCAGATCCAGCGGAATATAGGCAAATCCCAGCCCGTCCAGAGCGGCCTGTAGCATCAGATAGGTATTGTTAAATACGGTTTGTCCCTGCACGCGTACCGTTAACGACTTACCTTCTTTCTCAAAATCCCATGCATATAGCCCGCCGTGCGTGGGTAGCCTGAGGTTGATGCACTGATGAGTAGTTAACTCACCGGGTCTGGCAGGGATGCTTTTATTGCACAGGTAATCAGGTGAACACACCACCGCCATATAAAAGTCAGGACCAATCCGGACGGCAATCATATCTTTATCAACGATGTTGCCCACTCTGACCCCGGCATCGAATTGCTGTGCCACAATATCGGTCAGCGCATAGTCAACGCTTAGTTCAATCTGAATATCCGGATAGTGTTTCAGCAAAGCCTGTAGCCTCGGCCAGAGCACCGATACGATCGCGTGATCGTGAGCGGTAATGCGCACAATGCCTGCAGGTTTGTCGCTCAAAGAACGCAGTGAAGCTAGCTCATTATCCAGTTCAGTTAACATCGGTTGTAAGGTCTTATACAGCCGCAGCCCGGCTTCTGTGAGTGAAACACTCCGCGTGGTGCGCATCAGCAGCCTTACACCCAGGCGTGCTTCAAGCGCCGTAATCGCATGGCTTAATCCGGACCGAGACATACCCAGCATTGCAGCTGCACGAGTAAAGTTTTTTTCCCGCGCCACCGACTCAAATGCGCGCAGATCATTCAGGTTTTCAGGTGTCATTGTTGCATGCCATGCACATACCTATTCATATTTGTCTATCTTATCAACCAATGGCGTGAAGATTACACTGAATAATGTTACGGATGCTAAATCAGCATTAATTCTTACCTGCACCAGTAAACGGAGCCCGTATGAAGAGACTTGCTGTTATTGCTGTATCCCTTGCACTTTCTGTTTCATTTGCTCATTCAGAGGAGAATTCCCCCATGATTACCGTAATACAAAGCGGCGCTAAGCCATCCGTTAAAGGTCCGTCGGAGTATTTTACCGGAACAGTACGTATTGATGCGCCTTTCCAGGGAACGGAACCTGCGCGTGTAGGTGGTGCGACCGTTACCTTTGAACCCTCGTCACGCACGGCCTGGCATACGCATCCGCTCGGTCAGACGCTGATTGTGACCGCCGGTCTGGGAGTGGTGCAGGAATGGGACGGCCCGGTGCGCGAAATTCGACCTGGAGATACGGTCTGGATCCCTGCTGGCATAAAGCACTGGCATGGGGCGGCCGCCGAAACCGCAATGTCACACATAGCCATCGCTGAGGCGAAGGACGGCAAAGTTGTCGACTGGATGGAAAAGGTCACTGACGAACAGTACGCGTCCGCCAAAAAATCATAAGACCATGGGCCTGCACAACGTCCGCTCTGTGCCAGAAGCGGACGTTGGTGATTTATTTATATGCACTGCTGAAAAAAAGTCCCCTAAGCCCAACACATTCAATCCTCACTGGCTTCATGATTAACAAGACGCGCACGGCAGACATCCAGAATTTCATCAGCCAGAGCGGAATTATCTGGGCAGGCACGAGACAACACCAGTGCACCCACAAGATGGGCGATGGTATCTATCAGGTCAGCGCGCGTGCCATTTTCAGTTCCTAAAACGGCGAGTTGGCGTTCAAGTCCGGCGGCAAATGTCGCCTTGATTGATTCAGACTGACGGGATGTATCGGTGCCCAGTGCTGACATCACGCACCCTTTTCCCATATCATCGCGATGTTGTCGGGAGAGGTAGTATGCAATAAATTTTTCCCGGTCCACACCTGCCGTGCTTTCTGCAGTACGCGTAAATCCGCAGCTCATCGCTTCCGCCATCAGGTCTGCCTTTGAACCAAAGTGCTTGTAAAACCCGCCATGGGTTAAGCCTGCCGCTGACATCAGTTCCGCCACGCCCACGCCATCGTAACCGCGTTCGCGAAAGAGTTCTGAGGCCGTTTCAACAATGCGTCTCCGGTTTTCCCGAACCTGCTCTTTCGACACTTTCATGCTTTCCTGCCCCTCTTAAAAATTGAGTTTAAGTATACATTGATGATGACCGTAATCAAACGAGTTGACATTATAGATTATGATCATCATCATTATATTGACACCTCAACCCACCATTAACGGGCGAATAAGCATGACGAATCAGACATTATTTCAACCCTATGAACTTGGCTCACTAACACTGGCCAACCACATCGTGATGGCACCGCTGACACGTAACCGGGCCGGAACGGGGCTGGTACCGGGCGAACTGGCGGCGACCTACTACGCCCAGCGTGCCACAGCAGGATTGCTGATCACTGAAGCCACGCAGATCTCCGCACAGGCGCAGGGCTATCAGGATACGCCGGGGATCTACACGCAGGCTCAGATCGATGGCTGGCGTAAAGTGACTGACGCGGTGCATGCCAAAGGTGGGCGCATATTTGTACAGTTATGGCACGTAGGACGAATTTCGCATGTCGATTTACAGCCGGGTGGCGCTGCACCGGTCGCGCCGTCAGCCATTCGCGCCGAGACGAAAACCTTTGTGAACAATGGCTTTGCTGATGTTTCTGAGCCACGTGCGCTGGAGTTGCAGGAAATACCGGGGATTATTGACGATTTCAGAACGGCATCGGCCAATGCCATTGCCGCCGGCTTTGACGGCGTAGAGATTCACGGCGCGAATGGTTATCTACTGGAACAGTTCCTCAAAGATGGCGCAAATCAGCGTACTGATGAATACGGCGGCTCTGTTGAGAATCGTGCGCGCCTGCTGCTGGAAGTCACGGCGGCCGTAAAAGATGAGATTGGTGCTGACCGCACCGGCGTACGTGTTTCACCGGTTTCTCCTGCTAATGCGATTTCGTGCAGTGATCCGCAGCAGCAATATGATTACGTCGCTGACCAACTCAGCGCATTAGGCATCGTGTACCTCCATGTAGTTGAAGGTGCGACGGGCGGCCCGCGTGATGTATCCCCGTTCAATTACGACTCCCTGCGCCAGCGTTTTAAAAACACCTACATTGGCAACAATGGCTATGACCTGGAACTGGCGTCCGCTCAGCTTGCGCAGGGTAAAGCCGATCTGTTCGCGTTTGGTCGCCCATTCATCTCCAACCCCGATCTGGTCGAAAGGCTGAAGACGGGCGCACCTCTGGCCTCAATCAATCCTGAAACACTTTATGGCGGTGGCGCAGCGGGATATACCGATTACCCGTCGCTGACTGAAACCAGTAAGTAAAGCACCGGTGTGACGGTTCTTCATACATCGCACATGGCGAATTCTGTTTACACTTTAACAAAGAAGATCAAATTATGACTAAAGCTTCAGTTCTCATTACAGGCGCATCCACGGGTATTGGTGCGGTTTACGCTGAACGGTTCGCCCGCCGGGGCCACGACCTGGTTTTGGTTGCGCGCGACAAAAAGAAGTTAGAAATACTGGCCGATCGCCTGCGACAGGAAAATGGCATTTCTGTCGATGTTTTGCCTGCTGACCTTACGCAAACGAGCGATTTAGCTGTGGTCGAAGCTCGCCTGCGTGAAGACGCGCAGATTGGCATTCTTATCAATAACGCGGGTATTGCACAGTCCGGCAGTTTTACAGAGCAGACACCTGATTCAATAGAAAGCCTTATCGCGCTTAATGTTACTGCGCTGACGAGACTTGCCAGTGCCGTGGCACCACGCTTTGTGCAAGCGGGCGAGGGATCGATCGTCAACATCAGTTCCATCGTCGGCCTCGCCCCAGAATTTGCCATGACGGTTTACGGCGCCACCAAAGCCTTCGTGCTTTTCCTGTCTCAGGGAATGAATGTCGAGCTGTCATCTAAAGGCATTTATATCCAGGCGGTGCTCCCTGCTGGCACTTACACGGAAATCTGGGACCGTGCGGGTATCGACATCACTAACTCGGCAAAACTCATGGAAGTGGGCGAATTAGTGGATGCCGCACTGGTAGGTTTTGACCGCCGTGAACGGGTCACCATTCCGCCTTTACATAATGCTGCCCGCTGGGACACCCTCGATGCTTCGCGTCAGGCTCTGCTTTCAGACATCAAACAAGATGAATCCGCAGAACGATATAAAGCACTGTAATCAATGAGGTGTCCTGTGCAGAACGGTCTTCCGGCTGTTCTGCACAGCGGTAAATCCGACATAAATCCATTACAGCCTGTCGTCTCATCAGCGATGAGAAACCTGAAACATCTCATGAAGGCCTTATTCAGCATGGCAAAAAAACGTGTTGCACTGGTTACCGGCGCGTCCTCGGGTATCGGCGAAGCGTCTGGTCATAAACTTTTAGCCGCAGGATTTACGGTATATGGTACGAGCCGGCGTGGCGCTCAGGCGGGAAAGCATCCATTTCCTTTACTGGCGCTGGATGTGACGGACGACGCTTCTGTCGAGGCCGCCATTGAGGAGTTGCTGCGTCTGGAGGGGCGAATCGATGTTCTGATTAATAATGCGGGCTTTGGGGTTGCTCCAGCGGCGGCGGAAGAGAGTTCTGTCGAACAGGCCAAACACATTTTCGACACCAACTTTTTGGGCATCGTCAGGTTGAGCCGCGCAGTGATCCCTCATATGCGCCGTCAGGGCAGCGGACGCATCATCAATATCGGTTCGATACTCGGCATCGTTCCGTTGCCGTATGTGGCACTTTATGCTGCCAGTAAGCATGCGGTCGAAGGGTATACCGGAGCACTGGATCATGAACTGCGCACACAGGGCATCAGAGTGTCTGTCATCGAACCTGCCTACATGAAAACACAGTTTGAAGCCAATAATATCGAGGCGGATGCAAAGCTTCAGGAGTATGACCAGATCCGGGCTAAGCTGACGAAAGTGGTGAGCAAAGCAATGGCTGAGGCGGAAAGTCCGGAGGTGGTGGCTGACGTGGTGGTTAAAGCTGCTCAGACTTTACGCCCGAAGGTGCGCTATACGGCGGGAAGGCTGGCAGGTCAATTGAATTTTATTCTCAGATTCGCCCCTGCGTCATTCCTGGATAATGTGGTGCGCAAAAGTCTTCAGCTTGATGCGAAAAAATAAATGAAGAATAAGACGATGAAAGCACTTACGTTTAAACGCTATGGTAAATCCCCTGAGCTGGGATTCGATAACATCGATTGCCCTTCCCCCGATGATAATGAAATTCTGGTAAAAGTTTTCGCTGTGGGTCTGAACCCGATTGATAACATGATCCCAACCGGAATATTCAAACCGGTTTTGCATTTTAAACTCCCCGCTACTTTGGGAAGCGATTTAGCCGGGGTTGTCATCGCCGTGGGGAGTCGAGTGATGCGGTTCAAGCCAGGTGACGAAATTTTCGCCAGCACTTTCGACACGGGAATAGGTTCTCTTGCGGAGTTTGCAGTGGTACCAGAGAGCGCTGCAGCCATAAAACCCACGAACCTGGATTTCGTGCAGGCGGCTTCGCTCCCGATGGTGAGCCTCACATGCTGGCAGGCGCTGACAGAGCGAGCCGGGTTGCAGCCTGGTCAGAAGGTCTTCATCCCTGCAGGTTCCGGGGGGATTGGCAGTTTTGCCATCCAACTGGCGAAGTACCTTGGCGCACAGGTGGCCACGACAACCAGCACAGACAACGCCGGGTGGGTGAGTCATCTTGGCGCAGACGAAGTGATTGATTATAAAAAGCAGGAATTTGAAAACGAGCTGAGCGGCTACGATGTGGTTCTCGGCACTATCAGAGGCGATTCAATTGAAAAATCCACTCAAATTCTCAAGCCGGGTGGAAAGATTGTTTCTCTCATCGGTCCATTAGATGCTGCGTTCGCCCGGTCGCGGAGACTAAATGTCCTGCTGCGTTTAGTTTTCGGGCTGATGAGCCGCAAGATCATACGTCTTACAAAAAATCGAGGCCTCACTTATTCATTTCTTTTTGTCCGTCCTGATGGCGATCAGCTCGCCCAAATCGGCAAACTCATTGAGGCGGAACAAATCAGGCCGGTGATCGACAAGGTATTCCCTTTTATAGAAGCAAAGGAAGCTCTTGCCTATTTGGGTCAGGGACACGCGAAGGGCAAAGTAGTCGTTAAGATGCAGGAGTCATAACAAATGAAATTTGAATCTGTTTAAAGAATATCGAAAGAAAAACGCCACTAATTTGACGATATATCAAGGCCATGTTGTCAGCTAAATTGATGGCCGTGAATGTCCGCTATTCGCTCATAGCGAGCCTGACGCGCGCGTCCGTTTCCTGCCATAAGCGGATGCGACGGCTCTGAATGAGAAATTAATAGTTGAAGGTATAAGATCTCTGGCTGACGGTGATTTTAAAAATGAGCGAAAAGATCATCGGCTTAGTATCTTGTACACGAATGTCAAATCGGTTGAAACAAATACTGATTTCTAAACCGGCTTTAGCTGACTTATTGCTTTTGAATGAAATCACACTAACTGAACTCTGCATCAGAAGACCATGCCACGCATGACAGGTACGGCTTTGATATGTGGCCTGCCCGACCTCTGTCGCCAGAACACTCACGGCAGAACATCGGGCAATTGCGCGCTATCCCTGCCCGTTACGTAGCATAAAATCAGACGCAGAGCCGTCCTCAGGGTTCACAAAAATGATATCATCAGGTTCCCGACGGGGACTGTCGATGGACAGGAAAACGACAGGCTCTTCAATGAGCGTTGGCAGCGCATGAACCACGTTACGCTCAAAAAATAACAGGTGACCCGGAGCAAACTCGGCCTCGGTGCTTTCATCTTCCATCCAGAACGTCCCTCTGCCGGATACAACATATAAATACTCATCACACTGCTGATGGAAATGCGGGGGAACACCTTTGTAGGCTCGGAAGACCCTACAACTGGCTTCAGGCCTGTCCGTCAGATATTCATCCGCCAGCATGCTTTCAGAGGTCTCAGGGAGTTTCTTGGCTATTTCAGCAGGAATGAATCGCTCGGATTTCTTTTGGCTTTTAGTTCCCATATTTAATCCCTTTTAAAGTTAACGAAATTTCAGATGCGTACTTTATGAGATAAATAAAGCAGATATTTTATGAACCCAACCATCTGATTAATACCTCACTACTCAAGCGCACCTGCCCCTTAAGACTATAGGCATACATTTTCATTCTTAATATACTGAGTTTTTTCTCATGCACCCATGAATTAAAAGCCCATTGGATAATTAGTGCTTAATATAAATAACTGGTGTGACAAAATACTTACATCGTGATAACAATTTGCGCGCTTTATTTAGTTTAATTATTCATACAGGCAAGGTCATAATCGTGAATCAACCTTCAAACCTCAAGAACCGTCCAGGATGGGTCGGTAAACTGCTTGCAGCAATACTGTTGCTGTTGGGAATCTACATGCTTGCCGGCGGTGTCTGGCTTATTTCGCTGGGAGGTAACTGGTATTACGCCATTGCAGGCGTCCTCAGCATTCTGTCTGGGGTGGCCCTTTTCAGGGGGAAAGCTATTGCGGTTCTCTGGTTCAGCCTGCTGTTCTTCGGCACGCTGTTCTGGACGATATCTGAATCCGGTACGGATTACTGGCGCTGGGTGCCTCGTTTCGCACTGATACTGCTGCTGGCGATCGCGTTCTCCTTCCACCTGTCAACGCTGCTTCCACGCCTGCAGCGTAAGCACAGCGGGGCTGTGACGGGAGTACTGGTTCTCACCTTTATTGGCGCGGGCGGTCTGGCATTTCTTCCTCATAACACGACCGAAGCCAATGGTTTTCCGGCACCTGACGGTAAAAACTTTTCCGCTGACACCGGTACCGGAACCACTTCACAGGAGGTCAAAAATGACTGGCCTGCCTATGGTGGAAATTTGTCTGCAGCACGTTATTCTTCAACGTCACAGATTACGCCTGCAAACGTCAGTAAATTGAAGGTTGCCTGGCAGACTCATGCGGGAGATTTGCCACCAGGCGCTCGCTGGGGAACGGAGAACACGCCAATCAAAGTGGGTGATTTCCTTTATGTTTGTACAGCTGCAAACAATATAGTCGCCTTAGACCCTACTACGGGAAAACAAAAATGGCGCTTTGACCCTAAAATTAACCGGGATGCGCTGCCATATACCCCCGCATGCCGCTCTCTGGCCTATTTTGACGGTACTCAGAAACCCTCTCAACAACCTTCTCAGCCGGCTTCGGCTCCTGCTATCGCTGCTGTTTATCAACACTGTGATCGCAGGATCATTCTGGGCACGCTCGATGCCCGTGTATTCGAGGTGGATGCGCAGGACGGAACCCGTTGCACTGATTTCGGCAATAACGGCGAGGTATCGATCCTTAAGGATATGGGTGAAACCTACACCGGCTACGTTTCGATTACCTCCGGAGCGGTAGTGATCAGGGATACGATTGTTGTTGGTCATCAGGTCATTGACGGCCAGCGTGTCTTTGGCCCGCCAGGCGTTACTAAAGCCTACGACGTTCGAACCGGCAAGCTAAAGTGGGCATGGGATGCTGCTAATCCTGAGGACGCCACGCCTAAGCACGGCAATGACGCTTACAAGCGCGGAAGTCCTAACGTTTGGACCTCGTTTACCGGTGATGAAAAACTGGGGCTGGTGTATCTTCCTGTCGCTAACCCTTCCGGTGACTACTGGAGCGCGCCGCGTACCCCTGCTGAGCTGAAGTACGGCGATTCGCTGGTAGCACTTGATATCAACACCGGGCTCCCGCGCTGGAACTTCCAGACGACCCATCATGACATCTGGGATTTCGATCTGGGCTCACCTCCTACCCTCGTTGACTATCCTCAGGCCGATGGCAGTAAAATTCCCGCTATCATTCTGCCGACCAAAAACGCTGAGCTTTACGTTCTTAATCGTGAAAATGGCAAGCCGCTGTTTGATGTGATTGAAAAGCCAGCGCCACAGGGAGGAACCGACCCGGATAAGCGTTCGCCGACCCAGCCATATTCCACTTTCAACAGCATGCGCAAACCGGATCTGACGCCTGCCAGCACCTGGGGACTGACGCCATTGGACCAGCTGTACTGCCGGATTAAATTCCAGCAGGCTGACTACAGAGGCGCCTATACGCCGGGCTCAATCGGAAGACCGTTTATTTCCTATCCGGGCTACAACGGCGGAAGTGACTGGGGTGGCGTTTCAGTTGACCCTGTGAATGGTCTAGTCATTGCCAACTATAACAACACCGTTAACTATACCGAGTTTGTGGCAAGGAGCGTTGCGGATAAGCTTCACGTCCATCCTTCGGATAAAATTGGCTATAACCTTGACACCCATGCCAGTCCGCTGACACCTCAGAGCGGCGCGCCGTTTGCGCTGAACATCAATCCGGGCTGGCAGAATGGCTTTACCGGCATGCTCTGCAACGAGCCCGCGTACGGTGGCATTCGTGCAATTGATTTGCGTACCGGGCACACCGTCTGGGATCGCCCGCTGGGGACGGCCAGGAAAAATGGTCCATTTGGCATTCCAACCGGTATGCCGATCAACATCGGAACGCCTAACAATGGGGGTTCTGCCGTCACCAAAGGCGGGCTGGTCTTCATTGCAGCAGCGACGGATGACCTTATCCGTGCCATTGATATTAGAACCGGGAAAACGGTCTGGTCAGCGCCGCTGCCGGCAGGTGGCCAGGCAAACCCAATGGTTTATGAACAGAACGGTAAAGAGTATGTGGTGATCGAAGCAACCGGACATCATTTCATGAGAACAGGTAAAGGCGATTACGTCATCGCCTACGCGTTACCGGACACAATCTGATAGCCATCACGGCACCTGCGGGTGCCGTTTTTGCGGCTGCTACACTCAGCGATAATTAAATTTAAGGAGAGTGTATGAAGGATGAACACGCTAAAAAAAACCGCTGCAGGTTTACCTGCAGCACGAACTCCTACTTCAGAGCGACAAAGCATGGAGCGGGCAGCCTTATTAGCACTATCCTTCGGGCAGGCCACAGCTTTCCGTCATGCGTATGACCCTCCCACCCCACACGGAATTACCCCGGCATACCCACCCATGCCGATGCAGCCTAAGTGCTGTCAGGCAAGTTAACCATGCAGTAAAAAGAGACGGGATAATGCTATACACTTTATGCGAGTGAGACGCTTAACGAGACCACAGACAGCACGCAACGGGGATTTACCCTCGATGATGCGGTAGAAATGGTTAAATTTTTTGCAGACGTGGAGGTGCAGGCTCAATCAGTGTCATTACAAGGACAGATGTCTGAGTTTTAGTTTTTTTGCCGCCACTTTTTCGATTAAGGGTGTAAAACCCGACTCAATGCCCTATGCCCTTACACAGCACACGCGCACAGCCCATTGCCAGATCTTCCAAAGTCATTTCATCCCGGGGAACCCTGGCAGCCTGATCGATCATCCCGACGAAGCATCGCGCGACCGTCAGCGCATCGACGTCCTTGCTGAATACCCCCAGCTCCTGCTCCTGTGCAATGTTGTCCGCGATCCATACGGCGAGCGAGGCTTTAGTTTCTGTGCAGCCCGGCGGCTGGAACAGACCAATTTCTGTCAGATCCGGATCTTCTGCGAGAAAACTCAGGAAACTGATAAAGCTGAACTGGAGACTTTTGACCAAGGCTTCTCCGCCGATGGGCTTTTGGATCAGCAAATCTTTCGTGATGATCCTGAGTCTGCGGCGAAACTCATGAACGAGCTCCTCATATGCGGCTTCTTTGCTGTCAAAATAGATGTAAAACGTGGGTTGGCTTAGCCCGCTGGCTTTGACGATATTGCTCACTTTAGTGCTGTGAAATCCCAGTCTGGCGAATTCGCGGCAGGCATGCTCCAGCAGGCGCTGGCGGGTTACTTCGCCTCTGGTAGGCTGCGGACTGTTCTGAGGCTGGGTAACGCGATGTGACAAAGCAGGGCTCCGATAAGTAAACTGGATCAGCAACGCATCTAGTGTAATCACTCTCTAACAGCTAAGTAAAATAAAGGATTATGTGTGGACACCAAGATTACTCACAAGTAACATTACTTTTGAGTAATGTTACTTGTGAGTAATCTAGAATCTACAGGGAGGCTGCTTGATGAAGTTATATATTTACGAGCATTGTCCATTCTGCGTCCGGGCCCGCATGATTTTCGGGATAAAGAAAATTCCTTTTGAACTGCGCGTTATGTCTGAAGCTGATGCTGAAACGCCCACCAGCATGGTCGGTAAAAAGATTGCTCCCATTCTTGAGAAGGACGACGGCACTTTCATGGCTGGGAGTAGGGATATCGTTCACTACGTTGATGGGCAGTATGGCGGGAGGTTCCTGAAAGGCACAGGGAATGCCAGCTCGGTGAACTCGAGACTCTCCTGGAGTACTGGGAAGAGATCAATGAATCGGACTTCAGGCTTTATCCCTTATTGCGCTCGCTCACGATTGTCAATGACATCCGATTCGGTGCAAAGACGCGCAACTATCTTGATTTCATGTCTGCCCTGAGCGGCGTGAATAACTTGTTTGATCAGGCTCAATAAGCCAATTGTTACTATTCAGGAGGCACTATGACTGTACCAGTCGTCGCATTATTTACCGTTAAGGAAGGCTTTGAAGATAAGGTTCATGAAATGTTTTGCAGCGTCATTGCGAGAACTCTGAGTGAAGAAGGCTGCATTACTTATCAGCTTAACCAGGACGCAAAGAATCCCCGTCGTTTTGTCTGGACCGAAGAATGGTCTTCTCTTGACCTACTGCAAAAGCATCTGAATGCTGACCATATCGTTAAACTCTTCAGCGAACTCCCGCCGTATATTGAGCATTCAGAAGTCGTGGCACTGAAAAAAATAGCGGGCGGAAACGCCTGAAACCATCTGACCGGCAGGTAATGGTCTGATTTCATTACCTGCGGGGAGAACAAGAAACTTTTGCTCAGAATGCTGTTCTGTCTCCGCCCGGCACGCCTCTTATGTTGTCATCCCCTGATGCAGGCGTTAGGATATTCGGTAACCCACCCGCCCTCTGTAATCATCTTATGTGATAAACATGACCGGAATCCCCGAAGAAAGTCAGTCCCTGATCAAACGGATACTCGCGACTGCTGCGATTGATAAAAATGGCATATACAGACTGCCTTCTGAACGGGTCCTGGCGGAAAAAATGGGGGTTCAGCGATCCATTATCCGAAATGCCCTTTCCTCTCTGGAATTTTTTGGTTTTATTGAGCGTAATCAGGGAAGCGGAACGTTTCTCAGAATGCCTCGCCTGTCATTTGCCAACCTCTATTTTGATATTGCCTCACAGTTAGGCTACATCTCGCTCGATACCATCGAAGACGCCCGGGAAATGTTCGAGAAAATGCTGGCCGAAGAAGCGGCCACGCATGCATCTGATGAAGAAATTGCCGAACTCGAACGCCTGAGCGATCTGATGGTGACGGTTGAAGGTTTTGAAGAAAAGGTTGAGGCAGACTATCAGTTTCACCTGGTGCTGGCTGGTATGACCCATAATCCTGTCATCATGCTTTTTTATCAGAGCATCGCTTCTTTCATCGCCGATTTGCTGAGAAAACGACGCAGCATCATGAAAGGTCTGAACGAATCGGAAACCCGCATTAACAGTAATCACAAAGATATTGTTAAGGCCATTGCGGCCCGCAATCCTGATGCGGCCAGAGCGGC
Source organism: Pantoea sp. GCM10028869 (assembly GCF_042666835.1). NCBI lineage: Bacteria > Pseudomonadati > Pseudomonadota > Gammaproteobacteria > Enterobacterales > Erwiniaceae > Pantoea > Pantoea sp. GCM10028869. Next base: position 840,961 of record NZ_JBHTGO010000001.1, on the reverse strand, counting down.
CATGGAGGCACATTTCGCCCACTGGGAGCGGGAAAATATGCTGATGAATCTGCTTATGCAGTGATCGTGCAACCGGCTGCGTGCAGCCGGTTACGTTGGCTGTTTGTCACTCCAGTTCAGCACCTGCAGGCAGAGGTTCACGAATGGTAAAGACCACCACCAGACACAGTGCCGCGGCGATACCCAGCGTGATGAACACCGCATTCCAGCTGTAGTTATCCAGCAATACTCCGACGATCAGGGGCATACACACCGCTCCCAGCTGCCCGCCCATGTTAATAATCGCGTAAGCGACCGGATAAGTCTCTCTGGACGCCCGGGCCATGGCATACACTGAGTAAGCTGAGTACCCCAGCGCTATCAGAAAGCCCAGGCAGAACAGCAGCAGGCCCAGCAGGTAGGGGTTCTGTGGCGCTATAGTCATCAACCCTGTCATCACAATCGTGCAGACTGCACTGAACATCATTAGCGGCTTGCGGCGCTTGGCCAGCAGATTATCCGAAATCCAACCGCCGCAAAGATTCCCTATCACGTTTCCAGCGAACGGCGTGGCAGCCAGCGCCGCGGAAGCCACGATGGACAGCTTATGTTCCTGCAGAAGATATTTTGGCAGCCAGGACATAATCACGCCGTCAACAATCCCCACCATGCACATGTAACCGATTGCTGCACCGTAAATATCCCATGACCGGAAAATAGACCGGGATGAGTCGAGTGGGGTGAGCTTTGTCGTTCTGATCATGTGGTCAATGAAGCCATAGCGGAACGCCCGGCTTTTGAAACGTCGCCTGCTCCCTTCTTCATCACGGCTGACTTCCGCGATGTAATCCGCCTCCTGTTGATTCACAAAGCGGCTTTCTGCCGGGGTATTCCTGACCAGGACATACCACACCAAAGCCAGAATGACTCCCGGTATTGAAAAGAACAGAAAGATATGGCGCCAGTCATAATGAATCAGAATCCAGGCACAGATGGGAGGAACCAGCAACGGGCCGAATTTTGAACCGGCCAGAAAAATGCCCGTGGCCGTCCCCTTCTCTTTCGTTGGAAACCAGTTGTTGATGGTGGCTGTTGAGCTGATCACGACGGGAGCTTCGCTGACGCCCACCAGCGCGCGCAGAATTTTAAGGTGCCAGACAGAATCAACTTTGCCCATCATAAACGTGAAGACGGATGTCAACAGCATACCGGCGGCATAGGAAAACCGGATCCCTTTACGTTTAACAAAAAAGCCCGCCGGGATCTGGCACAGTCCGTAACCGGCAAAAAACAGGCTGATGATGAGACCTATCTCTGAATTGGTCAGGTCATATTCTTTCTGGATAAAAGGAATAGCGAAGCCGATGTTTGCCCGGTCTGCCTGTGCAACCATAAAGAGTATAAAAATGAGTGCTATCACAAACCATCTGTACTGACTCTTCCTTTTTAATTTATCAATCATGATAAGCCCTTTATCTTTCGGATATTTTCAATGGCAAGGCTTTAAAACAGAGTTGCACACACCCCTGCACACGCAGAGGCGTGTGGATGACATGCTTTATTGTTTAATCCAGGATGCAATGTTGGAGGCAAGTGAACGTGCGGATATCTCATAGCGGTCATGAAGCGTTGGCAGCGCGCCAGCATCCAGGAATCTATCCGGCAGCCCGACCTGCCTGAATGGCCGGAATATTCCGTTTCGCATCAGCGCGGAGGCTACGGCTTCGCCCAGTCCGCCAATCACCGTGTGGTTTTCTGCGGTGATCACCAGACAGTGACGTTTTTCCGCCTCACGGCAAATGGTTGCTTCATCCAGGGGTTTGATGGTTGGCGAGTGCAGTATCGCGACGCTGATACCCTCTTTTTCCAGCAGGTCACGGGCCTGAATGGCGCGCATGGTCATTAGGCCAGTCGAAATAATCAGCGCCTGATGGCCGTCTGCCAGCAGCTTCGCTTTTCCGACCTCGAACCTGTAGTCAGGGAACCGATCCAGAATGACCGGCACTTTTCCTCGCAGCAGGCGCATATAGACAGGACCTTCATGTTCATATATGGCCGGAATAGCCTGCTGAATATCAATGGCATCGCATGGATCGATGATGGTCATATTCGGCATGCCGCGAAAAATAGCAATGTCCTCTGTTGCCTGATGGCTGGGGCCATATCCCGTTGTGAGCCCCGGCAATGCACAGACGATTTTGACGTTAAGCTTTTCCTCTGCGATAGCCATACAGATGAAATCATAGGCTCGTCGTGCGGCGAACACGGCATAGGTGGTGACAAAAGGCGTAGCCCCCTCGCGGGCCAGCCCTGCAGCGGCGCTCATCAGCAGCTGCTCAGCCATACCCATCTGATAAAATCGTTCCGGGAACTCGCGCGAGAAAATATGCAGATCGGTATAAGCCGCCAGGTCTGCCGACATGCCGACGATATCATTGTGTTTTTTTGCGAGCTCGACCAGGGCATGGCCAAAGGGAGCCGGAATGGTTGCCTGCCCCTCTTCAGCAATTGAAGCAATCATGGCAGATGTAGTCAGTTTTTTAGTGGTCATAGTGGCCTCATTGAGTCGGAAGTGATTTCAGATATGGCGTTTCAGGACATCAAGTGCCTGCTGCCACTCGGCATCAGCTACGCGAATGAAATGATTTTTGTCTCTCTCTTCCAGGAAAGGCACTCCCTTCCCCATCAGCGTATCGAGAATGATCACGCGTGGCTGATCGCCCGCGTGATGCCGGGCCGCATCGAATGCACTGACAAGTGCCTGCAAATCGTGCCCGTTCACGCGCTGAGCAAACCAGCCAAACGCCTCAAACTTTTTATCGACCGGCTCAGTGGCCAGAACTTCCTGACTGTCTCCGTCCGCCTGTTGGCGGTTAACATCTACCAGCGCGATCAGGTTGTTGAGCTTCCAGTGGCTGGCGGAAAGCGCGGCCTCCCACGTCGACCCTTCATTCAGCTCACCGTCCGACAGCAGGTTATACACCGCCGCATTGTTCCCTTTTCTCTTAAGGCCCAGCGCCATGCCAACAGCAATACCCAAACCATGCCCTAGCGAGCCGCCGGTAATTTCCATCCCCGGGGTATAGGCCGCCATGCCGGACATCGGCAGAATGCTGTTGTCGCTACCGTAATTCTCTATCTCATGCTCAGGAATGATTTTTGCCTCGATGAGAGCGGCGTACAGGCCAATTGCGTAATGACCGATTGAAAGCAGAAAGCGGTCACGACCTTCCCATTCAGGATCTTCCGCCCGGAAGGACATGGCATGGAAATAGGCCACCGTGAGCGCATCGGCAATGCCCAGTGCCTGCCCTATATAACCCTGCCCCTGCACGGCGCCCATACGCAGGGCATGCCGGCGAATCGAATAAGCGTGTTCAGAAAGGCCGTGAAGGTTGTGATTCAGTTCTGACATCAGAAGTCCCCTTGAGTGATATGTCTTAATGGTTTACCACTTAACAACAAACCTCGTTCTTATGTCCATTTAAGCTTGCTGTATAAATAAATAACTGTGAGAGCGATCTCGATAAATGGTTAACCATTCAATGAGAATTGACTGTGACCGCCTTTTTGAAGCTGATAAAATAGGGTCAGTCTGGTGTTACAGAGGTCTGAAAATGAGAAATTATGCGGAGATCCCTTCACTGAAGTGTCTCCAGGTTTTTGAGCATATTGCCCGGGCGGGAAACGTGGTTCGTGCGGCTGAAGCGTTGGGTATTTCCGCGTCAGCCGCGAGCCATCAGCTAGCCACGCTGGAAAAGAGCCTGGAGTGCCATCTGTTCGAACGTCACGCTGCCGGCGTGAAACTGACCGCCAGGGGAGAAGCTTACCTGGAGATCATTGGTGTGCATCTACAGGGGCTGATTCAGGCAACCGCGGAGATGAAGGCCGCAGGCCGCGTGAACAAAATCCATATTCACAGCTCCCCCACCTTCGGCTACCTGTGGCTTTTACCGCGCATTCAGTCATTTCAGCAGCAGTATCCCGGCACCGAAGTCACGCTGGCCTGCTCGTATGAGGACGTGGATTTCGGACGCGGCGAAGTGGATATCGCTATCCGACATGGCTTTCCGTCATGGGAAGGTTTCGATATAAGGTCCGTGAGAAATGAACGCATTCTGCCCATGGCATCACCGGAGTACCTTGCGCACGCACCCGTTAGTGCGCCAGAGGATTTGATCTCACGCAGGCTTATCTATTCGGAAAATACATTACTACGCTGGCCTGAGTGGTTCCGGGCACATAACATCGCCCAGCCCGCCCAGCCCTGGCTTTTCAGGTTTGATCGTTCATACATGAGCCTGGAAGCCGCCGCGATGGGGCACGGTGTAGTGCTTGAAAGCGAGCTTCTGGCAGAGAAATTCCTGCGTCAGGGTACGTTGGTCAGGATCCTTCCTGAGCAGTTTAGCCATACCATCAGCGCACATCATCTCGTCATGCCGCTGGGCTACCGGAGCAGGCCAAAGCTGCAGAATTTTCTGGGATGGTTTGAAGAAAATTTAGCCTCTGCCGGGACTGTAAATACACCTGCCCTTACCGGCCCGTCTGACAGTCAGACAACGTCCGTATCTCCATCATAATCCGGGTGCATAAGATGCTCTCTAGCCCTACAGCTTTAGGCTGAAGATTTCCTTTTCACTTGATGAAAGAGAGGAAATATCCAGAGGGCTGATAGCAAAAGTCAGCATCATGAACTGACGCTTCTCACTCATAGCGGGTATACGCTCCCTGCATCGAGGGTCTGGCTTCATGATAAAGACATAACAGGCGCTTCAACACATCTGGCTTTTGCTGCCAGTGAACGGGCCATAGTCGACGAATTCTGGCGTGCCGCTCTACAGGTAGGCGGTAGAGACAATGGCGAACCGGGAATTCGCCATCATTACCACTCTCACTATTACGCCGCTTATATCTTAGACCCTGACGGTAATAACATCGAAGTCGTCTGTCAGAAAGGATGAGTAAGATGGCCGGACGACACTTTGCGAAATTGAACCCCATCTGAATTACGGCCTGCTAGTTTCGCCTGTCTGCTACCCGCGAAGTGAAATATCGTGTGGTGAGTTATTGCTTTGTTACGGCAGCAAAATTTACTGCCGCATCAAACGTGGTGATTCAGCGGGCTTTCTGCACCATCAGCGTGGTACCTTAGACTTGCAACGTCTTTCAAAGGAGAGCGGCCAAAGAAACGGGCGTACTCGCGATTAAACTGAGGCACGCTGCGATAACCCACCTCCATGGCAACAGACGTAACGCTCTGCTGGCGCGCCAGTAATTTGGTTCTGGCATGGAGAAGACGGACGCGCTTCTGATACTGGACCGGACTCATGTTTGTCACGGACTTAAAATGACGATAAAAAGCCGATACGCTCATGGCTTCCTGTGCGGCCAGTGATTCAACCACAAATTCATCAGCAAAATTATGTCTAATCCAGCGAATCGCATTACCTATCCGCGCCAGCATGGTTCCCGGTGAAGCGATATCCCTCAGCATCCAGCCATGTGGGCCTTTCAAAACATAATATAGGATTTCACGTTCATAAACCGGTGCAAGAGCCGGGATATCTTCAGGGCTCTTCATCAGGCGAAGCATTCTTACCCAGGCATCCAGCAGCTCGGGCGTGACGGCAGCAACGGAAAAAGCACCCGACTGTGGATCAGCCTTCACGGGAGGTAAATCAGCCAACAACGTCGCTATCCGCTCAGGTTTCAGGGTCAGACTGATCGCGAGATAAGGAGCACCGGTGGCCTCGGGAAGGACTTCGCCTACGGCTGGCAAATCTACTGACATGACAAAGTAAGAAGCAGGGTTGTAGTGGAATATCCGGTCACCTACCGTCATGGATTTACTTCCCCGCAGTATGAGATTAACCATCGGCTCATAGACCGCAGCCAGCGCATGCGCGGGAACGTCCCCCTGCACCATTGCCACACGCGGTATACCGGTTTCGGTTCGCCAGTTTCGGGCATGAGCGGCCATAAGGCGCAGTTCGTCAAGCAGGGGTTCCAGTGTCAAGGTCAGCCTCCTCCGTATGATGATTAAAGCGAGCATAAAGCAGAAAAAGGCAAGAATCGAGCAGGAACGCAGAGGCAGAGCTGTCCCGGAGGTTTTATCCTTTTTCCTCTCGCAGACAGAAAGGATGAAACCTTGAAAATTGTACTGATTACCGGCGGCAGTGGCGGAATTGGCGCCAGTGTGGCGCAGCAGTGCGCGGCTAAAGGGATGGGGGTGATTGTGACTTATAACAGCCATCCTGAATCTGCCCTGAGGGTTGTGAAGGAGATTGAAGCGTCAGGCAGACATGCCGTTACGCTGCATCTGGATGTGGCTCGCACCGAAACCTTCGGCACTTTCCGCGATGCCTTACTTGAGATAGTCAGTATCACCTGGGAACGTGAGCACATTGACGTGCTGGTAAACAACGCCGGGTTTGGGCTCTTCAACCCGATTGAAACGGTGACGGAGAGTGAGTTCGACACTCTTTTTGCCGTGCACCTGAAGGGCCCTTTTTTCCTGACCCAAAAGCTGCTGCCTCTGATTTGCGATGGAGGACACATCATCAACGTTACCAGCGCCACCACGCGTGTGGCGACGGCAGGTGTTGCGCCCTACGCTGCCTTTAAAGGCGGCCTTGAAGTACTGACCCGTTATATGGCCAAAGAGTTCGGGCCGCGGCGCATCCGGGCAAACGCAGTCTCTCCGGGTGCAATCCGTACGTCGCTGGGCGGAGGACTGAACGAAGAATTTGAGAAACTGCTCGCCTCACAGACCGCGCTGGAACGCGTGGGGGAGCCGGATGATGTCGGCCGTAATCGCAGGCCTGGTCTCTGATGACAGCGTCTGGATCAACGCACAATCCATCGAGGTCGCCGGCGGCTACCAAATCTGAATTCTTCCGGAGGTTTTATGCTCGATCATCTATTTTTAACGGTCAGCGATACAGACCGTTCTGTCCGTTTTTATACGGAAGCGCTTGCTCCTCTCGGCATCACGGTTCGTCATGATTATGACGGAAAAGAGGGGCCGCCAGGCCATCCGGATTTGAAAGGGTTCGGTGTTCAAGGCCGGATCTTTTTCTGGCTACGCGAAGGAACTGTTGCGCCAGCTGCTGTACATGTCGGGTTTGTCGCGCGAAATCAAACAATGGTGAATGAAGCCTATGCTTCAGCCATGCGTGCCGGCGCGTCTGACAATGGCGCACCTGGCGCCCGGCTTCACTACGATCCCCGCTACTACGCCGCCGGCGTTTTCGACCCCGATGGCTACAGCCTTGAATTTGTCTTTAAAGAATGGCAGCACCCTCAATCATGAAAACACTACTGATTTATGGCGCCACCGGATACACGGGACACATGACCGCCGCCCAGGCTAAAAGTGCCAGCCTGAATATTATCATTGCTGCAGAAACAGGCCGCGGCTGGGAGTATTTGCCGGTGAACTTGACGTCAGTATGCGGGTATTCGGCCTGGAGGACGCTGCTGAAATCGCGCACGCGCAGTTGCGGAAGTTACCGGGGCTGACGGGAAGATCCACCGACTTATGGCGCTGAGGATAAAGCCGCCAAGTTTTTATGCTGCATATGGCAGTAAGGTTAGACTGTATGAACGGAGCCTGAAGCGTTATTTTCCCCTCTTCACTCATTGCAGACATCATTTCTAAACATGTCCCCTTTGTGCCAGAAATGGGCGCTGGTAGTCCTGCATTGCATTAATAGTCTCAGAGCAGGTCAGGTATATCCTGAACATTATTGAAACCATAAGCATCTAATCATAAATAGAAAACAAATCAGCAGGATTGAGTTGGAAGCCTTTTTTTTCTTCACGTGAAACAATAAATTAGCACACCTGGTTAGTCACCTCAGCCACACAAACCATCACCTCAATAAATAATTATGTGGTACTATTTATACCTGACCAAAACAGGATAGCGTGATGAATTTCAAGATACACGACAAACTCATACATGAAGTTGAATCTCCTAAAGGACTTCTTTATAGGATGGTGATCACTTATACTTGCTTTATGGCAACCTTGATTATTGTTCTCTCTTTTGCTATTGGTGACACTTCAAAAATCAACTTTTATTTCTTCATTAATTCTTGCACTGTAGCAGTAATGGCATGGTTTATCAGGAAATCTTTTAATATCCAATCTACTGAGGTGAACTTGCTTGTTTTTAGAGTGAGTTTGTTTCTGCTTTTGAACTCATCCCTGGCTTCAATGGCAGGCGGACTTGGTTTAATAGAAAGAGATACAGCATCATTAATTGCTTCAATTATTTATATTCCAGCCATATTAATGATTATTTTTTTATTTGAAAAGTTTATATCCTACGTGAACCATAATTATAAATCAGCGGTTAATCTTTCACTTACAGACGAATTAACAGGGTTGCCTAACAGAAGACATTTGAATGTTATATTGAGAGGATTGGAGAACCGGTCAGGAACTATCTGCATTGCTGATATTGACCACTTCAAAAAAATTAATGACACATATGGTCATGAGGCTGGAGACAGGGTGCTGAGAGATACCGGGCTGAGGCTAAGTAACCTTGTAAGCGAGAATGTTTTTATTGCAAGATCGGGTGGTGAAGAATTTGCCATCGTTATCTTTGATAATATCAATGCAGAAGATATCATCAGAAAAATTAAAACTTCGGTTTCAGATGCATGCAACGGAAGTTTCGGTATCACGCTAAGTATTGGTGTGGCAACCAAGCTTAAACATGACTCATCTTCTTCTGCTATCAATGCAGCTGATGATGCCCTGTACAGAGCTAAGAGAGCAGGTAGAGATTGCATTATCTACGACTAGTCGTTTAAAAATAATTAATTTTCCATAAAAGGGAGGAAGAAAGTTTAGGAGAATTTCCGCCCTCTTTTGTTTGATTAATTGAAAGCTAACGGTTTTTATGGAAAAGTCGGATGTCCGCTTCTCGCTCATAGCGGACCTGACATACCGGTCCGCTTAATGCCAGAAACCGACACAACTATTATTTTAGTGCCCACGCCTAAAACTATCTTTTGGCCACAATCCGCATTTCCACAAGGGCATTCTCAGGAATGAACTCTGACACGCCTATAGCTGACCAAGCTGGATATGGCGCCTTTACATACTCATCTTTTACTCTGGAAAAAACGTCGATATGTTTTTTGAGGTCAATGTGGAAAGTGGTCATCTCAAGTATGTGTTCATAGTTTAAACCAGCGGCATTTAAATAAACGCCAAGCTTATAAAAGGCATCATGAAATTGTTCTTCAGGATGCTTACTTATAGGTTTATCTCTTCGTGCTGCGGTAACACCGGAAAGATATACTGTGCCATCTGCTTCGATAACGGGGGAAAAGTGCCAATCATCGAAATAGTGTTGAAATTCTTCAGGGACGATAGATTTTTTCATAATTTCATCACCAGTTGATGAGTTGATAAATGTCAGCATTTTCAACATTAAATGCCCTCGGCGCTCAGGATGTTCAACCCATCCACCCATTGCTCATTGTTGATTGCTCATAGAAGATATTGCCATGCGCGCATATCCTTATTGTGCCAGTAGCGGACGACTCTGATGTCACGATTTATTCATGAATACCGAATAAACCCCTGATACGATAAAACAAATAATCTGCCTGAAGTACGTGCAAAACGAAGAATTATCGTTGTGCATATTAACTGCAGAAACTGAACAGCCTGTCAGGAAACTAAAAATAAAAAAAGTTCTCAGCTTGCTGCCTAATTATATGGCGCTTACCGTCAGCTGAGAACTGTCGCGTTACCTTTGAGATAAGCCATCCGGAGTCATGGAGCGATCAAAGGAGCACCGAATTAGCCTGATACTTAACCCTGCCCCTACAGCCAGGCAGATAGCCATCGTCAGAAGCGCGACGATAAAAGCATGGGTAATTATTGCGACGCTGTTACCGTTCCCCAGCATGCTGTAAAAAATGCCGCCGATAACCGCGACACTTAACGCAGTGCTAATTTGTAATGTCGAGCTGGTTACGCCAGCAATCATACCTGAAAACTGTGGCGCGACCCGGCCTGTCACCATCCGCACCAGAGTTGGCATCGCCAGCCCCTGCCCCAGCCCAGTCAGGAAAAGCAGCATGGCGAGCGGCAGCATCGCGGGAGAGTGACCGGGCATCGTCGTAGCGATCAATCCTGCCATACCTGCCAAACCTGCGGTTTCACATCCCATTCCGATGGCGCTAAGGTAATTCCCGGCATATTGCCTCAGATACGGTGTCAGTAACGGACCAATGAGAAAGCCGACACCAAAGGGTAGAAAAAGCGTGCCTGAAACCAAGGCATTTAAATGTAAGGCACTCTGCAGGTAGACAGAAAACAGAAGAAAGAACGCGCCGATTGAATAAAACAATAAAACAATCATAAGTCCCTGTCCCAGCCCTGGCGCACGTAATACGCTCGGGTTGAGCAGTGGCGATCCCCCTTTGCGACTGAGGTGGTGCTCATATCGCCATAACAGTGAGGCCAGCAGCGGGAAAGCAAAAAATAACAGCCACGTCCACCAGGGCCACCCCGCCTCACGCCCTTCTATTAGCGGCACAATCAGTGTACTCAGCGTTAATGTGGCCAGCAGTGTGCCAACGGGATCAAGTCGCTGAGCAGCTCGCGCCCGTGTTTCTTTCAGCAGCGGCAGGCCAAAGAGAATCACCAGTAGCGTCACAGGCAGATTAACGAGAAAAATTGTCCGCCATCCAAGGTGGAAGAGATCGGCTGATATCAGAATGCCGCCCAGAACCTGTCCAATAACGGAGGCCAGACCAAACACGGCTCCATATATGCTGAGCGCTAAGGGTCGCTCCGCTTCGGGGAAAATGGCCTGCACGGCGGCGAGCGCCTGAGGAGCCATAATGGCGGCCGTGGCGCCCTGTAATATGCGTCCAGCAATCAGTATCCAGGATGACCAGGCAAAACCACACAGCAATGATGCCGCGGTAAAACCTATCAGCCCAAGAAAGAACATTTTTCCCCGACCATAAATATCGCCCAGGCGACCTCCGGTGATTAATGTCACGGCATACACAGCGGCGTACGATGAAATGACCAGCTGTTCTGCTGAGGAAGATGTGCTCAATTCATTATGAATAGCAGGCAGTGCCACATTAACGATAAAAAAATCGAGCGGTGGCAAAAATGCACCTACCAATAAAATGACAAACATAGCCCAACGGCGTGGCTCGGCTTGCAGGATGCTATGTGCCGACATAGATCACTCCTTATGGAACGGTACGGTCCCTGTTAGGGATGTGTGGTCATCGCAGAATGCGCAGTTGACCAATCAGTGCAGGTGACGCCGCCTCGGGGAAGCGCAACACCGATCCGATCAGCGCATGCCGCCGGAAGCCAGAATAATCTCCCCAGTAATCCATCTGGCCTCATCGGAGGCGAGAAATGAGACGATTGGGGCGACGTCCTCCACCTGACCTATACGGCCAAGCGGCGTTTGCTCTTCATTCCAGGTTTGGAAGTCCGAGCCTATTGCGCCTGCGCTATGGCTTCCTTCCGTTTCGATCAGGCCCGGGTTGACCGCATTCACGCGAATTCCCCTGGGACCGAGCTCAAGTGAAAGCACACCGGTAATGGCATCAATCGCCCCCTTAGCACCGCTGTAGATGGCACTTTCAGCAATAAAGACTCGGGTGACGAATGAACTGATATTGATGATGCTGCTGCCGTGACCCAGGTGCGGTGCTGCCGCGGCGCTTACTAACAAGGGTCCAAGCACATTGATATCAAATTGCCTGCGGTACAGCGCTTCAGTGCTCTCTTCAATTTTGGCGAACTGGTAAACACCGGCGTTGTTCACCACGATGTCGAGCCGCCCGAAAAGAGCAATGCTGGTATTAATTAGTGCCTCGACCTCAGTCTGACTGGTGACATCCGCTGCGACTGCCACAGCCTCACCCTTGGTGGCTTTAATATCGACAACAACCTTTTCAGCAGCGTCTCTATCTGAGGCGTAATTGACGATAACCTTGGCGCCATCAGCTGCCAGCTGACGGGCTATACCTGCTCCGATACCTTTTGAACCTCCGGTAACCAGAGCAACTTTGTCTTTTAATTTATGCATAATCTCAGCTTCCTGTTCGTGTCGCCTGAGGCGACGAATTTAAAGAAGCCATGGTGATGCCTGCAAAGTTGTTTGAGAACTGACACTTTTGTATATTGGATGTTCATTTTTGAACGGTGGAATCGAAGCATGGATTGGGGGGATGTTCAGGTATTGCTTGCGGTCATGCGTAACGGCTCTTTCGGGAAAGCAGCCCTGAGTCTGGGCGTAAGTCATCCTACAGTAGGACGCCGTATCAAGGCGCTTGAGGATGAAGCGCAGCAGGCGCTGTTTCGCCGGACAACGGAGGGATTGGTGCTGACAGATGCCGGAGACGGGATCATGAAGCTGGCAGAAGCGATGGAAAATTCCGCGCTTGCCATGGAACGTCGTCTGGCAGGCAATCACGATCGCCTTGAAGGAATACTGAGAATATCATCAGCAGAATGGTTTACTAACTATGTGCTGGCCCCCGTGCTGAGTGAATTGACACGTCGTCATCCGGCGATTGTGCCGGAAATTATTGCAGGTTACCGCCTGCTCGATCTGTCGCGCCGTGATGCCGACATCGCGTTTCGCATCGTACCTTTTACCGATCCGAATATTGTTCAGCGCCGTTTGATGCGTGTGCCCTACGCACTTTATGGCACGCCACAGAATGCACAGGCACTGCTCACAGCCCCCTCTTCGGTGGGGCTGATCCTGATGAATACTGGGCAGTCACATTTTCCTGACGTCTCATGGCTTCTTGATCATTTCCCGCAGTCAAAACCTGCCTTTAAAAGCACAAGCCGCGCGGTTCAGGCGCAGATGTGTCTGCGGGGGATGGGCGTAGCCGTGCTGCCACGGCCTTTGGGTGATGCCACCACCGGGCTGCAGCGTATTGAAATGCCTGACATTCCGCCTTCAAGAGACATCTGGGTCGGCTACCATCAGGATCTTCGTCATATGGATCGCCTGCGTGCACTGCTGGATATCGCAGATAGTATGCTGGCTTCACAACAGGAATAGGCTGACGTGCCGGGGCACCCAGGTGAAACCAGCGGGCAAAAGCGCTTCAGGTATGTTTGTGCGTTTCCTCACGAAGACTCATCTGAGCAAAGACATGGGCTAACTTATGACGAAATGATAATAATCAATATGTCGACCAGATGGATAACCCTACATGCCGGGTTATCAAGTTCGCCCTAAGCCGCCCGTTAAATACTGACAGTCACACCATTTTTCTGAACACTCAGCAGGCAGCTTTGTCTTTACGCCCGTTCTTAATGGTCAGCGTGATAGCTGAAATCAGGAAATAGAGAACACCAAAAGCGGCGTAGGGTGCAATCGTGGTGACATCCAAAGCAGCATTACTACTCGCCTGTTTAAACATAAATACACCCGCCAATGCAGATTGTGCTCCACTCAAGACCATAGCCCATTGTCCATTTGAATTTTTCCAGCGACGGATGGAAGCAGAAAGCTGCAATACACCAGAAAAAATCGCCCATATTCCAAAGACTTTAATGGTTGTATTCATGCTGATAGAAAGAGCCCAGATAATAGCCGCTGCGACCACCAGGCTAACGATAAAGTTAAATTTTTGGGGTGGGTTTAGTGCTAAGCCCCCTGACTGTCTTGCATCAAGATAATTGGCGAATGCGTCCCATGTAGGATACAAAACAAGCAGAATGGCACCAACTATGGGATTGTGTTTGCCAATGAATAGCGCAAGTGCAATCCAGACAATTGAACCTGCAGCACGGATATAATAATAAGCTTGAAGCCATTGATTTTGAATGTAGGTAGATGTAGCGAAATTGGATTTCATTATGATTCTCCGAAATAGGTTGGACTTCACAGAATATTCCAGACGATTGATGGCCGAATTAGAGTCGGCAATTAATCAGTCGTAGGATTAACAAAATGTGTAAAGCTTATAAAAACACGCTTTTTAAGGAAAAACAGAGCGTATAAAAATGTTGCTCGATAAAAAAACGACACTGTGTCAAAAAATTAATCTTAATTTTTTATACAGTCTTGGATTAACGATATAGGTTTAGGTCGCAAGCATTCTGGCGGTAACCTGTTCTGTCTAACCTACGTAGTCTGCGTAAACGCAAGGGCTGCCTTATGTAACCTGACACAGAGCTCCGGACTAAGTCAGGAAAAATCCCGATAAAAAAGTAGGTTAAAGGCGCCATCACAGCAACCGGAATCGTTTGCTGACATTCATATTTGAAATCGGTATTAAGTGAATAACTGCAGGGATCTCTGCGTACTTCAGGATGTTTTTTGTTCATTATCACACACGAATCAGAAAAGGATTCAGGAACATATTCCGCCTTACTGACGTCAGCTATCTCCCTGCAAAAACCGCCAGTTACGCTACGTTGTCTAAGGTGTTCACAATACTGTTTTCCTGAAAAAGAAACTGACCTGAATGGCTGTAATAACATCTTCCTGCTAGCGAGTAGTTGAGCAACCAGCGAGTCGATGTCTGCCAGGTGAGGTGGCATACTGATCGATTGCTTTAATACGGCTGACTCATTCAATCCAGAATTTCCGGAGAGTTTGAGCTGAGTCTGTAAAAAGGGCTGAAAACCTGACGCAGTGGTAACAGAAGATCGGGAATTCATTCTTTCTATGTTTAATGCTGCCAGGTCCGGCATTGAATGCAAAGCGCGGATAGTGTTCATTAATAATTTCTCCATCAAAGTAAAGTCACATTGAAATAGCCTCAATCAAAGTCTTCGCTGGCTATATCACTTCCTCCAAATCATGCTTACATTAGTACGGACAAACACTGCATTACATACCTACTAGAAGATAGGCTGAGTTACTACAATGCCACTTGCAGTTATTCTTTCTATGATCCGGATATTTCATTCAACATCACGAAATCCAGTCAACTAAATCGCTCTAATGTTTAAATATCTAACCGGTACAAAGACTGCCCATCAACTATTTCAGCCCGAGTAGCCGAACACTTGAAGAGTTCGGCTAGTAACGTTTTATTGTCTGAGTTACCTCAGCTGGTTTTCGTTAATCTTCTAATCACTGGCTCGACAATTTGCTGAAATAAATCAGCGTTATTAAAGGCACGCGAAGATATAATTGCACCATGCACCGTAGCCATTAGCGATTTGGCCTCTGTAGCTGCACTTTCCCGCAGAATAAAAACGCCATTTTTTTCACCCCTGCTCAGTACATCAGTGAGCCAGTTAGTGAGATCGTTGAAATGCCCACTGACTTCCTTAGCCACTTCTTTAGGTAAAATCGTTAATTCAACAGCCAGCATCACGCAAATGCAGAAAGGAGAATTGTTCTCACGGATGCAGGTCGCCCAGAAATTCACGTAGCTGTTAATTTCACCTAATGCATCACCAGAGAAATGCTGGCTGGTTGCCGCCATTCCTGCCTGTGCCTGCTGTCGATAATCACTCACGACTGCCTGAACCAGATCCGCTTTGCCAGGGAAATGGTGGTGAATACTCGACTTACGAATCTGCACCCGCTCGGCTAAATCAGCATAACTGAAGCTGTTATAACCGCCTGCTGTCAGCAGAATTCTGGTGTGGTGCATAATCTCTTCGGCTTTCTGTGAACGTTCTGTACTCATGCTTGCTCCAGCAGCGACGGTAAAATAACTGCGAATCGATAAACGGCCACGAACCTACTCAGCGTCAGCCGGATTGTCAAGCGCACCGCGCGTCAAGCGTTTGCGTTTATATGCACCCGCCATACTGCTAAATACGCCATCGCGCAGAATTAAAGCGTGGTACAAAGCTGCGGCAAGATGCAACATAACAGTGATGAAAAGCGCCATGGCTACCAGGCTGTGGAGCGGACGTAAAATGGCATAAGCGTTGTTGCTGATCGGAACAATGGGCGGCAGCACAACATGACCCAGTGTGACAGGATACCCCGCCGCCGACAGCATCGCCCAACCGATCAGGGGCTGAGCCAGCATCATGGCATACAGTGCCCAATGAGACAGATGCGCTAAGAATTTCTGCCAGGCAGGCAGCGTGGCTGGAAGTGCTGGCTTAGCAGTGCTGAATCTCAGCCAAAGCCGCACAATGACCAGCATTAAAATCATCAAACCCAGCGGCTTATGAATCGCAACCAGCAGGCCGTGCAATGATGAAACCGTGGATACCATTGCGACACCAATAAATAACATGGCCATAATAGCCGCAGCCATCACCCAGTGAAGTACGCGCAGTGCCGGGTGAAAAGTGTTGTTCTGTTTCATCAGTGGGCTCCGGCCTGTTCATGAGTGCGTGCATTATAGGATTTAGCGTAAGCGGATGAGCGGGCATTAAGAAGCGGGTCATCCGAAGCCGTAATACCATCAGGTAAAATCAGCGGGTCATAATTAATGTCGTTACAAACGCCCTGCTGTTGTGCCGTTGTCTTATTAATTGTCAGCGTTCCGGCATTGATCACCTGACGATCGGCAGGCCATCCAATCGATGCGTCATGGCCTTTATCACCAGAGCCCGCCACTGTAACCATCAGATCCCATTTCTGCGGCCCGTTCGCTAGCCGCTGCTGTAAATCACGCTGCAAGAAATTGGCGTCGTTTTTCTCATTTTCATCCATCGCCTGATAGTCAGCGTGCGGCACCATACTCCAGCGCACCAGGTGGGAATGGCCCTCTTTATCAATGAAATTAAAGGCGTTCAAACTGTTAAATTGATCGCGGACCCAGCTGGAAGAGGGAACATATTGCTTTGCCCAGGCAAAGAAAGGTTTGATTTCTGGATGCTGTCGTACAAAAGCCTGCATTCTGGCTGGATCAGGTTTACCGGTTTTTGCATCAGGTAGCGTGGCGGTTTGCAGGTCATAGAAGCCCTGCACGCTTTGTACCGGAAAAAAAGGCATTGCATTCATGCCTGTGCGCCACTGTTCACCATTTTTCTGATAGAAAGCCAGCGCCATACTGCGTATAGGCACTGCATAATCAGGCGCATTCGGATTTCCGCCTGCGATAGCTAAACGGCCCACCACAGGCGTAACGCCTGAGGCAAACAGTGCCGCACGTGACAAGGCGCTGGCGGTACCGTTGGCAGAAAAATCCCCCAGGATACAGACGCCCTTTGCATGATTACGGCGATAACCCGGGTGATTGCCGTTAGATTTTTCTAAGGCAGTAATCAGCTTATCCGATGTCAGCCTGCCAGTATCCAGCCACCCGCCCGCCCACACGAACAAGGCGATCAGCAGTAATGGGATCACAATTATTATCGCCAAGCGCACTATTTTATGACCGACAGAAAGAAAAGGTTTATTCATGAAAACACTCAACATTGCAGAATTTAGTTCACTGTTCATCCGGGCGTAATCATTAAGATTTTGCTTTTAATAACTGGATGACATTCAGAAGTCATGTAAGACGCTCGATAAATCTACTAGTAGGTAGGCTGCACTGTCAAACAATTATTTCTCCTTTTATAAGTTGCTGTCCCCTCCATGTCATACCGGCTTGTTCACATTCTGGAGTGGCCCCGTTCCCGCAAACAATTGCAGTCCTTACGATGAGGGCTCAGCTCCTCGCTCATAGCAGACCTCAAGGCATTGCAAACTGGCGCCTCTTTTGCCACGGTTGTGGCAATCAGAAGGCAGGCAAGCCTGCCTTATTTTCACTTTAATGGGATTCAACAGCCTGCGGAGTGACAACGTCGCGTGACCGCAGCGTGATACGTACCGGCGCAGATTTATACGATGGCGTACCGCTCTCCTTGTCGATGTAATCCAGCGGGATCAGGACGTTAGCCTCCGGATAATAGGCTCCAATCGATCCTTGTGAGATGGCATAGCGAATCACCGTCATGGATTCCAGACGCATACGGTATCCCGGCACTGCTGACTCCAGATCCACAACATCCCCGTGCTCAAGCCCCAGACGTTCCAGATCAAAGTCACACATAAACAGGACGTCACGGCGGCCAAATACTCCGCGGTAGCGATCATCCATGGCGTAAATCGTCGTGTTGTATTGATCGTGACTGCGAAGCGTAATCAGACGTAGCACGTCGTCGCCCGGCACCGTCAAGTCTTCATGCGTGCCTTGATAAAGCGAAAACATCGCTTTACCGCTCGGGGTCGGCCAGATGCGATCCCGCGGCGGCAGTGGCATCTGAAAACCACCGGGTTGGCGAATGCGGGCATTGTAATCATCGAATCCGGGTATGGTTTTTTCGATCAGGTCGCGGATGAGATCGTAATCGGCTATCAACTCATTCCAGTTAACCCGCGTTCTCGGCAGAGCCGCGCTGGCCATCCCGGCAACAATGGCCGGTTCAGAACGCAGCAGCGGCGACGCTGGCTTCAACTTTCCGGAAGAGGCGTGCACCATCGACATGGAATCTTCGACAGTGATCGACTGGCGATTGCCAGACTGCTCATCCAGTTCGGTACGGCCGAGGCACGGCAACAGTAGTGTCTCTTTCCCGGTCAGAAGATGAGTACGGTTCAACTTGGTCGCGATGTGAACACTGAGTTCAAGTTCACGCATCGCCGGAAAGGTCACGTCTGAATCGGGCAGCGCCACGGCAAAATTTCCTCCGAGGCAAATGAGCGCCTTCGACTGCTTATCGACTATCGCTTTCATCGCCTGCACCGCATCATGACCGTGATGCGACGGTGGTGTAAATCCAAACACGTTTTCCAGCTTATTGAGAAAATCGGACGACGGTTTCTCAGTGATCCCCACGGTACGGTTACCCTGAACGTTGGAGTGGCCTCGTAACGGACAAACGCCTGCGCCGGGTTTACCGATATTGCCTCGCATTAGCAGCAGATTGACCAACAGGCGCACATTATCCGTACCGCGGTTGTGCTGTGTAATGCCCATACCATACGTCAGGATAGTGGCATTCGATTTGACGTAAGCTTCAGCGACGCGCCTGAGATCTGCCTGCTTCAGGCCAGAGTCTTGCTCGATTAATGCCCAGGATGTGGCTTCGATGTCCGCCGCGAAGCGCTCAAACCCTTCTGTGTGCTCGCGGATAAAGGCATGATCCAGTGCCGTACCGGTTTCAGCCTCAATCGCCAGCACCGCTTTGGCGATACCTTTAAGCGCAGCCGAATCGCCACCGGCACGGACCAAATAATACGTTGACGCGATATCGGTTGAGCTGTTGGTTGCCATCTCCATGACATTCTGCGGGTCGGCAAAACGCTCAAGCGCGCGTTCGCGCAGCGGATTAAACACGATAATCGGTACGTTACGGCGCGCCAGCTCGTGCAGCGTTCCCATCATGCGCGGATGATTGGTTCCTGGATTATGACCCATTGAGAGAATAAGCTCTGCGCTATCGAAATCGTCCAGTGATACGGTGCCCTTACCGATCCCAATCGACTGAGGCAAACCTACGCTGGTTGCCTCGTGGCACATATTTGAACAATCAGGAAAATTGTTAGTGCCATACTCCCGGGCAAAAAGCTGGAACAAATAGGCCGCCTCGTTTGATGCGCGACCGGAGGTATAGAACTCAACCTCATCTGGCGGCAGTGCAGCTAACTTATTGGCAATACGCGTAAAAGCCTCTTCCCAGCTCACTTCGATGAAGGTGTCGCTTGCTGCATCATAGCGCAGCGGCGTGGTTAACCTGCCGTATCCCTCCAGCTCATAATCGGAACGCTGTAGCAGCGACGTAATAGTGTTTTCGGCAAGAAATGCCGGCGTAACGCGCTTGGTGGTCGCTTCCCATGTGACCGCCTTAGCGCCATTTTCACAGAACTGGAAGGTTGAACCATGATCCTTATCCGGCCAGGCACATCCGGGGCAATCAAACCCATCGGGCTGATTAGTGCGCATCAGCGTAGGCGGCGCTTTTAAGGTATCCATTTGGTTTTTAACGGCTATTGCGGTTGCCTTAAGTGCTCCCCAGCCGCCTGCCGGGCCATCATAGGGGTGTACGCCTGGTACTGTGCGATGATTTTTTTTGCTCATACAAATTCGGCTCACGTGAATGTAATTTATGATGCTGCAGCCCCTGTGGAGGTTGCTTAACGTAACAGCGATATGTGCAGGTGTTACCTGAGCCTGAATATCCCTTCATCCACTGGTGTTATGGATAGTTTGAAGGTAGCAAAAAAAAACAGATCTCCCACGCTGGTTATCAATTAGTTACTTTTTAAATTCATTCCTTTATCTGGCTAGCAAAGAGTAACGACCGGAATTTCGATCTATCCACTCATTGGAAGTGTATTGCCGCTTAAGGAAGGCGTACCTGAATGATTATTCTGGAACGTAAAGAGTATCCCGTCGGGAAAGCCGTCATTTGTACTTTCTTTAACGAAATAATTATCTAATGACAATACATTTATTTCATCGTGCAAACGTTTTACTTTTTCCAGCTAACTGTCACAATAAAAAAGCTACATAAATAGCGCACTATTATAAAGCGCACGATATATATAAATGATAAAAATTCTTATTTATAGTGACAACACCGGGGAAAACCTTATGCACACACGCTTTTGTTGGGCAGGTTTACGACGCGCCGCAAGTTATCGCGGGCATGTATAAGCAGCACTTCGCTACCACAAGGTCCGTTCGCCACCCTCACGGGGGTGGTTAACGGTTGACCGGCACTAACGTTTTGGGCGAGAAGTGGGGGTTGTCTCAAGCCACGCGCGCACGTTCTCCAGGTCCGGCCCGACTTCGCGCAGGGCCTGACTCAGTCGGTCTTGTGTGGTGCTTAACTTCAGAGTCCAGAACGTGATTTGCCACTGCTCGCGTATCTCTACCTGACTGAGGTCTGCTGGAATACGCCGCTGAATGTATTGACGGTTTTTCATTATTTTTATCCTTTTCTGTTTTATGCAGGAACGCCCGGCATGAGGCTTGCCAGCGCAATACATTCCCTATATTGAACAATCACCCTGGATAGAATAGAGGAATATTCCTGCTGTTGAGGTGGGGATAAAAAAGGAGAGTAATCCTGGCGAGGCCAGCGATTTATTCTGACGTGTGTTAACAATATCTATTTCATTAAACTAAAAAATAATTATTTTCATTTCTTCTTATTAAGCCTCTGATAAATGAGAAAATTAAAACACTGCATCCTGGTCAAGTTAACGTGATGTTTAGAGGCGGGAGAGCGATATACCCAAATTCACTCCATCCCGTATTTAAGGAGTTTTCTTTGAGAAATCAACTTTTAGAGCGGCCCGTGGCCGTACAGCATAATATCCGTGATCTCAGGCTTGCCGCTGGCCTTTCACAACAGAGTGCCGCTGAGCGTTTCGATCTTAGCCTGCGTGTTTGGCAGTCGAAAGAGTCTGCGAAGAATCCAGGACAGCTCAGCCAGGGCGAATATGAATTGTTATTGTTGCTGGCTGGGCAACATCCATATTTTGCACTGGTGTCGCAACAAAAAAAGTAAGCTGCCTTGTCCGTATCATTCGATGCTGCCTTGTCCGTATCATTCGATAAAGAGCAAGCACTGCATCAATGTCACAGAGTTAGCCGTATCACTGGCTAATCAAACTGAGTAGATGCATCACCGTCCTTGAGGGGTTGTTGCGCCGCCAGGCAAAGGCGATATCGGTAAACAGGGTGTTATTCTCTATTTCGCAAAATGTAACATGCGGGTTGTTCACACAGCACATGGACTCTGGTACCAACGCGATGCCACAACCTGCTCCGACCATGCCGAGAGACGAGGTGATTTGGGGAGCCTGAATAAATCGTGTTGTGGTGAACCCCGCGCGCAGACAGGTGCTGACGATGAGCTCATACAGGCTGGGAGCGACTTCACGCGGAAACATAATCAATGTTTCGTCCACCAACTGCGCTAATGCAATGGTGCCAGAGGAGCTACATGCATGGCCCGCAGGTAACGCAATCATCATTCTTTCGGTAGCGATGACTTTCAAATTAAACGCCTTGCTGCTTTCACACGGCAAACGAATAAACGCCGCATCAAGCAACCCATCCCGCAGATCCTGCATCAGCAAAGCCATATTCTCTTCCCTGGCAATGAGTTCCATTGCCGGATAACGCGTTCTAAAACGCTGAAGAAGGTCAAACACGGGAGCCCCGAAAGCGACAGAACTGGCAAACCCGAGCGACATCTTTCCGCTTATGCCCCGCGCCATACCACGGGCTTTCTCAAGCGCATGGTCGGCCAGCTGCACAATCTCAGTGGCGTCATTTAGGAATGCCCTTCCCGCATCGGTGAGTTCAACGCCGCGCGTCAGGCGTTTCAGTAATGGTGTCCCAATCTCATGTTCCAGTCGCTGTATTTGCTGGCTCAGCGGTGGCTGAGAAATGCCAAGCATTTCTGCAGCACGAGTGAAATGTAGCGTCTCGGCGACAGCAACAAAATAACGCAGATGGCGAAGTTCCATATCAAAAACGTCTCAAAGTTTACAGGTTTCGCTATTGGATTCGGTAAGCCAAAAAGCCCACCATGATATTAACACGGCTTAACTATTGGTTTGCGAGGTGGCAAATGTGTAATTTTGTATCTGCCTGTTCATGCGAGGAACAGCTGAGAGAAACCGTCTTTAAACTCCATGATGATTCACCAGAAAAGGTTATCTATCAGACTTCACTGATGAGCGCGCTGCTGAGCGGTGTTTATGACGGATCCACCACGGTGTCCGATCTGTTAAAGAAAGGCGATTTTGGCCTGGGTACGTTCAACCAGCTGGATGGAGAACTCATTGCCTTCGACAGCAAGGTCTATCAGTTACGCTCCGATGGCAGCGCCAATCCTGCTCAGCCCGAGCAACAAACGCCGTTTGCTGTGATGACTTTTTTCAAACCTGAAAATCGCTACCGCTTTACCGAAACCGCCACGCGAGAAGAGGTTCATCAGGTTATCGACAGCAAAATCACTTCAGATAACCAATTCTGTGCCATGCGTATCAGTGGTCGCTTTCATGCCGTACGGACTCGAACCGTTCCCTGCCAATGTCGCCCTTATCGCTCGATGCCGGAAGTGCTGGGCGATCAGCCAACCTTCGCATTTAAAGAGACGCAGGGTGAACTGATTGGCTTCCGTACGCCGCAGTACATGCAGGGAATCAACGTGGCGGGTTATCACGAGCACTTTATTACGGATGACCGGCAAGGCGGTGGGCACATCCTCGATTATGTGCTGAAGGAGGGAACGCTAACCTTTGGCTCCATCAACAAGCTTGTCATTGATCTACCCCGGGATACCGAATTTCTTCAGGCAGAGCTCACGCCGCACAATCTTGATGAAGCCATTCGCGCCGTCGAAAGCTAACAATAGGGGGCAATATGAAAACGTTAAAAACCCACACTCACTGGAACAGCGGCGCCGATCTCGTGGTCGCGCAGCTTGAAGCACAAGGCGTAAACCACGTGTTTGGCATCCCCGGAGCCAAAATCGACAAAGTGTTTGATTCATTAGTGGATTCTCCCATTCAACTCATCCCTGTCAGGCATGAGGCAAATGCTGCCTTTATGGCCGCAGCGGTAGGCCGACTTACGGGACATGCCGGTGTTGCACTTGTGACCTCCGGACCAGGCTGCTCGAATCTGGTTACCGGCATGGCAACCGCCACCAGCGAAGGCGATCCGGTGGTGGCCATTGGCGGAGCGGTGAAACGATCGGATAGCGCCAAACAGGTTCACCAGAGCCTGGATACCGTGTCGATGTTTCGTCCGGTAACGAAATATGCTGTTGAGGTCACCGCCCCCTCCGCGCTGACCGAATGTGTCTCTAACGCATTTCGTTATGCAGAAAACGGACGCGGTGGAGGTGCCTTTATCAGCCTGCCGCAGGATATTGTTGATCAGCCGGTTTCCGGCAGCCCTTTGCAAAATAGTGGACACGTTAAGTTGGGCGCGGCCCCCGAAGCCCTAATTGAGGCTGTCAGCCAGGAAATCAGCCGGGCAAAAAATCCGGTTATCCTGCTGGGCCTGATGGCCAGCCAACCAGAAAACAGCGCCGCAGTCCATGAACTGCTGTCAAAAAGCCAGATCCCCGTTACCAGTACTTACCAGGCTGCAGGCGCAGTCAGACAGGAGCACTTCTCAAGGTTTGCTGGACGGGTTGGATTATTTAACAACCAGGCTGGAGACCGGTTATTACAGCAGGCGGACCTGATCATCACTATCGGTTATAGCCCGGTTGAGTATGAGCCGGCAATGTGGAACAGCGGCAAAGCCATCCTGGTACATATTGATGTGCTACCGGCTGATACGGATAACCGCTACCAGCCCGATGCAGAACTGGTAGGCGACATTGCGCAGACCGTATGCAAGATTGCCGCCCGTATCCTCTCACCATTAACGCTAAGCCACGCTGCCGCCACTGTACTGGAAGACCGCCAGCAGCAACGCCAATTACTGGCAATGCAAGGTGCCAGCTTAAATCAATTTGCGCTGCATCCCCTGCGCATCGTGCATGCGATGCAAGACATCATTAACTCTGACATCAGCCTTACCGTTGATATGGGAAGCTTTCATATCTGGATAGCGCGCTATCTGTATAGCTTCCGTGCGCGCCAAATCATGATCTCTAATGGTCAACAGACCATGGGTGTCGCCCTACCCTGGGCTATTGGTGCCTGGCTGGTTGATCCTTCACGCAAGGTGGTATCGGTGTCCGGGGACGGCGGATTTTTGCAATCAAGCATGGAACTGGAAACTGCCGTCAGGCTGAAGGCCAATATCCTGCACATCATATGGGTTGATAACGCCTACAACATGGTCGCCATGCAGGAAGAAAAAAAATATCAGCGCATTTCAGGCGTCAGTTTCGGTCCGGTGGATTTTAAAGCCTATGCCGATGCTTTTGGCGCAGCCGGATTCTCCGTTAACAGTGCGGCAGAACTTGAGCCAACATTGCGCAAAGCAATGGATGTCAGCGGCCCCGCTGTGGTCGCCATTCCGGTCGACTACAGCGATAACCCGCTACTGATGAGTCAGTTACACCTGAGTCAAATTCTCTAATTGAAAGGATATGATTATGAAAAACAGGGTCGCATTTGTAACCGGCGCCGGACAGGGCATTGGCGCAGCCATTGCCTTACGCCTGGCAAAAGACGGCTTTTCCGTAGCCATCGCGGATTTCAATCTTGAAACGGCGCAGCATGTCGCTGATGAGATTGTCACATCAGGAGGAAAGGCTATCGCGCTGCAGGTTGATGTCACCCAACGCGATAACGTTTTTCACGCCGTTGAAGAAGCGCGCCATGCGCTGGGTGATTTCAACGTCATCGTGAACAACGCCGGCATTGCGCCATCAACACCGATTACCGATATCACCGAGGAGATCGTTGATAAGGTTTATAACGTCAACGTTAAGGGTGTGATTTGGGGGATGCAGGCGGCGATCAGCGCTTTTTCCGCGGAGAAACACGGTGGCAAAATCATTAATGCCTGCTCTCAGGCAGGACATGTTGGCAATCCGGAGCTGGCAGTTTATAGCTCCAGCAAATTTGCCGTTCGCGGGCTGACGCAGACAGCGGCTAAAGATCTTGCGTCGAAAGGCCTTACGGTCAATGCCTTCTGTCCGGGTATTGTCAAAACCCCCATGTGGGAATCGATCGACAGGCAAATTTCACAAGCGGCGGGTAAACCGGTTGGCTTTGGGACGCAGGAATTTGCAAAACGTATTACTTTGGGCCGGCTATCTGAACCGGAAGATGTGGCCGCATGCGTCGCATTTCTGGCGGGACCGGATTCCGACTACATGACCGGCCAATCGCTACTGATCGACGGCGGAATGGTATTCAACTGATTCGCGGATCGTGCTTACCCATACTGCCGTGTGGGTAAGCTATTAATCATGCACTTTTGCCCGCCTGTCTCCGCCCAGCGCCTACCTTCCTGGGATTTTTCAGGACTGATGCAGCCGGATACCGTGATTGGTGCAGTCCGAAAGTAGCCACCTAAACAAGGTTGGTCAAATAGCAATTCACATATATCGGGTTTCGCCCATAGTGGACATGGATTCTCCAAAGGCAGCTTTGTGCCAAAAGCGGACGTTGAAGAATTGATTTAGGGCGAAGGCGGGCCCTAAATATATTAGGGCTTTCATTTTAAGCTCTGGCTCTATGGATAGGTGGGTAAACCGCAATTTCAGCAAAATTGCAGTGGCTTTTTTTCTCTGAAGACAAGAGCAATAGATATTCACAACGTCGGCATCTGATTTTGTTCTGCACCGCTTAAAATAGAGCTTAACAGTACCGGAGTGCTACATGCCGTGCTGTTTTGCCAGCCATTGACTGGCCGTTGTAGTTGAAATTCTCTGACGGTGATTGTAAGTATTGCGCTTACTCCAGGCTACGCCGTCTGGCCGTGCGAAAGCAATTCGGTAATTTGCACCAATATCTTGCGGATTGTGCTGCGCATCACCCTGAAGCTGTTGCCTGTCCAGTAATTTTCTGTTTACTTTGATGCCCCAGTAAGCACTCATTAAATCCGCAAGCTCGCTGTAAGTCAGCGTATCACCTGCAATATAGACAATCTCGTTTTTGAAAGTGGGCTGATGGAAGAAAATGTCCGCAGTCAGCTTGCCAATGTCTTCTGGTGTGGTTAGCGTTACCGCGTGCTTCCAGTCTCCTAGGGCACAGACGGTTTTACTTTGCGCGTCAATCACACCAAAACCGGGCTCAAACAAATAGCTGGTAAAAATGCCTGTGGATACGATGACCCACGATGTTGCGTTTTGCTGGCGTAAAAGGTGGCGAACTTCGAGCTGTTCATCCCAAACTTGCTGACCGCTGCCTTTACCCACTACGTCATAATCAACGCCAAATTGCCATGGGAAGTAGCGGGCTACAGCCGCTTTGAATACCGCCTGCGTAATTTTTATCTGTGTTCCTGGCCCGCCGACAAAACCACTGCAGTTGATGACGGCGTCGAAAGCAGCAAATAGTTCACTCAGTTCATCAATACTGTTTTCCTGCAGATCGCCCTCTACTACAGCGATTCCAAGTTTCGTCAGTTCATCCAGCCGTGCCTTGCGCGAGCCAGAAATGGCATAAGCGGCTTCGCTTCTGAGTAACACGCTAATTTTTACATCGGTATGTTCCTGCACTTTATTGCTCATCGCTCTCAATACCTGAATACCAAGCTCGCCTGCACCGAGTACTAAAACAGTATCTTTAGGTTTCTTTTCAGTATTCATTGTTGCTTCCTGTTGTATTAAAACGTCATCCTGACAGCTGACATGACCTGGTTCAATTAGGCACACGCATGATACCGGAGGTGATATGGAGTCTGAGCGGGAAGCACTGTTGCAATTTTCCAGGGAATTTTGTGAGGAATTAAGCAACGATGATGAGGGCCTAAAACGTGAGATCCTGGCTCATGCAGGTAATCGCTGGTCGCTGGGCGTGCTGCATATTCTTGGTACTAACGGACCTCTTCGTTACGGAGAGTTACGCCGCTACCTTACGAGTGTCACTCAAAGAATGCTGACGCGAACACTGCGACATCTGGAGCGGGACGGCCTTATATCTCGCTATGATTATGAGGAAAAGTTGCCCCGGGTGGTTTATGCAATTACAGATATGGGAAAAGAAATGCTTCTGCGGATGCTACCTTTATGGTCTTGGATTATTACATCCGCAAGCTATTTCCGGGAAACAAGAGCACAGTATGACGATGATTGAATCTTTTGGTGACAACATGGCAAAAAGAGACTTGAGGAATTTTTGCATGTTAAAACTCTCTTCAAGAAAGCTGCAACGTGATATTGCAGCCTACATTGAGAGCCGATAGGTCTGCTTCTCGCTCATAGTAGACCTTGCCACGCGAGCATGTCCGCTTTGTGCCAGAAGCGGACGTTGCTAACTTCATGTTAAGTTGATGCGCAGGAATCTAGTCAAAAGCTAAGAAGAGGCTCATATGTCATCACAATCTATACAATTAGTGAAAGTCATAGCTGATATAGCTATCGCACTCGAATTTACCGAGGAAACTTTAATTAATCCTGATGTGGCCATTGAGATGCAAGAGAGTATTGCAGGAACTCTTCAGTCCCTTGATGAAGTTAGCCGAAAAGATATAGCGGATGTCTTTGAAAGTATCTCGGCTCTTTATAATGGAGAAGTTGCAGACTACGTCAGGTCTATACCTGCTAATTATGGCATCAAGTAAGGAGATCATTAATTATTGCAAGGTCCGCAGATCGCTCATACGGGACACTCATAATCACATCTCCTAACCCAATGGAGATTGAACATGACAACATCCCCCTGGAACAAAAGCCGCATTATCGGCCAGAAACGGCCTCTTCAGATCTCTCATATCTGGGGAATTCGTATCCGTCTTGAGCTGGAAGGAAAAGTTCGTGATCTGGCTCTTTTTAACATGGCTCTGGATAGTAAACTTCGGGGCTGTGATTTGGTTAAGCTAAAAGTTTCTGATATAGCCTATGGGCACTCTGTTTCGGGCAGAGCGACAGTGCTGCAGCAGAAAACGGGCAGCCCTGTTCAGTTTGAACTGACTAAGTGAACCAGAGAGGCTGTAGCCACGTGGATCAAAATGGCTCTACTAAGTAATAGCGACTATCTCTTCCAGTCCCGCGTTGGTTCTTCAAGACACATCTCAACCAGACAATATAACCGTATTTTTCATGGATGGATTGGGAAGCTTGGTCTCGATGAGACGCTCTACAGTACGCACTCAATGCGCAGAACCAAACCATATCTTATCTATAAAAAAACGAAGAACCTTCGGGTAATCCAGTTACTTTTGGGGCACAAAAAACTCGAAAGCACAGTACGTTACCTTGGCATTGAAGTAGATGATGCTCTGGAAATATCGGAGTCAATTGAAGTCTAGCCTGTGAGGGCTGCAACAGCAGCCCTGTGCCAGAAGCGAATACGTCAGGTTCAAAAATGGGTAGGTAAGCGTTTTAACTTATTCGTCCGGGATACATACCCGGATACGGTGCCCGTCAGGATCAAGCGCAACGAACGTCTTGCCAAAAACAGCATGTTTGGGCTCCTGTTCTATCTGCACACCGCTCTCTGACCATTGCTGATAAAGCACATCAACCTCCTGAATATCTTTCACCATAAAACTCAATTCAGTTCGGCTACCTTCACCGCAGGATACAAAGTCACTCGCTGTCGTTGACCATAGTCCAAGGTTCAGGCCGTTATTAAAGGAAAAAGCCACCCACGTCGGAAGCATCACGTCTGGTTCTGTATTGAATAGCTTCTGGTAAAATCCACTGCTCACAATCGGGTTATCAACATAAAGAATGATCAGGTTAGGTATCATGAGTCTCTCACGCCAAAAAGAATGAGACTTCACTATTGCAGGGAGCATTGACAGAACATGTCAGCATCAGGACCGAAACGAGCAGAACGCCTTCTCAATCTTCTGCAGATTTTTTATCAGCATCGCTATCCGATAAGTGGCCACAGGCTGGCTGAAGAACTTTCAATCAGTCTTCGTACACTTTACCGTGATATTGGCGCACTACGCGCTCAGGGTGCCGACATTCAGGGAGAGGCTGGCACAGGATATATCCTTTCCCGGAGCCATCATTTACCGCCGGTGATGTTTACCCCCGAACAGCTTGATGCACTGGCGCTCGGTTTACGCTGGGTAGCCACATATGGTGATAAGGGGATTGCTAAAGCAGCTTCAGAAGTAACGGGGAAAGTCCGCCACGGTCTTCCGCCACAGTTACAGACACTGTTTGATGACTCGACATTATTGGTGGGAAAGAGACAGGAAGCTCATCACAACTTTGAAAACCTGAGCGTTGTTCGAAGCGCCATCAGGTGGAGACGTAAAATCCGTGCAGGTTATACAGACACACTCGGTAATATGAGTGAAAGAACGATATGGCCTTTCGCGCTGGGTTACTTCTCCGGCGCTATTGTGCTTGCTGCATGGTGTGAAGAACGTAACGACTTCCGTCATTTCGACGTAACGCGATTAAAATCTCTTCAGCACCTGCAGGAAGGATATCCTCATTCCCGGCATAGTTTACTCCGTATATGGCGTAATGCAGGTCTGGATAACATTGTTCCCACGCGTAGCTGAAATGGATATGATTGCTCCAGAAAATCCAAGTCTGTCTTATCTATAAAATATATCCGCTCTTCGCTCATAGTGGATCTCCAGCTCAATCAGCCTGTCCGCTTTGTACCAAAAGCGGACGTTGCCTTGTCCTCATGGCTGGCACATTAGCAGGCCTCATTACATCTGCGATTCACTATGTTCCAATAGTTTTTTTGCAGAAGCATTAGTCGCTCTTAGCTGCTCTTCCAGATTAATACCCTGTAGTTTTCCATCTGCTTTGATAATGCGGCCGTCGACAATGACCGTCTCTACATTTTCCGGTTGAGCTGAGTAGACGATGAGGGCTGCCGGGTCGCCACCGCCAAATCCTGCCATATTCAGCGTGTTGGGATTAATTATCTGAATGTCTGCCCGCTTACCCTCTTCAAGGGTGCCGGTTAATTCCCCCAGCCCTATCGATTCAGCAGAGCGACGCGTTGCTAACGCCAGAAGCTGGCGCGCGTCTGGAAGCGTTTCATCTTTTGCTTTACCACTTTCAGTAAGCGCGGCTGTGCGGAGCGTTTCAAACATGTTAGCCCCGCCAGACAATGCATTACCATCTATGCCCAGCCCCTGCCTTTCAACGTCCTCAAAGTGATTAAGCAGGGTCAGCCCATAACCAACTCGTTGCTCGCTGACCGGTGTTAATACCAGCCCACCCCCCGATTTTTGCAGAGCATTTAACTGCTGCGGGAGCGCATCGCTTGCGTGTATCACTGTCAGCGATGGCGATAAATACTGACGGTCTATAAGTGCATCGAACATTGCGCGGGCATCGCCGCTGACATGCACCTGAATAGGCAAATTGTGTTGAACAGCAA
The DNA here is from genome assembly GCF_042666835.1 of Pantoea sp. GCM10028869. Lineage (NCBI taxonomy): Bacteria > Pseudomonadati > Pseudomonadota > Gammaproteobacteria > Enterobacterales > Erwiniaceae > Pantoea > Pantoea sp. GCM10028869. Next base: position 810,078 of record NZ_JBHTGO010000001.1, on the reverse strand, counting down.
ACCTGTATTCTTTATCCCGCATGGCCCAGTTCTGCTGGCTGGATAAGTCCCTGGGGATCCGCCAGCCCAGCCCGAGTTGAACACGATCCGTTGACTGCTTTTTGAGTTCAGCCAGGTGCGTCAAATCAATCATTCTTTTTGTGGTTTTATCGGGACCACCGTAATACATGATGGCGCGAATGCCGCTTTTTTCGAGCGCTCTGAAGCCAGCATCACCCCATGCAGGGCCATGAATGTTATCAAAGAAGTCGCCAGTAGTCGTGATTCCAGACTGTAACAGTTCAAGCGAACCAGAATACATTGCCAGCCAAATATCATCCGGCTGCATCTTCTTTGCTAACTTGTTACTGACAGGGAAAAACTTTCCCTGTTTATTTCTGAACTGGCCACGCATGGTGGTGACCCATAAATGATTATGCGCATCGACGAACCCCGGCATTACATATTTACCTCGGGCGTCAATTATCTTTGCGTCGGCGGCGACAAGATTTTTTCCGATCTGTACTATCTGGTTATTGCGGATCAGGATGTCGGTCGAGGGCTGATCCTGTCCGTTGGCTGTCATGGGTAACAGGTAACCCTGGCGGATAAGTAAAGTATTCTGAGGGGCGGCGCTAACTGAAGCAGAGAAAAAACAGGCGATAAATACTACTGCCTGAAGTTTACAGGACATACCTACTCCTTCGTAAATCAATAGGGTTAACTCAGAGTATAGGCATTGTCATTGCGCTGATGAGACATCTGTTGATTTGATGCCTTTTTAACTCAGTGCAATATTTGTGATGCTTCTATCGGGCTGTGAGAAAAATTCCGAACGTCCGCTTCTCACTATAAGTTCAACCGATGGATGCAATACACTATTGAACCGTTCTGCGGGTGATTCATAGTCTGGCGTTTTTCTCGGCCTTTAAATTAGCTTAGTGGCAACACTGTTAGGTCTTTGCTGGCTGTTAACAGTCAGGTCAGTTCATTCGGAAAATATTGTCTGAGCAGCCTGTTAGTATTTTCATTTGAGTCACGCTGCCAGGGAGATTGAGGATCACATAAGTAAATCTGAATGTCTGTCGCTACAGTAAATCGAGCGGGGCTGGTCATTTCAGCGCCTCGATCCCATGTTAGTGCTATATAAAGCTCATCAGGTAATCTCCGCGCTTTTTTGATAAGTGCAGATATAACAATTTTGTTTTTGTTGTCCGTGATTATGGTGAGCATAACAAAGCGGGAATGGCGTTCAACGAGAGTGACGAAAGAGGAGTTTTTAGAGCCCTGGATCAGATCACCTCCCCAGTGGCCAGGTATGGTTCTGTCTGCGGCTTCAGCTGGCCTTTTGGGTGACAGATATAGCATTCGGGATTGATCCCAATCCTTTCCCTTTAAGTGAAGACTTTGGGGATCAACGTACCGTTCTTCCGCTTCTGAGTCATTGATGCAGTTGTTTTTTAATGCTCCACGGATTTGTATAAAATGCGTTTTTTAAACCATTTTGTGTGACACATGCATTTCCTGATTATCTGGATAACAGGGTTTCAGCCAACCGGCGATTTATTCCGGCGACCAGTCCTGATGCATCTTCTCAGCAATAATTTTACACAATGTGGTGCTTTCATTAGCTTGCAGAGTTTTGGTCTCAGAGCACTTTCCCACGAGGCAGCATTGGCTTTTGCTGCCCGGTATTGTTTTGCACCTCTGTACCTCCTGATCAAGCGGCTGATCGCTGAGGGGGCTCTTGATAAGTTGTTTGCGATCGCCCTGATGGTGATTTTTGCTACCAGCCCTCTGGATATTTCCTCTCTTTCAGCAAGTGAAAAAGATTACCGATACCGTTTTCTCACCAGGGGCGATACCCACCAGCCTGCTGAATAGTGTGCATAATAGAAAAATGATATCTGTCGAACATTCTGGCGATATCATGCAGGAAATCACCTCGCGATTATCTGTCCCAGACAATCGCTTTCTGTTCTGTCGTGTAAAAAGTGAGCGCTCTTTGTTTCATGGCAACGTCCCCCATGGTTAAGGATAGCGTTGAACTCACAACCCGAAGCGAACATTGCCTGGCTTCATTGTACTACAGCCTGATAATGGATAAGTGTTCCCTGCCTGTGGGGATAGGGGGCTCGAGTACCCATACCAATAAGTTGACCAATTAGTTTCGGCAGCGCCACTCTTTATCTTACTGTGCATTCGGATTTCCTTGTGTGAGCCGGGTGAGCTCAGGCAGCCGCATATATCGCCGGCTGTCTGATTTTGTCAGCACTTAGCCCAGTTGTCGTCGCTACTGTGGAATGTTTCAGACAACGGCTTTTACGTTACCGGCTGCATAACAAGTTTGCTGCTGTGTAGCTTAACTTCTGGTTTAAGGATAGAAACGCCTTCACTAATAGTAAACGCTGAGACCATGCCATTCAGGGCTTCAGCCTGTTCGGTCAGTGAATGGGCAGCTGCAGATGCTTCTTCGACCAGCGAGGCATTCTGTTGCGTCACGTCATCCATCTGATTGATCGCCTGATGCACCTGGCTTATTCCCAGAGACTGTTCCTGCGCGGCAACCGAAATTCCGTCTATCAGCTCATTGACCTGACGAACAGCGTCATCCATCCGCGTCATGTTCTCACCAACTTCGCTGGCCTGTAACGTACCCGCCTCAACAAAAGCAATCGAGGATTCAATCAGCGCCTTGATTTCACGGGCAGAGGCGGAAGAGCGCTGTGCCAGGTTTCTGACTTCGCCAGCCACAACCGCAAAACCACGACCCTGCTCACCGGCGCGGGCGGCCTCGACCGCTGCGTTAAGTGCGAGGATATTGGTCTGGAATGCCACGCCCTCAATCAGGGCTATGATGTCTGTGATTTTGGCCGAGCTGCTCCGGATGTCTGACATAGTACCAATCATGGTGCTGACTTTGACGGAACTGTCATCAGAAATCTCACGGGCATTTTTCGCCAGCTTACTGGCCAGCCGGGTGTTTTCGGCCGTCTGCCGGACCGTCTCGCTGAGCTGATACATGCTGGCTGCGGTTTCCTCCAGGGAGGCAGCCTGCTCTTCGGTCCGCGAGGATAAATCATCATTGCCCGCGGCTATTTCGCCTGAAGAAACGCTGACGGAGTATGCCGCCTGCCCGACGGTCTTAAGTGAAGTGTCAACCTTGCTTACAAGTTGATTAAACGCTTTCGCGGTAAGCCCTATCTCATCGCGACGAGACTCATCTGCCCTAAGGGTTAAATCAAGATTTTCACTTGCGCTCTCCATTACGGTACGCATGCCATTCATATGGCGGCGAATAGACAGAATGGTTCTTACCGTGAAATAACCCAGTATCGCGATACCCGCGGCAGAACCCGCGATGAGTGTCCATAAAGTCTTATGATAAGTACGGGTGTTATGCGCGTCGAATGCGTTGCCGATGCCGACGTTAAGCTGACGCTGCTTCAGATAGTCATAAATCAGGCTACGGGTGGTAGCGCCTACACCGTCATTTCCCTGCAGGTCGGGCATCGCCACATCATCATTGTGCGCTCTGGAACCAGCAAAAAAAGCCGGTAACCTGACACGCATTTGCTGAATAATGGCAAGTTCACGCTCAGTCATCTGTCGATCTTCGTCGTTAGAAACGTTCACCTCAAGATAGTGCCGGGTACCTTCCGTCAGCTGGTCGATATTTTCATTAATCTCTTTTTCAAACTTTGCCTGCTGGCTGAGGATTTTTGAACTCTGATGCCGGTAAAGACTAATGATAATTTTGTTGCTCGTGTCAATCAGGTCGTCAATATCTGTAATGGAAGGGATAGTGTTTTCTTGCACGTACTTAAAACGTGCCTGAAATCCGGTCACCACATTAACGGATGTGGTAACGAGTGCGATCAGTGATATCGCCAGTAGCGAGAAGGTCAGGAAAAGCCGCTGTGAAATGGTCATTACGTGCTCCGATGTTTGCTGTGTTTGGTAAGTTATTGCTTACTTTCATCAACAGTTTCGGGCGAAATAATGCGGGCTTTAGTTACAAGTGTATGCAGATGTGTTAGCTGATTGTTGCTTTCAGAAGAGGCCATCAGCAATGTGCCAGAAGCGGATTTAGCAACCATTATGTTAATTTATCACCGGGAAATAATCGGGCCAATGCCTGTAAGCTTACGTTGAAGAACAGGCCAACCGCCTTTCACTACTTAATCCAGATAGCCTTTTCAGGCTTAAGGAGCGCAGCACAGCCGACGATTTTTTGGCCAGGAAGGTGGTCATGGTTCTTGAAAAAGTTGTGTAATGGCTTACTCTAGTGCACTAGAAGATATCGTTCGAGATAATGATGACTATGTCCCGCAGCGTTGGTATGCAGCTCTCTTTTGCTCTCTATGGGGCAGCTAACCGTATGGCCCGGATGCACAAGCCGTTCCTGGAGCCGTTAGGGCTGACGTTTCCGCAGTACCTGGTAATACTCGAACTCCTGAACGGATCGCCATTATCAGTTGGCACGCTTGGCACCTCTCTCGATATGGACACGGGCACTATCACGCCGCTTGTCAAGCGTCTTGAGACAGCCGGCTTTGTTACTCGTACCCGAGACCCGAACGATGAACGACGTGTGCTGGTCAATCTGACCCCACGTGCCGAGAATATCCGGGAAGAAATCTTGGGCGTTACTAAGAAGATCAAGAGTGCCTGTAAGCTGGACGAAGCTGGACTTATTTTGCTTCGCGAGACTTTGCAGGACCTCTGTAGACCTCGAAACGATTAAAGAGGCCGACTAAGGTCTGTTTTCGCTAATTTATCTAGTACGCTAGAGTCTTGCTGACTAGAGATGTTTGGGCGGAATATGACCCGCCATTAAGGTCATCTGATGATCGAAAGAAATTGTCGCCCAGGGCCGTCGTGTCCATGACGTTATGGTTATGGCTACCTGACAGACACTCACCCTAACAAAGGAAGCAGTTATGACTATGAATCTCATTCATTCCAGCGCCGAAACCTCACCAGATGAAACGCTGTCGTTCAGAGAAACTATCCGCACGCGTCGCTCTGTCCGTGGCTTTCTCGATAATCCCGTGCCTTCAAGCATTATCCGGGAGGTGCTGGAAGATGCTCAGTACGCACCTTCTAACTGCAATACGCAGCCCTGGAATACGCACATCGTCCGCGGCGAGAAGCTCAGGCAGCTCTCCAGAATTCTGCACGTCAAAAACGATGCTGGAGAATTCACACCGGACTTTACTTTCGACCAGAACGACTATTACGGCGAATATCGTAAGCGTAACGACGCGCTAGGCAAGGCCTATTATGAAGCCATGAACGTGATGCGCGAGGACAAGGAGGGGCGGCATCGCGTGGGCGCGATGAACTACTCGTTCTTTAATGCTCCACAGGTCGCGTTCCTGTTCATGCCCTCATTTGGTGACAATGTGCGCGTTGCAGGAGACATCGGTATGTATGGACAGACCTTCCTGTTGTCGCTCGCGGCGCGTGGTCTCGGTGGTATTCCCCAAACTTCGCTTGGTTTTTTTGCCCAGACAATCCGTGAATTCCTCGGCGTGCCTGACGAATTGAAACTGCTCTTTGGCATATCTTTCGGCTACCCGGATGAGGCGGCGCCCGGTAACCGGTTCCGCATGGATCGTGTACCGGTCGACACCAGTGTCACCTTACACGACTGACAGAAGATGGGGCGTCATTGTTTTATCCGCCCCGCCCTCCACCGCATCAATTACACAGCGATTAATCGTAACGAGGATGAGATCATGAATATTGGCATACTGGGCACCGGCAATATCGGTAAAACGCTGGTTATGAAACTCAGCGCTGCTGGTCATGACGTCAAGGTCGCCAATTCACGCGGTCCTAACACGATCGAAGGCGAAATCCTGACTCATGGCGCCCGTGCCGTCACGGCCACTGAAGCCCTGACGGGCGTCGACGTAGTGATCCTGTCGACACCACTCAGCGCCATTCCGAAGATCGCCCCGCTGTTCGCCAGCGTGCCTGCCAGCACCGTTATAATCGACACCTCCAACTACTATCCAAAACGTGACGGTGAAATCGCTGACATCGAAGCCGGCCAAACCGAAAGCGAGTGGGTTGCAGAGCAGCTTGGCCGCCCCATCGCCAAAGCGTGGAACGCCATTACTTCCGCTTCCTTTGCACAGAAAGGCCTCCCTGCAGGGACAGCCGGGCGGATCGCCATTCCCGTTGCTGCCAGCGGCGAGCGTGAACGGGATGTGGCGATAAGGCTGGTCGACGAGACCGGGCTCGACGCTGTTTATGCGGGACCGCTCAGCGAATCATGGCGCCAGCAGCCCGGAGCGCCAGTTTACTGCACGGATCTGACGCGCGATGAGGTGCCGGATGCTCTGACCGCGACCGAGCGGGCCCGCCTGCCGAAACGTCGTGACCTCGCCATCGAGGCGATTATGGAACGGGTTGGCGACAGCACCACTAATCCCGACTCGGACTATGCCGTGCGTCTGACGCGCGCGCTCTTTATGTAGCTCACGCAGCGACCCGGGTATGCAGCCGTTGTGGCCGGTTCAGACATGCCCTTTCCTGAAACGTGTCGACGCTCTGACGCTCTATCAACAAACTGAATAAGGTATTGAACTCATGGCAATGCATCAGAAGCCCGTCGTACTGATTCTGGGCGCTACCGGAACTATCGGTAGCCATATCGTCAAAGAACTCGACGACAAAGAGGTTCATCTTCGTATCGCTTCGCGCAAGCAAGACACGGTAGACCAGCTGCGCAGGGATGGAAAAGATGGCGTTTATCTCGATCTTGATAAACCGGAGACCTTCGCGCTCGCGCTCGCGGGCGTAGATCGCGTTTTCCTCTTAACCGGCTACAGCGTTGCCATGCTCACGCAGAGTAAAACCCTGGTGGATGCAGCCAAAAAGGCAGGTGTGAGCCATATCGTGCATGTGGGTGTGTTCGCTGAATGGGATACCACGGATGCCCACTTTGTATGGCATCAGATGATTGAAAAATATATCGAGGCGAGTGGTATTGCCTGGACGCATCTCCATCCAAATATGTTTATGAATGTATTCACCGGTCTTTATATCCCCAAAAATTTCACCTACACGACTTACTGGGGCGATCGGAGAGTCGGCTATATCGCGCCCGAGGACATTGCCGCCGTAGCCGCAAAAGTGCTCTTCGATGGGCCTGCGCGTCATGCCGGTCAGCATTACTGGCTGAGCGTGGAAAGTTTGAACGGTGAAGAAATTGCCGCGCTTATGAGTGAGGTGACCGGGCTTGAAATCAGGTGCGAAGACAAAGGACTGGAAGGATTCCGTCAGTTGATTGATTCACTTATCTCTCAAGGGGCTGACAGCTGGTACGCAAACGCAAACATTGATTTCGTTACCCAGATGCTTGATGGCAGGATGTCCTATATGTCGATGGTGCAAAACGATCTTCCTTATATTCTCGGCAGGCCAGCGAAAACGGTGCGGGAATATTTGACTGAAAATAAAAGTGCGCTAATTGCTTCAGCAAAGAACCTCCAATAAGAAAGAACCGGTGCTCGTGAGATGCTGGCATTTTATTCACGAGCACGTTTTTGCCAGCCTTGTTGAGTTATGATTTTTTGCGGCAGGTTCCCTGCCCGGACGCAGACACGAGTGACTTAGCGCATGTAAAGGCCTCTCAGGCCTCATTGAAAGCGTCTCACTGGACAATAACCAGCGGCTTTATTTTCTCAGGCATTCAACAACGCATCTGTTTTTGCTCATGAACATGGGTAACAAGCGATGCGTAATTTAATGATGCACCGGGACCAATCCAAATGAAAAGTTTTACCCGCGATCTCATTATCTGGATTGAAGAGAATCTTGATAAAAAAATCATCCTCGACGAAGTGGCAGAGAAGTCCGGTTACAGTAAGTGGCATCTCCAGCGATTGTTTCGCCAGGAAACGGGCATGAAGCTGGCCACCTACATTCGCGAACGCAGACTGTCCGAATCGGCCATCCTGTTGAAAATGACCAGCGCACCTGTTATCCATGCCGCTGAAAAGTTTGGCTTTACCAATCAGCAGGCTTTCACCCGGACCTTTACAAAATATTTTTGTCTTCCCCCGGCGCGTTACAGGCAGACCAGGGAGTGGCATTTTCGCGGCCTGCAGCCCAGTCTTTTATCAAACGCTGGCACCATGACGGAACCGGAAACCACATGGCTTAGCGCGCCCGCGCTTTCTGATGTGACCTTCAGCTACCAGTGTGAAAGCGCCGACCTTTACAGTATTGATTTCCACACGGAGCAGCGTGAGCAGGGCCTTAAAAAGGCGGCGCGCCTCCTTCGCGGACAATCCCCCACCTGGTTCGCAGAACGTTTTGAGCCTGACAGCTCCTCCGGCAATATTCGATTGACACTGACCTTTGGCTGTCGCGAGGATAAAGATGAGCGTGGCGGGAAGAAGACGTCCAGTCCATGCATGTTCCTGCGCTTCCCGTTTGAAGGTAGTGCGGCAGAACTGACTGAAATGCAGATGAATGTTTACCGGCACATTCTGCCGCGCCGTGCTGAAGCCCGGCGGGACGAGCACGACTTATTCATTATGGGGCCGGGCCATGAGGCAAACCTTATGTCATCTCACTTTCAGGGGGATTATTACATACCGGTGACAGCAATCTAAACGCGTTGTGGGCCGGTTTCCTGACTTCCTAAAGGATATTTAACGCAGCTATGAATTAATCTTTCAGATGAAATACTAATAAGCCTTGAAAAATTTATTTCCGGCAAAATACCTGGTGGGAATATTGCACGGGGCACGCATTTTGTTCCAGTAGATACGCAGATTGCATGTCGATTGTTTCTTATAAACGTGCCGGTAGCTGCCTATATACAGTGTAAAAATTGAATATATGCAAGTTAAAGTTGGTAAACGTCCGCTGTTCGCTCAAAGCAGACCTTGCCACGCGAGCATGTCCGCTCAGTGCCAAAAGCGAACGTTAGTATTTGCACTGATCAATGCGGGTAATAGCCTTAATTTGTGTTAGAAAGTTGTTTCAAATTTCAAGGGCGCTGTTTCTAAACTTGATGGAGCAAAAATGAGAACGCAAAAACGATGCATGGGATATGTGGCCATCGTGGTCGATGACTATGACCGAGCAATTGAGTACTACACCGACAAGCTGGGATTTACGCTGGTAGAAGACACGCCGCAACCGGGTAAGCGCTGGGTCGTTGTGACGCCAAATCCCGAAAGCGACTGTAATCTTCTCCTGGCCCGTGCTTCAAATGAACAGCAGGAAAGCTTTATCGGTAACCAGTGCGGCGGGCGTGTATTCATGTTCTTACAGACAGACAACTTCTGGCGCGACTATAACGCTATGAAGGCTAAGGGCGTTCACTTCTGTCAGGAGCCACGTGAGGAAGAGTACGGGATGGTTGTTGTGTTTGAGGACGTCTACGGCAATCGCTGGGATCTCTACCAGAATAAGCAAAATTAAAGCTTTAGGGATCAGGTTACCACGCATAACTGGTTTCAATGCCCGGTCCGCTGTTCGTTTAAAATTGCCTCTAATTTCCAACCGCGCTGAGGAGCGGCGGCGGTTCTGTGAAGAACTCAGGCGTTAAATTTTCAGCGCCACTCCAAGTCATAAAGAGAGAAATAACACCATGACCGAGACGATTCGAATCGCAGCGATTAGTGATGCAGAGGCTGTTACGGCACTTACCAGAATGGCTTACGCCAAGTGGGTGCCTGTGATTGGTCGAGAACCTCTTCCGATGACGTCAGATCATGCTGCATTCATCAAAGAACACAGAGTTGACCTTTTGTTCTGTGGCAAAGATCTGGCCGCGCTCGTTGAAACAATTCAGCGCAAGGAAGATATCCTCATTGAAAACGTAGCAGTTAGCCCGCGTTTTCAGAAACGTGGTTATGGAAGAAAAATGGTGGCTCATGCAGAGCATTTGGCAATTCAGGCCGGTTTAGATATCGTCCGGCTTTATACGAACTCGCTATTTGAAGTGAATCTTCACCTGTACGCATCATTAGGCTATGAATTTGAGCGCAGTGAAGAACGCAACGGCTGAGTCGCTATCCACATGCTCAAGCGCTTGGCCTAGACGATATCGGATGTGGTCAGGCAGGATGTCTGCTGGGAAAACGGCATCACCAGACCATGATGCGCAGCAGGGATTGGCGCGCTCCCTGTTCGATAACACATCGCAACGTTAGTAATACATCCTTCGCGGTAACAACCATTGCGAACATCCGCACCTCGCTCATAGCGGACCGTTCCCGGTCTTAGGTCCGCTTAGTGCCAGAAGCGGACATCGATTAAAATTGCTGTGAATTAAACGCCACGAGATTTCTCTAATTTGATGTCAGTGCCATTGAGATCTGTTTCATTACCCCAACCGAGCTGCATATAAAATTTCGCCGCTCGACTATTTTTATCGGTTTCCAACCAGGCAATCTCATGATGTTGGAATAACTCCTGCTCAGCTAGCCTAACAAGCCTGCGACCTATTCCTTTGCCTTCATATTCAGGCAGAACAAAGGCTGCAAACAGACAGCCTTCATCCGGCAAAATCATGGAGAAGCCAATAATTTTGTTATTTTCAGTCGCAACCCATGCGCAAAGACTTTTTTCAATCATATCGCCTACGACGCCTTCGGTAATACCCATCTGCCGCATCTCTTCACGACTCAGGTGATTCTCCATTACCGATGTTCTGACGTCGAACATACCCTCGATATCAGAGAGTTGAGCTGTTCTTACGTAGATACTCATTAGTCTAACTCCATGTATGACAAAATAATTTTCATAATAATGTCAAAATAAAATCAACGGAATATAAAGTTTAAGGTAGCTAATTATGTCCGCTGTTCGCTCATAGCGGATTTCCCGAGGTTGCAGCGACCTATGCGCAGCCGTTACGTTGTCTAATTGCATGCGGATGAAGGGATTACAGTGGTGGTGTACAGTTAAATTTTCTTTCCGTGACGACTGTTCCTCAACCTCGCCTTTTGCTAGCCTATGCGGCTGGACTGCTTCCAGCCGCATTAGCGTTGCCGGTTAAGGAGTTTCCATGTCGCCTTTCAATAAACACCGCCCCTTCATTTCCCTTTCTCGTCGTCAGCGTCGTAAAAAAGTCATCGAACTTAAAAACCGTATCTATCGTGGACGTCAGCGTTGTGGCGGGTTGTTCTATGATGATTGCGATATCCAATACTACAAAGATAACCCTGACCATATTTGGGCATGGAGTGATATCTATTTTGTCGGCCGCGATCCCGCCGATCTCTGGAATGCTGAAATCATCACGGCTAAGTTGGCCTTTCAAGATGCGGTACATGATCGCGCATTCAATGAAACCTGGGCGATGCTCAGTCAGCAGGAACAAGAAGAAGAGGCGCGATATGAAACAACTCCCAATGTGAATAGCAAAGGCAAAATCGTTAGCCGTACCTTTCTACACCGAGAAAAACAGGCTTATGCGATTTTTGGTGGGCTGACATTTTGGCAGTTTGTTGAGAAGCGTGAGCAGGAAATAGGACAAGATGAACAGCAGGATGTATGTTGTAGTTATCAATTTCTGCCGGGGTTCGCTTATGGGCATGGGCTACGGATGGTTGTTGATGCTGAGGCGCTGAGTGTGCCAGTTATTGAGGCTTCGATTGGAGATTTTTTGAAAAGAGTGAGTGACGTGCCTAGGGGACAGCGATTTATAAGTGGGAGGATTTAAGATGCGAGTGTCCATTAATTAGGGAATAGGAGGGAGTTAACCTTTATCACCCTCCCATATTATTATTTCCCAGTGGATTTACTAGGTTTTAATCCTGGAGTATTTCCGAGAGTATCTTTGTTGTCACGCCGACGCTGATCAGGCTTTCCTGTCGATTTAGCTATTGGTTTTGGACCAGGTTTAAGACCCATGATATTTATCCTTCTAATTTAAGAGGGGCTGCCCTCCTATCCGGTTTTATGGCATAGCTCAAAAAATAACAAGAGGATTAATACGTCACATGCCAGTTAAATTATTATTTTTGATCAGTGTCATTTTATGGCATGTAGCGGGCTTTCGAATGGAGCATTATTCACCATTTGCTATGCGGTTCTAACTAATATTGATGAGCCGGGGTTGTTAACCTGGTTATCCCTCTTAATGCTTTCTTCTTACGTGCATCACAATCTCTTTCTGAATTCATATCACGCTGAAACAATAGGATTTATCATTTTCAAACCATAGTTATCAATGAGGCCATCTATGAACAGCACAGTATACGATGCTTTCCGCTGCCTGAACTTACTTGCGACAGCGACTCGTCCGCATGGAATTCGTGAAATGGGACGGGAGCTTGGACTGGATTCAGCTAAGGTTACGCGATTGATACAGACCTTGCTGACATTGGATATGGTACAGCGCGATGCCAACCGCAAATACAGTTTAGGTATCGGTATCCACCGCTTGTCGGCTCACGCGATTCACAATTCAGCATTTTACAATGCGGTAATGGACTTACTTGAAGAGAGCGGGAATCACGCCATCTCCATCGTGATCGGTGTTCTAAGTGGAAATAAGGTGGTCTATTTGATTCATACCCGCGGCGGAAAGAGTATTGCGCGTGCCATAGGCAATTATGAGTCCTATCCGGTCCATGATTCGGTGATCGGCATTAAGCTTCTATCAGCGATGAGCGACGAAGAGATTATCAGCCAGATTGGTATCCACGATTATCAACTGCTGAGAAATGATATTGACGAGTCGCGTCGGCATCAGGTGTTTGCCAAAAATTTTGGTGCGGGAGATTACCGTCTGGCATGTAATATTCCCGGCATGCAGGCAGCGATCGCACTATCGAATATCAGCAGTGAAAAAATGGATATTGAGAGCTTACGTTTGTACCTTACGTCGGCAGCGAAGAAAATTAGCGGAGAATCACTGCCGATGCTGCAGCAGTAACTCGCAACGAGCAGCTGTCTCAGACACGAGCTGCCCGGTTTTATATAGCGTAGAACCCAGTCCCACACTGTCGTAATAACGCAGGAACTCAGTTGCATTTTCCACCCCTACCCCGCCCACGGCTGAAAAGCTTACGGGCTGAGAGAGTGGACCTTTCACCAGTTGAGGATAATTTTTCGGTAGCGAATAGGCCGGAAAAACTTTCATCACATCCACTCCCAGATCGATAGCAGTGAATATTTCACTCGGCGAAAACACCCCCGCGTACACTACAAGTCCGTATAGTTTAGCCTGCGCAATCACAGCCGGGTTTAAATTAGGAGTCAGAATAAAATCCGCAGCGGCTGCAAAACTGCGCTGCACCTGATCTTCCGTGGTGACAGTTCCCACGCCAAGCTGGATATCATTCCCAAAGCGATGGCGGACTTGTCGCAGGCTGATTTCCCAGTTAGGTGAATTGGTAGTGATTTCTATACGATGAATGCCCTGCTCAACCAGGCAGGCAATATGCGGCACTGCGTCTTCTGGCGTTATCCCGCGGAGGATAGCGATGATTTGCTTATTATCCACCATAACTAAATACCCCATTTAATCCGGCTATGATTGCGTCTTCGGCGGCTAAGAGTTCATAACGACGATGCAAAACCTCACATGCCAATCGATAACGTGGCAAAAGCATTTCACTACCAATAAAGCATACCGTTTTATCGCCGCTGGGATGTCCGCATGCAACTTCGTATCCAATGAGCAATCCGGAAAGCCAGGAAGCGGCCTGTTCCTGTGCCAAAGCACCAAGAATATAACGGCCTCGGCAGCGAAACAGTTCCGTCACCAGTTCAACTTTTTCATGCACCACTGATAGCGCGGTTTCGACTCCCGCCTGAAAAGCGGCCGGTGATTGAACTTGCTCCGGCAGCCCTTTACCCACCACGGATTGATTGAGTAACAAATGATAAAGTTCGCCAGTCATCAAGGTCTGCATCTCAGTGACCTGCTGCTGCGAGCGTTCAACCCACAGCCATTTGCTGTGGGTGCCGACGGCGGCGAATGTGGAGGCATCAGAAAGCGTGAGCGCACCCGCCAGTTGCATCTCTTCACCACGGCAGATCTCATTCACTCGTTTATCGCAAATACCGGGCCGTATGGTCAGCGGATTTGGCAGGATACCCGGCAGTTCCAGGCCTTTACCCAGCAGTTGCGAAAAACTAAGTGGCATATTGAGGTAACCGGCGTCAGCAATACCGATATTGCTGCCAATCATGCCGCAGAGCAGCACGGGTATTTGTTCATCGTAAGCATCCTCTAGCCGATGCAGCTGCTGCTTTAAAATCTCAGGCAACGCTGAGCGCTGGCACTTGCCGACGCCGCAGCTGTCTTGCACAGATTTAATCACTACGCCATCGCGCACGCTGAGGGCGCGAAAGTTGCTGGTACCCCAATCCACCGCGATATAGTTCATGGACGTCCTCCTAACACGGCGAGAGGCAGGAAATCCGTGATCTCTTTCAATTCCCGACGCGTGGCGTCATCCAGACTTTTCGCCGGCTCACGTACATAATCGCTGGCAAAAATCCCTGCCTGATGCAGCACTGTTTTATGTATGGCTACCCCGATCCCCGGTTGCACTCCATAGCGCAGGAAAGGTAGATAGCGATAAAACAGCGCTTGCGCTTCCTGACGATCTTGCTGCCATGCCGCCAGGATGGCGTTAATCACGTCCGGGAATTCGCAAGCAGGCATGGTGCCCGTTACACCACGGCATAACTCCTCAAAGAGGAAACCTGCGTTCAAGCCGCCAAACAGGCCTACGCTATCTCCAAGCGCCTGTTTTAACGCAGTGATTTTCAACGTCGTCGGCGGTTGTTCCACTTTGATATACCTGATGGCGGGAAAGTCCTGACACAAACGCACCAGCGTCGAAACGGGAATGTTAACGCCCGTCATCAGAGGCGCGTCCTGGATCATGATATCGATTTCGCTGGCCTGACATATGTCTCGCCAGAAGTGATAGATCTCCTCCGGACCGGGCTTAACCACCGAAGGCGGATTGACCATCGCCACCTGAGCTCCCCAGCGATGCACCCGGTTGATGTCTTCAATGGCAACAGCGGATGAAGCACCGCCAGCAGCAGCCACCAGCGGTAAATCCCCCACCAGCTTTTTGACGCAAAAGAACAGGATCTGCTTTTCATCCTGCGTTAAGGCGTAGCCTTCGGAAGCATTGCCAAACAATGCAAGACCATCAATGCCTTGTTGCAGCAGAAATTTCACCAGACGTTCAATGGATGCCAAATCCAGCTGGCCCTGCTCATCAAATGCCGTGGCGAGAATGGGTATGTTACCTTTTAACATGCAGCCTCCATCATCACGTCGCGCACGCGATCTTCATCAATTTCAATGCCTAACCCTGCGCCCTGCGGCAGGTGATACTCACCGCGTTCGCAAATCAGTGGCTGCTTGAGCAGTTGATTAGCGATGGCAAAAACTGGCGGCTGATATTCGAGCATAAACAGGTTGGGTATGGCGGCAGCAACATGGATCGACGCGGCGATGCAAGGACCTAGACCCACGCTTAAATGCGGTGCCACACGTAAATTCCATGTTTCGGCCAGCGACGCGATATGCATTAGCTCGCTAATGCCGGTTCTGCCGACATCGGGCTGAAGGATATCTGCAGCGCGCTGTTCAATCACTGCTTTGAATTGATAACGCGTACGCTCGGTTTCACCTAACGCAATGCTGACCGCACTTTTGGCACGTAATTCGCGATGGCCAGCGATATCTTCTGGCAGCAGTGGTGCTTCGAGAAACCCGACGCCCAGCGCGTGCAGTTGCGCTGCTAAATCAGTAGCGTCTGCCACACCGTAATTCCAGTGCGCATCAATGAAGACTTGCGCCTCATCGCCGAGCGTTTCACGAATGGCTCGAATATTTTTAATGTCTTCTCGCACGCCGTAGCCCAGAGCTAACTTAACGGCATTAAAGCCTTTCTCCTTCCATTGCCTGGCGAGGCGGCTGCGGCTTTCAATATCAGGCTCAGGTAAACCCGAGACATAGCAAGGGATCACATCGCGAAAGGCACCGCCGAGTAGTTGATGGACCGGGAGACCAAGAATTTTGCCCTTGAGATCCCACAATGCGATATCCACACCTGCAATAGCGTCGATATGATAACCACCGGTATGTCCACGATCGCGCATGGAGTCATACATTTTTGAGTTGAGCACGCTGCTTGAGAATGGTGATTCCCCTATCAACAATGGCGCGAATAGCTGCTTAATCAGTTCTGCGATCACCTGAGGCACCACCGGCGCCAGGGCTTCTCCCCACCCTATATGCCCTTCGCTACTGGTAATTTTCACCAGGCAGGTTTCCATCTTGCGTGAGTAGACGCAGCGGTATTCTGAACGATAGTAATAATCCGGACCGGTTCCGTCCGGCTTACCGCCGAGGTAGGCATGCTCCGGGGTGATTTTGAGTGGGAAACACTCCACTTTCGTTATGTGCATAAAGGCTCCAGTTTCCGTTAATTCAACACTTTTCCGGCAGTTTCTTTTGCAAACCACACTGCAATGAATGAAATTAGCGCGGTGATCATCACGTACCAGGCGGGTGACAGCGGATCTCCCGTTAAGGAGATCAGGCTGGCCGATGCCAGGGGTGTTACACCGCCAAACACCGCCACAGTCAGGTTGTAGGACATCGCGATGCCGCCATAGCGAATCGCCGTCGGGAACAGTTCGACCATTGCTGCGCCACAGCCACCGTTAAACAACGCAACACACACACCCAATACACTCATTGCCGCGATAGAGCTGCCCACCGATCC
This sequence comes from Pantoea sp. GCM10028869, assembly GCF_042666835.1. NCBI lineage: Bacteria > Pseudomonadati > Pseudomonadota > Gammaproteobacteria > Enterobacterales > Erwiniaceae > Pantoea > Pantoea sp. GCM10028869. The sequence goes on along the minus strand of NZ_JBHTGO010000001.1, from coordinate 793,351 downwards.
CTGTGTCATTAGCAGCATGGCGGGATAGGTCAACAGGATGAAACCAGCGCATGCCACCAGCATCAGCGGCCGTCGTCCCCATCTATCAGACAAGTAGCCCGTGATTGGCATGCAAATAGCGACGCTCAGTAAGCCCAGCGTGGTGATGAGATAAGAATCAGTACGGCTGTAGTGCAGATGCGTAGACAAATAGCCGGGCATAAAGGATTGCAGCACCCAGCTGCTGACCGCTTTGATCACGACGAAACCGGTACAAAACAGCAACGCCGACAATGAGGTTTTCAAGGCTGTGCGCAGTGGCGATTTTTCGATTTTGCCGGTGGCTTTTAACTTGTGAAATTCAGCCGAATCTTCCATGTTGCGGCGCATATATAACCCACCCAATCCGAGCGGTGCTGCGAGCAGGAAAGGAATGCGCCATCCCCAGTCATTCATTGCCGTCTCACCCAACCAATAGGTCAACAGCAGCACCAGTCCAGAGCCGCAAACAAACGCCATGAAACTGAAGTTCTCACTCCAGCAGGTAAGCGTGGCGCGACGATGCGGCTCAGCGCTTTCTGCCAGATAGGTGATTACGCCGGAACTCTCACCACCTGCGGCGAATCCTTGTACTAATCGAGTCATCACCAACAGCACCGGTGCGACAATTCCCACCTGATGCCAGGTCGGCAGAATGCCCATCACAAATGTAGATATTGAGGTGATGACAATTACCGTCACCAACACTTTGCGTCGTCCCAGACGATCGCCCATGGAACCGAAAAAGAAGCCACCCAGCGGGCGCATTAAAAAGCCGGATCCAAATACAGCAAAAGATTTCAGAAGTGCGGTAGCAGGGTCAGAACTGACAAAGAAGTTACTGGCAATAATCGCCGCCAGGGTCCCATATAAGCCAAAATCGAACCACTCGATAAAATGACCAATCCCGGCTGCCATCATGATTTTGGCAGTACGCTTTGGCGGATTATTGGTTTTTGTCGCCACGTACTCACCGCCATACTGACGGGTTGAATTCTCCATACGACCTCCAGAGGGTAAATGTCGCGCCATAGGAAGGCGCGTCATGTCTTGGAAGTTAGCGTATGAATTTTGATGAGATATTGCGCCGGCGATGAGAGATAGCGTGAAGCCAATCAAAGAACAAATCCGGCAATTGCTTCACATAGTGAAGCAGAGAAGAGATCCCTTACAAAGCGCCTAATGTAAGCCGGGTTTATAGTTATCAGACCAAGCCATTACGTATAATCCCAAAGCTTTGCCTATGCTGCCGGTGGTTTTATTCAATGCGTATATTTCATGTCAGTCCACCAAAAAACCGAATCGAAACATATGGTGTCAGCACATATCTCCTCGTCATTGAAACAGCGCTAAACGAGCTATCCTTCCATAAGGAGGAACAACCTATGTGCGGAAGATTCACACAGTTCCAGAACAGAGATACCTATTTTGATGCCCTTAGTGTAGCTGATGGTGACTACATCCATGATCCTGAACCTATCGGGAGGCCGGGCTTTTTGATCCTTTTATCCGTCTCATTGTTCGTATTGTAAAAGGCGATCCGCTTAAAGTGATGATCGGCACTGCTATCCTTGGTATCAGCGTGGCGCTCGACGGCGATGGTGCCACCACCTATCTCATCTGTACGGCAGCACTTCTTCCACTGTATCGTCGGCTGGGAATAAAGCTTCAGTACATGGCCACCGTACTGCTGCTTTCGATCGGCGTAATGAACATGCTCCCGTGGGGAGGACCAACAGCGCGCGCTGCCAGCGCCATGAAGGTAGACGTTGGAGAGCTCTTTATGCTGCTTCTGCCCATTATGATCTGTGGCCTTGCCTGGGTAGTGCTGGTTGCCGTTATTTTTGGACTGCGCGAACATCGCCGGCTTGGGGTGATTAAAATCGATCTGAGTGAAGAGACCGGGCAGCTTACATCTGTAACTAATTATCGTTATCTCTTTAATTCAGCGCTGACCATTGCCCTACTGGTTATGTTAATTCTGGGCATACTTCCTATGGCAACACTGTTTATGATCGCCTTTGCAGTGGCGATGCTAGTGAATTTCCCTAACCTGAAGCATCAGAAGGAGCTCCTTGCCAAACATGCAGAGAACGTGCTTGCCATTGTTTCTCTCATTTTTGCAGCAGGTATTTTACCGGCATCCTGTCCGGAACAGGTATGGTAGATGCCATGTCTAACAGTCTTGTAAATTCACTGCCAGCCTCAGCCGGCCCCTGGCTTGGCATCCTCACGGCGCTGATCAGCATGCCGTTCACCTTCTTCATGACAAACGATGCGTTCTATTTTGGCGTTTTACCCATTCTTGCGCAGACAGCGACAAGCTACGGAATCTCGCCTATGCAGATGGCCGTTGCTTCACTGATTGGACAACCTGTTCATCTGCTCAGCCCGCTTGTTGCGTCAACTTACCTTCTTGTCGGCATTCTTAATCTGGATTACGGGCTGAATCAGCGCGCAAGCCTTAAATGGGCGGTGGGAACAGTATTGTGCATGCTGTCAGGCGCCATCGTGCTTGGCACATTACCGCTACACAACTGATCTATACACGTTAATTAATTCGCTGTGATTTAACGCTGCCCTTATTATTTATAAGGGCAGCGTTAATGTACGCTTTTCGCTAAAAACAGAAATTGGCCTGGCGTCGTCCACTCTTTTCCCTAAGCGGGCTTTGCAAACATCACGGTTTAATTAAAGGATAACAGCTAATAATATGTGGGTCTCATTGGCTGCGTTCCATCAATTCAAGCGTCTGACCATCAGGACTTTGTAAATATATTACTCTGGTACCCTGCATGGGTCCTGACGACACTGTTTGAGGTTTACCCGGCGTCTTCCAACCGTAGTCCGATACTTTGCCTAAGAGCGTATCAAGATCCTCAACCATAAAAGCAAGGTGAGCGTAGCCTGGGATATAGGGCGCTGAAGGTTCTTCTGGCTGCTCAATGTTATTGTATTGGAGTAATTCAATTTGGATATCAGCCAGTTCAAGCAAAGCCATCCGTACATCAGCTCCCCTTGCACCTGTAACCTCATCGATTATAGGCCCAGACATTTTTCCTTCACGTAATAATTTACCGCCAAGAATCTGAGTCCAGAATAATAATGAGTCTTCAATATTTTTAACTGAAAAACCAACGTGATTGACACTTAAGATCATGTGATTACCTACTGAGTTTTGAAAGTCCATCAGCCAACTATATAAAAAGAATGCTTTATTTCTACACCATAAATGCGCGAACGTTTTACAAGCCTGCATCCTTTATCGATAAATTGCGAATATCCTCTTTTCGCTCAAAGCGGTCTCTAATTTCCAATCGCGCAAAGGGGCTGCAGCGATTCAGTGAAGCACTTTTATGTTAGAAGAGAGCATACGGTAGGATCACTTGAGGATAAGCAGAATGCTTCTGGAAAAGCTCAGGTTGCTTTAAGTTTGGAGGAAGGACAGTGAACTCTGATTTTTCACCAGGGAACGCCAGCAGCACATGGTGCTTAGGTTCAAGATGCGGTGTTATGTTTGATGTGACAGAACTACCTAAGCCGTCATCATTTTGACGTCCGCTTTTGGCTGTATTATCAGCCGAAAATCTCATCCTAACCAGCTACTGATAACGGCATTTCGCCGTTAAGAGATGCGCTTTCATGCAGCAAGCCCCAACGCAACTGCACCTAAACAATGCATTCGGCAAAAAGCTAATCGGCACTTTTCACAAATGTCCTCCTTTTTAAAACCACATGAATATCTATGATCGGCCACACATTTTACAATCTGTTTACCTGACAGCGGCGAAAATCTGTGCAAAGTAGTGTCCAGCGGCAAACGAGATTTATGCCCTGGCACGTCAATTGCTTTAGCTAACCAATGTCAGCCGCAGCAACCTGACAACCTGTGCGCGTTATTAAATCCATCAAATTGATTTAATAAAACACCCTCTTTTTGCATCAAGGCGGAAAACACCATGAAAATCCGATTCAACCCAGTCATAAAAGGATGTTTTGCAGCGGTTCTTTTAGCCAGCGTAGGCAGCGCGGCAGCGGCAACCACGTTGAATGCATTGTTTATGACGCAGGCGGCGTATAGCGAAAATGATATCCGCGCCATGACGCAGGCGTTTCAGAAAACGCACCCAGAGGTGCAGGTTAATCTTGAGTTTGTGCCGTACGAAGCGCTGCATGACAAAATTGTTGCGGCGCGTGGCGCGGGCGGTAACGGCTACGATGTGGTGCTGTTCGATGCCATCTGGCCGGCAGAATTCACTAAGTTCGATCTGTTGCAGGACGTCAGCAGCCGCATCAGCGCTGATGAAAAAGGACAGATTTTCCCCGGCGCAATGAACACCGTTGAGTTCAAAGGCAAAACCCTCGGCATGCCGTGGATCCTCGATACCAAATATCTCTATTACAACAAAGCGATGCTGGAAAAAGCCGGTATCACCACGCCGCCGCAAACCTGGCAGCAGGTGATGGATGACGCGCGCATCATCAAGCAGAAAAACATCGTGAAATATCCGCTGGTGTGGAGCTGGTCGCAGGCGGAAGCGCTGGTGTGCGATTACACCACGCTGGTATCAGGTTTCGGTGGCAAGTTCTATAACAACGACAAACTCGATTTCTCCTCCCCGGCCTCGTTGCAAGCGGTGAAGCTGATGAAAAGCTCGCTGGATGAAGGCTTGAGCAATCCGGCGTCACGCGAATATCTGGAAGAGGATGTGCGTAAAGCCTTCTCCAATGGCGATGCGGCTTTCGCGCTCAACTGGACCTACATGTACAACATGGCCAACGATCCTAAACAAAGTAAGGTCGCCGGCCAGGTGGGCATCGTTCCCGCGCCAGGCGATGCGCCGGGCAAATTCGGTGCGGTAAACGGTTCGATGGGCCTTGGCATCACTAAAGGCAGCACGCATGCGGATCAGGCATGGCAATACATCCGCTACATGACTTCACAGCCGGTACAGAACCAATACGCCACGCTGAGTCTGCCGATCTGGAAAAGCTCGTATCAGGATCCGGCGGTGCTGAAAAACCAGGAAAGCCTCATCGCGGCGGCGGATAAATCGCTTAACGTGATGCTGTCGCGTCCGGAAACGGCTGACTATTCGCGTCTCTCCAACACGCTGCAGCAGCAGTTGCAGCAGGTGCTGGTGGGCAGCGCAACGCCAGATGCCGCGCTGCAAGCGGTGGATAAGGGTGCGGCGCGTCTGCGCTAAGGGGCAACAATGCTGAGTTTGCGTCAACGCGAACAACGGCAGGCATGGGTGCTGCTGGCACCCATGTTGTTGGTGATGCTGTTGCTCACCGCATGGCCGCTGTTACGCACCATCTGGCTGAGTTTCACCGATGCCGCCCTGATCGGCAGCGGTGAAGCGCCGGGCTGGATTGGCTTTGAAAATTATCTGTTCGCCATCACCGATGCGGATTTCCGCAGTTCGCTGTGGCGCACGCTCTATTTCACCGTGGTGTCGGTGGCGATTGAAGGCGTGATCGGCGTGCTGGTGGCGCTGTTGCTGAACCAGAAATTCGCCGGTCGCAACGTGCTGCGCGTGCTGGTGATTTTGCCGTGGGCGCTGCCGACCATCGTTAACGCCATGATGTGGCGTCTGAATTTCAACCCGGATTACGGCAGCATCAACGCCCTGCTGACGCAGTTAGGGATCATTGATGGCTATCGCAGCTGGCTGGGTTCGCCGGATTCGGCGCTCAACGCGGTGATGTTCGCCGATATCTGGAAAAACTATCCGCTGGTGACCTTACTGGTGCTGGCGGCGCTGCAATCGATCCCCGACGATCTGTTTGAAGCCGCACGATTGGATGGCGCATCGGCGTGGCGGCGTTTTCGTGCTATCACCATCCCGGCGATTGTTGGCCCGCTCAGCGTGGCGCTGGTACTGCGCACCATCGACGCCTTCAAAATTTTCGACATCATCTACGTAATGACGCGCGGCGGTCCGGTCGATAGCACCAAAACCCTGAGTTTTTACGTGTATCAGGAGTCGTTTAGCTACCTGCGTGCCGGCAGTGGCGCGGCCTACGCGATGTTGATGACCTTACTGTGCGCGGTGCTGATCACGCTTTACATGTTGTTACTGTGGCGGCAGCGCCGCAAAGGAAGCGCTTATGAAGGTTAAATTGCGCCATGTCGGTAAATACGCCGCCGCGCTGCTGGTGGCGTTATCAGTGTTAGCGCCGATGGGCTGGCTGTTTTTGATGAGCGTCAGCGCCGCCAGCGATCTCACCCGCGTACCGCTGGAGTGGCTGCCGCGCCAGTGGGATTTCACCCGCTATGGCAAGCTGCTGTCGCTGGAGCCGGGCCAGCCGGGCGTACTGTTTCTGCATGCACTCGGCAACAGCCTTTTAGTCGCCACCGGCGCGACAATCATCTGCTTACTGCTGGCCATTCCGGCAGCGTTCAGCTTCTCGCGCTACCGCGGGCGCGACGGCTGGCTATTCGCCTCACTTGCCATCTATATGGTGCCGCCGGTGGCATTCGTGTTGCCGCTCTACTTCCTGTTGCAGCAGTTCGATCTGCTCAACACGCGGCCCGGATTGATCATCGTTTACTGCTCGCTGATTCTGCCGTTCCTTACCTGGATGCTGAAAAACCAGTTCGATACGCTGCCGCAGGATATTGAGCAGGCGGCGCGGCTCGACGGCCTGCGCGTCTGGCAAGTGCTGTTACGCATTACGCTGCCGCTGGCGAAGCCGGTGTTGGGGGCCGCCGCGCTGTTTGGCTGGCTGCTGGCGTGGGACGAATTTTTCTATGCGCTGCTGTTTACCAGCAATATCGCCGCACAAACCTTACCGGTCACCATTGCCGGATTTACCGCCGGACGCGCCACCGATGATGGCTTGATTGCTGCCGTTGGCATTCTGGCGTCGGTGCCACCGCTGTTTATTGCCATCTGGCTGCAGAAGACGCTGGTTAGCGGCCTTGCCAGTGGCGGGAGCAAAGGATGATGGAGCAGAAACTCACCGCCACGCTGTATGTGGTAGGCAACATTAATGTCGATTTGATCATGGGAACTCTGGATAACTGGCCGCAGCGCGGTACTGAAGTGATGCTGAATCACAGCGAATTGCGTCCTGGCGGCTCGGCGGGCAACTGCGCGCTGGCGCTGGAAGCGATGCAGGTGCGCCATCGCGCGGTCGCCAATCAGGGCAATGATGGCCTGAGCGCCTGGCTGGCGAGTCATTTTCCGCACAGCGCTGCGCACTGGACGCGCTACAGCTGCGAAACCTCGCTTACCGTTGGCGTGACGCATTCGGATCACGAACGCTCTTTCCTGAGTAATCTCGGCCATATCGTGCAACTCACCGCGCAGGATGTGCTGGATCAACTGCCGGCTACCGCGTCTGACGGCGATATCGTGCTGCTGTGCGGCACCTTTTTGTGTCTGCATCTGTATGACGATTATCCGGCGCTGCTCGCCGAGTTACAGCAGCGCGGCTTTGTCACCGCCGTCGATACCGGCTGGCCGCCGCAGGGCTGGACAAACGAAGTGCGTCAGCAGGTCACGCATTGGCTGCCGCTGTGCGACTGGCTGTTGCTCAATGAAGTGGAAACGCTGGGATTGGCGGCGTCAGACGACTTGCCCGCCAGCGCGCAAATGCTGGCGCAACAGCTAAGCGGACGCGGCGGCTGCGTGGTGAAATGCGGCCCGCAGGGCGCGCGCTGCTGGCAGGCAGATAACTCAGTAAGTCAGCCTGCACGTCCGGTCACGGTGGTGGATACCATCGGCGCGGGCGACAGTTTCAACGCCGGATTTCTCACCGCCCTGCTGCATCAGCAAGATCTCACCACGGCTTTGCAATGGGGGATTTCGGTGGCGTCACTGGCTATCAGCACCTTGCCGCGTCGTTACCCCGACTGGCATCAACTGCAACTTTCCCAGGAGTTTTAAATTATGGCCAGTGTTGAACTCGTAAAAGTGGCCAAACGCTACGCAAAACAGTCGGTGCTGCATCCGCTCGATCTCACCATTCCTGACGGCAGTTTTACCGTGCTGGTTGGCCCATCCGGCTGCGGAAAATCGACGCTGTTGCGCTTGCTGGCCGGGTTGGAGAGCTTGTCGGATGGCGCGATCCTGATGGATAAAGTGCAAATCAACGACCGCGATCCAGCCGATCGCGATATCGCCATGGTGTTTCAGAGCTATGCGCTCTATCCGCACTTAACCGTGGCGGAGAATCTGGCGTTCCACATGCAGGTGAAGAAGGTGAAGCGCGAGGAGCAGCACACTAAAATTGCGCGCATCGCCGGAATTCTTGGCATCGATAAGCTGCTGCAACGCTATCCGCGTGCACTGTCAGGCGGACAGCGTCAACGCGTGGCGATGGGCCGCGCGATGGTGCGAAATCCCAAAGTTTTCCTGTTCGATGAGCCGCTGTCGAACCTCGATGCGCAGCTGCGTATGGAGCTACGCGCCGAGATCAAATCGCTGCATCAGCGTTTCAAAACCACCATGGTTTATGTGACGCACGATCAGATTGAGGCGATGACGCTGGCCGATCAAATTGTGGTGATGAAGGATGGCCGCATCGTGCAGCAAGGCGCGCCGCTGGCGATTTACGACCGTCCGGCGGATACCTTTGTCGCACGCTTTATCGGCTCACCGCCGATGAACCTGTTACCGGCACAGCTGATTGCCCGCGATGGCGTGCCCGGCGTGCAGTGCCAGGATCTGTGGCAGCCGTTGCCCGCGCGTTGGCAAGCGGCGGCGCGCGAACGTGCTGGCGCAGTCGTGACGCTCGGGGTGCGCCCGCACGATCTGCTGGAAGCCAACAGCAACGCCGCAGCCTTGGTGAAAGTAGTGGAGATCACCGGCGAATCCACCTTGTTGCATCTGGAATGGCACGGTCAGCCGTTGCATATGCAGATCGCAGGCCGTCATGCGGCTGTCAGCGGCGAGAGCATTATGCTGGGCTTCAACCCCGAGAAAATTCATCTGTTTGATGCCGAGACGGGGCTGAGGTTGGCTGAGTCGCTCTAGGTTGGTGCTCAGGCCAGAAAAGGCCAACCCGTTGAGATGAACATCGCTGTTGATGGTGCGATTTGGAAAACCGCAATGAATCGCCATCAAGGAGGAAAAGGTGGACAGTGGAGTAAAGCGTCCGCCGCAAGGATGCGGCGGCCGAGGCTACAGGGATGTATTCACGCCGTCTTTACGCAACGCCCGCCTTTTCCGACTGAAACGCACGTTTTTACCTAACAAAAAAAAAGCCACCCAAACCTGGGTGGCGAAATACAATTTATCACATGCATAACAACGATATTGGCGAACACTCATTCCTTAAGCATTTCACAACGGCTATTGTACTCTGCTGGCTATTTTATTCCGTCTTCACCGTTTAAAGATAATGTAAAACCCCTCTCAACCTTTAACGAATTAAATACATCTACCAGGTTTTACCAATATTAAACTGGAACTGCTCCGACTTATCGCCCTCATATTTTTTAATCGGCAACGCATACGAAAACACCAGCGGACCCAGCGGCGACTGCCATTGCAAGGCCACGCCGCTCGACACGCGAATCTGGCTGGGATCGCCGTAATCAGGAATTCCCGCCGCTTTGGTGGCTGCGGTATTCTGCCAGCCGGTATCCCACACGGTGCCGGCATCAACAAACAATGAAGTGCGCAGCGCATCGGCATAGCGCTCGCTGATAAACGGCGTAGGGACAATCAGCTCCGCGCTCACCACCGCCATCGCATTACCGCCCACCGCATCATCCGATTTCTCCACCGGGCAAGCACCGTAACTGCTTTCGCTGCCGCTGCAGCGGTAATAGGCGGCTTTTGGCCCGATGGTGTTGGAGGAGAATCCGCGCACCGAACTGGAGCCGCCGGCATAGAAGTTATCGTAGAACGGCACTTCTTTGCCGCCTAAACCGTCGGCGTAACCGGCTTTACTGCGGCCCATTAGCACCCAGCGATGATCGCTGCTCAGCGGCAAATAGCCGTTGGCGGTCAGCGTGCTTTTGTAATAACTGTTGGTGGAACCTGGAATAGTCACTTTGGTGTTGAAACCGGCGCTCACGCCCGAGGTGGGAAAGAAGCCGCGATCCAGCGAATTGTAGCTCCAGCCAATGTTCCAGAAGAAATCGTTGGCGGTAAATTTGTCCGCCACGGTGGCATCGTCATCGTCGTCATCGCTGGTGATGACTTTTGGATGAATGCCCTGCGAACCCAGATAGCGCCACATTGCTACCTGCGGCGCCATATTGCTTACGCGGTTATAGACGTAATCCAGCCCGCTGTTCACGCTGCTGTTTTCGCCGATTGGGAAGCTTAACGTGCTACTCGCGCCGAAGCTCTTCAGTGTGTATTCGGAAAGATCGTTATCTTCCGCGCTGTAATCGTTGTAGAACAGTTTGCCGCCAAGACTCACGCCATCCACGGTGAAATAGGGATCGGTAGCGGCGATTTCGACATAGGTTTGATAGCTGTTTTTCGTGCCGCTGAAACTCAAAGTATTGCCGGTGCCCATCCAGTTATCCTGGCTAACACCAAGCTGATAACTGATGCCGCTGTCGGTGCCGTAACCCAGTCCAACGTTGAAGGTGCCGGTATTGCGCTCCTTCACTTTGTACACCACGTCCACCTGATCCGGGCTGCCCGGCACGCGCTGCGTATCAACATCTACGCTTTCGAAATAACCGGTACGATTAAGGCGCGCCTTGCCCTGCTCCACCTGATTGCTCGCCAGCCATGCGCCTTCCATCTGACGCATTTCACGACGCAGCACCGCATCTTTCGAGGTGTCATTGCCCGAGAAACGCACCTGTCGCACCGAGAAGCGCCGCCCGGCATCGACATTCACGTGTAGCTGCACGGTTTTGTCGCTGTCGTCTATTTCCGATTGCGTATTCACCTGCGGGAACGCATAGCCGTAACGACCGAGCAGGCTTTTAATTGCCTCTTCGTTTTGGCTGATTTTTGCCCCGCTGTATAAGCTGCCCGCCGGCATGTGCGCCAGTTTTTCAATTTCGGCGGAATAGCCGGCCATATTTCCGCTCAGCGTTACGCCGCTAACATGATAAACATCGCCTTCATGAATATTTATCGTGACGTAAATATGCTTTTTATCCGGCGTTAAACTGACTTGTGTGGAATCGAGGTTAAAGCGTGCGTAACCGCGATCGAGATAATAACTGCGTAGCGTCTCTAAATCGCCCGAGAGTTTCTGTTTCTGGTATTTCTGATCGGCGATCAAATTCCACCACGGCACATCGTCGCGCAGCTGGAAATGCGAGATCAGTTCATCAGCGGAAAAAGCGTGGTTGCCGACAATGTTGATCTGCTGAATTTTCGCCGACACGCCTTCGGTGAAAATGAACTTCAGATCGACACGGTTGCGCGGCAACGGCGTGACGACCGCTTTGACGCTGGCAGTATATTTCCCGGCGCTGTAATAGAAATCTTCCAGCCCTTTTTCCATATCCGATAGCGTGGTGCGGTCCAGCGCTTCACCCACGCGCACGCCCGAGGCATCAAGGTTTTGCTTGAGCTGATCCTCTTTAATCACTTTGTTACCAGAGAATGAGATGCTGGCAATCGCCGGGCGCTCTTTGACTTTGATCAGCAGCGCATCCCCGTCACGCAGCACCTGCACATCGTCAAAATTGCCGGTGGCGAACAGCGCGCGGATGCTGTGGCGAATATCATCATCATTGACGCGATCGCCAACACGCAGCGGCATATGCAGCAACGCCGCGCCGGGTGCGACGCGCTGAAGCCCAGCAAAGTGAATATCCTTTAGGGTGAAATCATCTGCACCAAAGGCAGTGGTGGTTACCATTAAAAGTAACCCGGTTAACATCTTCTTCATCTGTTGTGAGCCTGCCGTTTTTCCTGTGCCTGATTCAAGCGCCTTGCTTCCGCACCACATAAAAACGGGCTGAACACGCGGTTCAGCCCGTTAACTGCGGCGATATGTTCCGGAAAAAAGACCGCTGAGCCAAAGGTAAATTCAGCGCGACTCGCGGATTTTCGGTTGTTTTACAATAAGCTGCATCGCTCCTGCCAAAATCTCCGCATAAGAATTACCCTTCTGCCGTTACCGGCTGAAACGTACGGCGATTGAGGCTGGTGAAGATCACTAGTAATGCCATCATTACCAGCTCAACGCCGAGCGTACCGGTGATCGCCGCCAGATGATTGCCGTGCGTATAGATCTGCGTGAATACACCGCCCAGCAGCATCGGGCCTAAACCTAACGCTGATTGCTGCACCGTCGACAGCACCGCGCTGCCCGCGCCCGCCTGATGATGCGGCACGCCGCTCATGCCAATGCGGTAGAAGGTGCTGACGATAAACGATTGACCAAAGCCAATCAGCACCGTTGCAGGAATTAGGGTGAAAATACCGACCTGCGGCCAGGCGAGTTGCAGCGTGGCGATAAGGGCCACTAATCCAACCATCTGAATACCGCAGCCCATTAATAAGGCGCCGCGCTTACCTAAACGCTCGACGATGCGCGTGGATTGCATCGCCCCGATAAAATAGGCCACGCCCAGCGCGATAAACGCATTCCCGGATTGAAACGCCGTCAGCCCTAAACCGGCCTGCAGCGTCAGTGCCACAGAGAACATAAAGCCGCTCCAGCAGGAGAAGAACAGCACCGCCAGCGTCAGGCCAAAACGCACGCTCGGCAGACGCAGTAGTGAAGGCGGCAGCAGCGGCGCGCCGTTGGCCGCTTCCAGACGCAGCGAACTCTGGCGCAGACGATGCAGAAACAGCGGGAACAGCACCAGCAGCAAGATGCACGGCCACGACCAATGCAGCAGCGGACCGAGTGCCAGTGCCAGCATCAGGCAACCAATCGCGCCCGCCAACAGCAAGGTTCCGCTAACATCCACCGGTACGCGCTGCGTGTTCTGCGTCTCCGGCACAAAGCGGCGCGCGGTGATCAGCACAAACAGGCAAATTGGCAGGTTGATCAGGAACACGCTGCGCCAGCCGTAGCCGCCGATATCCGCTTTGATGAGAAATCCGCCCAACACCTGACCGATGATAAAGGCCAGCCCGCCAATGCCGCCGTACAAACCGATGGCGCGCGCATGCGCTCTGCCCTTCAGCGTGATGTGCAGCGTGGCGAGGATTTGCGGCACGATAAAGGCCGCGCCCACGCCTTGCAGCGCGCGGGCAAACATCAACAGGCCAACGCTGTTGGCGATGCCGCATAATAAAGATGCAATACCGAAGATCCCTACTCCGGCAAGGAACACGCGACGGCGACCGTAGTTATCGCCGAGCCGTCCGCCCATCGCCAGGCAGATGGCAAAGGCGATGCCGTAGACCGCGACGATCAGCGCCAGCTCAATCGCCGTGGCCTGCAGCGTGTGGGCCATCGCGTCTAACGCTACGTTAACGATAGAAAAATCAATCATGGGCAGCAGTTGCCCGGCAAGCAGGACCATCAATCCTGTGCGTTGAAGTTGCGATGTCTGCATCGGTTTTACCTTGTTTTTGCTGTCAGTACGGCATAGCATCACCTAACCGTTAAACGGGTACCAGTTCTTGATTATCATGGTATAAACACTACCCGTCTTGTCGAAGGATCTGCTTATGAGCCTGGCATCCGCGCCTGTTACCACCGAACAAAACAACCGTAAATTACTCGGCACCTTTCTGCGCACGCGCCGGGAAAATCTCGATCCCAATCGACTCGGTTTACCCCGCATGCGCCATCGTCGCACGCCGGGTTTACGCCGTGAAGAAGTCGCGCAGTTAGCGGATGTTGGCGTGACATGGTATACGTGGCTGGAACAGGGACGCGATATCAAAGCCTCGCCGAAAACCCTGACGGCGATCGCTAGCGCGTTGCAGTGCAACGATGTGGAAACGCAGCACCTGTTTTCGCTCGCCGGGCACGCATTGCCCTCGGTGCGCGTGGTAGCCGCCTGCTGCAAAATTGCCGCGCACAATCAGCAGATGCTCGATGCGATCCAGTTACCGGCGATTATTGAGACGCCGCGCTTTGATATTCTCGGTTACAACGCTGCGTGGTGTGCCTTGATGGGCGTGGATCTAGCCGAGATCGCGCCTGAAGATCGCAACTGCATCTGGCTGGCCTTCAACCACCCAACCTGGCGCAAAGCGCTGAATGACTGGGATGAAGTGATGCCGCAGATGGTGGCGATGTTTCGCGGGCAGATGGGCGAGCACCTTGGCGATCCACACTGGGAAAGCTTTCTTGCCCGCTTGCTAAACAGTTCAGATGAGTTTGCGCACACCTGGCAGCGTTATGAATTGGGCCAGGTGGAAAATCGCGTAAAACGTTTTTACCGCGACGAAGTGGGTGAAATGACGCTGCGGCAAAATAACTGGTGGTCCGCGTCACGCAACGGCGATCGCCTGCTGGTGTATGTGCCGGACGATGAAATCAGCGCCGCGGCACTCCAGCAGTTGATCAATCCGTGATGCGTTATGCCTTGCCCGTCAGTGCCGGAACCGGTGTCTGCGGGCGGGCGCCCTTCTGGCTGTTTAACAGAATCTGACCCAACAAGCTGTCTTTGTTCACCACGCCATATTTCAGGTTGGTGTCGAGATATTTACGATCAAATCCCGTCAGTTTGGTCAGCGGCGGCAAGACGGCCGGCAGACGATCGACCATCAGCATGCGGCTCAGCTTCACCGGACGCCACTCCACCAGGCTTTGATACAGCAACGCGCTGGCTTCGCATTTACGTAGATAGAAGTTGTACTGATTGTTCTCACGCAGCGCCTGCTGCTGCGCGATATACACCACCAAATAATCCGGTGGCGTGATGCCCTGAACAATGGTTTCGTAATTGGGCAGCGCGAGCAAACGACGGAAAAACTCGTCGGCGCCCACTTCAACAATCGGGCGGAAAAAGTGCAGCCAGCGCGCAATAAAGGCGTTATTTCTCGGCGCGGCCAGGAACCAGGATTCAATCACCGGATAGTCTTTATCCAGCGTCGAACTGTCGCGATAAAAGGCGATCAAGTCATAACCATCGTTAACATTCACCGCTAACAATTCGTCCATCGTGCGGTTGAGAATGATGGTGGCATCCATCCAGATTCCGCCATAGCGATACAGCAGTTCCAGCCGAATTACGTCACTTTTATGTGAAGGGCGCATATCCTGATGCACGAAGTGCAGATCGGGCAGATAGTGCTGAATATTCAGGTTATTGATGACGGTTACCTGATAGCCGGGGTTTTCGCGCACGATTTTATCGACAAAAATCTGCACCTCTTCCGGTAGCGTTTCACTTTCCCAGTACATCCAAATCTGACGCGGAATGGCCGCGGGCGCGGTCTGGAGTGCAACTAAATTGATATCCTGCTCTGCGGCAGGATCGTAATCGGGCAGCGTTCTGCGTTTGGTCAGCTTTTTTTCCGCCAGTAAACCTAATGAAACCAAATGGGTTTTAAATTTATTCTTTTTCATTGTTTCTCCAGCAGCACAGCCGCCAGTTAACTACTTATTGCTGTTAAAAAAGGCACACATCAGCCCTGCACCTAATGCTGCAGAAAGCCGACAAAAGCCCGGAAAATTGGCTCAAAATTATCAAACAGCACTCAGCGCGACAATTTAATAAACCGCTAAAACCTCAC
Source organism: Pantoea sp. GCM10028869 (assembly GCF_042666835.1). Taxonomy (NCBI): domain Bacteria; kingdom Pseudomonadati; phylum Pseudomonadota; class Gammaproteobacteria; order Enterobacterales; family Erwiniaceae; genus Pantoea; species Pantoea sp. GCM10028869. The sequence continues at coordinate 777,749 of NZ_JBHTGO010000001.1, read as the reverse complement.
TTTAAGAGAATACGTAGAACGCCGGGTGTGCGGGATCTGGCTTTGTGAAACGTTACGCAAAGCCGAACATCTTAGGTGAACGGTTAAAAATAATACTGGATATATAAACAGTGTTGCGTATACTTATTCAACAGCCACGAGGCTGAGTAAGTCTGCAAGAGGTGATAATGATGATGATCTCAACGGAAAGTCTGTCTGCTTTGAATGCATCAATGATGATGAGCAGCCGCGAAATTGCCCATGTCACGGGCATTACGCACGGCGAAGTGAAGCGCCTGGTGAAAAGCCTGGAAACCGCACAGCGTCTTTCCCAGCCTTTGACGGTGAATCTCTATGAGCATCAGGGTGAAGTGCGTCAGGAGTTTCATCTTAACAAGCGCGATTCATTACTTGCCGTTGCCCGGCTTTCGCCTGGCTTCACTGCGGAATTACTCGATCTCTGGCAGCAGCGAGAACAGTTTACCCATCTGCCGGATTTCACCAATCCGGCGGAAGCGGCCCGCGCCTGGGCGGAGCAATTTGAGCAGCGCCGTGCGGCTGAGCAGCAACTTGCGTTGTCGGCCCCTAAGGCTGAATTTTTTGATCGCTTTGTCGAGATCGAAGATTCGCTCGGCTTTCGTCAGCTGTGCAAGATGTTGAAGGTAAAGGAAACTGAGTTTCGTGAGTTTCTATTAGAACGCAACATCATGTATCGCGAAAAAGGCACGCTGGCACCGCAGCAGCACCATATACAGGCGGGATATTTCACCCTGCGCTCCGGACGTGGCGAGAATCAGCATGCTTTCTCCCAAGCGCGTTTCACCGCCAAAGGCGTGAAATGGGTGGCCAGTTTATGGGCGGGACATCTGTCGGCTCAGCCGAAAGGTGTGGCTGCATAAAGTGTGCGCAGGTGTCGTAGCGGCGTAATTTATTGCGCGATAAATCGCGCCGCCAGGGAATGTGCGATCATTGAATGCTTAGCGTTATATTTACCTGTTGAATTACAGTTTCATCAGCATCTCATGCCACGCCATGCCACCGTGGTCTGACTCAGACGGTTTGACGTACTGATAGCCCCATTTTTTATACAGCTCAAGGTGCTGGGTTTTGCACATCAGATGAATGGTGCGCTTATCCATTTTCTTCATCAGCGCAATAAACTGGCGCATCAGCAGCGATGCATAACCTTTGCCCTGATAAGCGGGATCAAGCACCACCGACATAATCACGGCGTTGGGTGCTGCCGGATCGTGGCCGATTAACTCTTTGAACGCTTCATCCGACATCACCACCTCCCACGCACAACCGGCGTTGATAAAACCAATCACCTTGCCATCGGTTTCCAGACATAAAAATCCCTGTGGATACTGCGCAATGCGGGTAGCAATTTTTTCACGCGTGGCGGCTTCATCACCTTCGTAAGCCTCAATTTCAATCGCGTAACAGCGATCCACATCTGCCAGCCTGGCTTCTCTAAATACTAACGTTGACACGATTAAACCTCTTAGATTCCTCTATGAACGGCGGTCATTCTAACAGGCCGAATGTGTCTTTGCGCATAAGTGCCCCCCTCAAACGATTAAAGTCGCCATGTAAAGTGATCAAAAAAAATTAACGAAAACATTTATCTGGGTTCTAAATAAAATCTATTAAATTTTTATAACTCTCAGCGTCTTTTTTACGACATTTTTACGGGTTGGTCGGTTAGATTAATTTCATCGACAGCCCTGAAGGATTCGGAGAGGTAGCGCGAGATGAAAAGTATCGAACTCACTAATAGCGGTTCATCCGCATAACGTCAGCGGTCAACACGCACCGGTCCATTAACGCCTGTGAGCGTAAATCATGAGCGGCATGCTGCAATTTTTACTGCGCCAACCTTTTTTAAATTCTCTGCCAATGATTCATGGGCAGATTAAGCAACGGGTCAAAACTATGTCAGGCTTGATTTTGGTATCACACAATCAAAATAATCACTCAACGCTTTCTAACATTTATGAAAGCATATTGACGCGTCGCGGTGGCATGTGGGTGAAATGGAGTGGCGAGTTTGAATCATTTACCACTGAACCTCATCGTGAGCTGAATTTTACTAGCGGCAAAGCATTCGACACGCTGATATTTCGCTTAACCAAAGCAGAATATGAAGAAGGTTATCATCAATATATTCATCAGGGATTGTGGCCGGTATTTCATCAGCGCCCCGACATGGCGCGTTTTTCCACCAGCAGCCAAATCGGTTATATGAAACTGAATGAAACCTATACGCGCGCCATCAGTGAATATGCCATGCCCGATGATGATATTTGGTTGCAGGATTATCACCTGATTCCCAGCATTAAAATGCTGCGCGATGCCGGCCTGATAAATCGTATCGGCTTCTTTTTCCATCAGCCTTTCCCAGCAGGACAATCTTTTGAATCGGTGCCGAACTGGCGCTATCTGGCCGATGCATTATTGTGCGCCGACTTAATTGGCTTTCAGACCACCCAAGACATGAACAATTTCACCGCCTGGATTGAATCCCGCTTCCGTTGCGAGCGTCTAACGCCTTACACGCTGCGTATCCACGGCCGTCAGATTCGCGTAGGCGTATTCCCGGTAGGCATTGATACCGTGGAAACCAGCGCGCTAGCTGAAAGCAACAGCTGCCAGTATATGGAGCAGCAATGTCGCGCAACCTTACCGGAGAATCTGATCCTCAGCGGTGGCCATTTTGACGACAGCACCGGCACGCCCTACCGCATCAGCGCCATAGAAGTTTTACTGCGTCAACACGAGGAGTATCACCACAAGTTTTCCATGGTGCAACTGGCTTCAGCGGCGTCAGGTTACAGCCATCGCATTAAAGAGTTATCGCGCGATTTGGAAAGCCGCTGCGGCGAAATGAACGGCGTGCATGGCGAGCTGAACTGGTATCCGGTGCGTTATTTGAGCAACCATTATTCACATGAAGAACTGTGCGGATTTTACCGTGCAGCGCGTGTGGCGTTGGTCACACCGCTGATAGCCGGGATGAGTTTGATGGCGAAAACCTATGTGGCGGTGCAGGATCACGCTAATCCCGGCGTGCTGATTCTGTCGCAGTTTGCCGGCGCCGCCGAACAGATGCAGGGCGCACTGTTGGTCAACCCCTACGATCCCGATGCCATCGCCGATGCCATTCATACCGCGCTTATCATGCCGCTTTCGGTGCGTCGCGAACGTCACGCCAGCCTGCTAAAAAACCTGCATCTGCATGATTGCCACAAATGGGCCGATAGCTTCATTAACGCGCTGCAGCCGCGAGAACAGGAATGCGATTTAACCCTGAAATCAGGTGCGATAATTTCGAATGGTTTCAGTGGGCGACTGCGTTATTAATCCAATATGCATGAACATTAACACGCAAATTTTCGCGAACCAATGACGCAGAGAATGACGCCAAGCGTGACAGCTATCATCAGCGGGTTGACGCTCTCGTGCAGCAACGAAGCCGACAGGCCCAGCCCAAAAAATGGCTGAAGCAACTGCAGTTGCCCGACAGCTGCAATTCCACCGATAGCGAGCCCTTTGTACCAAAAGATAAAACCTATCAGCATGCTAAAAAGCGAGACATAGCCCAGCGCAAGCCAGGCTGAAGTGCTGATGTGGTTTAGGGATTCAGGCAAGGTCAAATATGACGCGATCAACATGAAAGGCAGTGAAATAATCAGCGCCCAACAAATCACTTGCCAGCCTCCCAGCTCACGCGAAAGTTTTGCCCCCTCGGCATAGCCTAGGCCGCAGACGATCACTGACGCGAGCATAAGCAGATCACCTTTGAGTGATATAACAGCGAGATGAGAAAGCGCAAAGCCCATAACCAGCAAGCTGCCGCAGAGGGAAAAGAGCCAGAAAGCGCGCCGCGGACGTTCACCACCACGAATGACGCCAAAGATGGCGGTTGCTAGCGGAAGCAACCCGAGGAAAACGATTGAATGTGACGAAGTTACGTGCTGCAAAGCCATGGCGGTCAGCAATGGAAAACCTATCACTACGCCCATAGCGACGATGAAGAGCGAGTATAGTTGGGTGGGATCAGGTCTTTTGACCTTAAACAAGCAGATCAACATGAGCGCCAGCACACCCGCTATCGATGCACGGATGAAAGTCAGGAAAAACGGGTCGATGTCCTGAACGGCAATGCGCGTTGCCGGCAGCGATCCGCTGAAAATAATCACGCCCGCCAGGCCGTTCAGCCAGCCTGACATCGACTCAGGACGCGTCTTTTGTATCACCACGTTAAACCTCTTTCAGTAGCTGAGTGAAGGTGACTATTTCCTTCATGAATTGACGCTGCGGAGGATAAACGCCATGATCCAGAACAATCAAAATATTGTCATGGATACAATAGATGAAAGCACGTTATAAGGATGTGGTTGACGAATATGCTGCGGCTATACGCAGTGGAGGATTGTCTGCAGGCACGCGCCTGCCTACGCATCGCGCGTTGGCTACGGAAAGACGGATCTCATTAGCAACCGCTACACGCGTCTACGCTGAACTTGAAGCAATCGGTCTGGTCAGCGGTGAAACCGGACGCGGGACTTTTGTCAGGGAAATTTCTTTGCCTCATGGCCTTGGTGTCGATCAACATGTGGTCGCAACCGATGTGGTGGACCTCAATTTCAATTATCCCGCATTACCCGATCAGGCCGATCGCCTGCGCAATGCCCTGCGCAATCTCTCCAATGCTGGCGATATTGAATCGCTGCTACGCTATCAGCCGCATGCCGGGAAAGAGAGCGACCGTCATACCATTGCATCATGGCTTAGCTCAACCGGGATCACGCCTTCGGCTGATGACATTTTGATTGTCAATGGCGCACAGCACGGCCTTACCATAGCGGTGATGGGATTGCTGAAACCAGGGGATGTTGTGGCAGTAGACGCGTTGATTTATCCCGGCTTTAAGGCGCTGGCGGCGCTTTATCATCTTGAACTTGCCGCCATACCTGCTGGGCCAGACGGTCCTGATTTCAATGCATTAAAACAGATTTGTCAGCGCAGACGCGTCCGTGCGATTTATACCATGCCTACGTTGCACAACCCGCTTGGCTGGGTTCTGAGTGCTGCTCAGCGCAGAGAGATTGCCCTGATTGCCCGAACATTTGATCTTCTGGTAATTGAGGATGCCGCCTATGCTTATCTGGTGCCTCGTCCGCCGCCGCCAATGGCTTTTTATGCCCCTGAAAGGACCCTTTATGTAACCGGCTTTGCGAAAAATATCGCTACCGGGTTGCGCGTCGGCGCCGTCGTCTGCCCTGCTGGCATGCGTGCAGCGCTTGAGCGCGCTATTCGTGCCACTACGTGGAATACCCCTTCTCTGATGGTCTCGTTAGTGTGTGGCTGGATTAAGGATGGGACGATCAGACGTCTGGAAACACTGAAAAGACGGGATGCTCGTGAACGCCAGTCGATCGCCCGCCAGATTCTTGCGCCCGAGGATTTTATCAGCCATCCCAACTCTTATTTTCTCTGGCTACCGTTGCCATTCGAAGTCAGGGCTGAACGGGTGGTACAGCGTTTAATCCACCAGCAGATCTCGGTATCTTCGGCTGAACCGTTCAGTACCTCAATCAATGTGCCGCATGCCATTCGTCTTGCGTTGGGATCGGTCAGTAAGGATAAACTGCGGCTTGCCATGGCGGCGGTGAAAGAGACCATCGATTATGAAAGAGACCTATAAAAACACAGTCTCATCGCGTTATTGCGCCGCCGGGAAATTACGCTTGATGGGCGCAAACGCTTCCACGCTTTTGCCCAGCAGACGCTGCGGATGGAAATCGCTCAGCAGCTCACTTGCCACATCACCGATCAGCTCTTCAGCCACCAGCTTGCCAATCAATGGCGAAAGGGTGATACCGCTGTGTGTCACCGCCACATAGACGCGATGATGCGCGGTGACATAGCCCAGCGCCGGTAAACCATCGGCAGGTCGTGCGCGTTGCCCCACCACAATCTGTTCAATCTGCAACTCGCCCGCATCCGCAAACAGCGCGTGATAACGCTCGCGGAACTGCGCGGCGATATCGCTGGTGATTGAGGGTGGCGCAGCAGAATCGGCCAGGTGATCCAACTCTAAGGCTTGCAGCAGCAAACGTCCGCCGCCGTCCGGGCGTACGTTAAGTTGCGGAGAGATGAGATTGGCATTGAGCGATAACGGCTGCGGCGCGGTGCGCACCAGGAAACTACAAGCCACCGCGTTCGGTTTGCTGGTATCCAGCAACGCCAGATTAAGTCCCAGTGAATTTAGCAGCTGATTGGCCCAGCGTCCGGTGGCTAACACAATACGATCGCCCTGCCACTGCTCGCCATTTTCCAGCTGCAGCGTAACCCGATCGGCACTTTCACTGATGCTATTGATGCGCTGATGCTGGTACAGCACCGCACCGCGCGCTTTGGCTTCTGACCATAAGCGCGCCAGATAGAGCGCCGGATGCAGCACCGATTCTGTCGGGAAATGCCACACACTGCCGCTGATGGCCTGCACCCGCAGCTCCGGAATATCGCGCAGCACATCTGCTGGCGACACTTCACGCGCCGCATAACCTGCTGATTGCAGCGACGTGGCACGCTGCAGCAAACGTTGCTGCGCATCGCCCACGGCGGCCCACTCCCATGTACCGCCAGCTTCCAGCCAGCGCAATCCGTTCGGCTGCGCTTGCTGCAGTTTGAGGTGCTCTTCCATCGAGAGCGCATTAAGCAGGTGATAACTGCGCGGCTGTTTGCCATTGGAGTTTACCTAGGCAAACGTCGTGCTGCTGGTGCCCGCGCCAATGTGCTGTTGTTCGAAAACGGTGACTTCAACGCCCTGCAACGCTAAGGCGCGCGCCACCGCCAATCCGATAACGCCGCCGCCAATAATTGCAATTTTCTGTGCTGTCATAATGGGCTCCTGAATTAAGTGCCGATATCATAACAGCCTGGCTGAACGAAAATTGCTATCGCTAAATAGGGATTATTACGCAGGATATAAGAATTTCGTCTTAATCCGGATGCTTAAATTATACCGATGTCAGAATCTTCCCATCGGCAAAATAGGCCCGTAAATTCTCCAGCACATTATTGGTCATTTGCGCACGCGTTTCGTGAGTTGCGCTGGCAATATGCGGCGTTAACAGCACATTATTTAGTTCACGCAGCGCGGGATTAATTTTTGGCTCATCCGGATACACATCCAGCGCAGCCCCTTTAATGATTCCCTGCTGCAGTGCAGCGATCAAGTCGGGTTCATTGATTACTGTGCCACGCGCAATATTGATCACTACGCCCTCTTGGCCGAGCGCCGCCAGCACCTTCGCGTTGACCAGTTGCACATTCTCTTTGCTGCCCGGCAGTGCCAGCACCAGAAAATCGCTAAAGGTGGCGAGTTGTTCGATCGTATCGCAGCGCTTATAGCTGACGTCTTTCGCCGAACGCGCGGTATATGCCACTTCCATACCAAAGGCTTCGGCACGGCGCGCGATGGCTAAGCCAATCGCGCCCAACCCGGCGATGCCAATTCTTTTTCCGCTGGCGCGGCTGGAGAGTTCGACGCCGTTATTTTCCCATGCCCCGGATTTCGCAAACTGATGGTAAGCCACCAAATTACGCGAGAACGCCAGCGTCATTGTCATTGCCAAATCGGCAACATCGTCAGTCAGAATGTCGCGGGTAATGCTGACCTGAATATCGTTTTCGGCAGTGTATTTCAGGTCAATACGATCGGTGCCGACACCGAATACAGTAATGACTTTACACTCCGGCAGTTGCTCCAGCAGTGCCGTTTCCACCCCGACATCGCCGCGCGTAACGATGGCATTGATCGCTTTGCCATGCTGCTGGATAAATAGCATTGCGTCATGCTGCTCATATAAACGATGGCAATGGAAATGTTGCGTGAGCTTTTCATCTAACTGCGGCATTAGCGGCTGAATAATCAGCACGGCAGGTTTGGTATTCGTCATTTTATGTTCCATTAGCGGTATTTATTGACCACCAGCCTAACGGAGTAATTTATGTTACGGCGTTGCTGTTACTTTTTTCGCTGATAAGATCACGCGGAAATAGATGGCATGCCGTGCAGCAGCGTAATGATTTAATCGTTGCTAAATGAGAAAACGAAACTTATCTAATGCGCTTACTGTCATCGGTAAACCCTGGCGTAATAACGAATCCAGATAAACCGTAACGCCCATTGCTGGTTGTCTAAAACTCGCGCGTTGCGCATTCACTGCCTTCAAAACCAGCGCCTGATTTAAGTCGAACAGATCCATAATGAATTCGTCAGGATGAAGAGCTTCAATTTCGAATTCAGCCATGAGGTTTCTCGGGAAATCCTTCAGATTCATTGTGACAATCACTTCAGCTTTACACCGTATAGCGGCAGCGACAACATGGCAGTCATTGGAATCAGGTAATGTAATGCCAGAAATAAGCGGTTCAAATCCCGATACCATTGCATCTGGAAGCGCTTTATTCATCAATGTCTGCGTGCGCGCCAACTGATCTTCAGCAATATCTGGTCTGTTAGTGCGTAAATTACGCTTCCATTCATCCTGAATGGTGGCCGTCTATTTTGGCTGGTAGAGCCCCGTCAGACCGAGGCGGAGCAGTACATCGCGCAGTATGGATGGATACAACACACATGCAACCAGTACCACGGCATAGGGTGAATGGTTCATCAGTAGAAATTGAGATCCTGTCCCTGGTCTGCCAATTCCTGCATTGCATCATTGCTCTCTTGCGCACGCTTGTCTTTAAACTGCATAAGATCCGCAAAAAGCACGCGACGATGGCGACCTGTTTTATGGTACGGAAGCTGACCTTGCTCTAACAGTTTCACCAAATGTGGGCGTGAAACGTTTAAAATATTTGCCGCTTCCTGCGTAGTTAATTCAGCGTGTACAGGCACAACCTGAACCGCATTTCCCACCGCCAACTCGCCCAAAACAGCCATGAGTAGTGTCAGGGCAGACGTTGGCAGCTCAATCTGATGCGTTTCGTTGTGCGCATCCTGAATCGATATTTTTTGCGTTTCCTGCTTGGTGGATAGATAAGTTGCGAGCTCCCTCTGCCCGCGCGAAGCGGCCTCAATCTCCTTCGGAGCCGGAAGGCTCAAGCTATCCAGAATTGAGTGTTTCATGCGTTTTCCAATTGATAGTTTGTGGTTTCAAATTGCAGTCACCGAATGATAATCGCAATAAACGAAACAATCAATATTCGAAATAAACGAAATGATCTCTCTTTAGCCGACGCTTGAGCATTACTTCTCTACGTAATTCTCATCCATTATCGGGTTTGGAATGGTTTAACCACGCTGCCCTCGCTGGCAAACTTACCTTACGCAGTCTACGGTTAATCAAAAAGCATAATAATTTCATCAACCATGGATAGCCATTATGACCACCCATGTCGATAGCACAGCGCATCAGACAAGCGAACTGCTTCAGCTGCAGCAAATTTTACAGGCGCATCTCGAACATTTACTGCCTGCAGGACAGCAAAGCGATCGCGTGCGTGCCGCGATGCGTGCCGGTACGCTGGCGCAGGGCAAGCGCATCCGTCCTTTATTACTGATGCTGGCAGCGCGCGATATGGGTTGCGAGCTGACGCAAAATGGCATTCTCGATCTCGCCTGTGCCGTGGAAATGGTGCACGCGGCATCGCTGATTTTGGATGACATCCCGTCAATGGATAACGCGCAGATGCGCCGTGGTCGCCCAACCGTGCATCGCGAGTTTGGTGAAACCGTGGCGATTCTCGCAGCCGTCGCGCTGCTGAGCCGCGCATTTGAAGTGATTGCCATCGCACCCGATTTGCCTGCGGTGCACAAATCTGAAGCGATTGCCGAACTCTCCGCCGCCGTGGGCCTGCAGGGATTAGTGCAAGGGCAGTTTCAGGATCTGCACGACGGCACGCAGAGCCGCAGTCCGGAAGCGATCGCCTTGACCAATGAACTGAAAACCAGCGTGCTGTTTCGCGCCACGCTGCAAATGGCGGCGATTGCCGCTGACGCTTCACCGCAGGTGCGGCAACGTCTTAGCTTCTTTGCTCAGGATCTGGGCCAGGCGTTTCAGCTGCTCGACGACCTCGCCGACGGCTGCAAACACACCGGCAAAGATGTGCATCAGGATCAGGGTAAATCCACGCTGGTACAGATGCTCGGGGCTGACGGCGCAGAACGTCGTCTGCGCGATCATCTGCGCAGTGCCGATGCACACCTTGCCTGCGCCTGCCATCGCGGCATCGCCACTCGCCAATACATGCACGCGCTGTTTAATCAACAGCTAGCGATGTTCAACTGAGCGCGGCTAAGCCGTTGGGCCACTTTGCGGTGATCGCGCCGCCGCTTTATAGCCACTTTCACGCGTTGCAGGCGTTAGCACAAACGCTGCTGGCGCGTGGCCATCGCATCACCTTCATCCAGCAAGCCGACGCCCGCACTTTACTCAGCGACGAACGCATTAATTTCGTTGCAGTAGGCCAGCAAACGCATCCGGCCGGTTCGCTGGCGCCCGTGCTGCATCGGCTGGCTTCGCCGGGCGGCCTGTCGCTGTTTCGCGTAATCAACGATCTCGCCTCCTGCACCGATATGCTGTGCCGCGAACTGCCAGCGGTACTGAAATCGTTGAACATTGATGGTGTGATCGCTGATGAAATGGAAGCAGCAGGCGGATTGGTCGCAGAAGCGCTGCATCTGCCGTTTGTTTCGGTGGCCTGCGCCCTACCGGTCAACCGTGAAGCCGGCATTCCGCTGGCGGTGATGCCCTTCCGTTATGCTCAGGATGAAAAAGCGCTGAAACGTTTTCAGGCCAGCAGCGATATCTATGATCGCATCATGCGTCGTCACGGCGACGTCATCCTCAAACACGCGCGGGCGTTCAATTTGACGGCGCGGCGCGGATTGCATCAGTGCCTTTCGCCGCTGGCACAAATCAGCCAGATGGTGCCAGCCTTTGATTTTCCGCGTCAGCAACTGCCGGCCTGCTATCACGCCGTCGGACAACTGCGCGCGCCGGTTGCGGCAGCGCCGCTCAATGCGCCCTGGCCGGCGCTGCGCCAGCCGGTGGTTTACGCCTCGCTGGGTACGCTGCAAGGCCATCGCTTCCGCCTGTTTTTGCATCTGGCACAGGCGTGCCGCCGCCAGCAACTTTCGCTGGTGATCGCTCATTGTGGGGGATTGAACGCCGATCAGGTGCACAAGTTGCAACTGGCTGGTGCAGCGTGGGTGACGGATTTTGTCGATCAACGTGCCGCCCTGCAACACGCGCAGCTTTTTATTACTCATGCCGGATTAAACAGCGCGCTGGAAGCGCTGGAATGCGGTACGCCGATGCTGGCGCTGCCCATTGCCTTTGATCAACCCGGCGTGGCCGCGCGCATTGAGTGGCATGGCGTTGGACGGCGCGCATCGCGCTTTAACCGCGTTCATCAACTGGAGCAGCATCTGCAACAATTACTTACCGACAATCGCTACGCGTTACGGATGTCAGCGATACAGGCACAGTTGCAGCGCGCAGGCGGTTGCCAGCGTGCGGCCGACATCGTCGAACAAGCGCTGTGCCAGCAGCAAGTTGTGCTGGCGGAGGCCACCTGATGCGTGCGCACTACGATGTGATTCTGGTCGGTGCCGGACTGGCAAACGGTTTGATTGCGCTGCGTCTGCGCCAACTGCAGCCGCAGCTCAAATGCCTGTTGCTGGAGAGCGACGCACATCCGGCAGGCAATCATACCTGGTCATTTCATCAGAGCGATCTTAGCGCCGATCAGCTGCGCTGGCTGCAGCCGCTGATCACGGCGCGTTGGCCTGGCTATCAGGTGCGTTTTCCCGCGTTGCGCCGCAACCTGGACGGGGATTATTGTTCCATCGCGTCAGGCGATTTTGCCCGGCATCTACTCGCGGCGATGGGTGACGATCTGTGGACAAATGCTGCCGTTAAACAGGTAAAACCCACACAGGTGACGCTGGCGGATGGCCGTGAACTTGATGCGCAGGTGGTGATTGATGGCCGCGGCCTGCAGCCAACGCCGCATCTGCAGCTGGGTTATCAGGTGTTTCTTGGACAAGAGTGGCAGCTGGCGCGGCCGCACGGCCTGCAGCAGCCGATCCTGATGGATGCCACCGTCGATCAGCAAGCGGGCTATCGTTTTGTTTACACGCTGCCGCTCAGCGCCGATCGGTTACTGATTGAAGATACGCATTACGTTAATCAACCTACGCTGGCGGAGAACTCCGCTCGTCAGCACATCGCTGACTACGCCAAACAGCAAGGTTGGCGGCCTGGCACACTGCTGCGTGAAGAGCACGGCATATTACCGATTACCCTGAGCGGCAATATTGATCGATTCTGGCAACAGCAGCGCGGCCAGCCATGCAGCGGCCTGCGCGCCGGACTGTTTCACGCGACAACCGGTTATTCTTTGCCGTCCGCCGTGGCGCTGGCGGAGTTGGTAGCCACGCTGTTGCCCACCGATGCCAGCACGCTCAGTCAACATATCGAACGCTTTGCCCGTCAGCAGTGGCGCGAGCAGCGATTTTTCCGCCTGCTGAACCGCATGCTGTTTTTGGCCGGTAAGCCGCAGCAGCGCTGGCGTGTAATGCAACGTTTTTACCGGCTCAATGCCGGGTTAATTAGCCGTTTTTACGCCGGACAACTTCGTCTACATGATAAAGCGCGGATTCTGTGCGGCAAGCCGCCGGTGCCCATCGGTGAAGCGCTGCACGCGCTGTTGAATTCTGTCGAACCAGGGAAGAAAAAATGAAACGCACTTATGTGATTGGCGCAGGCTTTGGCGGCCTGGCGCTGGCGATTCGCCTGCAAGCGGCGGGCATACCAACCACCTTACTTGAGCAGCGCGACAAACCGGGCGGACGCGCCTATGTGTTTGAAGATAGCGGCTTTACCTTTGATGCCGGGCCCACGGTGATCACCGATCCCAGCGCTATCGAAGAGTTGTTCACGCTGGCGGGAAAATCGCTAAGCGATTACGTCGAGCTGATGCCGGTCACGCCCTTCTATCGCCTGTGTTGGGAAGATGGCAAACAGCTCGACTATGACAACAATCAGCCGTTGCTGGAGCAGCAGATCGCTACCTTCAATCCACAGGATGTCGCCGGTTATCGTCAGTTCCTCGCCTATTCGCGCGAGGTATTCAAAGAGGGTTATCTGAAACTCGGCACGGTGCCGTTTCTGCAGGTGCGTGACATGCTGCGTGTTGCACCGCAGCTGGGACGTTTGCAGGCGTGGCGCAGCGTCTACAGCATGGTGGCGAAATTTATTCAGGACGATCACCTGCGGCAGGCGTTTTCCTTCCACTCATTGCTGGTGGGCGGTAATCCTTTTGCAACGTCATCAATCTATACCTTAATTCATGCACTGGAACGTGAATGGGGCGTGTGGTTTCCGCGCGGTGGCACCGGCGCGCTGGTGAAGGGCATGGCGCGACTGTTTGAGGATCTGGGTGGCGAGCTGTTACTGAATGCCGAAGTGAGCCAGCTGGAAACCAATGAAAATCGTATTAGCGGCGTCCAGTTAAAGGATGGACGACGCTTCGATGCCGCAGCCGTAGCCTCCAATGCCGACGTGGTGCATACCTACGACAAGCTGCTACGCCATCATCCGCTAGCAATGAAACGTGCGACATCGCTGAAGCGTAAGCGCATGAGCAACTCTCTGTTTGTGCTCTATTTTGGCCTCAATCAGCCGCATGAACAGCTCGCGCATCACACCGTCTGTTTTGGTCCGCGCTATCGCGAATTGATTGATGAGATTTTTAATAGCAGCCAACTGGCAGAGGATTTTTCACTCTACCTGCACGCGCCCTGCAGCAGCGATCCGTCGCTGGCACCACCCGGCTGCGGCAGCTTTTATGTGTTAGCGCCGGTGCCGCATCTCGGCACCGCTGACATCGACTGGCAACAGGAAGGACCGCGCTTGCGCGATCGAATTTTTGCTTATCTGGAGCAGCACTACATGCCGGGATTACGTCAGCAATTAGTGACACACAGAATGTTTACGCCGTTTGATTTTCGCGACACGCTGCATGCCCATCACGGCTCGGCGTTTTCGCTGGAGCCAATTTTGACGCAAAGCGCCTGGTTCCGACCGCATAACCGCGATGCCGATATCAGCAATCTCTATCTGGTGGGTGCGGGTACGCATCCAGGCGCGGGCGTGCCCGGCGTAATTGGTTCCGCCAAGGCCACCGCTCAGCTGATGCTGGAGGATCGCGCTGAATGAATCGACAGCCTTTACTCGAGCAAGTGACACAAACCATGGCGGTGGGCTCTAAGAGTTTCGCCACCGCCGCCAAGCTGTTTGATGCACCGACACGCCGCAGCACGCTGATGCTGTATGCATGGTGTCGTCATTGTGACGATGTGATTGATGGGCAAACGCTGGGCGAAAGCGGCACGCAGCATGCCGTCGAAGATGCGCAGGCACGCATGCAGCATCTGCAGATTGAAACCCGCCGCGCCTACAGCGGCGCGCACATGGATGAACCGGCGTTTAAGGCGTTTCAGGAAGTGGCGCTTATTCATCAACTGCCGCAACAGCTGGCGTTTGACCATCTGGAAGGCTTCGCCATGGATGCGCGCGACGAACACTATACGAGTTTCGACGACACGCTGCGTTACTGCTATCACGTCGCGGGCGTAGTCGGTTTGATGATGGCGCGCGTAATGGGCGTGCGCGACGAAGCGGTGCTCGATCACGCCTGCGATTTAGGGCTGGCGTTCCAGCTTACTAACATTGCGCGCGATATCGTCGAAGATGCCGAAAATGGTCGCTGCTATCTGCCGCAAGCCTGGCTCGATCAGGCGGGATTACGCGCCGATACGCTGACAGCACCGCAACATCGTGCGGCGCTGGCCACGCTGGCTGCGCGTTTAGTGTCGGAAGCGGAACCCTATTATCACTCGGCGCGGTTCGGCTTGCCGGGTTTGCCGCTGCGCTCGGCGTGGGCCATCGCGACGGCACGCGGTGTTTATCGCGAAATCGGGGTGAAAGTTCAGCACGCCGGTGTTCACGCCTGGGATTCACGACAGCGCACCAGCCGCGGCGAAAAACTGGCGCTGCTGGTGAAAGGGGCCGGCCTGGCGATCACTTCGCGTGTGGCTCGTCCGACGCCACGTCCGGCTGGTCTGTGGCAGCGTCCTCGTTGATTTTTCTCCCGTGGCGCTGACGCAGCGTGGCTTGCAGCTTATTGAGCGGTGGCGCGTAGAGGAAACCAAACGACACGCAGCCTTCACGCCCGCGCACTGCATGATGCATGCGGTGCGCCATGTATAAGCGCTTGAGATAGCCTTTGCGCGGGATATAGCGAAACGGCCAGCGTTGATGCACCAGGCCATCGTGCACCATGAAGTAAAGCGCGCCGTAGGTCGTCATCCCGGCACCAATCCACTGCAGCGGCCACATGCCTTGCACGCCGACATAGACCAGCACGATCGCCAGCACCGCAAACACCACCGCATACAGATCGTTAAGTTCAAACTTGCCGCTGTGCGGTTCGTGGTGCGACAAATGCCAGCCCCAACCCCAACCGTGCATGATGTATTTATGCGACAGCGCCGCGACGATTTCCATCACCACCACGGTTGCCAGCAAGATAAGCACGTTCCATAACCAGATCATTGTTCGTCCATTTGTGGAAAAGGGAAATACTAAAGGTGGACGCGGATGAGCGATGGCGCAAGGTTTACCATGTTTAGAAATTTTAAAAGTCCACAACACGTTAGAAAGCTGCATTGCAGAAAGCGCAGATTTCACCCATACTCACCACACTGATTTATACACGTGTTAACTACACGGGGGATTTATGCCTTCTACAGCCGTAAGACAAAAAAAAACTGTCAGCGTGACACTTGAACCTGCATTACTCGAGCAGGCTAGAGAAGCAGGGCTCAATTTATCCGCCATCCTATCTAAAGCTTTACATTATGAAATTCGCACAACCGAAGCGGAAAGATGGAAGCGTGAAAACAGTGAAGGTTTGCAGGAACTCAATCGCATAACCGAAGAACACGGTTTATTGTCGGATGAATACAGGACGTTTTAGACATGCAATATTTTATTTATCGCAATACCAATAGGAACAGCGAGTACCCTTATCTGGTAGACGTTCAAAGTGAGATTATCGGCGAACTGGCGTCACGAATCGTTATCCCGCTCTACCCTCTAAACCAGTTTAAAAAAAAGCAAGTTGAACGACTTAATCCGGTAATCAAGGTTGAAGGCGAGGAATTTCTGGTCATGACTCACGAAATGGCCAGTGTGCGCGTGTCGCTTCTAGGCGATCAGGTGATGGATGCACGTGTGTATCGCCAGCGGATTAAAGACTCGGTTGATTTTGTCTTTGATGGGTTTTGATACTTTACATCCTAAAAGCCCCTCGTTAGTATTGCCCTCCTTTCAGCAGTTAATCGCCGCTGCGTAAGCGTTAACGTCAACCAACGCACCATAAGCAGACTCGCTCTGCCTCATTGCTATGGTGCGAAAATATGACCCATACCGTTTTATCTGCGAATCCTGCTCTGCGTCGTTCTGGTTTTTTCCTGTTCTTACTGCTGCTGACAGCGGCCAACTTGCGCACGCCTATTACCGCGGTTGGCCCGGTGCTGGAAAACATCCGTCTGACGTTTGGCTTGAGCGCCAGTGCGGCGGGCGTGATCAACTTCTTGCCGCTATTGATGTTCGCTACCTTAGCGCCACCCGCAGCATGGTTCGGCAACCGTTTTGGTCTTGAGCGCAGTTTATGGGGCGCATTGCTGCTCATCACGCTGGGATCGATTCTGCGTATCAGCGGCAGTGAAAATGCGTTGTGGGTGGGAACGATCATCCTGAGCTCGGGGATTGCGGCGGCCAACGTGCTGCTGCCGCCGCTGATTAAGCGTGATTTCACCGAACACACCGCGCGATATGTTGGCTTGTACGCGATGACCATGGCGATCACCGCCAGCATTGCATCGGGCGTGGCGGTGCCGCTGGCAGAGCTGAGTCGCGCGGGTTGGCGACTTTCATTGGCGGTGTGGCTGATTCCGGCGATTATCGCACTGTTAGCCTGGCTGCCTTATCTGAAAAAGCCTGCATCTCAGAAAAATAACAGCGCCAATAGCACATCAACACGCTCACCGTGGCGCGCGGCCTTAGGCTGGCAGGTTTCGCTGTTTATGGCCTGCCAGTCGCTGGTGTTCTACACCTTGATCGGCTGGTTTACGCCTTTTGCGCAAGACAGCGGCATTAGCCAGCTGGAAGCGGGTGGCATGCTGTTTGTCTATCAGATTGTGGCCATCGTTTCGAACCTGGCCTGCATGAGCGCACTGAAAAAAATGCACGACCAGCGGATGATTGGTTTTCTCGCATCGCTATCGATTTTTATCGCCGTCGCGGGACTGTTAATGGCACCGCAATACGCGCTGCTGTGGCTGATTCTGGCGGGACTGGGCGCCGGTGCATCAATGGTGATTTGCCTGTCGCTGTTTAATCTGCGCACCCATGATCATTTGCAGGCTTCGAAATTGTCGGGCATGGCACAGTGCGTCGGTTACGGATTAGCGGCGCTGGGCCCGCTCTGTTTTGGCCTGCTGCATGATGTCAGCGGCAACTGGCAGTGGCCGCTGATGCTGCTGTTGGTGATTGCGGGGTTGCAGATGATTGTGGCTACGCTGGCTGGGCGTGCGCGGGTTATTTAATCTGGAAATCATCCAGCGTGGTGCGGGTCAGGGGATCTTGCTGGGTGGCGCTTAACAGCGAATCGAGCAGACCCGGAAAACGGGCATCGAGATCGTCGCGTCGCAACGACAGCAGGTTTTCACGTCCAGAGGGTTTCTGCCAGATAATGCCGCCCTCGCGCAGCACGCGCCAGTGATGGGTCAACGTGGATTTGGAGACGCCTTTCAGCAGCGATCCGCAAGTATGTTCGCCGCCGTCCGCCAGAATGCTGATTACCGTCATGCGCATCGGGTTGCCCAACGCCGCCAGCACATTCTCCAGCCTGATTTCGTCGCGCTGTGGATGGTTTTCCAGCATGGCGTGCCTCTTAATAGTGGGTGAACCACGAATTATCAGGCAGGCAAGGCTCGATGTACAGAACACGGCGAGCGGTTGCCCGCCGTGAATTTGACATTACTGGCTAAGGGTTTGCTTGAGTGCCGCAATTGAGGAGGTTACGCCCGCTTCCACCGACATGGTGAGATCTTCCATTTCCAGCGATACCCAGTCGTTGTAGCCCATCATGCGTACCACCGAGAAGAACTCTTTCCACCACTGCAGATCCTGGCCGCAACCAACGGCAACATAGTTCCAGGCGCGATTGGCGACATCTTCTACCGGTTTGGTTTCCAACAGACCATTGATATCCACCAGCCCACGCTCCAGACGCACATCTTTGCCGTGACAGTGATGAATTGCCGGGCCGAGTGCGCGCGCTGCCGCAATCGGGTCCGCGCCCATCCACAGCAGATGGCTGGGATCGAGGTTAAGTCCCACCATCTCACCCACCGCGCCGCGCAGACGGAACAAGGTTTCCGGATTCCACACCAACATCGAACTGAAGTTCTCCAGCGCGAATTTCTCCACGCCGCTCTCTTTAGCGCGCTGCACCAGCCCTTGCCAGTAGGGGATCGCCACTTCATTCCACTGATAATCGAGGCAGTTTTTCAGCGTTGGCGGCCAGCTTACGGTGTACGTGATCCAGTTTGGAATGGTGTCGTGCGGGCTGGCGGGCGGCAAGCCGCTCATCATGACGATTTTCTTCACCCCCAGTTCTCCGGCCAGCGCCAGCGCGTTTTCCGTATCGCGCTTATGTTTGTTGCCTAATTCGCCTGGATCGAGCGGATTACCCGACACATTCAGCGCCGCAATCGACATGCCGCGGCTCTCCAGCGCCTGCAACAACTGTTGACGCTGCGTGGCGCTGCCAAGCAACGCTTCGGTACGCAGATGCGGCGCTGGTGACCAGCCGCCGGTCGTCATCTCAACGCCGTAAACACCTAGCTCCAGCAACTTATCCAGCATCTGTTCAAACGGCAGATGACCCAGGCTATCGGTACAAAACGAAAGTTTCATGGCAATCCTTATTCGTAATTAACCCAGCTCGCGCCGTTGTCCGCAGAACGCACGCAGTTTTCAATCCAGCGCACACCTTCAATTCCGGCGTTAATATCGGGATAGATCAGGTTATCAAGCGTGGTTTGGTCGCCCTGTTGGGTGGCGTGGATGGCGATAGCAAATTTCAGATAGATATTGGCCCAGGATTCCGCCAGGCCTTCAGTGTGCAGCGCGCCCAGGCGTTCATCGGCCAGGGCGCTTTCATGCAGGTACGGCATGCCGTGATGCATAATCTGATTCGGCTGGCCCTGCACTTCATATTTCAGCTCGCCTGGGTTGTAGTCGCTCCACTCCAGGCTGGCGCGCGAACCAATCACACGAATACTTTGGCTGTCCATCGAACCGGCATTAATCGATGAGGCCCACATGCGCCCTACCGCGCCGTTGTCGTAATGCATCAGCACCATGGCGTTATCTTCCAACGGCGCGCGCGAGGGAATGAAGCTTTGGCGATCGCACAGCAGCGATTTCACTTTCAGTTCTGGCAACACCAGCTGGGAGATGTAGAAAGTGTGCGTCGAGATATCGCCGAGCACAAAAGACGGACCGGCAATCTTTGGATCGACGCGCCATTTTTGCGCTTCGCTAAATTTGTCGGCGCTGTCATTGGCGCTGAAGCCGTGGGTGTATTGCAGCTCCACCATGCGCACATCACCAATTTCGCCGTTGGCGATCATCGCCCGCATCTGCATCAGCAGCGGATGGCCGGAGAAACCGTAGGTCACGCCAACGATCAGCCCTTTTTCCGCCGCTAATGCTTTAATTTCCAGCGCTTCGGCGGTAGTGAAGAACAGCGGCTTTTCACAAATGACGTGAATACCGGCATTCAATGCCGCTTTGGTGATCTCAAAATGAGTGCCGTTTGGCGTGGCGATAGACACCACTTCAACGCCATCCGCACGCTTCGCCTCTTCGGCCAGCAGCTGCTGATAAGTGGCGTAGCAGCGATCCGCATCGAGCCCTAAGTTGACACCGAAATCGCGGCCACGCTCGGCATCGATATCAAAGGCGCTGGCCACCATCTGATACGCCGTGTTATCACGCAGCGCACCGCAACGGTGTTTATAACCCACCTGGCTGAGACGGCCGCCACCGATCATGGCCCAGCGCAGTGGGCGTGGAATACTCTTTTCACCGATGAGCATAACAACTCCTGTTTATTTTGCACTCGGGTGCAAAATGGTTTGAGGTAAGAGATCAGAGATTAATTTTTAGCGTTTTACTGTTTTGCTACCGGGTGCAAAATAAGCTGCACACGACAGGTAAAAACGAGATTTGCTTGGTAGTGGTGAGCAAAATGTCAGCTAAGACGACTTTTTAGTCAATCTGGCAAAGTGCAAATCAGCGAAATCGATCACAAAAAGTTAATGAAATGCACCCGATTGCAAAAAACGTTGCAATCGGGTGCAAAGATCAAACATAATCGCAACATCCTAAAAACAGGGTTATTTGTCGCGCTTTACGCCAATTGCGTGCGCTTAGGTGTTTATTTTCCGTTGGGTTTCACGTTCAATGCTGTGGGTCTCCGCTTTTTCCCCTATGCAGGTGCTATGAGTAAACCAACCGCAAAATCCCACAAAGCCACCGCCAGCGATGTGGCAAGACTGGCTGGCGTCTCGAAATGGACGGTATCGCGTGCCTTTACGCCCGGCGCGTCAATTTCCGAGAAAGCGCGCGAACGCGTAATCGCGATTGCCACCGAGCTGGGTTATCGCCCTAACCTGCTGGCCCGCAGCCTGTCGCAGAAGAAGACACAGATTATTGGCGTGGTGATCGACGAGCTGAAAAATCCGCACTCGATGCTGATGCTCGACACCGTCACCCGCCAGCTACAGCAGCGCGGCTACATGGCGCTGCTGCTGAATATTGGTAGCGGTGAAAACTACCGCGCGGTGCTGTCGCTGGCCGATCAGCTGCAGGTCGATGGCATGCTGTTTCTCGGCACGGTGCTGAGTGATGAGCTGGTCGCCGTGGCGCGTGAAATGCACCACATTCCGCTGGTGCAGGTGTGCCGTAACAATGACGAGCCGGATATTGAAGTGGTCAATATCGACGGCTTGCAGGCGGGCAAACAGCTGGGCGAACTGCTGCTGGCGCAAGGTTATACGCGCATCGGGTACATGATGGGCCCGGCCACCAGCAGCCATCACACGCTGCGTTTGGAAGGTCTGCAACTTGCGCTGAACCAAGCTGGCCTGGCGCTGGAAGTGCTGCTCACCGCCGGTGAATACGCCCGCGAACGCAGCTACGCAGCGTTGACTGAATATCTCAACGCGCACGCGCCCGATCAGCGGGTTGAAGCGCTGTTTTGCGAAAACGATGTGCTGGCGCTCGGCGCGCTGGCGGCCTTACGCGAAGGTGCAGGCAACAAATTCATGGCGGTGGTGGGTTTCGATGACATCGATGAAGCCAGCTTGCCCAGCTGGCAGCTCACCACCTTCAGCCAGCGTATTGATTTGATCATCACTGAAGCCCTGAACCGGCTGATTGATGAACGTGCCACTCCGGGTGGCGTTTGGTCTCAGGGAGAATTGCGTATTCGACGCTCTCACCTGAAGCCGTAAGGTAACAAGGAGGAGAGATGAAGTTGTCGTTGCATGGCGTGTCTGTTTGGTACAGCAATGCCGTCACTCAGTTACGCATCGCCCATGAGACTGGCTTTAGCGGGCTGGAGATCCTGCCAGAACATCTGTATCGCTATCTGGATAACGGTGGCAGCTATGCTGCCTACCGCGATCTGATGGCGAAATACAGCGTCGATATTACCTGCATCAATGCGCTGAAACGTATTGGCCGCCATGAGCCGGAAGCGCGAGCTGAGCTGCTGCGCGAAGCGGAAAAAATCTGCCAGGCCGCGGTGGAACTGCGTTGTCCGGTGGTGCAAATCATGGCGCTGACCGAACTCGATCATCTTTCCGCCGCCGAGCGTGATGCCATCCTGCTGGAGAATATCTCCGCCATCGCCGATATCGGCGCACCACACGGCATTAAATTCCAGATTGAAGTCGTCGCCTTCACCGCGTTCAATTCGCTGCAACACGCGCTGGATCTGATTAAACAGAGCGGCAAAGACAATCTTGGCGTGGTGGTGGATTTCTGGCACCTGCATGCCGGCGGCGGCACCACGCCTGCTGAAGTGGCGCGCATGGATAAAGATCTGATTTACGGCGTGCATTTCTGCGATGGCCGCGCGGCCAAGCCGGGTGAAGCCTGGGATGAGTGGGTACAGCGCGACTACGCACCAGACCAGGGCGATGTGGATATTGCCGCCTGGGTGGCGGCGGTAAAAGCTACCGGCTACGACGGCGTTTGGTCACCGGAATTATTAAGCCCGCAAAACTGGGAAGACGATTTATGGGATATTTCCCGTCACTGCTATGAAGATATGAATAAATATATTCATTAACATAAAGGGAGCCCGATAAACGGGTTTCCCGTAAATACGGTCACCATAAATGGCGACCGTATATTTACCCTACCTCTGAAAAAACAATAACGAACGCAGATTCGTCGCTAGCGCCTGCGCGCTATTTGCGCACGGTCATTGCGTCTGAAATATCTGAACGTCGTGCTCTGTCAATATTCATCTATTGAAGTTTAAGGGATAAAAAGTATGAACCGAAGAGAAGCGCTCTTTTCGCTCAGTGGAATTGTGGCATCCCTCGCCGTCGCGCCGCAGCTGCGGGCGAAAGAGCTGCACAATGTCCCGCTGGAAACCCAACTCAGCACCGATCACCTGCCGCAACCGGCATGGCAAGACGGTTATCAGGTGCTCACCAATCCGCTGGATCGCCTGAATCTGGCAGCCATTTTTGACCGCCTAATCCCCGCCGATGACCTTGGCCCTTCCGCCAGTGAAGCGGGCGCGATTGAATTCCTCGATAACCAGTTAGCCGGTGATTATGGCTCTGGCGCGGCGCTCTATTTGCAGGCGCCGCTGCATCCGGAAAATGAAGCGGCATTGATGGGCAGCCCGCAATTTCTTACCCCGCCAAAAGCGCGCTACTTAACCGGTTTAGCCGCGCTGGAAAAGTGGGCGCAGCAACAGCATCAGGCTTCATTACATACCTTATCAGCTGAACAGATCGATACATTCCTGACAGCAATGGAAGACGGCAAGATCGATTTAGGAAAAGACGTGAATAGCCAGGCGCTGTTTGAATTAATGCTGCAAAACGCGCGTGAAAGCTATTTAGCGGATCCGATTTATGGCGGAAATAAAAATATGGTGGGTTGGAAGATGATCGGTTTTCCCGGCGCACGCTATGACTATCGCCCTTATATCGAACGCCGCAACGAAAATCTGGCGCTTATTCCCGTCAGCCTCATTCCTAACGATTAAATAGCCGGAGCTGAGTCAATGTCATTAGTAAGAAATAAAGCTGACGTGGTCATCGTCGGCTTAGGTTGGGCCGGTTCGGTGATGGCGGAAGAGCTCACCCGCGCGGGACTTAACGTGGTCGCCATTGAACGCGGTGCCTGGCGCGATACCTCGACCGATTTCCCGGTCGCCATTGATGCCGATGAACTGCGTTTCCACACGCGCCGCAAAATCCTGCAGCCGATGAGCGTGGAAACCACCACCTTCCGCAACCGCAGCGATCAGCTGGCAGCGCCGGTACGTAACTGGTCAGCGTTTCAGTTTGGCTGGAACGTTGGCGGTGCAGGCACGCACTGGGCCGGCATGTCATGGCGCTTTACGCCGTGGGATTTTGAAGTGGCGAAGCAAACCCGCGAACGTTACGGCGCGAAAAAGATGCAGGGTTTGCAGCTGCAGGATTGGGGCGTGACCTACGACGAAATGGCGCCGTTCTACGATCGCTTCGAGCGTATTGCGGGCACTTCCGGTATCGCGGGCAATCTCAACGGCCAGCCACAAAAAGGCGGCAATATCTTCGAAGGCCCGCGTTCACGCGACTATCCAACCCCGCCGCTGAAAGATACGCACTGGATGAGCAAGTATCGCAAAACCACCGAAAGCATGGGGTATCACCCGTTCACGGTGCCGGCCGGTAATCTGTCGCAAGCTTATGTCAATCCGCTCGGCGTCAGCATGGGTCCGTGCACCTATTGCGGCTTCTGCGACTTCCACGGCTGCGGCAACTTCTCCAAGTCATCGCCGCAAGCGTGCATTCTGCCGGTACTGATGCGACGTCCAAATTTCACGCTGCTGACCGAAACGGAAGTGTTGCACGCCGTAAAGCATGACGACGGTAAAACGGTGAAAGGTGTGAAATTTATCACCCAGGATGGCGTGGAGGGCTTCCAGCCGGCGGATATCGTCTGCATCACCGCTTATCAGATGGATAACGTGCGTCTGATGCTGCTCTCCGGCGTGGGCGAACAATACGATCCGCTGACCGGTCGCGGCACCATTGGCCGTAACTACAACTATCAAACCTGCTCCAGCGTCAACGGCTTCTTCGATAACGAATTTATGAACCCGTTCATCGGCGGCGGCGCATTGGCGGTGCAGATTGATGACTTCAACGGCGATAACTTCGACCACAGCGATCTCGATTTCATCGGCGGCGCGGGCATCATGGGCTTCTCCACCAACGGTCGTCCAATTCAGAACATGAACGGCCTGCGTCCCGGCACCAAACGCTGGGGCAGCGAGTGGAAAGCGGGCTACAAGCGCGATTACCAAACCGCCGGTACCATCTTCTGTCAGGGCACCTCGATGCCGATGCGCGAAGCCTATCTCGATCTCGATCCCAACTACAAAGATCGTCACGGCCAGCCGCTGATCCGCACCACATTCGACTGGAACCAGAACGATGTGCGCATGGCGAAATTCGTTACCGATCGCGCCATCGACATCATGAAAGAGACCGGCGGCCAGCATATCGTGGTGGATAACCAGGCGGAGAAGAGCTGGAATCCGTACCAGCAGCACAGCTCGCACACCATTGGTGGCGCGGTGATGGGCAGCGATCCCAGCACCTCCGCACTCAATCCCTATCTGCAAAGCTGGGATGCGCACAACCTGTTTGTGGTCGGCGCATCCGCCTTCCCGAACAACGGTGGTTATAACCCGACCATCACCATTGGTGCGCTGGCGGTGCGTGCTGCGCAGGCGATCCACCAGAAGTACATCCATAATCCGGCACCGCTGGTGGGGGCGTAATCATGGCGAAAGCAAAGAAAATTACCTACACGCTCGCCGCATTGGCGGTGATTGCGGGCATCGCGGCGTCGGGCCGTTTGTGGGTGGTGTTAGACAGCGCGCGCTCAAACGTTGCCGACGACAACGTGCAGTTGGCCGATTTCCACAGCAATGACGATGCCGCTATTAAACGCGGTGAATACGTGATGCGCCTCGCCGACTGCGCCGCCTGTCACAATGCGGACTTCTCCGGCGGCTACACAATCGATACGCCTTTTGGCGCGCTGCAGACCTCGAACATTTCGCCGGATCGTGAAACCGGCATCGGCAACATGACCGAGCGCGATTTCTTTAACGCGGTGCGTCAGGGACGCGGCGAACACGGCTTCCTCTATCCGGCGATGCCGTACACCGCTTATACACAGATGAGCGATGATGATATGCACGATCTTTGGGCCTACTTTTCGGCACAAAAACCGGTGCACAACGCCATCGATGAAAATGCGGGCATGAATTTCCCCTACAACATTCGCCTGGCGATGGCTGGCTGGAACCTGTTGTTCTTCGATAACAGCGCGTTCAAGCCGCAAACCGCGCAGAATGATGAGTGGAATCGCGGCAAGTATATTGTTGATGGTCCGGCGCACTGCAGCGTCTGTCACACCGCGCGCAACGCGCTGGGCGGCGAAATCAGTAGCCAATATCTGCAAGGTGGCAATCTGGGAAGCTGGTACGCGCCGGATATCACGCCGAATCCTCATGCTGGCATTGGCAAATGGAGCGACGCGCAGATCGCTGACTACCTGAAAACCGGTTCGAACGGTGCAAGCGTGGCGGCGGGTCCAATGGCCGAAGCGGTCGAGCACTCGACGCAGTATTTTAACGATCGTGATTTGCACGCTATCGCCACTTATCTGCGCAGCTTACCGGCTTCTTCCACGCCGCAAGCCGCCGGATTCGTGATGGATAAAACGCGTCACGATCGGGCCGCACTGCGCTATGAAGTGGATTGCTCGGCGTGTCACGGGTTGTCGGGTGAAGGTATCACCGGCATGGTGCCCGCTTTTGCCGGCAATGGCGCGATGCAGAACGATCCCACCAACATGATCCACGCATTGCTGGACGGTGCCCGCGCGCCGCACACCGCAGGCCGACCAACGTCCGCAGGCATGCCGGCATTCTCCTGGAAGCTTAACGATCAGGAAATGGCCGATGTGCTGAACTACGTGAGGAATTCGTGGGGTAATCAGGCTGCCGAGGTGAAAGCCAGCCAGGTCGCCGATCTGCGCAAAGCCACCGGCGCAAGCGCTAAGCTGAAAGTACCGGTAATGAAATAGCGTTTCTCCACCGAGCTTCTGGTTACCGTTCAGAGTCGTTGCTGGTCGCTAACCAGCAACACTTTCAGGATACAAGGGTTGCCAGTTATGGCGACCTTTTATCGATGCATCAGCGCAGCAGCTGAGTAATCCCCCACAGCGCTAACGCATGATCGTCTGCAGACGGTAAACCGCTGATGGTGACTGCACCAATAATCGCGCCCTGAGCAGTGAGCAGCGGGAAAGAACCACCGTGATCGGTGTAATCTTCCTGGCGGATATTGCGCTGCTGCGCCATACGCTCGCCCTTCTGTTCATTCATAAGCCCCACATACATCGAAGAGTGGCCGGTCAACAGCACGGTATTACGCTTACGACGCATCCATTCCAGATTTTCTGGGGCGGATCCTGGCAACGCCGCCAGAAACAGCACCTGACCAAACGCATAGACTTCGATAGCCACAGGCGCATTGTCTTCACGCGCGCGCTGCTGGATGCTTTGGCCGATTTGCCACGCTAAATCGAAATCAAACTGCGGTAAACGATGCTCGGCTTCCTGCTGCTGCAAGGTTTCTAAGGACGGCAGCGATGACATGATAGAATCCTCTCAATTTGAAATAAATTTTCCATATTTTATATCATGGAATGAATTTTTCGCATGTGATGAGGTTCTCACTTCAGATTGTGCTAACCGGAATCGCACCGTAATGCACCGCGAGCCACACCGTTGGGCCCTTGCTGTCGGTCCAGTTGACGCGATGGCGGCAGCCAGCTGGGATCTCGACAAAATCACCGACCTGCAAGTGACGCTCCTGCGTTTCCCCTTCCAGCTGCAATCCTGCCGATCCTTGTAACACCAGCACCCATTCCCCTTGCGTCTGGCAGTACCAGAAATCGGGCGGACTGGCTTTTCCGGTAGAAACGATGCGTTCAATATGCAGATTGGGCTGCGTCAGCAGCGCTTCAAACGTCTCTGCGTTGCCGTTCTGTGCGGCGGCGGGGAAATCGCGAAACAAGTTAGTTATCATCGCGCGGGCTCGACATTTAATGAAATCAGCCCGCACTGTAACGCAGGCTTCACCCAGAAGGCTCACAGAATTTTGCGCCGCCGATTGACGCGCTGCGCGCAAATCACCATCATCCTGGCCAATAGTGGTTACACGGAGTGTGAAGGTGTCGGAACTCAGTAATGCATTGCTAGAAGAGATTGTCAGCGAAGTTCGTCCGCTCACCCAGCAGGGAAAGGTGGCGGATTACATTCCGGCGCTGGCCGACGTGGATGCCGATCAGCTCGGCATCGCCATTTGCACGCCCGACGGACGCTGTTTTCAGGCGGGCGATGCCGCGACGCGCTTCTCCATTCAGTCGATCTCCAAAGTGCTGTCGCTCAGCGTGGCGCTTACCTTGTATGAAGAGGGTGAAATCTGGCAACGCGTCGGCAAAGAGCCGTCGGGACAGGCATTTAACTCGCTGGTGCAGCTGGAGCTGGAACAGGGCAAACCGCGTAATCCGTTTATCAATGCCGGTGCGTTGGTGATGTGCGATCTGCTGGAAAGCCGCCTGACAGCACCACGCCAGCGCATGTTGGAAATTGTGCGCCGTCTGGCGCAGCAAAATGACATCCATTACGACCGCGTCGTCGCGCGCTCCGAATACGAACATTCGGCGCGCAACGCTGCCATCGCCTGGCTGATGAAATCCTTCGGCAACTTCCATAACGATGTCAGCAAAGTGATGGAAACCTATTTTCACTACTGCTCGCTGGCGATGAGTTGCGAAGAACTGGCGCGCACCTTTCTCTATCTCGCCAATCATGGCCGCACGCAGGATGATGAATCGGCGGTGATCTCACCGCGCCAGGCACGTCAGGTGAACGCGCTGATGATGACCAGCGGCATGTACGATGGTGCCGGGGAATTCGCCTGGCGCGTGGGCATGCCGGCGAAGTCGGGCGTCGGCGGCGGCATTGTCGCGGTGATACCCGGTGACATGAGTATCGCCGTCTGGTCGCCGGCGCTGGATCATTCGGGCAACTCTTTAGCGGGCACCGCGCTGCTGGAGAAACTTACCGAGCGATTGGGAAGATCGATTTTTTAGACAATGTGGTTAGTGCGATCCGAAGAATGCGCGCAATTGGTTTGCCAGATAAGGCACTCCGGCTTCGCCAGTTGCTGCCATGACCGTCAATTCGACTAATTCAGGCCGGTCATGTACGCGTATTCCATTACGCTTTAAAAACAACATGGTTACGTTAAGCGAGGTTCTCTTATTTGCATCGGCAAAAATATGCCCGCGTGAGATTGCCACCCAATAGGTTGCTGCAAGCTCAAAAATATCCTAAATCCCTTCGTAATATTCACGATTAATAACGCGGGCAACAATAGCTTCTGCTCTTCCGGGATCGGACATTCCTGCAACACCGGCATAACGCTTTAAAAGGTAATCGTGAAGTGCGATAACCTCCTCGGCAGAAACGTGAATCATCTATCTGTTAACGCTTTATTAGATGCATCAAACTCACCCATTAACTCTGCGAATTCAGCATCCAGTACGGCTTTTCGATACGCCTCGAAACTGGCTTTGCTGATGACAACCGCTGAGTCACCGCTGCGTCGAGTAATTTCAACGGCCTCGCCTGCAATCGCCTGGTCCAAAACCTGAGATAAATTCTCTCTGGCGCTGGTATAAGTAAACTTGTTCATAATACCTCCAACATGTACAGGTGAATGGTACATCTCTTGACCTTTGTCATCAATGGTATTTCCTGACGCGATGTTATGTTTCCGCTCTGTTTTTATCAGGTTGCATTAACGTTAACAGCCGCATCTCTTTAAGTGACTATTTTCAAAAGGTGCGAATTTTTTCTTAAATAGCCTCTATTTTTTTAACCCATCAGCGTCAATCGCGTTACACTTCCGCCTCATTTACGGAATCATCCACTAGCAACCATGACGTTTACACATCACTTCCGCCAGCGTTTGACTGCCTGCGTCGCCATTGTGGCGGTGCTGCTGCTGTTCGTCGCGCCGATTGTGTCGAAAACGTTGATGGAGCGTCAAAGCCAGCTGCTGGCGATGCCGCAGCACAGCATGATGGATAGCTCAATGAGCCATCATGAAATGATGATGGCGGATATGCCGATGCCCGGCATGAGCCATCACATGATGGACGACGGCGAGTTTGCCTGCGGCTATTGTGATCTGCTGGTGCATGTCCCGCTCCTGATGTGGGTGTTTATTCCGTTTATCTGGCTGATCATGGTGATCTCGCGCGCCCCGCCGCTGCCCCACGTGGTTGCGCCGATTGTGCGTCGCGTTAGCAGCATTCATCGTCCGCGCGCCCCGCCTGCACCGCTTTCCTGCTGACCTCATTTATTGCAGCGCACGCTCAGCCTGAGCGATGTGCTAAGACAATTTCTTTTTGGAAGGAAGACGGCTTTGTCTGCTGCTCACTCTGCAGCACCGCGCGGCGCGGTGCTTAATTTGCTACGTCGCTTACATTTTTATATTGGTCTGTTTGTCGCCCCGTTCATCTTTGTTGCGGCGCTCAGCGGCACGCTTTATGTGTTGACGCCCCAGCTGGAAAACCTGATTTATGCCGATGCGCTAACCGCTGAACCTCAAGGCAACGCGCAGCCGCTGTCTGCACAAATCAGCGCGGCCCGTGCCTATGCGGGCGGAAACCAGCACATCTACGCGGTGCGTCCTGCGCCGGGCACAACGGATACCACGCGCGTGCAGTTCAGCGACGCCACGCTCGGTGCATCACTGTCTCGCGCGGTGTTTATCGATCCCTACAGCCTGAAAGTGAAAGGCGATATGCCGGTTTACGGCACCAGCGGTGTGTTGCCGCTGCGCACCACCATCGACTTACTGCACAGCAGCCTGCTGCTAGGCGATTTCGGTCGTAACTACAGCGAACTGGCGGCGTCCTGGCTGTGGGTGGCCGCTCTCGGCGGCGTGGTGCTGTGGCTGGGAACGCGTCCGAAACGTAAGCTGAAGCAACCGCGCAGCGGTTTCGCCTTCAGCCGCCACTGGCACATTACGCTCGGTCTGACGCTGGCGATCGGTTTGGTGTTCTTCTCGGTGACCGGCCTGACGTGGTCGCAGTGGGCGGGCGGTAATATCGATCGCATGCGTACCGAACTGAACTGGCTGACGCCACAGGTGAATACTTCGCTCAACAGCGATGCGCCTGCTGCACCGGCCGATGCGCACGCCGATCACATGCCGGATAGGGATATGCCGGGCATGAGTATGCCGATGTCGTCGATGACCAAACCAACGGCAGCGCCCGCCAAACCGGCGCGCAATAACGCCGCTGATGCCGACTGGGATCGCGTGCTGAATGCGGCGCGTCAGGATGGACTGAGCGCGGCGAAGCTCGAACTGCGTCAGCCGAAAAGCGCAGATAACGCGTGGGCGGTGACGGAGATCGATCGCAGCTGGCCTACGCGAGTTGATGCGGTGTCGGTGAATCCGCAGGATTTTAGCGTGGTGGATCACGTCTACTTTGCCCGTTTCCCGCTGGTGGCGAAGCTGACGCGCTGGGGCGTTGATGCGCATATGGGCGTGCTGTTTGGTTTACCCAATCAGCTGCTGCTGGCGTTCTTTGGCCTCGGTTTATGCAGCATGATCGTGTTCGGCTATCGTATGTGGTGGATTCGTCGGCCAAAAGATGTCGAAGCGAATCCGGCACAGACCCTAACCGAAACCTGGATGGCGTTACAGCACTACGCCAAAGTCGCCTGGTTAATGGTGGCGCTGGCGCTGGGTTATGCGCTGCCGGTGATGGGCGCGAGTTTGCTGGCGTTCCTGCTGCTGGACATTCTGCGCTGGCGCAAACAGCAACGCGCACCGCTCGATGAAGCCGCGCTCTTGGCTTCACAGCAATCTCCGCTGGGCATTATTCGCGCGCGATTTGCCGTGAAGCGTAAAGAGATGCGCTACTTCCTGCGCGGTTTGTTTATCCTGGCGCTGATTGTCGGCACGGTGATGAGCAATGCGATTATCGGCGGCGTTATCGATCAATATGGCATTCCGTTCAGCCATTGGTCGCTGACCATGTACATCACGCAGGGCTTTATGATTGCGTTGTACACCACGGTATTTACCGCGCTGACGTCGATTCCACTGTGGTATTTCTTCCTCGGCGAAAAGGATGATCGGGGATAAGTGCGTGGAGTTTAATGGTGCGCAGGAATGCGCACCGTACGGCCTGAGATCGCCATTCATGGCGACCTGTCATTGAGATTTAAAAATCGGCTTTCAACACTACGCGGTAATTGGCTTTACCCGCGCGTACGTGATCCAGCGCTTCATTGATTTTAGACATCGGGAACTCTTCCACCTGCGGTGCGATATCCGCACGCGACGCCAGTTTCATCAGTGAACGCAGCTGGCCTGGCGAACCGGTAGAGGAACCGGTCACCGCGCGATCGCCCATAATAAGGCTGAACGCTGGCACTTCGAACGGCTTCATCACTGCGCCGACGGTGTGGAATTTACCGTGCGGGGCCAGCGCCTGGAAGTACGGCGCCCAGTCGAGATCCACCGCTACCGTGCTGATGATCAAATCAAACTGACCGGCCAGCGCATTCAGCGCCTGCGGGTCGCGGCTATTTACCACGCGGTCCGCACCCATCGCTTTGATTGATTCGGTTTTGCTGGCATTGGAGCTGAATGCCGTCACTTCTGCACCCATCGCACGCAGCAATTTAATCGCCATGTGGCCCAGGCCGCCGATGCCGATCACGCCGACGCGGCTGGTGGCGGTGACATGATGCATCAACAGCGGTTTAAACACGGTGATGCCGCCACATAGCAGCGGACCCGCCGAGGTGTAATCCATCGCTTCTGGCAGCGGGATCACCCATTGCCAGTCGGCGCGCAGATGGCTGGCAAAACCGCCTTTGTTCATGATGGTTGGCACTGAACCGTTCTCACAGTTAACGTGCTCGCCATTGATACAGGCATTACAGTGCTGGCAGCTTTTCGCCGTCCAGCCGATGCCCACGCGCTGGCCCACTTTCAAGCCTTTATTCTGCGCCGCATCCCCTAACGCGCTGATGCGACCAATCACTTCGTGGCCGGCAATCACCGGGAACGAGGAGATGCCCCACTCGTTATCAATCATCGACAAATCTGAGTGACAAACACCGCAGTAATCGACCTCAACCTGCACCTCTTCAGCAGCCAGTTCACCGGCTTCATACTCATGAGGCACCAGCGCTTCACCCGCGTTCAAGGCGGCATAACTTTTGATTTTCATTACTGTCCTCTGTATCCACGTTTTTGACAGGGCAAGTCTAGCAGAGCGTGTTTCCCGCTCTTGACCATTAATCCGTCACTTAGCCGCTTTAACGCGATTAAAACGCTGAAAAGCATCAAGGGTTAAAGCGGATCGTGATTAAGCGGCGTGCGGTACGCTACGCGCGCCTCTTCAATCAGTTGGCTGGCGGTCACCGTGGGCGGCAAGCGCGTCAGCACTTTGCTCGCTTGCCAGTAACACAACACCATAAGTTCATCGGATTCGCTTTCCGCCATCTCCAGCAGCCGCTCGCGCAAAGTGGGAACGTCCAGCGTTTGGTGTTCATCCATTAACTCGGCAATGGTTTCATTGAGAACCTGATGAATGATTTTCCAGGAGAGATTGGCAAACACATTGAACCTCGATGCTCTTGACGTTTGGCTCCAGGCAAATGAATCAAAAATGCTACAAGTCAGAAGATTGAAACAGGATTAACTATAGCCGCTTATTTTCTGTGCAAGGCGGTTGCAGGCTGAGTTTCTTATAGCTCGCGGATCTATAAAACGATTTTTCTTTCGCCACATTTGCAGCAATCGAATGGCTTTGTAACAAAAAAGCACAAGCCCACGCTGGCTGTTCGTGCCGCGCTTTGCCAAAGTAAGACAACTTTTATCGCTGCAACAGGGAATGACCATGAGCCAATCCACCGCATTACACGCCGATCCGCTGGTTTGGGGCCACGGCCCGAAAGTGTTCGAAGTATTTCTGGAACCCACCTGCCCGTTTTCCGTGCGCGCATTCAACAAGCTGGACGCGTTGCTGCAACGGGTAGGCGAAGAGAAGATGACATTAAAAATTCGTTTGCAATCACAGCCGTGGCATATGTATTCCGGCGTGATTGTGCGCTACATCCTTGCCGCCTCAACCTTGCCGGAGGGCAAAGCAGCCGCCAAAAAGGTGCTGCAGGCGGTGGCGGATCATCGTGAAGAGTTCGAGTTTACCGATCATAGCCACGGCCCGAATATGGATGCCACGCCGAATCAGATTCTCGATCGTCTGGAGCAATACAGCGGCGTTAACGCGCGCGAACCTTTTCTGCGTGCCGAGCTGCAGAATGAGATCAAATGGCACAGCAAATACTCGCGGCAAAACGGTATCCACGTTTCACCAACCTTCATCACCAACGGTTTGGTGCAGCTGGATATCGGCAGCGGCGACGAGATTGAATCCTGGGCTGAACGCATCCTCGCTTAACGCCTTTGGCCCGTTGCGGCGGGCCTTTAGTATGATTTCGCAATAGATTTTCGCTAGCACTACTTGCCTCAACGCCGACAATCGCTATCTGTCTAATTATGCTGTCACAGGCACGCGGTCGGGCACGGTTGCTTGTCGAACTGCTGCTGTTAACTTGCCGATGCCGCTAATCTGTTTTGCACTGTCGCGCCGTAACTAACCAGGTCGCCATCAATGACGACCTGGTGCGTATTACTGAATGACTTTCAACGCATCCACCGCGCAGGCTTCATCCAAATGGCCGCCCGGTGCGCCGCCGATGCCGATTGCGCCAATCACCTGGTCGCCGCTTTTCACCGGCACACCGCCCGCCAGCAGCAGGAAGCCTGGAATATCACGCATGTTCTGCGCACCAGCATTATTCTGTGCGGCTTCCATCACTTTACCGCTTGGGTTTTTGGTGCTCAGCGCGGTATAGGCTTTCATCTGGCTGGCTTCAACGGTGTGCGGACCGGCGTTATCCATGCGCTGCACCGCTTTCACCAAACCAGCACGATCCACCACGGTCACCGTGACGTTGTAGTTTTTCGCCGCACACGATTGAATCGCGGCGCTCGCCAGCTTCTGTGCGTCAGCAAGGGACAGGTTGGATTCGGTTAATGCAGCGTGGCTGCCGAAGGATACCAGGGCCGCCGCAGCGGCAATCAGAGAAAGGCGGATGTTCATGTGTCACTCCTGTTTGATAGTGAGTGACACTGTAAAGCGCGGCGGGCAAAAGAAATATTCGGGCGATTACCCGTTCGGCCAGGTAGTTATACCTGGTTCAACTGCTGCCAGGCGTGAATCAACTGTGCGAGATTATTGAGTTCCAGCTTGGCAAACACCGCCGCGCGATGCGCTTCCACGGTGCGCGGCGAAAGCGATAAATCACGCGCGATCGCTTTGCTGGTTTGCCCGGCAATCATCAACTGCATCACTTCACTTTCACGCGCCGATAACAGCGCAAACCGCGCCTGCAAACCCTGCTGCGACTGCCAGCGATCGGCACGCTGCTCACTTTCGCTGAATGCCAGATGAATGGTCTCCAATAGCGGTTCTATCTCCAGCGGCTTGGTGTAAAACTCAAAAGCGCCCTGACGAAATGCGCGGCGACAGGCATCAATGGTGCCGTGACCGGTCATGATGATCACCGGAAGCAGCGGATGGCGATCGCCCTGCTCCGCCAGCCAGCTCAGGCCACTGATGCCCGGCATGCGCACATCCAACAGCAAACAGCCGCGCAGCGGTTGTTGCGCCTGCGTAGCCGCTTCAAATGTGGCCAAATCGGCAAAATCGGCCACGTCGTAATCCAGCGTTTTAAGCAGAAAACCGAGCGATTCACGCACGGATAAATCATCATCCACTAACCAAACCTTTGCGACCATTCCGTTACTCCGCCAGTTGGAAAATTAAGGTAATCTCCGCGCCGCCTGCAGCGCGATTTGCCAGCCGCAGCTGGCCGTTCATGCGTAACATCAAGCTCTCGACCAGCGTCATGCCTAATCCCATGCTATTGGCGCGCGAGCTGTAAAACGGCATGCAAGCCTGCGCTAATCCTTCCGCCGAGAAGCCGGGACCGTTATCGCTAATGATGATTTTGATGCCGTGAGGAATAGGTTCAGATGCCATGTTCACCCATGCATCGGGACGTCCTTGCTGCATGTGAATGGCGTTCTGCAACAGGTTATGGAACACCTGTTCCAGCCATTGGGGATCGCTCAATACTTTTGCCTGACCGTGCTGCCACTGCTGACGCAGCGTGACATCGCCCTCATCCAGTTCCTGTTGCAGCAGCACCGTCACGCGCCGCCAGATGGCTTCCGGATTCACGGCGGTCATCGCCACCGGACGTTCGCTCACGATGTCGCGAAAGCGTTGCAGCAACGCCGCGAGGCGCTCGGTTTGCAGGTTCATCGCGTTGAGCGCCTGCGGCAGATTCTCGTACTTGCCCTGTTTCAGCAGCAGCTCACTGCTGTGCAGCCAGGTGTTGATGGCTGTCAGCGGCTGATTAATTTCATGAATGATGCCAGCGGTAAACTCGCCCAATGCTTCACGTCGCGTCCGCTGGAAATAGTCCGCGCGCAGGCGCATCTCCACGTGCTGACGCCAGTGACGCAGTAGCCACCAGCCTAAACCGCCAATTACCAGCCACACCAGCAGCGCCAGCATAAATGGCAGCGCATGCAGCGCACGCCAGTCGGGATTGGCGCTGCCTTTCAGCAAGAATGGCTGATAGTGATTGATGAACGGCCGCTGCCATTGCCAGCGCGCGGTGTCCGAATAGTTCACCGTTTGCATGGCGGGCGGTGCGTGGATATGAAAAGCCAGCGCCAGCGCCACATCCGAGGTTTGCAGGGCAAAATGCAAATCGATCAGCATGCGAATCTGGCGATAGGGATTGTAGAGCCAATAGCGACCACCGCTCACTTCTTCAAAACGCGGCGCGGTTAACGGACGATTTACGGTGTGTTCCAACAGGACAAGCTGCGGGAATTTGCTCTGCAAAGAGGCGAGTTCCTCATCGCCATTCAGCAGCGGCAACAGCGTTTCATTCTGCGTTTGATAGGCGGCGAGACGGTTAAACTGCTGGTTAAATCGCGCCTCGCCGACACGCTGCTGCTGCAAAATTTGATCGGTAAATAACGCTATCAAGGTGATCAGCGTTAACAGCAGCCAGACCAGCCAATACCTTTTCATCCATGGTCGGTAAGTGTGCGGCATAGAGTTCCGTGGTTATGCAGTAAAGAAGTACTCCAGCAAAGGAGGCCTGACTAAAGTCAAACGTTTTAACCCGCGCCGTAGAGGGATTCAACGACTTTTCCCGGTCGTCGCGTGTTTTCAGAAGTGTGCCTGGCGCGTGGTTGCTGCTATCCGGACCACCCGTTGCTAGAGCAATGGCTTCAATTAGGAAGAAATTTAGGTAAAACATGAGACGCAGAAGAAATGCACCAGCTCACTCTCGTTGCTGGTGCGAAGGGAAATGAAACTGCTGTTAGCTATTGCGCTGTAAGTGGCTACTCACAAATGCGCGACAGCGCGCGGAGAGGGGATCGCTGAACACCTGCTGCGGCGAACCGGCTTCCTCAATCTTGCCCTGATGCAGGAACACCGCTTTGTTCGAGACATCGCGTGCAAAGCCCATTTCGTGTGTGACGATGATCATGGTGCGCCCCTCTTCCGCCAGGCTACGAATCACGCGCAACACTTCGCCTACCAGCTCAGGATCAAGCGCGGAGGTCGGCTCATCAAACAGAATGGCTTTCGGCTGCTGCGCCAGCGCACGGGCAATCGCCACGCGCTGTTGCTGACCACCCGAAAGCTGCGATGGCCACGCGTTACGCTTCTCGTACAATCCCACTTTTTGCAGCAGCGCTTCGGCCTCTTCAATCGCCTCTTTACTGCTGCGCTTCTGCACATGAATTGGCGCTTCGATGATGTTCTGCAGCACGGTTTTGTGCGGCCACAGGTTGAAACCCTGGAAGACAAAACCGAGCTGCATACGCATCAGCTTGATACGGCGCTGCTGCTCGCGGCTCAACTTCTCATCGGGATTATCGATAGTGACCACTTCGTCACCCACCGCGATTTCCCCGCCCTGCGGCACTTCTAAAAATGGAATGCAGCGCAATAAGGTACTTTTGCCAGAGCCGCTGGCACCAATCAGCGAAATCACGTCGCCATCCTGCGCCGTCAGGCTAATATCGTGCAGCACTTCGTGCCCGCTATAACTTTTTCTGAGATGACTCAGTGCGATAGTGGGTTTACTCATGGACGTGCTCCAACGTGATAAGGGGACAAACGGCGCTCCAGCAGCGCCACCGCTTTACTCACCAGCACGGTCAGTAGCAGATAGATAATCGCCGCGCTAATAAACACCTCCAGCGCGCGGAAGGTCTCGGAGACAATGGAATCAGCGATGCCGGTCATCTCCATCAAACTGATGGTGCTGACCAGCGAGGTCGATTTGATCATCGAGATAATTTCATTGCTGTAAGCCGGTAATGCCTGACGCACCGCCAGCGGCAGCGTAATGCGGCGCAGCGTGGTGAAGCGCGACATACCGCTCACTTTGGCAGCTTCCAGCGACTGCACGCTCACTGCGTTTAACCCGCCGCGCAGAATCTCCGAGGTGTAAGCCGCATCGTTAAGAATTAATGCAATCAAACCGCACCAATAAGGATCGCGCAACAGCGGCCACAGCACGCTTTCGCGCACCGCTGGCAAGCTGCCGAGGCCGTAATAGATCATGAAGATCTGAATCAGCAGCGGCGTGCCGCGAAACACCCAGACATAGAAACGCGTAACGTAGCTTCCGAAGCGATTCTGCCGCAGCAGATTGAGCAGCAGCGCCAATACGCCGCCGCCCAACAGTGACAGCAGCGCCAGATTCAGCGTCAGCGGCAGGCCGCGCAGCAGTGCAGCTAAGGTGTGCTGCAGGAAAGTGACATCCATCGTGGCTCCTTACAACCGCGCGCGTTGTTGCCCGCGCATGGCCACTTTTTCCACATAGCGGAAAACAAAATCGGAACAGGTGGTGATGATCAGGTAGATCACCGCGCCAACGCTGTAGAAGAAGAACGGCATTTGCGTCGAGTTGGAGGCGGTGGAGATCTGGTTCATGGTTTCCACCAAACCAGTGACCGAAACCAGCGCCGACTCCTTGATCACCGATTGCCACTGATTTCCCATGCCCGGCAGCGCGGTTTTCAGCGCCTGCGGCACAATCATGCGGCGGAACAGCATCAATCGGCCCATGCCCGTAACCGTTGCGGCTTCCAGCGTCCCTTTCGGGATTGCGTAGAACGCACCGCGGAACACGCTACTTTGATATGCGCCGGAGATGAGGCCGATGGCAATCGCGCCGGCGACAAAGCCATTCACGTCGAACGGACCTTGCAAGCCGAGACTTTCCCCGACAAACGACACCACCTGACGTCCACCAAAATAGAACAGGTAGATCACCAGCAGCTCCGGCACACCACGAAACAGCGTGATGTAGCCTTTGGCGAGCCGCTGCTGCCAGCGGCCGCCACCAATCTGCATCCAGCACAGCAGGCTGCCAAGGATTGCGCCCAGCAGCCATGCACACAATGAAACGGTGACGGTTACCGTGGCGGCGTTAAGCAACACGCCGCCCCAACCTTCGTCACCAAAACCTAAGATTTGCCAATCAATAGCCATAAGCGCCTGGAATTACTCTTTAGGTGCGACGTTTTCGCCGAACCATTTTTCAGACAGTTGCTTCAGCGTGCCATCTTTGATCATGGAATTTAACGCCGAATCCAGCGCCGCTTTCAGCTCCGGATTGTTTTTCTGAATCGCGATAGCGGAACCCTGGCCCAACACGCCGCCCGAGAAACCGTAACCGGTGCTGTTCACCGTATCGGCATGCTTTTTCACATAGGCATTCAGGTTAGTGCGTGA
The DNA here is from genome assembly GCF_042666835.1 of Pantoea sp. GCM10028869. Classification (NCBI taxonomy): domain Bacteria; kingdom Pseudomonadati; phylum Pseudomonadota; class Gammaproteobacteria; order Enterobacterales; family Erwiniaceae; genus Pantoea; species Pantoea sp. GCM10028869. Next base: position 738,282 of record NZ_JBHTGO010000001.1, on the reverse strand, counting down.
TGCCATTACCGCATCAACGCGGCCATTCAGCAGATCGGCGAAGGTTTCCGGGCCGGCCTGATACGTGCGAATCGTCGCCACATCCGCCAGATATTTGTTGAGGAAGTCCGCCTGAATGGTGGCAACCTGCACCGCAATGGTTTTGCCTTTGAATTTGGCTTTCAACGCATCGATAGATTTGGTCATCGCGGCTTCGTCATCCGCCAGCACCACTTCGCCATTGCCTGGCAAGGTATCAACCGCGCTGCCCTTCAGGGTGACGAAACCTGAAACACTGACGGTGTACTGGCGGGAGAAATCTACCACTTCTTCACGCTTCGGCGTGACGGTCACGGCATCGATTACCGCGTCATATTTGCCGTCGACTAAACCCGGAATCATACCGGACCATTTCTGTGCCACGATTTCGTATTTGAAACCGGCTCGTTTAGCGATTTCAGCCACCATATCCGGCTCATAACCGACGATTTTGCCGTTCGGCGTAGATTGGTTAAATGGCGGATAAGCGGCTTCGGTGGCGAATTTCAGCGTGCCAAAATCTTTTGCCTGCACCAGAGCGGAAGAGGCAAGCAGCAGCATGCCCACAGAAGCGGTAAACAGTCCATTACGCATCATCATAAAACCTCTAAGTTCGTTATTTTGAGAGTAAATCAATGGCTAAACGGGCTAATGCCTGCGTGCCGGCATGGATACTGCGCTCGTCGGGTTGGTAATCCGAATTATGCAGATGGTCGTCGCGTCCCGGTGCACCGGATCCAATGTGGATTTGGCAACCTGGCGCGCGCTCGGTAAACAGCGAGAAATCTTCGGCACCAAAGCTGGCGCTCGGTTTGGCGATAATCGCTTTACCAAACTGATGCGACAAAATCGGTTCCAGCACATCAATCAACGCATCGTCGTTCATCAACGGCGGTACACCGCGCTGATAATTGACCTCAACGCGCACATTCAGCGACAGCGCGACGCCCTCGCAGATACGTTTGAACGCCTCTTCAATGTGCGCACGCGCCGCCGGTGATTTGGCGCGCACTGTGCCCTGAATCAGGCAGCTATCGGAAATAATGTTGTGAGTGGTGCCGCCATGAATATGGCCGATGGTCAGCACCGCTGAATTGGCGGGATCGAGTTCGCGCGAAATAATGGTTTGCAGCTGGCTCACCAGATTGACGGCAGCAATGATCGGATCGGTTCCCATGTGCGGACGGGCCGCGTGGGTTGATTTACCGTGCACTACCACATCAAACTCATCGCTGGAAGCGGTGCTGGCGCCGCGCGTTAAGCCGATTTCACCGGCGGCCAGTTCCGGTTTGTTGTGCAGCGTGATGGCCAGATCGACGCCCTCTGCCGCGCCATCAGCGATCATCGCTTCGGCCCCGCTATCGGGCGTCTCTTCTGCTGGCTGGAAAATCAAACGTAACGTGCCATGCAGCTGCGCGCGATAGTGCGGCACTATCGCCGCCACGCCGAGCATCGTCGCGGTGTGAATATCGTGGCCGCAGGCGTGCATTTTGCCGGGATATTGGCTGCTGAAAGGTAAGCCGGTTTGTTCGTGGATTGGCAACGCATCCATATCCGCGCGTAACAGCACGGTTTTACCGGGATGCGCGCCGACAATATCAACCATCACGCCACTTCTGCCAACGCCGGTTTGCGGCGTCAGATCCAGGCGCAGCAGTTCCTGCTCAACGATGTGGGCGGTGCGGACGGTGTCGAAACCCAGCTCCGGATGCGCGTGTATATCACGGCGGATGGCGATGAGATGCGCCTGCATGCTTTCACTTTTGGCGCTGATGTCCCTGGCTAAAACATCTTTATGATCGGTCATATGCAAAGATCTTTTTCAGGCGTAAACCTGGCCTTTATGGCATTTTTATTAAAATTGACTCCGTATTTATTCACAGCCCCCGGCAGAATGCAACGCGCAATCCGTTGCTTTACTTGCTGAATTTTCGCGATATTTTGCTAATTCACTGCCTTGACAGGATAAAACCCCATGTCTGCATCATTAAGCAGTTATAACATTCATGATCCTGCGTGGATCATCAGTTTTACTGATTTCGTTATTGAACAAATATCAGCCGCTAACCTGCGCTAAAAGCCAATCGCGCACCGCCATCACCGACGCCTGCTGGCGCGGACGGCGCGGCCACACCAGATACCAACCGGCATCCAGGGTCATTTGCTGCGTAAACGCGGGCACCAACCGTCCGCTGGTGAGATCGTTCTGCACGAAATGCGGGCTGGTGAGCGCAATGCCCTGCCCGCTGATCGCCGCTTCCAGCGCCAGCGCGGTTTGATTGAAACGCAGGTGATGCTGATGATGCAGCGATAAATTCGGGAAGGTAAACGCGAGAAATGCAGGCCACAGATGGTGACCATCGTGCAACAAGGCGTAGCGCTGAAAGTTGTCGCTTGCTGCCGGATCGCCAAGCTCGGCTAACAGCGCAGGACTCACCACCGCTAATACCGTTTGGCTAAACAGCAAAGTGGCATCAAGACCCGCGCCAAACGGTGGCCTGCCATAACGCACCGCTAAATCGACGCCTTCATGATGAAACTGCACCAGCCGCTCAGAAGCCAACACGCGCAGATCGATATCCGGCCATGCGGTGGTAAAGCCCGGTAAACGCGGCAGCATCCAGCGGCTGGCAAAGGTGGGTGTAACGCTCAGCGTTAAGCGATTCGGTTCTGGTCGCAGCGTGCGCGTGGCTTCATCGATCAATTCAAATGCCTGACGAATGCTGACCGCATAGCCCGCACCCGCGCCGGTCAGCGCCAGCGTGCGCGGCAATCGATCAAACAATTTCAGTCCAAGGCTGGCTTCCAGACCACGAATTTGCTGCGCCACCGCGCCCTGTGTGACGCCTAACTCTTCCGCTGCCAGGCGAAAGTTAAGATGGCGCGTCACCGCTTCAAACACTTTCAACCCATTGAGCGGCGGTAGTTCGCTGAATCCCTGACTCATCCTGTAGTTTTCCTATCGTCAATTGGCAAACAGACTGACTCTCTGCTGCCAAAATTACCTTTTATACTGGTTTTAATCGATTTTTAATTAACAGGAAGATCAATGATGACAGTAGAAAAAGTTGCAATAATCGTCGCCGGTGGCAGCGGAATGGGAGCAGCAGCGGCTGAGAAACTGGCAAGCGATGGCTATAAAGTGGCAATCCTCTCCTCCTCCGGCAAAGGTGAAGCGCTGGCGGAGCGTCTGGGCGGTTTGGGCGTGACCGGTTCTAATCAATCGGTAGCGGATCTGCAGAAGCTGGTGGATCAAACGCTGGCGCGCTGGGGCCGAATAGATGTGCTGGTGAACAGCGCCGGTCATGGTCCGCGCGCGCCGATTTTGGCGTTAACCGATGAGCAGTGGCAGCTTGGCATGGAAACCTATTTTTTAAATGTGGTACGCGCCACGCGTCTGGTCACGCCAATCATGCAGAAACAAGGCGGCGGCAGCATTATCAACATCTCCTCCGCTTGGACGTTTGAGCCAACCGATATGTTCCCGACCTCAGCGGTGTTCCGCGCCGGCCTGGCATCCTTCACCAAAATCTTTGCTGATGCCTACGCGGCCGATAACATCCGCATCAACAATGTGCTGCCTGGCTGGATCGACAGCTTGCCGAAAACCGATGAACGTCGGGATAGTGTGCCATTACAGCGTTACGGTACGTCTGAAGAAGTGGCGGCGACCATCGCCTTCCTGGCTTCGCCTGGCGCAGCCTATATTACCGCTCAGAATATTCGTGTTGATGGTGGCGTGACGCGCAACGTTTAGCGAGTAAATGCGTAGTGTTCAGCCGCTCAGGGATCAGCGCCCTGCGCGGCTTTTCTTTTATTTATGGTTTACATTCCAGACCAAAAACAAGACTGGTCTCGTCGATTTCATTACCTCATAAAAGACAGAATAGTCTGATTCGCTGACAGGGATTTCTTACTTCAGCCAACGAACTTTCTTCTTAAATTCTGATTTGAGGTCGCTATGCAATCGATTTTACGTTCACGTTTCACTTCTTTTCTGACAGTTGAACGCCGTGTAGTTTGGCAAATGATTTTTACCGGCTGCGCGGTATTCTGGATTTTGATGGTCGTCGCCATCATGAGCATTCGCTAAGCTAATGCGCCTGTAATCGGCCGGACAGCTGTTCCGGCGGTAACAACTCAAACGCCCGCTTCATCTCCCGCGCCTCTTCTGCCGGACTGCGACCAAACAGCCTTTTGAACTCACGATTAAACTGCGAATCACTTTCATAGCCGACGCGCGCTGCGGCACCTGCGGCGGTAAGATTGTCGCGGATCATCATCAGACGCGCCTGATGCAATCGCAGCGATTTTAGATATTGAATCGGCGAGGTTTGCGTAACCGTTTTGAAATGCAGATGGAAGCGCGGCACGCTCATCCCGGCTTCATTCGCCAGATGCGGTACATCCAGCGGCTGACGCCAGTCGGCATGTATACGCTGCAAAGCCCGCGCGATACGACCAAAATGGCCTTGATAAGTTAACGCTGCACGCACCGCGCCACCCTGCTCGCCCATTAATACGCGAAAACAGATCTCTTCGACCCGCGCGGGTCCCAACACTTTGGCTTCAAGCGGATCGCTCAACGCTTCCAATAAACGCAGTGTGCTCTGCGCCAGGATTTCATTGATTGGTGTGGAGATGATGCCCGCCGGCGCAGCGGTTACCGCCGATTCACTGCTGGCCAGCTGCGCCACCAACCTCGCTACCATGGCAACATCCAGACGAATCGCGATGCCCAGCAGCGGCTCTTCTGATGTGGCTTCCGTCTCGGCAGAAAACGGCAGCGGCACTGACAACACCAGATAGTGCTGCGCATCATAGCGATACATCTTGTCGGCGAGAAAAGCTCGTTTTGATCCCTGGCAAATAATAATGATGCTCGGCTCATACAGTACCGGCGTGCGCGCCCACTGCCGATCGGCCCGCATAAAGCGCACGCTATCAAGCAGTGATTCGGTATAGCCTTCCTGACGCGCCAGCTGGATGAGTAAAGCGCAGGTGCGCTGTTGCACGGATTGCGACATAAATAATTTCCACTGAGATATTCAGGCAAAGCATAGCCATCAAGCTGCTGTTTGCACAATACACGCGAGAGGATCAGGCAAAGATGCGCCACAATCCGGTCTGTTGCGCATTGCGTGATTTATCAACAATAGCCTCGTCAATTCAACGAGGAATGCATCATGAACACAGCGAAGAAAGTGATTATTTTGACAGGTGCCAGCAGCGGCATAGGCGAAGGCATTGCACGTCATCTGGCGCAGCAAGGTCATCAACTGGTGCTTGGCGCGCGTCGAACCGATCGTCTGCAAACGTTATGTGATGAGCTGCGTTTTGGCGGCGCGAATGTGGATTATCTCGCCACCGACGTCACCCAACGCGCTGATACCCAGCAGCTGGCCGATTTTGCACGGGAAAAATATGGCCGTATTGATGTGATGATCAACAATGCCGGCGTCATGCCGCTGTCACCCATGAGTTCAATGAAAGTCGATGAATGGGACTTGATGCTCGACGTCAATGTTCGCGGCGTGCTGTATGGCATTGCGGCGGTGCTGCCCACCATGCAAGCGCAGCAGTTTGGTCACATTATTAATATCGCTTCGGTTGGCGCGCTAACCGTTTCGCCGACCGCCGCCGTTTACTGCGCCACTAAATTCGCCGTACGCGCGATTTCCGATGGCCTGCGTCAGGAGTCGCAACATCTGCGGGTTACGGTGATCAATCCCGGCGTAGTCGAATCTGAACTGGCGGATAGCATCACCGATAGCACCGCGCGTGAAGCGATGAAAAGCTATCGCCAGATCGCGCTCCAGCCAGCAGCGATTGCCAACGCGGTGAGTTGGGCCATCGATCAACCTGGCGAAGTGGATACCAGTGAAATCACCGTGCGCCCTACTGCCAGCGCACATTAAGCAGTAACAACTGTGGCGATTTCAGGCTGAAATCGCCAGCTTTCACTCCTCGCGCTTGAGCCGTGCAGCGGCACTTTCTGTCGCCGCACGTCGGCGAGCAATAAAATCCTGCATCTGGCTTTTTGCCTCGGCCAAACGTTGCGGCGAGGCGCTGCGCGGTGAACCTGAATGGAATGGCGGCGCCGGATCGTACTCCATCTGCAGCTGGATATTTTCTGCGATTTCACGTCCAAGCAGCTCTTCCGCTACGGTTAACGCAAAATCAATACCCGAGGTGACGCCCGCGCCAGTGATGCGGTTGCGATCGCGCACAACGCGTTCGGCTACCGGCGTGGCACCGAGCAGGCTCAGCTGATCAAGCGAACCCCAATGCGACGTCGCGCGATATCCCTGCAACAATCCCGCAGCACCTAACACCAGCGAACCGGTACACACTGAAGTTATCCACTTTGCGTTCTCCGCCATACGACGGACAAAATCCAGCGTTTCGTCATCGTCCATCAGCGCAATTTGTCCGGGACCGCCAGGAATGCAGATCAAATCGAGTTGCGGGCAATCGGTAAAGGTCACGGTGGGTACGATCGCCAGACCGCGATCCGACATCACCGGCTGGCGATCTTTCCAAATCAGATAATTGTTAGCGTTGGGCATGCGGGCAAACACTTCCCACGGACCGGTGAGATCGAGCTGCGTGAGGTTGGGGAACAGCAGCAGACCAATATTAAAGGACATCTTTCGCTCCAGATCGCAGGAAGTTGTAAAAAATGCAGGCATTCAGCGGTTAAAGCCAACCGGCCTTTTTCAGCCGCCACCACATCACGCAGCAGATAACAACAGTAATGCCCACCACGGCGGGATAGCCAAAGTGCGTGTGCAACTCCGGCATATCGGGGAAGTTCATGCCGTACATACTGAAAATGATGGTGGGCACAATCAGGATCGCCCCCCAACCGGCGAGCTTTTTGTTTACTTCGCTTTGCTGCACCGACACCAGCGCCAGATTCACCTGCATCGCGCTGGTGAGCATTTCGCGCATGTCTTCCGCATCAATCATCACGTGATGCGCGTGGTCCTGTACGTCACGCAGATAGGCGCGCAGATTTTTCGGGATGATATCTTCGTGGAAGCGCACCAGCTGCTGGCAGATTTCCGTCACCGGCAGCGCCGCATTGCGTAGCGCCAGCAGTTCACGGCGCAGGTGATAAACGTTTTGCAACGCGTCGCTGTCAAAACGCGTAGTAAACATGCCCTGTTCCAGCCCGCCAATGCGATCGTTAAGTGATTCGGTGATTTTGCTGTAGTTATCGACGATGAAATCGAGGATGCAATAGAGCGCATAACCCGGACCTTCACACAGTAATACGTGGTTCTTTTCGGCTTTGGTGCGGATGTCAGCATAACCTTCCGATGAACCGTGACGCACGGTGATCAGGAAGTTTTTGCCAAGGAAGAAGTGGGTTTCGCCGAAAGTGATGCGCTGCAAATCGTCCATGTGCGCGGTTTTTACCACAATAAATACCGAATCGCCGTACTGCTCAATCTTTGGTCGCTGATGCGCCACCAGCGCATCTTCAATCGCCAGTTCGTGCAGGCTGAACTCCTGCTGCAGCGTCTGCATAAAAGCCGGTTCTGGTTGGTACAAACCCATCCAGACGAAGGATTTCTCTTCTTTTAATACTTCACTAATATCAGCGATGTCGACATGCTCTTCACGCTTACCGTGGCGATACGCTACGCAATTAATGACCATATTCGCGCCGTCCTTGTTGTTTTCACTTTTTTTCATTTTAGCCTTAAAGCTCGCGTACCATTTCGACGCAGGGAAGATTGGCTTGCGCCAGCGCCGAGGGATAAAGCGTCTCACGCACCACACGAAAACCGTGGCGCAGATAAAAGCCGCTCGCATTGGGCGTGGCGGCGAGCGTCAGTTTATCAAAACCCCGCTGACGCGCTTCATTGATGATTGCCTGCATGATGGCGCTGGCATAACCTTTGCCGTTGCAGGCGGGCAGCGTGAAGATCGCTTCAACGCTGCCGTTGTGCAAGTCAAGAAATCCGGTCGCGGCCACGCCATATTCAGCATCCTCAACCACATAAAACGGATGGCTTCTGACCGCCTCGAAATAGCCGGACGGTAACGCATCGGGTGTCCATGCACTGATAACATCAGCGGGATAAACGCCCCGGCAACCGTGGCGAATGGCAAGGTTGCGGATGCGCCACAACGTGGCCGTTTCATCACAGCGGGCTAAACGCGGTTTCATACGTTTTCCTCTATGCTAGTAATCCGTGGAGTATCACAGTAACAAAACTCATCAGGAAGATAACGCCGGTTCCGGCTACAAAAGGTTACGACAATGCAACTCACTTCATCACGTTTGTTTCTTCGTCCGGTTGAACCCACCGATGTTCAGCGCCTGTTTGCCATCTATGGCGATCCCGCTACCAATATGTTCAATCCGGCGGGTCCGTTTCCCGATTTAGCCTTTGCAGAGGAGGTGTTAAATCGCTGGCTGGCGCACTGGCAATCCTTTCCCTTTGGTAACTGGGCAATTTGCCTGCGGGAACAGCCGGATGAGGTTATCGGATTTGGTGGTTTATCGGTGCGCGAGTTTGCTGGCAAGCCGGTAAACAATCTTGGCTATCGTCTGGCGAAAGAGGCGTGGGGAAAAGGTTTCGCCACGGAGTTTGCACGAAGGGTTATCGCTTATGGCTTCGATGAATGCCAGCTTCCGGTTATTGATGCGGCGGTGCGTCAGGACCATATAGCATCACAGCAGGTACTGGAAAAGGCGGGACTGCGCTGTTACGGCCAGGTTCACGATGTCCCGGGCGCGCCCGCCAGTTTGGTATATGAATTACGCGCGCAAACCTGGCGCGATCAGGGCACGCCGAAGTAACGTAGCAACGCGGTCATTAGTGCGGCACCGATAATTACCAGGATTAGCGGTGTGCGCCGCCAGGCCAAAAACACCGCAAACAGCACGCCGGCGATGCGCGCCACGCCGGCAAAATGCGTGCCTTCAAACAGCGCGGTGGTAACGGCCACCGCCAGCAGCAAAACGGTGGCAGCATCGGATAGCATATTGCGTGCGCGATCCGACATCTGCATGCGGCTGCCCAGACGATAACCGGCGAAACGAATCGCATAAGTGCCTACCGCCAGCAGCGCGATGCCGCCAATGATCAGATTATTTTGCATTTTTACGCTCCCGCCAGCTCAGTAATCCCAGCAGTGAAAACAGCACCGGCATGCCCGCTGGCACAAACGGTGTCGCCAGCACAGACAGCGTGGTGCCGAGCGTAGCGGGGATCAGCGTACGACGCTGACGCAGCGCCGGGAATATCAGGGCAATCAGGATCGCTGGGAACACCGCATCCAGACCAATGGCCGATACGTCGGGAATAAAGCGCCCGATCACCGCACCGCCAATTACCGACAGCGGCCAGATGGTGAAAATACCTAATCCGCAAATCCAGTACGCGGCACGACGTTGCGCCAGTTTTGGCTGGGAAATACCAAACACCACGCTTTCATCATTCATGATGTGGCATCCCAACAAACTGCGGCTGCCTTTACCAACCAGATCTTTCACCGCAATGCCAAACGGCAGATGACGCGCGTTGACCAGCAAACCCGCCGCCGCCGCCGTTAATGGACTGCCGCCGCCAGCCACGATGCCGATAAACAGGAATTCCGACGCGCCCGCCAGCACCAGCGTTGATAGTGCAATCGGCACCCACAGCGGAAACCCTTCCGCTGCCGCCAGCGAACCGTAAGAGAGCCCGACAATGCCGTCGGCAAGACAAACCAGGAAAATGGCCTTTATTACTCCGCGATCAAGCGGTACTGCACCCAGACGCATCACAATTTGATCTCATATCGAACAGGAAAGCCGTTATAATGAACGCGCCAGAATCGTTTTACAAGACGAACAAATCGTTCGATATAAAGAACAGGAGAGGGTTTGACCACGCCAATTGATATTATTGCTGTCGGATTACTGCGCGAACGTCAGCGCGCGGGGCTTTCACTGACAGAGGTGGCGCGTCGTGCCGGCATCGCCAAATCTACGCTGTCGCAGCTCGAAGCGGGCAATGGCAATCCCAGCCTTGAAACGTTGTGGGCGCTGTGTGTGGCGCTGAACATTCCTTTCGCGCGTTTGATGGAGCCGGAAGTGAAGCGATTGCAGGTAATTCGCCGTGGCGAAGGCATGATCGTCTCGGCGGAGATGGCGGATTATCAGGCAGCATTGCTTGCAAGCTGCCCGCCCGGCGGACGCCGCGATCTCTATCTGGTCACCAGCCAACCGGGCGCGCCGCGCGATTCAAAACCGCATCCGCCGGGCTCGGTGGAGCATGTGATTATCGCGCGTGGCCGGGCGCTGGTTGGGCCGCGCGATGCGCCGGTCGAACTGCATCCCGGCGACTACATTTGCTATCCCGCTGACGAACCGCATGTGTTCGAAGCCTTAGAGCCGGATACCATGGCGGTGCAGTTGTCGGAGCAGAATTGAGTGTCGGTGGGTCAGGTCGCCATAAATGGCGCCACTATGGAATTGCAGAGTGACCATCAGAATTTCCTATTATTAAATCCGATGATTCGCGTGCGGCGCGGTGGCATGCTGTGGTTTTCGCCGCTAAGAATCAGGAACATATGGACATTATTCCCGCCCGACCTCATCACGCCGCTGCCATTCAGAAAATCTACGCCTGGCATGTGCTGCACGGCACCGCGACCTTTGAAACTGAACCACCTTCGGCGAGCGAAATGCAGAATCGCGTGCAGGATGTGCAGCAGCGCGGCGGTTTTTGGCTGGTGGCGCAGGAGGATGATCAGGTGTTGGGTTACTGCTATCTGGCGCCGTATCGCCCGCGCTATGCCTATCGCTTTACGCTGGAGGATTCGATTTACCTCGATCAGCAGCAAACCGGCAGAGGCATTGGTCGCGCACTATTGCAAAAAGCCATTGCGCTGGCAGAAGCGGCGGGATTTCGCCAAATCATCGCGATTGTTGGCGATAGCGCGAATGCCGGATCGCTGGGATTACACCAGGCGCTCGGTTTTGAGCACACCGGTGTAATGAAATCGGTGGGATTCAAACATGGCCGCTGGCTGGATACCGTAGTGATGCAGCGTTCACTCGGTCACGGCGACAGCCAGCCGCCAGAACGTTAAGCGACTGCCTCCATCGCAATCATACGATGCGTGCCCTTTTCCAGCAGATCGCGATCGTGGCTCACCAGCAACACCGCGCACTGCTGCTCGCGCGCCAGCGAGGTGATGAGCTGGATGGTTTGATGCTGCACCAGCGGATCCAGACGCGATGTGGGTTCATCGGCAAACAGAAATACCGGATCCAGCAGCATCACGCGTAACAGCGAGAAGCGCTGCAGCTCGCCGCCCGACAGTGAATCGGGACGACGCGTCAGCAGTTCCGGCGTCAGCGCCAATTGCTCCATCAGCGCATCCCGCCGCGTGGAGGCGATGCGATGACGGCGCAACACATCGTCCAGGCTTTGCGCCAGCGTGCGGGTCGGCGGAAACAGCGCAGACGGATCCTGATAAATCTTCTGGTATTTCAGCCCATCGACCGCCGCATGCCGCGTCACCTTGCCTTGCTGCGGCGTTAGCAGGCCGAGCAGCACATCGCCAAAGCTACTTTTACCGCTGCCGCTGGCACCGTGTAATCCAACGATTTCTCCGGCGTGCAGCCTGAAGTCTTGCGGCACGCCGAGCGATTTACCGCCGCGCTGCAAGCGGATGCCCTCAGCGCTCACCACCGGTTTACTGCCCATAACGGTTTGTTGCCGTGCAGGCCAGGCGGTGGGATCTGCGGCGAGTAATTCACGCGTATAGCGCTGCTGCGGTTCATGTAACACCTGTTCCGCCCTGCCCTGCTCGATCACCTTGCCTTTATGCATCACGATCACCTCACCGCTCAACTGGCGGGCCAGCGCGATGTCGTGGGTGATGGTGAGCAGTGTGCCGCCGTCGGCCACTTCCCGGCGCAGTAAGGCCGCTACCTCATCACGACGCGCCACATCCAGCCCTTTGGTGGGTTCATCGGCAATCAGTATCTCCGCGCCACCTGCTCGTGCGGCGGCAAAGGCGGCGCGCTGCGCCATCCCGCCGGAGAGTTGCCACGGAAAACGCGGCGCCGCATCCTGTAAACCAAGCTGTTGTAAATCGCGCTGGGCCGACAGTGCGCTGGTGGATTTCGCCTGTCCGCGTACATAACGATAGCCTTCCGCAATCTGCTGAAGCACTGACATGGTGGGATCCAGCGACAGCCACGGCTCCTGCGGCAGCGACGCTAATGTGCGGCCCCATAATTCACGCAACAATTCGGCATCCTGTGGCAGAGTGAAACATTGTTCGTTGATGCTCAGCGTGCCGCTGGCCTGTAAATCGTCAGGCAAAATGCCCATGATCGCTTGTGCCAGCAGGCTTTTACCTGAACCGGTTTCACCCAGCAAGGTCAGCGGTTGTCCGGGCTGCAGGGTGAAATCAACCGGTTCCACCAGCGTAGCGCTGGCGGTTGTGACGCTGATGCCGATAACCTGTAATCCTTTCATTTACGCTCCTCTTTCATTAACAGATTCAGGCTGATCAACAGCAGAAACAGCGCGATTACCGGCTGCATTAGCAGCCACGGTGCTTCCCAGGCAAACGGCAGCAGTTCGGTCATCATCAAACCCAGTTCTGGCGTCGGCGGACGTACGCCGACGCTGATAAAGCCAAGCGCGGAGACCGCCATGATGGCGCTGCTGAACGAGAACAGAGTCAACGTGGTTAATACCGGCGCTAACGCTGGCCACAGGTGTCGGCGGAAACGGTAGAACGCCGAAAAACCGAGCAACTTTGAGGCCTGCATGCCGGGTGCCTGCACAATCGGGCGCAGGGTTGCGCGCGTGACGCGGAAGAACTCCACCCACAGCACCAGCGAAATCCCCAGCCACAACATGCCGGGAGAATCCGGCGCAATCGCCGCTAACAGCAGTACCAGCAGCAATCCCGGCAGCGCCAGACACATATCGCCGAGCATGCTGAGCAGACGATCCAGCCAGCCGCCATACAGTGCGCTGAATACGCCAGCCAGCACGCCCGCAAGCAGTGCGCTCATCACACAGAGCGCCGCGAGACCCAGCGAAAGGCGCAACGCGGCACTGAGGCGCGGCAGCATGTCGCGACCAAGATGATCAAACCCGAGAAGATTGGCGCCGCTCGGCGCGTGCAGCATCTGCAGCAGATCCTGTTCCAGCGGATCGCCGTGATGAATCAGGGGCAGCAGGAAGGCGAAACCAAGCAGCAAGCACAACAGCAGCAGGCCGATAAGACGCGAAAATGAAATTGTCATGCGCGCGCTCCTCTGGGATCAAGCAGATGACAACCCGCATCCACCAGCATATTCAGCAGTACGAACAGCAGTCCGAGCGTCATGGCGCTGGCCTGAATCACCGGCACATCGCGGGCGAAGATGGCATGCACCAGCGCGTGACCAATGCCAGGCCAGGCAAACAGCGTTTCTACCACCACCACACCTTCCACCAGCCAGACAAACTGCATGCCGAACCAGGTCAATACCGGCGATGCGAGGTTGCGCAATCCATGACGACGCAATAGCGTTGCGGGCGCTAATCCTTTTTGCGCGCCCCAGCGGTAATAGCCCGAGCTGACAACCTGATACGTGGCTTCACGCACCACGCGCACGCCCACCGCGGTTAACGACAATGCTAGCGTCAACGATGGCAACAGAAAATGACGCAGCTCGCCATGCCCGGCGCTGGGCAGCCAATCGAGTTGCAGCGCCAGCAGGACAATCAGCAGCATGCCCAGCGCAAAATGCGGCACCGATTTCAGCAGCGCGCTCAGCCAGAATAACGCGCGGTCGAGCTTGCCATTGGCGTGACATCCCGCCCAAATACCCAGCGGCAAGGTGAACAGAATCGTCAGGAAAAGCGATGAACCTGCCAGCGCCAGCGTTTGACTCAGCTGCCAGCGCAGTTCATCCATCACCGGTTCGCCGGAGACCAGCGAGCGACCAAAGTTGAACTGCATCAGATCGAATAGCCAGTGCAGCAACGCGCTGCCCTGCTGCAGCGAGTCACTTAGCTCCTGCTGCACCCGCGCCACCGCACTGGCATCCACCCGATCGTAGCCATAACGACCGCTGGCAATACGCCATGCCATATCGCCGGGCAAGGACTGCACCAAAAACCAGGTGAGTAGTCCCACCGCCAACACCACAAAAGCCGCCTGCGCTACGCGCCAGCCAAGTAGTTTGAACATCATTGCTCCCACTGCATCTGACGCAGACCAAAGTGGCGTTCAAACGGATCGAGCGTGACGTTTTTCAGCTTGCTGTTAATCGCGGCCGATTGCTGATACCAGGCAATCGGGATCACCGGCAGATCTTGCTGTAACGAGGCAGTGATCAGGTTACGTGCCTGCGCACGTTCTGCCGAGTCAGTGGATTGCGTTAAGGTGTGCAACGCCGCGCTAAAACCGGCCGGATGCCAGTTCATCGCGCCCCAGTCGCCGCCCTTTTCCGCATAATCCTGCAGTAACGTGCCGGTGGGATCAGGCGTGAGTGCAAAGTTGCGTGAAAACAGCGCCAGTTGTAGACGATTGCTGTGATGCTGCGCCGGAATTTCGCTGGCGTTGGTGGAGTTGATCTTCACTTCAATGCCGACTTTGCGCAGCTGCTGCTGGATAACCATCGCCATCAGCGGCAGTTCGGGACGATCGGGGAAGGTCAGCAGCGTCACACTAAAGCGCTGGCCGTTACGTGCTAACACGCCATCTGCACCCATTTTCCAACCCGCCGCCTGCAGTTGCTGTGCCGCCTGCTGCGGATTGAATTGCAACGGTTGCAGTGCGTTGTTGTGCCATTCACCCATATTCGGCGGGAATAACTGAGTGGCCGCGCCCGGATAACGCAATACCGCCATCGCCAGCGCGTTACGGTCAATCGCCATGCTGATCGCTGCACGCACCGGCTGTTCGGCTAACAGCGGATCGCCCGCATTCAGTTTTAGCATCAGTGTGCGCGGCACCGGAATGGCGGGCAGCTGCAGCGCTGGCTTGCGTGCTAAACGCTGACGGCTGGCAGCATCCAGGTTGAATACGTAATCCGCGTCGCCGCTTTCCGCCAGCAAGGCGCGGGTTTCGGCGCGTCCGGAAGAGAGATAGCTGGCGGCCGCAATCGCCGGCTTTTCGCCCCAGTAATCGTCAAACCGTTGTACCGCCAGCGATTGCGGTGGCTGGAATGACGTCAGCATAAACGGGCCGCTGCCGATGATGCGGGTGATGTTGTTCTGCGCATCCCAGCTAGCCAACGCCAGAATCTGGGAACGGCTCTCTGCTAATACCGAAAGCAGCGGCGTAAATGGTTCGCTCAAGGTGATGGTGACGCGTTGCCCTTCCCCGCTGATAGCGGTGATCGGCGTTTTATCCAGCAGACCCGCTTTGCTGCGCGCGGTGTTGAGTGATTTCACCACCGCGGCCGCATCCAATGGCGATCCATCATGGAAGCGCACGTTGGGACGCAAATTCAATTGCCATTGCAAACCATCTGCCGATACCTGCCAGCTTTGCGCCAGCGCCGGAATGGGCTCGGCGCGTTCGTTCACTTCCACCAGCGTTTCCACCACATCCATTCGCAACAAAATGTCGCCGGAGAGTGCGGGATCGGCGCCTTTGATTTCAAACGGTGCCGCAATGCGCACCGTTTTATCCTGATGTTCAGCCGCCATTGAGGCGTAAGAAGCCAGGCCTAACGCCGAAGCGATAAGCAATTTTTTCATTGATTTCATTAAGATTTCCGACTGAAGCCGCTACATATTATGTGAGTTAATTACGTTATAACATAACAATACACATTTCAACACAGATTGCTGGCAAAGACGGGTGATTGACGCTGCGCGCAGTGCTTTTGCTGCGCTATGCTGAAAACGAACGTTTACTTTATGGAGCAGCAGAGATGCCAGAAATCGTTGTGTATGCGGCAGAAGGTCGCACGATTGAGCAGAAAAAGAAGTTGTTGAGAGCCGTCACCGCGGCGGTGGCAGATTCGTTTGAGATCGATGCTAATTCAGTGACGGTTTCCATTATCGAAACGCCAAAACATCATAAGTCGAAAGGTGGCGTGCCGTTTGATGAGCGCTAGAATAGCGCTAAGTTAGCGCTTAAATCTGAACAGAAATAACAGGCATAGAGTGCAAGACAAAACTAAAAAATTTGCGAATTTATAATGCTCACTCTATGCTTGATTGCTCTAATTTAAGTCAAATTTGTCAATAGCATTTAAAACATTATCGACCAATAATGCATCTTCTCCAACAACAAAAGTTGATGTGAAAATTTGATGACCATTCTTATAACCTGGCGACCATAATTTATTGTTATCAGAGATATCGCGATAAATACCAATTAACGGTTTGTCATACATAGCTGCAACATGTACAACTGCCGTATCAGGTGATATGACCACATCGGCTAAGTTTATCGTTGCCATAGCATGATAAAACGAGGGCACATGATAAACGTAAGCGCCGTGGAAGAAGTCATTGATAAAATTTTTTTTATAATCCAGGACCATAATATCTGCATCTTTATTTTTTGATAAGACACCACTAATTATTTCTTGTGTTTGTTGAGGTGTTAAATTCCTATCATTGTGGCTTGCGTACATATTTATAATAACTTTTTTACTCTCTTTTTTAAAAAAATCGATTGCTTTAACTTCATCTGTGATTGATTGCTTATAATACACTTCGTACCTTTGCTGCGAAGCACTTGGGACGCCAAGGTAGTTAATAATACGAGCATAAATTTCTTTTACATGATGTTCATAGTGATTGAATCTAATATTTACGTCGTAATGCGAAAGCCACTTTTCTTTATTGAAACCTAATGAAATTTTGGGTGAGATAGCTTGTATCATATGCGGCATATATAGCCCTGTATCCCAAATACCCGTATCAATCATCAAATCATAGTTATTTTCTTTCAATGTATTAATTAAGTCATCGGGAATCGCATGGTTATACCTATCTTGATAATCCATTTCTTCCGTTAAATAAATTTTCCTGATAAAAGGGTTATCTGAGAAAACCATTTCATTTGCTTTTATCGCTAAAACATCAATACTTATCCCAGCTTCATGCATTGTTCGAAGTATGCAGGTTGATACGATTGCATCACCAATTTTACCTTCATTTCTAATCATCAGCACTGTACGTACTTCCGATGGTGAAATTTTTACTGATGGCTCTCGATGCCATTTTTTTGTCGCTTTATACAAAGCAATTTTATACTTCAACCTTTTCTTGAAATAATTTCTTTTTCTATTTAATTCTCTAATTTTTTTTATAAATTTCATATCTTTAATGGGTCTGGAAATTTTAAGTATTGTACTATTTGTTAACTCTAAGATAAAGAGCCCAAAAATGGTTCGCGACCGCTTAAAAGTCAGTATCATAACGCTTTCATCCGCTTACCGGATTAGGTGAACACGCACATTATGACCGACCAAACTTCACTATTTTCGCGGCTTACTTCTACCCTTGCTGATGACAGCCGCACGCCGCTGTACAGACGCTTTGCCACTGCGATCAAAGATGCGGTGCGTGATGGTTTGTTAGTGCATGAAGAGATCCTGCCGAGTGAGCGTGACTTCAGCCAGTCGCTGAACATTTCGCGCATTACCGTGCGTAAAGCCATGGATGCGCTGGAAAAAGAGGGCGTGGTATTGCGCTCTCGAGGCTACGGTACGCAGATCTGCAGCCAGTTCGAGTATTCGCTAAAAGAGCCGAAAGGCTTGTCCCAGCAAGCAGTGTTGCGTGGTAAAAAGCCCGATACCGTGTGGATTAACAAAAGCAAAATCCAATGCGACGCAGCAATCGCAGAGAAATTGGGGCTGAACACTGGCAGCGAAGTGTATCTGCTGAAACGCATTCGTTATGTCGATCAGCAAGCGGTGTCGGTGGAAGAATCCTGGGTGCCGGCGCGCTATATCGCTAATGCGGATGAGATTGGCATTTCGCTTTACGACTATTTCCACCAGCAACAAATTCTGCCGGTAAAATCGCAAAGCAGAGTGAGTGCTCGCATGCCTGATGAGGCGCTGCAGCAGCAGATCGCCCTACCCGACAACGTACCTGTTTTGGTGATCAAGCAGCTGGCGTTAGATGCGCAGGGCAATCCGCTGGAGTACAGCATTAGCTACTGTCGTAGCGATATGTATGTGTTTATTGCGGAGTAAGGCGCTGTTGCCAGTAAGCTGTTAGTGTGGCGCGATCGGGCGCGCAATCGCCGCCGCGTTGTGACACCACATAAGATGCCACCGCGTTGCCCAGCGCGACGCTTTCTGCCAGTGACCAACCCGACGCTAATCCCGCCAGTAATCCTCCCGCGTGGCTGTCGCCTGCGCCGATGGTATCGACCACTTTTGTCGGTAGCGCCGGCATCCAGCCCTGTGTTTCCGCGTTAACGAAACCGGCGCCTTCGCTATCAAGTCGCACCACCATCGCGCCGCCGAATCGCTGCTGCCAGCACGTCATTAACTGATGCGCATCAATGGGTTCTGTTTGATTCAAACGTTCATGCCACAGCAGTTCGGCTTCCTGTCTGTTCACTGTAATCAGTGGATGGCACGCCATAACGCGTTCGAACTGCGCATCACCGATATCCGCCAGACGCGGACCGAAATCCACCAGCAGCTGATACGGCTGGCTTTGCTGCTCCAGCCAGGCGATCAGCACATCACCGCTTTTGCTGGTGAGCTGATAGCCGGAAAGGTAGATCCAGCGATTGGCCGGCTGCGGCAACGTGTTCAGCAGCGCTGCATCCCACTGATTTTCCACACCGCTCACTGACAGAAAGGTGCGCTCGCCATCAGGTTCCACTAACGCTAAACACCAGCCGTTATCGCCTTTAGCCGTTTCCAGCACGCTGTGAATGCCATATTCCGTCAGCTTCTGCCGCACAATGCTGGCCCAAGTGCCGTTGCCGAGCGGCAGCGCATTGATGGACGGGATGCCAAGCCGGTGCAGCGCAATCGCCACATTCAGCGCACAGCCGCCCACGTTGACGCCCTGCTGGTGGAGCTCAATATCGCTGCCACGATGGGGCAACGAGTAAGCATCAGCAATCACATCAACCACCGCCGCACCAATCACACACACCGGCAGGCGGCCTTCTAGTCTCTTCAGATCATCAGGCGTTAGCATAAGCGGCCTCGCGCTGCTGGCGGAAACGCGTGAAGGCAGCGCTGTAACGAGTGAAATCCAGCGCGTTAGCGGCATCCAGCTCGGCTTTCAAGGCAACGTCGATGCTGTCGATGCCGTGCAGCGCGCCGCAAATGGCCACCGCCATCGCGCCGATGGTATCGGTATCGCCGCCGAGGTTAGCGCAAAGGATCGCGCAGCGATTAGGATCGGTCTCGGCCAATTCCACCATCGCAATCGCCGCCGGTACCGATTCAATGGTGCCGGTGCCGGTGCCCACCAAATCGTAAATCTGCTGCATGGTGGATTCCACGCCCCTGCCCTGCACGACCACGCTTAACGCCAGTTCGATGCGTGCCGCCATCGACGCGCTAAAGGTGGTGACACGCTTTTCCTGTGCCGCGCGTGCGATCGCGGGCAGTTCATCGCGGATCGTTGCCCAGTTGGCACCGTCAATGGCGCGTGAAACAGCCCACGCAATCACCGTCGCGCCGGAAATCGCGACATCCGATTTATGCGTAGGGCTCGACGCCAGTGCGACGGCATCGATAAAAGCCGGTAAATCGCGTGCTGGCAGCAGACAGCCGAGCGGTGACACACGCATCGCTGCGCCGTTAGTCGTGCCGTTATTTTCCAGCTGCGACAAAGGTGTGCCGGCTTTCATGGCGTTGAGCGCGATTTTTGAGGTCGGTCCAAGCACATTCTTGTTAAAGGCATCAAACGACTCGGCCCACTGCAAAATATTCGCACCAATGGTTTGGGCGTTGATCTCGCCGTCGTGAGTGACGATTGCATCAGCCAATGCCAGCGCCATCGAAGTGTCGTCGGTAAAGGCCGCCCGGCCAAAGTAGCAGGCGGCGTTGTTCTCAGCCGGACCGGGCAGGAAGCGATCGATCCAGCCAAAGTGCTGCTTCACGCGTGAGCGCGGCCACAATTCCGATGGCATGCCCATCGCATCGCCCAGCGCCTGGCCGTAAAACGCGCCTAAAATCCGTTTTTCTTGCGTTGTCATCGTCATGGTGAAATCCCTTATTTATGGCTGTCAGCGGTTGCTGAATTTTCGAAAGCGGTAAGTTCATCGCTGCGTTTTTTGCCGTCGCGGAACAGGACGATAAAGGCGATGGTGATCATTACGATCATCACGCTGCCAAACATCCACATGCCGGCCCAGTTGAAAGTCTGCCCGTTGCGGGGTTGGTCGTAGGCGAACATTTCCTGCATCAGATAGCCGCCAAGGCGATAACCGAGCAGGCTGCCGATGCCCTGACAAGCCAGCGTGATCAGCCCTTGCGCAGCATTACGCATCGCCACTGGCGCTTTCTTATCAACATAGATGTAAGCGGTGATGAAGTAGAAATCGTAGCTGACGCCGTGCAGCAGAATGCCCATGAACAGCAAGCCGTAAGTCAGCATGTTTTGATCGCCACCGAACACGAAGAACACGTAGCGCAGTGCGGCGGTGGTTAATCCCAGCAGCAGCACTTTGCCGATGCCAAAGCGTTTGATGAAG
Organism: Pantoea sp. GCM10028869; assembly: GCF_042666835.1. Classification (NCBI taxonomy): domain Bacteria; kingdom Pseudomonadati; phylum Pseudomonadota; class Gammaproteobacteria; order Enterobacterales; family Erwiniaceae; genus Pantoea; species Pantoea sp. GCM10028869. Next base: position 717,603 of record NZ_JBHTGO010000001.1, on the reverse strand, counting down.
AACGGCAGCGCCAGCAGGAAGAAGATTTCCGAAACCTGGCCGAGCGTCATCCAACCGGTGGCGTGCGGTAAGCCGACTTCCGTCAGATAGCCTTCGGCAAAAATGTAGTAAAACGCCAGCGGCATGCTGAACAGGAAGGAGCAGACGAAGAACACGAGGAAGCTACGATCCTTCAGCAGATGCAGCGCATCCAGACCAAGCGCGACGCGCAGGCTGAATTTGCCGGTGCTTTTCGGCTCGGTGGCGGGCAACGTCAGGGCAAAAATGCCCAGTAACAGCGAGTTTGCGGCGGTGATCAATAACGGCACGTTGCTGGCTGAGATATCGCCATAGCCCAGCAGCGGCGGCAGGAAACCACAAACGATGCCAGACGCGATCCAGCCAAGTGTGCCCATGACGCGAATGCGCGGGTAATCACGCTCCACATCCGCGACGTGCGAAAACGCGATGCTATTGGTTAAGGCGATGGTGGGCATGTAAGTGAGCGCATACAGCAATAGCAACGGGAAGAAACCGCCGAAATGCGTTTGCTGAGCTGCGAAGAACATCAGAATCGATCCGACAATTGTTAGCAGCGACAACACTTTCTGCGCCTGGAAGAAGCGATCGGCCAGCGATCCGACAAGGATCGGCGACAGGATGGCGGCTATCGAAGTACAGGCGTAACACCAGGCGATCTCAACCGGCGAGAAGCCGTTTTTGCTGAGAAATGCCCAGAGCGGTACAAACCATGCGCCCCAGATAAACCACTCAAGAAACATCATGAACGACAGTTTTGGGATTGTTGTTTTCATTTAAAAGGACTCCCCGGTGTAGGTGGAGGCAAATCTAACACCGGATATAATACCTTTGTAATACCACTGGTGGTTTTTTTGAACTGGTCCACAACATTTTAAATGATGGGCAACGGTATGAGATGCGAGATATCTGGGGGCGGAGGATGGGAATAAGGACGCGCCTGACGCGCCCTGTGATGCTTAGCGGCGGTTTTTCCATACCGTCTGAATATTGCAGAATTCGTGGACGCCAAAGCTCGACAGTTCACGACCATAGCCGCTCTTCTTCACGCCACCAATCGCAACTCGCGGATCTGACGCACCATTGCCATTGATAAATACCGCGCCGGTCTCCAGTTTTTCCGCCAGTTCGTAGGCCAGCGCTTCGTTGCCGCTCCACACTGTTGCACTCAGCCCGAATTCGCTGTCGTTTGCCAGCTCAAGGGCATGTTGTGCATCACGAGCGACACTAATTGCTGCGACCGGGCCAAAGATTTCCTGCTGGAAAGCGGTCATGGCTGGCGTGACATCGGCGAGGATCGTCGGGGCGTAATGATTGCCTGGGCCGTCAATTTTATGGCCGCCTAATACCAGACGTGCGCCTTCCTTGATGGTCTGCTGCACTTGATTATCCAGCTCGTCACGAAGATCGTAACGCGCCATTGGTCCGATGTAGGTATCTTCTGCCAAAGGATCGCCGATCTTCAATGCCTGTACCGCTGCGCTGAAACGCGCCTCAAACGCTTCTGCGACGCTTTCTTCAATGATGAAGCGCTTGGCTGCCATGCAGACCTGTCCGGTGTTCTGATAGCGTCCTGTGACCGCTGAGGCTACTGCAGCATCCAGGTCTGCATCCGCCAGCACAATAAAAGGATCTGCGCCGCCCAGTTCCAGCACGGTTTTCTTCAGTACCGCACCGGCTTGTGCTGCAATTGCACCGCCTGCACGCACGCTGCCGGTTACCGCTACAGCGGCAATACGCGGATCTTTGATCGCGGCTGAAACGCCATCGTTATCGACGTTGATCACGGTAAAGCCGCCTTTAGGCAGTTCGGTGGCGTCAAAGAGCGACTTCATGAGGTTAGCGGATCCCATTACGCTCGGTGCGTGCTTGAGCACGTAGGTATTGCCCGCCAGCAACATGCTGACTGCGCCGCGCAGAACTTGCCAATAAGGGAAGTTCCATGGCATCACGGCAAGGATCACACCGAGCGGACGAAATGACTGCCACGCTTGCTGGTTTTCTACCAGCGTTGGTTTGTCGGCCAGGATCGCCGGACCATGCTCTGCATACCAGTCACACAGATTGGCGCATTTCAGTACTTCAGCACGTGCCTGAGCGATCGGTTTGCCCATTTCCAGTGTGGCCATGGTTGCGAGCTCATCCTGACGCTGGCGGATCTGTTCAGCCAGTTGACGCAGCACTTTCACTCGCTGCGGCATCGCGGTATAGCGCCATTCTGCATAGGCATCAGCACTTTGCTGCAATGCGGCTTTCAACTCGGCTGCGCTCTGCAGCGGATAGGTTGCGAGGATTTCGCCGGTAGTAGGGTTACGGGAGATAACGTTGTCAGTCATGAAAGATGTCCTCGTCATAAGTAATGTGATGTTCGATGAAGTTCACTTTACGCCGGGATGTAGTTTCTTAAAAATGAATAATAATGAGGAAGTTGTTCATTTATGGAGAAATAGAAGGATCCAGATCGTATATAACTGATGATTTGGTGGGATCAAACAGGATGTTATCGCGATGGGGCTGTTTTAAACATTTTGCCGGTCTAAAGCCGCTTCAGTCCTGGCGTTATTAAGTTATACAGTGAATAGATCTTAAAGAAAGATCATATAGAGATCTTAAAGAGATCCTAAGAGATCCCCGATCGTCGCAGGCCGCACCACACAAGGGGTCAGAAGGTGATCGCGTTCACTATAATGAGTAAAGTGTTCACTGGAGTCAGTAGTTTATTCACTATAGAGAGTAGAATGTTCACTATAAACAGTGTTAATGTTCACTGTAATCAGAAAACGACCCTTTTCATCCACAGAATGAAGATCTCAGGCTATGGCAGATAAAGAGAGTGAAAACAAGGCGTTACTCGAGCCTTTTCTGTCGGTGACAAAAAACAGCGGTGAAGTTATTCAACTCCACCCCAATAAAAATAACACCGTACAACCGGTCGCTTTAATGCGCCTGGGTCTGTTTGTTCCTACATTGAAGTCCACAGCGCGCGGTAAATCAGGCGCGATGGCATCGACCGATGCAACGAAAGAGCTGAAGAACCTTTCTTTAGTCAAATCGGAAGGCTATGAAAAAATTACCATTACCGGCGCAAGGCTGGACATGGATAATGATTTCAAAACCTGGGCCGGAATTATTCAGTCTTTCTCGCGTTATCCTTCTAAGGGCGACACCGTGACGCTGCCGTTTATCGATTTCGTCAAGATGTGCGGGATCCCATCGGCAAACTCTTCGGCTGCGCTACGTAAGCGCTTAGATGCCTCTCTGCGACGCATTGCTACCAATACGTTGTCCTTTGAAGGTAATGGCAAAGCCTATCACACTCACCTTGTGCAATCGGCGTATTACGATCGTGAAAAGGATCTGGTGCGTATTCAGGCCGATCCAAAGTTGTTCGAGCTCTACAACTTCGACCATAAAGTGTTACTGCAGCTGCGAGCCATTTCGCGTTTAAAACGTAAAGAATCGGCTCAGGCGTTGTATACCTATCTCGAAAGTTTGCCAACGAATCCGGCGCCCATCTCTCTGGCGCGTTTGCGTATGCGTTTAAATCTGGGTTCGAAAACCACCACGCAAAACCACGTGGTGCGACGTGCGATGGAGCAGCTCAAAGAGATCGGCTATCTCGACTATTCGGAAGTGAAACGCGGCCGCTCAGTGTTCTTCATCATCCACAGCAGGACGCCAAAACTCGACGGCATCAGCAATCTTGAAAGTATCGATTCGCTGGAAGATATCGAGTTTGAAGAGTGATCTTGCCCGTTCACTGTAATAAGTAATCCCCTTCAAGCTGTGTCACTTTTTGAGCAAAAGTGACACATGCTCCTCCGCTAACATTCACTGCAATCAGCTGTGCTCGCGTCATTCACTGTAATCAGCAACGTTCACTGTAATCAGAAACCTTCTGCTTTTGTTGTGTCTTATGCGATGTTTTGCACCGCACTGTAGTCTTTCTAAGCGACTTATAAAGATAGTGAGTACTTACAATGGCGGTGGCGTAGTACTCAACTTCCCTCTTTCACTGCCTTTCTACTGATCATAGTGAACGTTTGTTGGGGCGGTGGCTTTCACTGATTACAGTGAATGCCAATTAGAGGCTGCATACTGAATACAGTGAACGATCAAATGCAACTTAATGATTTATAAGTATAAAAAAAGCCTGTTTCAAACGGATTCACTTTAATCAGCAGTTTGACTGTGAATACAGCCAGTAAAAGTGACAGGGTTGGTCACTATGCTGATTACAGTAAACGTTTGGTCTGTCTTCTCACTACAGTGAACTGTAACGAGAGACGTTCGTACTGACGCTCATATGCCGCTTGAATAACATGTCACGCTGTCACTGATTACAGTGAACGTTACCAACTCGTCCCCTGCCCTGCCAGGTTTGCAGCATGAAACAAACTCGCTCAGCGCGTAGTTTTTTTACTGAATACAGTGAACGTTGGGCGTTTAAATCAACAGCGCACTTTTACTGATTACAGTGAATGTTGTTGACGACATTCTGGGTATTTCGCTGTAACGCATATGGCGCTTCCAGGCATATCAGCTTGTCGGCAAATAACACTCTACTGATTACAGTGAACGTTCGTCTTATCATGCTTGTCGGGCTGTACTGATTACAGTGAACGTTCTGTATAGCGTCATAACTTTTACTGATTACAGTGAATGTTATCTCGGTCTGGCCAAATTGACTTACTGATTACAGTGAACGGTTTATCGCAGCGCGACAACGTCTACTGATTACAGTGAATCTTTGCCGATGACGAGTACAAGGCTTTTACTGATTACAGTGAACGTTTAGCGTTATGTGAAAACGTCTTCAGGATTTGCTGATTACAGTGAACATCTCACCAGCATGACACTTATCGTTGTTCTCTCACCTGCTTTTTATTTCCACGCATCATTTACTGATTACAGTGAATCTTCAGCCACCGCTCGCTGATCACAGTGAACCTTTTACTGATTGCAGTGAACGTTGGGCATCGGCGCATTTTTGCTAGCTGATTACAGTGAACGTTCCAGCAATTTCAGCCGCCACAACCCTTCTCCTTTCTCTACTTAAAGCATACAGGGTAGAAATCAGCTACTGACTACAGTGAATCTTTGCCCCAATCAACGATAAATCAGCGGTTCAAAATCGTACAAAAAACCAATATGGCTAAATTACCATCACTGATTACAGTGAATATTTTCGTTAACGTGCTCTTAATCAAGGTGTTTTCACATAACTTATTCTTCCTGTGCAGAAGAGATATATTTGCCTCGTGTGCTGGATTTATGTATAAAGTCGTAAATCCTACATGTGTGGAGCAAGTATGGCTAACGATGAGAAGCAAGTTCTGAAGGTCGCACAACGTTCAGAAAGAATGCTGATGAGCCTGACTGAACAGATTCAGGCGCAGAAAGAAGAATTGCGGGAAAACACGTTCTATCAGGTTTACGCTAAAGCGGCGTTAGCCAAACTGCCCAAATTAACGCGTGCGAGCGTGGATTACGCTGTCAACGAAATGGAAGAAAATGGTTATCCGTTCGATAAGCGTGCAGCGGGCAGCTCAACCAAGTATGCGATGTCGATTCAGAACATCATCGATATCTATCACCATCGCGGTGTGCCTAAGTACCGCGATCGCCACCATGAAGCCTTTAGCATCTTTGTTGGCAACCTCAAAGGCGGCGTTTCGAAAACGGTCTCTACCGTTTCGCTGGCACACGCATTACGTGCGCATCCGCATCTGCTATTTGAAGATCTGCGTATTCTGGTCATCGATCTGGACCCGCAATCTTCCGCCACCATGTTCCTGAACCATCAACGTTCAGTGGGATTAGTGGAAGCGACCGCCGCACAAGCGATGCTACAGAACGTCAGCCGCGAAGAGTTGCTCAACGAGTTTATCGTTTCCTCGATTATTCCGGGCGTCGATGTGCTGCCGGCGTCAATTGATGACGCCTTCATTGCCTCGCGTTGGGAAGAGTTGTGTGCCGCTCACCTGCCCGAACAAAACATCCACGCGGTGCTGTATGACAATGTAGTGGCCAAGCTGAAGAAAGATTACGACTTTATCTTTATCGACAGCGGCCCGCATCTTGATGCCTTCCTGAAGAACGCCATTGCTGCTTCAGACCTGCTGATGACGCCAGTGCCGCCCGCGCAGGTGGATTTCCACTCCACGCTGAAGTATTTAACGCGTTTGCCGGAGTTGATTGGGATCATAGAGGAATCGGGCGCAGCCTGCCGTTTGCAAGGCAACATTGGCTTTATGTCTAAACTGTCGAATAAAGCGGATCACAAGCTGTGTCACAGCCTGGCGAAAGAGATATTTGGCGGCGACATGCTTGATGCTGCGTTGCCGCGTCTGGATGGCTTTGAGCGCTGCGGAGAGTCGTTTGATACGGTTATCTCAGCCAACCCATCAACCTACGTGGGCAGCACCGAAGCCTTAAAGAATGCGCGTTCAGCGGCGGAAGATTTCGCGAAAGCCGTATTTGACCGTATTGAATTCATTCGCCTGAACTGAGGTTACTATGAGCGCAAAAAGAATCACTATTGGCCGAACCTTCAGCCAGACACCATTGCAGACTGAGGAAAGCGCCGATGGCCATTCTCAGACATTTATTCTGGCGACGGGTAAACGCGCCCTGTTCACGCTGGAGCACATCCCGGCGAAGGAAATTGAAGAGAAAACCTTCGTTAAGATGGAAACCAATGGCCGCGATCAGTCTGGCCTGACGCCAGAATCGCTGCGCGACATCATTCGCACCATCAAATTGCAGCAGTTTTTCCCGGCGATTGGCGTAAAGCGTGACGATCGCATTGAGATTCTCGATGGTTCACGCCGTCGTGCAGCGGCTCTGCACTGCAAAACTGGGCTTGATGTGTTGGTTACAGACGTGGCTATCTCGGCGGAAGAAGCGCGTCGTTTAGCCCAGGATATTCAGACCGCGCGCGAGCACAATCTGCGTGAAGTGGGCATGCGTCTGCTATCGCTTAAAGAGAGTGGATTGTCGCAGAAAGAGATTGCGCAAAGCGAAGGCTTATCGCAGGCCAAGGTAACGCGTGCATTGCAAGCGGCAAGCGTGCCGCTTGAGCTGGTAACGCTGTTCCCGAATCATTCAGAGCTGACCTATCCTGACTATAAATCGCTGCTGCAGGCGTATGAGAAGCTGCAGGAAACCGGACAAACGGTTGATGCCCTAATCGATACTATAGGTATGGATGTTGATACCGTATGCGCGCGCGATGGATTGGCGGAAGACGAAGTGAAGAATGGCATTCTGCGTTTAGTGCGTAACGGTAGCCAGACGCTGATTCAGTCACCGGCAAAAGATAAAACCGTGGCGACGCCATTATGGAGTTTCGCCGATAAAGACCGCTTTGCGCGTAAAAAAACGCGCGGACGCATGTTCAGCTACGAGTTTAATCGCCAGTCAAAAGAGTTGCAGGAAGAGTTGGATAAAGTGATTAACGAGACGCTCAATAAGTATCTTAATCAGTAATTGAAATGCCGCCTCCGGGCGGTTTTTTTATGCCCTTCTCAATGCCTCGCCAGCGCAATTTCATCGCTAACTGTATGAAATATAGATTATCGCCGCGGAAATTTCAGCCTGAAATCGCCACTGTTTTAGCCATCAGCTCAAAGATATCCGTTAATAAATCACCAATACTGATTAACTGACTGCAGCCAATTTAACCAGCTGTGTGCGAAAGCAACAAAAGGCAGCCACAGCAGAATTGCCGTCCAGCCAGTGAGTGAAATTTCATCTGCTCGCCTAATCGATTTCATCTCTATTGATATGAAATATAAGGAGTTTCTGATAAAATTTCAGGCTGAAATCGCCAATTAATTTTTTAGTTTCAGCAACCTTCAAAAATCCCTAGGCGAGATTAGCCAGATGATATTCAATGATTTATCCACAGAAAACGTGGATAACTTTCAAGATTCACCTTACTCAATTAACGTTAAAGCTGATGAAAATTGCCAGACCGCATCGCGCACGCGCACCGGTTTATTAATCAGCCCCAACGCATAAAAGCGATCGGCGATGGTCTGCTGCTCTTTGATTACTTCGAAGGCCATCGCACGTGTTTTGTGGCTGCGGCGAGTCAAGGCACGTTCAACTGATGCGATTTCCAATCCAAGCTCCTGAGCCAATAACATTGATGCTTCGTGGCGATGGCTATCGATGAACAAACCCGTTTGTTGCAAACTCTTCACCAGCTGTCTGAGGATGTCATGGTGCTGTTCAACGTAATCACGCCGCGCCAGATAGAACTGATGATTACGTACGCGCCCATCACCATTGACCAAAACTCGCAGCTCGGGATTGCTCTCAGCAGCGCTGAGCAACGGATCCCACATCATCCAGGCATCAACCGAAAGATAATCACTGGCGGTGAGCGGATATTTCGGCGGCGTATACACCACTTTGAGTTCATCCAGACCAATGCCCGCTTCCTCCAGTAACTGCAGCAGTAGCCAGTGAACGTTCGAGCCTTTATTAACCGATATGCGCTTACCGCGCAGATCGTTGATGGTGCGAATATCGCTGTCATGAGGCACCACAATGCCAACGCTGCTCGGCGCTGGCGGCTCCCAGGCAATATAAGTCACCGCATTGCCACTCGCCTGGGCGAAGACCGGGGGAACTTCACCGGTCGTACCAAAATCGATTTCGTTGTTTTGCAGCGCATACAGCAGCTGTGGCCCGGCGGGAAACTCACTCCACAACACGCTAATGCCTTGCTGAGCGAAACAGTGTTCGAGGCTCTGACGGGCTTTTAACACCCCGAGATTGCCAAACTTCTGGTAGCCAATGCGCAGCTCACGCTCCTGCGTCCCGTGTGTATGAGATGTCGACGTAGTTACCGGCGCTTTTCGCCGTCCTTTAATCATTCCCTGATTCGCCAGATGCGTGCGCAATGTGTGGCGGCTGATACCTAATAGCGCCGCAGCCTGGGTTTGATTGTGATCTGTCATCGATAGCGCATTGCTAATGAGGCTGCTGATAACGCGATCAAACAGTTGTTGCGGCTGACTGGTTAGCTGCTGCTGAAGAAAACTGTCGAGCGTTGAATCGTTTGACTCGTTAAAGCCATGTTCACTGTAACCAGCAAGTCGCAACTGTGCGGGCGTCAGCGTCTCTTCGCGGCTCAGCAATACGGCGTTATGTAGCGTGTTCTCCAGTTCACGGATATTGCCCGGCCAGCTGTATTCGCGCAGCGCTTCAAGCGCATCAGCAGAAAGACGCCGTGCCGGGCGCCCTAAACGTCGTGCGTAGAGGGCGAGGAAGTGCTGTGCCAGCAGCGGAATGTCTTCACGGCGCTGACGCAACGGCGGTAATGGCACCACCGCAATATTCAGGCGATAGAACAGATCTTCGCGAAAGCGTCGCTCGCGAATCGCCTGTGCCAAATCCACATGTGTAGCCGCGATAACTCGCACATCTACTTTGATAGCTTTACGCGAGCCTACGCGCGTAATCTCACGCTCCTGCAGCACACGCAGCAATTTAACCTGCAGTGAAGGGCTCAGCTCGCCAATCTCATCCAGTAGCAAGGTGCCGCCTTGCGCTGATTCAAACCAGCCGGGATGTGACTGCGTCGCGCCGGTAAAAGCGCCTTTCTCATGGCCAAACAACTCGGCTTCAGCCAAGCTTTCTGTCAAAGCACCGCAGTTAACCGCGAGGAAAGGGCCATTACGCCGTTGGCTGTGATGATGCAGATAGCGCGCCACCACTTCTTTACCTGTGCCGGTTTCGCCGACAATCAGAACGGTGGCATCCGTGGGCGCGAATTTATCCAGCAGCGATTGAAACGCCAGAGAAGCGGGATCGATTAAGCTCGGTGAATCGGTGTGGTTATAGGTGGTTAACATGGTATTGAGTCCTGTAACGAGCATATCGTTAACCTAAATGCTCACGCTGGCTATTAACACCATGTAAAAAGCATAAGCAGTTGCATATGCAGCAATTGCTGTTGCGCCAGAGTCGCAAATGCAACTTTTTTGGTTGACGGCGACAAGGCTAACCGCCTGAAATACGGCGATTCGCGGCAGTTAACAACCTGGCACGCTTTCTGCTAACAGCTATATAACCAAATAAGCAGTTCAAAATGATCATTTTTTAATAAAGTTATATAGGAAAAGCATAATGGCCGATTCCGCGAACGATAAAATTAATGTCTTCTGGTTTTTACCGACGCACGGTGATGGACGCTATCTCGGCACCACGCAAGGCGGACGCCCGGTCGATTTACCCTACTTACAGCAAGTGGCGCTCGCCGCCGACAATCTTGGCTTCTACGGCGTATTAATTCCTACCGGCAAAAGCTGTGAAGATTCCTGGCTGGTGGCCTCGGCGTTAGCGCCGATTACCAAACGTCTGCGCTATTTAGTGGCGGTGCGTCCTGGCCTGCAGCCGCCAACGCTGGCAGCCCGCATGGCGACCACGCTTGATCGTCTTTCTGAAGGGCGTTTATTGATTAACGTGGTGACCGGCGGCGATCCGATTGAGAACAAAGGCGACGGCATTTTTCTCAACCACAGTGAACGTTATGAAGTCACCAAAGAGTTCCTCGACGTTTATAGCCGCCTGATGCGCGGCGAGAAAGTGGATTACGAAGGCAAACACATTCACGTTGAAGGCGCAGAAGTGCTGTTTCCGCCGGTGCAGGAAAAGGGGCCGCCGCTCTATTTTGGTGGTTCATCTGAGGCGGCGATTGATGTAGCAGCGGAACAGATCGATACCTATCTCACCTGGGGCGAGCCGCCAGCGCAGGTTGCCGAGAAGCTGGAAGTGGTGCGCGCACGTGCAGAACAGCGCGGACGTAAGCTGGAATACGGCATTCGTTTGCATGTGATTGTGCGCGAGACCGAAGAAGAAGCCAAAGCGGCGGCAGATAAGTTGATTGGTCATCTTGATGAAGAGACCATCGCGCAGGCGCAGAAAATCTTTGCGCGTATGGATTCCGCCGGTCAGGCACGAATGAGCGCGTTGCACAACGGCTCGCGCGACAACCTCTATATCTCGCCAAATCTGTGGGCGGGCGTGGGTCTGGTGCGCGGTGGCGCGGGCACTGCGCTGGTCGGCAGCCCGGAGCAGGTGGCTGAGCGTATCCGCGAATATCAGGCGCTGGGTGTCACCAACTTCATTCTGTCCGGTTATCCGCATCTGGAAGAAGCGCATCGCGTGGCCGAATTACTGTTGCCGCTGCTACCGCTGGCTAACGCACAGCAGCAGCGTGAACGCACCATTAACACCGGCCCGTTTGGTGAAACCATTGGCGGCGATAAGCGTCCGTCAAAACAGACTAGCGCCAGCTAATGCAGGAGAAGGCAATGGCACGGGTAATCATTGTTGGCGGTGGCTTTAGCGGCACAGCGCTGGCGATTCATCTCGCACGAACCTCATCGAGCAGATTACTGATTACAGTGGTCGAACCGCGCGCCAACCTCGGTGGCGGCGTTGCCTATTCCACGCAGGAGCCTTCGCACCGCATCAACGTACCCGCTTCGCGCATGCAGTTAAGCGGTGAAGAGCAGGGCGCGTTTGACCGCTGGTATCGCCAACAGCCGGAATGTTCACTGGACTCAGTAGCGCACTGTGAAGACGGCGCAGTTTATCCGCAGCGCAGCCTGTTCGGTCGCTATCTGGCAGAACAGTTTGCGCAAGCTGCGCAGGCGTATCCGCACGTCACGCTGCGCCATGTTCAGGCCAGCGCCGTGGCCTGGGAAGGCGAGCAGCTGTTGCTCAGCAACGGCGAAATGTTGCGGGGTGATGTACTGGCGTTAGCGATCAGTCATCCGCCACCATCGTTGCCGCGTGCGCTGCAACCGTTCTCGGCGCATCCGGCGCTGATTGCCAATCCGTGGCAGCACAGCGTATTAGACGCCATCGATCCTCAATCCTCGGTGGCGATTATCGGTACCGGCTTGAGCATGGCGGACGTGGTGGCTTCGTTGAGCACCAGACAGCATCGCGGCCCGTTAATCGCCTTCTCGCGCCGTGGACACCTCTCACGCGATAACCTGAGTGGTGAATGGCCTGAATGGACACTAGCCCCGCAACAAGCGTCCAGCGCACGTCTGTGGCTGCGACATATTCGTGCCGAAGTCGCGCGTGCCGCGGAACAGGATTTGCCGTGGCAGCGCGTGCTCGATCAGGTACGCGTGCAAGGTCAGGATATCTGGCAATCGCTGCCGCTGCGCGAGCAGCAGCGCTTTGTTCGTCACTTGCGCTCGTGGTGGGATGTGCATCGCTATCGCATCGCGCCGCAGGTGTCAGCGGTGATCAGCGCACGTCGCCAGCAGGGCAGTCTGAAGGTGCTGGCCGCGCGGCTTAGCGACATCTCCGATGTCGGCAACCAACTGCAAATCACGCTACGCACGCGCGAGGGCGCCAGCGAAACCCATCGCCTCGATCACCTGATTGTCACCACCGGTCCCGGCCATGAAGCCTTAACCGCCAGCCAGCCGCTGCTGCAGTCGCTCAGCCAGCAAGGGCTAATCCGCGCTGACCTGCTCGGTTTTGGTATTGATGTCGATAGCCAATCGCACACGCTCAATGTTAACGGCCAGCCCAACGCACGACTGTTTGTCGTCGGTCCCGCTGCGCGTGCGCGCTTCGGTGAACTGATGGGATTGCCGCAGGTTGCCGATCACGCCGCCGCTGTGGCGAAACATATTTTACAAGAACTGCAAATCGCTCCCGCCGAGCGATGTCCCCCTTCAGCGCTTTAATCTCTCAACATCCTAAAAATTAACTGACGAACGCCGGGTCGTAACACGATCACGGCCTCGCTATGGAGATTGCTATGCCATCGCAACGTGAAATTCGCTTGAATGCATTTGATATGAACTGTGTCGGACACCAGTCGCCGGGCCTGTGGGCGCATCCGCGTGACCGTTCCTGGCAGTATAAAGATCTGGAGTATTGGGTCGATTTAGCGCGCCTGCTGGAGCGCGGCAAATTTGACGGCCTGTTTATCGCCGACGTGCTCGGCGTTTACGATGTACTCAACGGCAACGGCGATGCGGCGATCCGCCAGGCGACGCAGGTGCCGGTCAACGATCCGTTAGCGCTGATTACGCCAATGGCGCTGGTGACCGAACACCTCGGCTTTGGTCTTACGGCGTCGCTGTCGTTTGAGCATCCCTATCCGTTTGCGCGCCGCTTATCCACGCTCGATCACCTGACCAAAGGCCGCATCGGCTGGAACATCGTCACCTCGTATCTGGAGAGCGGGGCGCGCAACATTGGGCACAAAACCCAGACCGATCACGATAGCCGCTACGATTACGCCGACGAGTATTTGCAAGTGGTGTACAAGCTGCTGGAAGGCAGCTGGGAGCAGGATGCAGTATTGCGTGACCGCGAACGCCGTATCTTCAGCGACCCGCGTAAAATCCATCCCATCAATCATCAGGGCACCTTCTTCAACGTGCCGGGCATTCACCTGTGCGAACCGTCACCGCAGCGCACGCCAGTGCTGTATCAGGCGGGCGCATCGAGTCGTGGCAAACAGTTTGCCGCAGAACATGCCGAATGCGTATTTGTTGCCGCGCCGTCGAAAGTGCTGCTGAAGAAAACCGTCGCCGATATTCGCCGCCGCGCGGCGGAAGCGGGGCGCGATCCTTACAGCATCAAAATCTTCAATCTGCAAACCGTGATTGTTGGCGAAACCGATCTGGCGGCGCAGGCGAAATGGAAAGAGTACACCAGTTGGGTCAGCTACGAAGGCGCGCTGGCGCTGGTATCAGGCTGGACCGGTATCGACTTCGGCCAGTATCAGCCGGATCAGGTGCTGAAATATATCCACACCAACGCCATCCAATCGGCGGTCGAAACCTTCTCCACCGCCGATCCAGATTGTCAGTGGACGGTAAAAGCACTGGCGGATTGGGTCGGCATCGGCGGTTTTGGTCCGCTGATTGTCGGCAGCGCGGAAACCGTCGCGGATGAGTTGCAAAGCTGGGTTGAAGAGACCGACGTAGATGGCTTCAACTTCGCCTACGCACTGACCCATGAAACCTTTGAAGATGTGGTGGAGCTGCTGATCCCGGAGCTGCAAAAGCGCGGCGTCTACAAAAAAGAGTACGCGCAGGGCACGTTGCGCGAGAAGTTATTCTCCGCCGGCCCGCAGCTGCAAGCACCGCATCCGGGCGCGGGCTATCGCGTTAAATCCTCCACGCCGCAGGAGGTCTCATGATCGAAATAGATCAGCTTAGCAAACACTATCGCGCGCCCGACGGCCGCATCACCGAGGTGCTGAAATCCATCAGCCTGCAAGTACCGCAAGCCAACATCACCGCGGTAGTTGGGCCCAGCGGCGCGGGTAAATCGACGCTGGCAAAGTGCATCAGCCTGCTGGAACAACCGAGCGCCGGCAGCATCCGTGTAAACGGCAGCGATCTCTCACGTCTGGATGGCGAAGCGCTACGTCAGGCGCGTCGCTCAATTGGTACCGTGTTCCAGTCTTCCGCGCTGCTGCAACGCAAAACCGCGTGGGAGAATATCGCCTTGCCGCTGCACTATCTTGGCGTAGTGGATCGCGATATCGCCGCGCGCGTGGGCGAATTGCTCGATAGCGTCGGCCTCAGCCACAAAGCCAAAGCCTATCCGGGACAGCTTTCTGGTGGTCAGCGGCAGCGTATTGGTATCGCGCGTGCGCTGGCATTGCGCCCGTCGGTGTTGCTGGCGGATGAAGCCACTTCAGGGCTCGATCCCGAAGCCACCGTCACCGTGCTCGACCTGCTGAAAAAACTGCGTGATGACTACAAGCTGGCGATTGTGCTGATCACCCATGAAATGGACGCGGTGCGTCAGGCGGCAGATGCGGTAGCGGAAATTCGCGACGGCCAAATCGTGCAGTACGGCGTGGTGAAAGAGCTGCTGGCGCAACCCGATTCGCTATTGGGACAGCGCCTGTTCCCGCTGGCGGCGCAGGCGGGCGATGCCGAACTGGTGTTGCAACTGAGTTATCGCACCGATGTGCCAGTCGCCAGCGACTGGATTTCGCGCCTCAGCCAGCAGTTTGGTCTGCGTATTGATCTGCTCGGCGCGCACGTTGAGCAGGTGAATGGTCTGCAAGCTGGCCGCCTCAAGGTGGGCATTCACTATCAACAGGAACGCGTGCCGCTGGCGCGTTTGCTATCGCAGCTGGAACAGCTGGGCTTAGTTGCCAGCGTTTCCGGCAGCGTGCGGCTATTGCGGGAGGCGGTATGAGCGTATCAGTGATTAGTCAGGATACGCCGTGGCCAGAAATCCCGGCGCTGATGTTGCCCGCTCTGGGCGAAACCGCATTGATGGTGGCGATCGTGATGCTGTTCGTGATCACGTTTGGCGGCATCGTCGGCGTGGTGCTGTTCAACACCTCGGTGCGCGGTCTGTTTCCGCATCGCGGAATTAATAGAGTGTTGAGCTGGATCGTCAACATGGGCCGTTCGCTGCCGTTTCTGGTGCTGATGGCGGCCATCATTCCGTTCACCTTCTGGCTTACCGGCACCACCATCGGCATTCCTGCCGCCGTTGTGCCGATGATCGCCGCGGGCATTCCGTTTTTTGGCCGTCTGGTGGACAACGCGCTGCGTGAGCTGCCCGGCGAAGTGACGGCGGTAGGTCTGGTGTGCGGCGGTTCGCGCTGGCAGATCATCCTCTCGGCACAACTTAGCGAAGCGCTGCCGGCGATTGTGGCGGCAGTGACGCTCAACCTGATCTCAATGATCGAGTACTCCGCCATTGCCGGCACCATCGGCGCGGGCGGTATCGGCTATCTGGCGGTGGTGTACGGTTATCAGCGCTTCGACAACCACATCATGATCGCCACCATCGTGGTGCTGATCGCCTTAATTCAAACCATTCAATTTCTCGGCGACCGTTTGGTCACCGCATTACGCCATCCTCAGGGGACATCGTTATGACAACACAAGATTTCGAGCTGCGTAAAACCCGCCGCTGGCCGTGGCTGCTACTGATTATAGTGGTCGTTGTACTTGCAGCAGGCGGCTGGTTCTGGCGCAGCCAACAGGCGCAGGCGGTGGTCTTTGGCACCACGCTGAAGGTGCATTTTGAACCGGCGATGGCGGGCGAGCAGAAGCTGATTGAATACGTTGGCGAGCACATCGCGCCCGATTATGGCCTGAAGCTGGAGGCGGTTGGCGTGCAGGATCCGGTGCAAGCCGACCGCGCGGTAGCGGAAGGGCAGTATGCCGCCACCGTATATCAGCATCAGTGGTGGCTAAAGCAAGTGGTGGATGCCAACGGTTTTGCGCTCACCTCAACGCTGCCGCTGTTCCAGTGGGCATTTGGCATCTACTCCGATCGCTACACATCGGTAGCGGATCTGCCGCAGGGCGCGACCATCGTGGTGCCGGATGACGGCGCCAATCAGGGCCAGGCATTATGGTTGCTGGCGCGTCAGGGTTTAATCACGCTCGATCCCAACGTCGAGCCGCGCACGGCCAAACTGAAGAACATTGTCGGCAATCCGCACGGTTTCGTGTTTAAAGAGCTCGATTTGCTGACCATGCCGCGTGCGCTCAACTCGGTGGATGCGGCGATTGGTTACGTCTCGCAATTTGATGCCGGTAAAGTGCCGCGCGAAAAAGGCATTCTCTTCCCGCCTGCGCCGCGCACTTTCGCCTCACAGCTGGTGATTGGCACGCCTTATCTGGACCAGGAAAACATCGAGAAGCTGAAAAAAGCCTTCTCCGATCCGCGCGTCCAGCAGTGGTTGAAGACCACCGACGATCCGCTGGTAAAAGGCGTGTTGGTGCCGGTCTCAGCCGAATAAATTGTTGTTGTTTGAACACCCGGACGCGTCAGGCGTGTCCGGGTTTTTGTGTTGGCTAAAAACCATTTATCTAATTGATTTTAATGTAAATTTATATAAAGAATTGTTGTTTTGGCGCAGCCAGAAAAACGCTTATAACAACCTCACCTGCACTACAAAACAACAACGTGAGGCGTTATGAGTTCTCTTCCTTTAGAAAACACCATTCCGGTTTCCGAACCGGTACGTTCGGTCAGTGATGTGGCAAGGCTGATAAACACTCGCACCAAAAATGACAACTACGCGCGCATGATTGTGTTCCTCGCGCTCGGCGGCGTGTTCCTCGACGCCTACGATCTCACCACGCTGTCGTACGGCATCGATGATGTGGTGCGCGAGTTTCAGCTCTCGCCGCTGCTCACCGGCTTAGTCACTTCCTCAATTATGGTTGGCACCATCGTCGGCAATCTGGTGGGCGGGTGGCTGACGGATAAATATGGCCGCTATTCGGTGTTCATGGCCGACATGCTGTTCTTTGTGGTTTCAGCGATTGCGGCGGGGTTAGCGCCGAACGTGTGGGTGCTGATTGGCGCGCGCTTCCTGATGGGCGTGGGCGTCGGCATCGATTTGCCGGTGGCGATGTCATATCTGGCGGAGTTCTCCAAATTCGCTGGTAAAGGCAACAAGGCATCCCGACTCGCAGCCTGGTGCCCGATGTGGTACGCCGCCTCAACGCTGTGCTTCCTGCTGATCTTCGCGCTCTACTTCCTGCTGCCGAAAGAGCATCTTGACTGGCTGTGGCGCGCGTCGCTGCTGTTCGGTGCGGTACCGGCGCTGCTGATCATCGCGGTGCGCAGCAAATTCATGAACGAATCGCCACTGTGGGCGGCGAATCAGGGCGATCTGAAATCCGCGGTGCGCATTCTGCGTGATTCCTATGGCATTCACGCCCACGAAGCGGAACACGAAGCGCCACCGGCTGCTGCGGCACCGAAAGTGAGTTTCCGCGTGCTGTTTGAGAAGCCGTGGCGCGAACGCACCATCGTCGCGGGCGTGATGAACATCTGTATCTCGTTTGAATACACCGCCATTGCCTTCTTCCTGCCGTCGATTCTGGCGCAGTTCCTCGGCGCGGGCGTGTTTGAAACCATCTCGGCATCGCTGGGACTCAACGCGCTGTTCGCCTTTACCGGCGGCCTGCTTGGCATGCGTCTGGCGTGGAAATATCCGTCGCGCCACGTCGCCATCGCTGGCTTTGCCCTGCAATTCTTTGCGCTGATCGCGCTGGCGTTAATTGGTCATCCGCAAGCCATCGCCGGAATCGTCTTTGCAGTTTTGATGCTCGGCTTGTGGCTGTTTGCCGAGGGCTTCGGGCCGGGCGCGCAGCTGATGGTCTATCCAGCGCTTTCCTATCCAACCTCAATTCGCGCCACCGGCGTGGGCTTCAGCCGCGCGCTTTCCGGCATCGGTAGCGCGTTAGCGCTGTTCATCCTGCCGCTTCTGCAAGCCGCGCTCGGCACCAATATGTTTTGGGTGGTATCGCTGGCAGCGATCATCCCGATCTTCTTCCTGCTGGCGGTGCGCCACGAGCCCACGCTGCATGACATCGACGATCTTTCACATCAGGAGTCACCATGAGTTTACTGGCAACAGGCACCGATTATGAGGCGCTGGCGGCGCACTTCCGGCCGATTTTCGCGCGCATCGCTGAAGGAACGGTAGCACGCGAGCGGGAACGTACTTTGCCGCATCAACCGATTAGCTGGCTGAAAGAGGCGGGATTCGGCACGGTGCGAATTCCGAAAGAGAAGGGCGGTTGGGGCGCATCGCTGCCGCAGCTGTTCCAGCTGTTAACCGAGCTGGCAGAAGCCGACTCGAATCTGCCGCAGGCGCTGCGCGCGCATTTCGCTTTTGTCGAAGATCGATTGAATCAGCCGGATAGCGCGGAACGCGATCGCTGGTTTGGCCGTTTTATTGATGGCGAGCTGGTGGGCAGCGGCTGGACGGAAATTGGCACGGTAAAACTCGGCGATGTCATCACGCGTATTACGCCAAACGAAAGCGGCTGGACGCTGAGCGGTGAGAAGTTTTACAGCACCGGCACGCTGTTCGCCGACTGGATTGATGTCTATGCGCGCCGCAATGACAATCAGGGCGACGTTATCGCTCTGGTTAACACTCACCAACCCGGGGTGACGCGTGAGGACGACTGGGACGGCTTTGGCCAGCGCTTAACCGGTAGCGGCACCACGCGTTTCGCTAACGCCCATGTCGAGCAGGAACATGTCTACGATTTCGCCACCCGCTTCCGTTATCAAACCGCTTTCTATCAGCATGTCTTGCTGGCCACGCTGGCGGGAATTGGCCGTGCGGTGGCGCGCGACGGTGCGCAGGCGGTGGCGGCGCGAAATCGGGTTTACAGTCACGGCAACGGCGGTGTTGCGCGTCAGGATGCGCAGATTCTGCAGGTGATCGGGCAAATCACCAGCCTGGCGTTTGCGGTGGAAGCCACGGTGATCCGCGCGACACATTCACTGCAATCAGCATATGTTGCCCACGTCAGCAACGATGAAGCGCAAATTGCCGCCGCGAATGTGCTGGCCGAAGCCGAAGCGGGGCAGGCGCAGGTGATTGCCAGCGAGCTGGTGACACGCGCCGCCACCGAGCTGTTTAACGCATTGGGCGCATCAGATACGCGCGTCAGCAAAGCGCTGGATCGTCACTGGCGCAACGCGCGAACCCTGTCATCACATAATCCGGTGGTGTACAAAGCGCGTGATATCGGCGACTGGAAAGTGAATGGCACCGCACCGACGGGGATTTGGCAGATTGGCAGAGGCGAGGGCTGATAAAACCCGGTGCGCATAAATGCGCACCGGGCATGTAAGGTCGCTATTCATGACGACCTGGTTGATGGTAATGACTTACTTCTTATCCAGCGACCAGGTCGCGCTGCGCACATCCACTTTCACCGGCAACAGTCCCACGCGCGTAAAGGTATCCGCTAACGCCTGCTGCTCATCAAACACCTGCGGCGACATGCGTGACGCGCCGTAAGGCAGGCGCTTAATGGTGGTTTGCCAGATGGCTTTATCCAGGCCGGTCGATTTCGACAGAATCGCTGCCGCGTCATCCGGGTTCTTGTTGGCCCAATCGCTGAGTTTGCTCAACTCATCGACAACCTGTTTCGCAGTATCAGGATGACCTTCCGCGAAAGGACGGCTGGCGAGATAGAAGGTGTAATGTGGCACTAATCCTTCCGCATTGCGGATTTCACGCGCACCGGCATTGGCTTCCACTTCGGCAAGGTATGGATCCCAAATCACCCATGCATCAATCGCGCCTTTCTGGAAAGCCGCGCGTGCATCGGCGGGCGGCAGATACACCGGCGTCACGTCTTTGTAGTTAAGCCCCGCATCTTCCAGCGCTTTCACCAGCAGATAGTTAACGTCAGAGCCTTTGTTCAGACCGACGCGTTTACCTTTCAAATCCGCTACGCTTTTAATGGCGGAATCTTTCGGCACCACGATGGCTTCGGTTTTTGGGTTAGCCGGTGAATGCCCAAGATAGATCAAATCGGCTTTCGCTGCCTGCGCGAAGGCAGGCGGCGCATCGCCGGTTGCCGCCAAATCAATGCTGCCAACGTTTAAGCCTTCCAGCATCTGCGGGCCCGCCGGGAACTCCACCCAGCGGATAGCGATGCCTTCCTTCTTAAAGGTTTCATCCAGCGTGCCGCGATACTTCAGCAGGGCAAAGATGTTGGCTTTTTGATAGCCGATGGTGACGGTTTCTGGGTTAGCGGCAAAAGCGTGCGTGGAGAGCAGGCCAACGCTGAGAGCTAAAGCGCTCAGGACAGGAAGTTTTGCTTTCATGATGATTCTCGAGTGGTTTTTTTGCCACCTTAGCAAAGCCCTTATATAACCAATAAATAACTAATTTCGATCGCTTATAACTATTATCTATGTGATCTGGATCATTCACTGTAATCAGCAAACGCGTCCGCCATTTCCATAGATGCCCATATAATTAGCACGGTAATAATTTGTATAACAAATCAAAATGCCATTGCCAAATGCTTCTGTCAGGATAAGCCATTCCGCTGCCTGCATAAGGTTTTACCCGTTCTATGAAGTGGTTTTCACGAAGCGCAATGCTGTTCTCTGCCAAAACCTGTCTTGCTGCCTTTCTGGCTTTTTACATTGCTCTGGAACTCAATCTCGATAAACCGGCCTGGTCACTGACTACAGTGTACGTTGCCTCGCAGCTCTATTCGGGATCGACGGTATCGAAATCGGTTTTCCGTTTCTTTGGCACCCTGCTGGGCGGCTTGTTTACGCTACTGATCTATCCCGCCACGGTGCAGGATCCGCTGCTGTTCAGCCTGTGCATCTCCCTTTGGGTCGCGGTTTGTCTCTATCTTTCGCTGCACGACCGCACGCCGAAAAGCTATGTGTTTATGCTGGCGGGCTACAGCGCGGCGATCATGGGTTTTCCCGATGTGGTGTCGCCATCGGCCATCACCTACACGGTGATCTCGCGTGTTGAGGAGATCACCGTCGCCATCGTCTGCAGCAGCCTGGTGCATCGCCTGCTGTGGCCGGTCTCGATGCGCAATCTGTTAGAGCAGAGCGTGAACCTGTGGTATCAGAACGCGCGCAAGCTGTGCAGCGAATTGGTCACGGCGATGCCCGCTGAGAAGTCGGTGGAGCGCGAAGATATCCTTATTCAGATGGCCAACTATCCGCTTAACGTCGAAACACTCATCACGCACTGCGTGTATGAAGGCGATGCCGCGCGGCGTCTGGTGCGCTTAGTCAGCGTGCAGTATCAGCATCTCTCCTATTTCATCCCCACGCTGACGGCAATCGAATCGCGCCTCAATTTGCTGGCGCAGCAGCAGATCCGTTTTCCCGACTATATCGCCGAGGTGTTTCAGCAATTTTTGCTGTGGCTAAATGGTGAAGATCAGCTGCCGGTGCGCGACCAGCTCAGCCACGCGCAAGATCAGCTGAAACGGGCGTGGCAACAGGGCAGGCTCAACAGCGAAGAGAGCATTTTGCTGAGCGGATTGCTGGAGCGCCTACTCAACTTTGTGCGCATCGTTGATGCCTACCAAAGCGTGAGCGAGCGCGTCAGTGAATGGACGCCCGCGGTCAAAGCCGGAAAAATGGTGCGCGCGCACAAACACGTCGATAAGGGTTTGTTGCTGCTGTCGTCGTTTACCGCATTTATTGCCACCTTCGTTACCTGCGTATTTTGGATCGGCAGCGGCTGGGTGGATGGTGCCACCGCACCGATGATGGCGGCGGTGCTGTGCTCCTTCTTTGCTGGCATGGACAGCCCGATTGCGCCGATGAAGCTGTTCCTGAAAGGGGTGCTGATTTCTGTGGTGATCAGCCTGCTGTATATCACCTTGTTGATTCCGCAGGCGGTGACCTTCGAAGCGCTGGTGATTTGCCTTGCGCCGGGCTTGCTGGCGCTGGGATTGGTTATCGCCAATCCGTCAACCAACCTGATTGGTCTGATTGTCGCCACGCAGATTCCCGGGCTGATTGGCATGAGCCACAACTTCAAGCCCGATCTACAGCTTATAGTGAACGCTATTCTTTCGACGCTGGTGGGCATTACCTTCGCGGTGGTAATCACGGCGCTGATCCGCAACAAGCGCCCGTCGTGGACCGCCAAACGCGCGGTGCGCAAAGGTATCCGCGAGCTGCTGCAGTTTATCGCCACGGTGCGGCTCAACAGCGTCACGCTGACCGCGCGTCAGCAGTTTGTTTCGCGCACGCTGGATAAGGTCAACATTATTCTGCCGCGTAAGCGTGTCGATCCGGTGCCGGAGTTGGTCTCCGGCGGCAATCTGATTGCCGAAGCCTGGCTGGGCGCAAACTGCTACGACTATTACACGCGTCATCGTGAACTGCTGCTGGCGCATCACATCGAAAGCGCGGCGATGTTCCATGAGCTGAGCCAGTTTCTTAAGCGTCGGTTAAAATCGCTGCAAACCACGCCGCAGCCGGAATTGTTAGCGGAATTGAATACGTTGTTGCTGCGGCTGGAAGCGGCAGCGTTGCAGGAGAACACGCTGTTTGCGCCAATGTTCCACCTGTTCAATATTCGCTTATCGTTGTTTCCTGCAGCGCGCTGGCCGGAAAACCATTACAGTGCTGAGCAGCATGTTTAAAACGGAGTTAAGCAGATGAAAATGATCGGTTTGATTGGCGGAATGAGCTGGGAATCCACCGCGCTCTATTACCGTATTATCAATGAGCAGGTGAAACAGCAGCTGGGCGGTTTGCACTCCGCGCGCAGCCTGATGTACAGCGTCGATTTCCATGAAATCGAAAAGCTACAGGCCGCTGGCGAGTGGCAAAAAGCGGGCGAGATCCTGGCAGAAGCGGCGCTCAGTCTGGAAAAGGGCGGCGCGGATTTTATTGTGCTCTGTACCAACACCATGCACAAAGTCGCGCAGCAAATCACTGATGCGGTCCGCATTCCGCTGCTGCATATCGCCGATGCCACCGCACAACGCATTCGTCAGGCGGGCGTAAAAAAAGTCGGCTTGCTAGCAACGGCGTTTACCATGGAGCAGGAATTCTACAAAGGCCGACTTCATCAGTCGGAGATCGACGTTTTGGTTCCCGATGCAGCCGGTCGTAAAGTGGTGCACGACATCATTTATCAGGAACTCTGTCTTGGCGTGATCCGCGATGAATCTCGTGCGCAATACCGCAAGATTATTGCTGAGCTGGTGGAGCAGGGCGCAGAAGCGATTATTCTCGGCTGCACCGAAATCACCTTGCTGGTAAAAGCGGAAGATGCCAGTGTGCCGCTGTTCGATACCACCTTGATCCACGCAGAAGATGCCGTAAAACTCGCACTCGGGTAATTACGACCAGGTGCGCAAATTCGCGCACCTAACCTATTTATGAGGTGCGCTTTAACTTGCGCGCCAACACCTGCAACTGCTGCGCAATCTCCGCCACATCCACCTCATCTTGCTGCGGCGTCGCGGTGGTTTCCCGCAACACTAACTCGGTTTCCAGCGTCTTCTCTGCCACATCGTCGCCTTCCAGCTGCGCCAGCAAGCGATCAACGCTTACCGCGCCCAACTGCTGCAAATCCTGACGCACGGTGGTTAATGGCGGCTGATACCACGCGCTTTCCGCGGTATCGTCGTAGCCAATCAGCGAAATCTCCGCCGGGATCTTCACGCCGTGCTGATGCAGCGCGCGCATCGCGCCGAGCGCCATTTGATCGTTAGCCACCAGCAGCGCTTGCGGCAGAGTGTTGGGCAACCGCGCCAGCAGCGCCTGATAACCCGATGCCGCGCTCCAGTCACCGCTCAGCACGCAGAATGGCTTGAGCTGATGCGCCGCCAGCGCCTGTTGCCACGCGGCGAAACGCGCGCGCGCCGAGGCAGAACTTTCCGGTCCATTTAACACGCCAATCTGGCGATGGCCGAGCGCCACCAGATGATCGACCGCCTGCTGCGCACCGGATTCGCTCTGATACTGGCATTGCGCCACTTCAGCGCTGCGCTCCACATCGAGAAACAGCACCGGCTTGTTGTCGCACTGTTGCTGAATCTGCGCAGCCTGCGCCGCATCGAGCGGCAGGTTAATGAGCAGCGCATCCACGCGCTGCGCCAGCAGTTCATTCACTGTATCCTGCGGCGCATTATCGGGATTCGCCATGGCGATAACCAGATGATAACCCTGCGCCGCCGCCCGTTGCTGAATCGCCGAAGCGATCTGCGCGGGCGCCATCAAGGCTAAATCGCTGGTGGCGAGACCCAGCGTGCGGGTGTTTTTGCCCGCCAGCTGCTGCGCCACGCGATTCGGCACATAGTTGAGCTGCTGCATCGCGGCTTCTACTTTGGCGCGGGTGCGCGGCGAAACCTGCTCGGAATGGTTGAGGACGCGGGAAACGGTTTGATAAGAAACCCCAGCCAGATGAGCAACATCGTCGAGGGTTACGGAGCGCGCAGTCATGAATCTCTCCTGAAGATTGAGCTGCGAGTGTAGCAAATTTTTCCCTGCCGACACGCACTTAAGCCGCTACACTGCCAAAGGTAAAAAGAGGAGAACCGGATGCAGCTCAATAACCATCAGATTCAGGATATCAACACCCTGGCGGCCTGGCTGGCGCTGGATCAGATGCCACAAGATGGCACGCTCGACATCGATTTAGCCATTCTCGCTGGTCACGCGGTCCTGCCAAACGTGGAAGCGGTGATTGCCGTGGCGAAAAAGTATCAGCTGCCGTTATTGATCAGCGGCGGCACCGGTCACTCAACCTCTCTGCTGGTGGAGATGCTCGCCGCACATCCGCTGTATCGCCAAATCGACAGCAAAGGCAAAAGCGAAGCCGAGTTGCTGGGCGATGTCGCCCGCGTATTTGCCGCGCTGCCGGACGATTTGCTACTGCTGGAAACCGCCTCACGCAACTGCGGGGAAAACGCCGCCTTCAGCCAAAAGCTACTGGATGAGCACAGCTGGCAGCCGCAGCGCGTGCTGCTGGTGCAGGATCCGCTGATGCAGCGTCGCACCTGGGAAACCTTCCGCTATCAATGGCGCGATCGTGCGGATGCACCGGAATTTATCAGCTGGCCGGTATTTGTGCCGCAGGTGATGATGGACGCGGGCATGCTGCGCATCATCGGCGCGCCGCCGCAAGGATTGTGGTCGATGGAGCGTTTTCTGTCGCTGCTGATGGGTGAAATCCAGCGCCTGCGCGACGATGAAAACGGCTACGGGCCGCGCGGAAAAGGTTTCCTCGGCCACGTCGAGGTGCCAGAAGCGGTGGAAGCCGGCTGGCAACGCCTGAAGCAGTTGCCCGGCGTACAGTCACGGTTGTGATGTTTCGGTCGCCATGAATGGCGACCAACGTTATCGGTTCTGCACATATACCTGCAAATTGACATACACCGCGTTCAGCAACGGCGTCACTACGCCACTGCGTGCGCCGCGCACCAGCAGATCGCCAATCACCTGATCGGCCTCAATCTCAAAGCCCTGGGTTAAATCGCGGTACATTGACGAGGTCATCGCCGCTTGAGGATTGTTCAGCGTCTCATAAATCTTCGCCGTCACCGCCGGACGCTGCTGATAACCTTCAGCACTCAGCACCGCCAACACCTCACCAAAAACGCCTTGCAGCAGCGCTTCGCCACCTTGTGACGTCAGCACCTGTTGCGTATTGCCACGCGCGATACAACACACCGCACCCAGCGTGCTGAGCAGCAACCATTTTTCCCACAGCTCGCTGATGATGTTGTCGGCAAACACCGTATCAAACTGCGCCGCGCGCAGCGCTTCATCCACGCGCTGCAAACGCGCATCGTTGTGGCCGTCCAGCGCGCCGTAATAGAGAATATGCAGCGGTGTCATCTGCATCACTTCGCCATTATCTCCCAGCGTGGCGTTGATTTTGCACAAACCGCCAATCACCTTGTCGCCAAAGCGCGCGCGCAGCGAATCGAAATGGCGCATGCCGTTGAGGATCGGCATGATCAGCGTGTCCGGACCGACGGCGGGCGCGATGTCATTCATCGCCTGATCCAGCGCGAAGCTTTTCACCGTCAAGATAATCAGATCGTAATGGCCATCAAGCGAACCGGCCTGCGCCAGCTGCGGCTGAATCACTTCGCTGCCGCCGGGGGTTTTCAGCACCAGACCGGTTTGCTGCAACTGTTGAAAACGGCGCTCGCGCACCAGAAAAGTCACATCACGTCCTGCTTGCGCCAGACGCGCACCAAAATAGCCGCCGGTGGCGCCGGCGCCGACTACCAGAATACGCATGGTCAATTTTCCCGTTGAGAGTGAAAGTCTTACCTTAAAGTGACCGGCGACGGCTTTCCAGCCCGTAAATGCTGAATCACCTGCAAGTTTTTAACGATGTTTAAAAAAGGCTCAAACTGTTCGTATTTACTCGTACAATAGGTTTAGGCTGTTGCGCAGCGGCGGGCAATGGTGCGCGCCGCAGAACGAGTCGAATGACTAAGGACGCATCATGCCCCGAACCCTCCCCATCGAACGTTATCGCAACATCGGCATCTCCGCGCACATCGATGCCGGTAAAACCACCACCACCGAGCGCATCCTGTTTTACACCGGAATGAGCCATAAGTTAGGTGAAGTGCACGATGGCGCGGCAACCACTGACTGGATGGCGCAGGAGCAGGAGCGTGGGATCACCATTACCTCGGCGGCGGTGAGCTGCTTCTGGCCGGGCATGGACGGCAGCTTTACGCCGCACCGTATCAACATCATCGATACGCCCGGACACGTCGATTTCACCATTGAAGTTGAGCGCTCAATGCGCGTACTCGATGGCGCGGTGATGGTGTATGACGCGGTTGGCGGCGTGCAGCCGCAGTCTGAAACTGTGTGGCGCCAGGCCAACAAATATCATGTGCCGCGCATCGCCTTCGTCAATAAAATGGACCGTCAGGGCGCAGACTTCTTCCGCGTGGTGCAGATGATGAAAGATCGCCTGCACGCCAATCCGGTGCCGATTGTCATTCCTATCGGCGCGGAAGAGCACTTCAGCGGCGTGGTCGATCTTAATAAAATGCGCGCAATTTACTGGGACGACGCCAGCCAGGGCATGAGCTTTAGCTATGCGCCGATTCCTGATGAGTTGCATGCACTCGCTGCTGAGTGGCGCGAGAACATGGTGGCAGCGGCGGCAGAAGCCAGCGAAGCACTGATGGATCGCTATCTGGAGCAGGGCGATCTCAGTGAAGAGGAGGTGGTTGCCGGATTGCGTCAGCGCACCTTGCTTGGTGAAATCCAGCCGATGCTGTGCGGCAGCGCGTTCAAAAACAAAGGCGTACAGCGCATGCTCGACGCGGTGATTGAGCTTATGCCTTCGCCGCTCGACGTACCGGCGGTGAGCGGCGTCAACGAGCAGGGCGAACACGATGAACGTCATGCGGATGACAGCGAGCCGTTCTCGGCGCTGGCGTTCAAGCTGATGAGCGATCCTTACGTGGGCCAGCTGACTTTTGTGCGCGTCTATTCCGGCGTGCTGCGTAAAGGCGACAGCGTGTGGAACGCGGTGAAAGGGCGCAAAGAGCGTATCGGTCGCATCGTCCAGATGCAGGCCAATGACCGTATCGAGATCGAAGAGATTCGTGCTGGCGATATCGCCGCCTGCGTGGGTTTGAAAGAGGTCACCACCGGCGAAACGCTGTGCGATCCCCATGCGGTGATCACACTTGAGCGCATGGAGTTTCCCGATCCGGTGATTTCGCTGTCGATTGAGCCGAAAACCAAGAGCGATCAGGAGAAAATGGGCCTGGCGCTGCAGCGGCTGGCGGCCGAAGATCCGTCGTTCCGTCTGCACACCGATGAGGAATCGGGCCAGACGATTATTTCCGGCATGGGCGAGCTGCATCTGGAGATTATCGTGGATCGCATGAAGCGCGAGTTTGGCGTGGAAGCCAACATCGGTCGGCCGCAGGTTACCTATCGCGAAACCATTCGCAAAACGGTGCGCGAGGTGGAAGGCAAGTTTGTGCGCCAGTCGGGCGGTAAAGGTCAGTACGGCCATGTGGTGCTGACGCTGGAACCGCAGCAGGCGGGGGCCGGATTTGCCTTTGAAGACGCCACCAAAGGCGGCGTGGTGCCGCGCGAGTTCATTCCTTCGGTGGAGAAGGGGATTCGTGAAGCGCTGAACAGCGGTGTGCTGGCTGGTTATCCGGTGGTGGACATCAAAGCCACGCTGACGTTTGGTTCGTACCACGATGTCGATTCATCGGAAATGGCATTCCGTATGGCGGCGATCTTTGGCTTTAAAGCCGCCGCGAAACTGGCCGATCCGGTGATCCTCGAACCGCTGATGCAGGTGGAAGTGGAAACGCCGGAAGAGTATGCCGGTGGCGTGATGGGCGATTTGTCGGCGCGGCGCGGTACGCTGCAAGGCATGGATGAACGCTTTGGTGCACGCATTATTCGCGCCGAAGTGCCGCTGTCCGAGATGTTTGGCTACGCCACCACGCTACGATCGATGTCGCAAGGCCGCGCCACCTACAGCATGGAGTTTGCGCACTATGCGGAAGCACCCCGCAACGTGGCTGAAAGCATCATCGCCGCGCGCGCCTAAGCTTTAGTGTGAAATCAGACCGGGCACAGAGGTAACACTTTGTACCCGGCCTACTTTTAAATCGACCTGTCGATCGCGTGAGTCATTTAGCACCAAAAATGGACAGTTAATTTCTGCCAGAAAGCCGATAGTATTCGCAGAATCAGGGATATTTATCGGAAATTAATCATGGATGTCATTTATCTGGATCAGTCTTGCTATCACCAGCAGGGCTTAATTGCGCTGCTGGAACATTCAAGTATCACTTGCTGTAATACGCTTCGAGAAATGAAGACACTGATGCGTGACAGGGAAAAAACCGCCACACTTTCGCCAATCATTATTTTTGATCTGCCAGAAAACTTCTGCGCGGCTCTGGCTCAGATAGATTATCTGACCAGACTGAAAATCACCTTGAACGCGACGCTGAT
Organism: Pantoea sp. GCM10028869; assembly: GCF_042666835.1. Lineage (NCBI taxonomy): Bacteria > Pseudomonadati > Pseudomonadota > Gammaproteobacteria > Enterobacterales > Erwiniaceae > Pantoea > Pantoea sp. GCM10028869. Next base: position 688,302 of record NZ_JBHTGO010000001.1, on the reverse strand, counting down.
TTTCTTTTCGGATTCAGTGAAAAACAAGATTAACTACAGCAGCCATGCCATCGCAGCCGATTGTTTTATCGATAAAAAATCTTCAACCGGTACCATTAGTACTAAGCTGGCAATGATGCTGTGCCAGCATAAGAGCGACCAGCTAATGACGGCTCCCGGATTAAATAATCATTTAACCAGGAAGGAGTTTAACTTTCTGCGATGCTTATTCACTTACGAATCGATTGAAGATGTGGCGAAAATAACCGGGATAAATAAAAAAACGCTTTATAGCCATCAGAATAAAATCGTTAAAAAACTCAATCTGAAAAACAGCCTGCATCTCTATCAGCGTTTCACCAATAATTTTTAAATCACAAATCTAATGCATAATACCGATAATTTGATAGCTGCGTCTAATCATCGCACATTCCGTAGCGGCGCGATTTATCGCGCAATAAATTGCGCCGCTACAGTGTGTGCGCTCGGTAATTGCAGTTTTTATGACATCACCGCCCGCGCCATTATTGCGTCGTCGGGGTATAAATAATTCTCAACGTCCCCTGATAACGGCCCGCTGTTTTTGACGATAACGTGAAGGCGGGTGTAACAAGCTGCATCGGCGCAGGAACGCACAGCACGGAATTGCTCTGTCCCGGTAACACCACCCGTCGCAACACACCTCTGTTGGTGCCACTCCAGATAATCTCACTGCCGTTCTCAACCACCTGACGCGCTTTGGTCAGCGGGTTGATTACTTCAATCGCATAATCGAGGCGATTTTGCGCCAGAGTTTTATCCGCGCCTGTGCGATATAGCGAAAACAACCCCGTTCCCCGGCCGGGCGCGGCTGCACCTTCGTCCTGAAACAACAGGCTAACCCGGTTGCTGTCAGAATTATTGCCGTCGTACAGGCACATATCCAGCGAACGGCTGCCGCTAACGGTGGTAGTGGCGCGCGCTCCGGGAAAGGTTTTTAAACCGAGATCCACAGTGGCGGCCGCATTGCCAAACTCAGGCAGATAGATCTGCTGGTTGCCGTAATCTGTCACCTTAAAGGTCATGTTGGCGATCCAGTCACCCATTTTCGTCACGTTGGTACAACCCACGTTTACGTTTTGCGAATTTCCGGTGCAGGACGTCACTGGCCACTGCATCAGCGACATTTTCAGCGTCGCGCTCCAGGTGCCCGCCGATGGGAATTTACTCAGCTCTGAAGAGGGAAGATAAGCCGAATAATCGGTGCCATCGCCACGTGGCGTGACGGCCCCGCCAAAGGCATTCATCGGCACCAGATTAGTCGCCACCACCACATTATTCAGCGAGCGTCTTTTGGTGAGATAGACATTCAGTACCAACGTCTGTTTGGTGCTGCTTTCGGTAAACAACAGTGGAACGGGGTAGGGTGACGGCGACGCTTCAAGCCAGACAGGTAATGTCAGGCAGGCACCATATTGATTGCTGGTGCGCGACTGGCAAACCAGCGTATTGCGGCCCCATTTTGGTGCGTCATTGGTATCGTAACCGCCATTTTCATTGGTCCAGATCGGCAATTGCGCCGGTACTGACATGCGGTCAAAGGTTACGGCAACGTTGGTATTGCGCCCTGAAGGCGTGAGCATGGCGGCCTGCACCTGCATGCCCGCGACGAGGGCCAATAGCGTCAACGCGCTAATAACTCTACTTTTCATTTAAAATCCCTATTGTTGTTCCGGCGAAGACGACGTGGTACGTGCCAGCGGAACCTCATCCGCCTGGCGGGTGACAATCAGCATTTTTGCTCGTTGCTGCACATCCTGCGGCACTGAAGCCAGCTCGATGGGTTTGCAGTCGCTGTCGCCGACATAGCGCACTACGTCATGGGTGCTTTTCACCTTCATTTCACAGCGGTACATCTGCATGCCGCGCACCATGTACAGATTTTTTATGCGGTGATCGGTCTCAGCGCTGAATCCGCCCTGGCCTAAACCGGACCAGCTGGCGACATTCAGCGGCGTGGCGCCTTCCAGTGGACGCTGTTGGTTGATCATCAGCCTGCCAAGCCATGTGTAGCGCGAAACAATATTCACTTTGCTCACCAGCATGCGGCCCGGCGCGATAAACAGCGTGCGTCGTCCGGCACCCTGGGTGATTTCACTGCGCATACCGTCGGTGGATTCGATGGAATCGTTGATGCTGATCGCGCTCTGGGTGTAAGCCGGTACGCTGAATAAAGTGCGGCCGGTGCCATGTAGGCTGGCGCTGCCCGCGCCATCAACGGAGACATCCACGCGTGTGTCGCGGCTTTCATCGCTGCTTGCCACATGCACGCCCACCGCCGCCCCGGGCAGGCCGTTGCCCCATTTGCCCCAATAGAGGCCGGAACGCGCTACCGCCAATGAGGAGTTGTAGCTGCCGCTGCTGCTGAAGCGCTGAGCGGATGAACCGGACGACGCAGAGCTGAATGCCAGGCTGCCGCTGCCGTATTCGCCCGCAGTTTTGCCGTAAACGGAAGCATTCAAAGTATTTTCCTGATTACCGTTAAGGTTCACGCCGATCTCCTGCTGATTCTGCGCATCGAAATACCAGTTTTGCGACACGTTATAGCCAACCTGATCCTTGTTGTTGCGATCGGTTTGGTAGGTCATGCCGAGCGAACTGTAGCTCGAACGTGAATCGATGGTTGGCGTGCTGACGCGCGAGAGTGAGACGGAGAGGAAGCCACCGTTGTCGCGCTGAGTTCCGCTGCTGCTGGTGCGGGTAAAGAGATTGGCGCTGGTATTAATATTGAGTCCGTTGACGCTGAAGCCGCGCCCCAGGCCAGCCTGCCAGGTGGTAGTCTGCGTTTTACTGTAGATGTTGCGGCGCGTCCACTGCGGCACGACGGCGTTATCATCCCACTGCACCGGAAGCACATTGCGGCCCTCGTTTTTGCTGGCGCTGTAACCGGCATTCAGATACCAGCTTTTCACCGGCACGCTGAACATCAGGCTGCTGCTCTGGTAGCACCCGCTAAAACCGTATTGCCCACCGTTGTTGCTGTAGCAATCCTGCGCATACAGGGCGCAGCGGTAGAAACTGAGGGAGAATCCGTCGTTATAAGCGACCTGCTGGATATTGCCGCGCGAACCTTCGCTGCCTTTCAGGTAGCTAAAGCGGGTAGTGAGGATGCCGTCGAGCAGCGGATTATCAAATCCGTGGCTCCAGTCGATTGCGCTTTCAATAAAGCGGTTGCGGTTGGTCACGGCGACACCGCCGGTCAGCGCAACGTCTTGCATCACAGGCACTTTGATGCCCGCCTGCATCACACGGCGATCGGCACCCGATTGCGATGCAGCGCCGTTGCCCTGCATCTCGCGATCGGGAATGGAGCCGCCTTGCACAAACCATTCAATGTTCTGGCTGGTGGCATTACCGGTGCGGCTGAAAGGAACCTGTTGGGTACGCGACAACTGATTATCTTCATAGATACGTAGCGTCACGCTGTAGCTACCATTGGGAAAGGCGCTGGTATCAAGATTTTGCGTGCCGGCATTCAGGTAAAAGGTGCCAAGCAGTTGCTGCCCGCGATAAGCATCAATACGCGACGGGCGCGTAATAAAGACAGTGACCGGCGTGCCTTGCGCCGCCTGTGCGCGGTTCATCCAGGCGAGCGTCGAACCGACGCGCGCACCTTCGATGGTGCTGAGCGGCAGTTGGCTTAAGGTAATGTTGCCGCCGGCGTTGCTGAAGATATCGCGCGAATCCATGCGTCCGGCCTGCACGTAATAGCGTTTGCCGAGATCGCGGCGCAGAAACACGTTGTTAAAACGCACTTCCTGATGACTTTGCTGACGGTATTTTTGCGCCAGATAGTCCCAGTCAATTCCGGCATAGCTGTTTTCAGTGAATCCTAGCGCGCCCGCCCCCTGCAGCGATAACGTCTGGTCATCGCGGTTGGTGACGAAGTTAATATTCTGCTGATGAATAAACGCCGCTTCTGTTTCGGCAGTTTGCTGGTAATAGGGCGATGAGTTGTCAGCCGCAAGCGGCACAAATTCCGGGCCGAGAAACAGCGCCACTTTGGCATTATTTTCGTCGTAGATCAGCGCGAGGGAGTCGGTTTCCAGATAGTCACAGCCCGCTGCGCCGCCGTTGCTGCTGCATGCCTTATTACCGTTGCGTGCCAAAGGTTCACTGATCAGATGGTCTAAGCGCTTTTCCTGCTGCGGATCCTTTTGATAATGCTGCATCACCGCCCGCGCAACCTGATGCGGTTTCAAGAACCTGACGCTATCCAGCGAAACAGAAGCTTCAAACAAGCCGAGCGATTGCCCGTAAACAGAAAGGTTGACCCACAGCGTCTGGCCGGTGACCAGCGATTCGAAACCAGGCGGAACCTGCGTGGCAGCACGAGGAGCAAGAGAAGGGATCAGGGTAATGAAAGAGGCTATTAAAGCGACGTGAATATTGACCTTCATTACAGCATCCTGCTGAAAAAGAATAATAAGGGGGCCGAGCGGCCCCCGAAATAATTGATCAGTCAATGCCGACAAATTAGCTCTGCGTGGTGGCCTGCGTAATTAACAGGCTCACAACGCCGGAATAGGTGCCGGTTGCCAGCACGCCCGGCGTGGTCTGCGAAATTTTCAGTGGCAATACTGACGAACCGTTTGCGGTGCCCGCCGGGAACAGCGAGGCGTAAGTCAGGGCCGTGTTCGTGGTGGTGATCGGTTTTAAATCCGCACCCAGCGTGACGGTCAAAGGTACCGCTGTACCGGTAACGGTATTGTTAAGCTGAGCGGCACTCACCAGCGCAACGTTGATATTGGCAGTTTGCGAGTTCGACCAGATTTTGGTGTCCAGAGAATAGGTAGATAAACCACGGCCCGGAATATATTGCATATTAATGGTGCCGGGTAATGCGGTTCCGTCCGCCTGCGTCATATCCACCGTCGAATCAACATTCGCATTCACCGTAATATCTTTCTGCACCGCCTGTGCATTAAATACAGCCGTTAACGCAGCAGCGATGACTAATGGTTTGATTAATTTTTGCATTTGTAGCTCCGTGAAAATCCTTGTACTGGCCGTAAATGACCGTCTCATGGGTAATGAACTGCTTTATAACAAACAGGTTGTTATTCCTTTAATACGTGTTGATCAGTGTCCGATAACGTACTCGGCGATATTCCGCGTATTGAGATCAACATGTTTTATTCTGACTTCCTGAGCAGCGGCTAATTCTGCCGAACTCCAGGCTTTAAAACGCAATGTCTCATCCGGATAAACCGTGGCGTGTTCTTTTTTCCACTGACAGCTGCTGCTGCTATGTTGTTTTGAGCAAACCGCGACCTCACGAATCACTACGCGAACCGTGCCAGCGTTTTTGACTTCGCCTGATGCTGATTGCGTGAGCGATAATCTGGCATTACGCGGCGGAATATGTACCAGCACGCCCCAGACTAAATTGATGCCGACCTGGTTGCTGATTTTATTATTCTGCGGCGATTTATCTTTCAATTCATCCGGGGCAGCCACGGCCTCGAAGTAAACGCGCCAGGCAGTCTCTTTTTCTGGCGGTTGTAATGAAATCAGCCGAATAATGCGTTGTGAACCGGAAGCCAGCGCGAATTTATCCGGAGTGGCGATAAGCGATGGGGAAACGGCATCTTCAACCAATATTTCTTTTTCAAACGGTGTTGCAGGGCGCTCAATTCGCTTGATGCTGACGCGAATAAACTGCGCTTCACCGCTTTGCGATAATGTCTGCACCTGTGCCGCACCCTGATTATTTAGGGTGACTTCCATCGGATAGATACTCATATTCGCCCATGCCGCTGGCATGGAAATAAAACCCATTAGAATCAGTGGGTAAGCGAATTTTTTTACCAGAGTATTATGGCTTAAAATAGCCATTGAAAGGCCGTGACGCAGTGTCTTATGCGGTGAGTCGTCCATGATAAATCCTTATAAATTCCATCAAAAATCTGTCGGATATTCCCTGTATGAATCGGCTTAGCTATAAACCGGTCTCACTTAACCAAGTGGAATAACCGTGCGTTAAGAAAGTTCTCATATGGGCTTTGTTAAGTCACTGTCCATTTTTGTGGTTAATTTTTTTAAGCCGTGCTACAAAGGGAATACTTGAGGAAATATCGCGACCTAACTTAATGAAATAATTGTAAAAATAAAGATCAATTTCAGGCATTAGAAACGGGCATGTCAGCTCAGAATAAATCAAGCTTTACATAAAATAGTCCATTGATGGTAAGATCGTGCCCATAAGGGCAAAAAGACCCATGTGAATCTTAAAATATTAACCTCAGAAATAATACCTCCATAAAGCATCATCAACCGCCTCTCAACAGGATTTAAATAAATCCAGGAGCATGAGGGTGATTTTTAAAAAATTTTATAATTGATAACCAGGCACACCACACAGCAATATGAAAAGCAAACAGCAACTCACAGCATTAATTCACCAACGCGCAGCCGAGATTAAGTCAAATGACAACATCTCATTAGTTATGCAGAAGCATTACAAACTATTGTTCAGACTGTATCTGACTAAGCCGCTCTATTTTAAAGTCATTTTTAAAGCTAATCGCTTTATTATTGGCTCGGCCATCATGGCGTACGCCTTCACCTCAGCAAACCCAACGCTGCGTGATGTAAAAGACTTTTGTAAAAAAACCGGTCTGATTAGCGACAACACTATTGATTCCTTTCTGCTCTTTATTCGGGTAGGTGGGCGTATGGAAGTTAAAAAGGACGCGCAGGATAAACGAAAATTAACCTACACGGTGACCCGCAAAGCGCTGGATGAAACGCGGGCTTTAATTAATACCATGATGATTCCTTACGGTATGTTGTACGACGATTTCGATGTTTCGGCTTGCCTGAAAATGGAAAACTTTCATGCGGAATACTTCAAAAATTACGCTGAAATCACGCTCAAGCATGTTTACTTGTTCGATATGGTGCCAGAGAGTAAAGCCTTCATTTTCAGGGATGCCGGGCACATGCTGTTGATGGATCTGTACATCGAGAGTCTGCAACAAAAAACCACTGTTATTGAGTACAACTACCTGAAAGCGTCGGTGAAATGTGGGGTTTCGCGTTCGCACATTAAACGCTGCCTGCAGGACGCTGAAGCAGCCGGGTTGCTGACGCTGAATAGAACCAGTAATAAGCTCATTTTGCATCTCTCCTTTATGCACATGGCGCTGGATTATTTTGCGGTCTATATGGCCATGGTCGAGTACGGATTACGCGGTTTATCGGGTGTGCCTCCACTACCGGCGAGCCTGTCACGATAATCTGTTTTTTCGCTGACTGGTGAATTGCCAAATTCAACAAATCGATTGCCACTATTGTCGTTTTACATTTATTTGTCCGGGTTTTAATAATTCAGCGGGAATTAATACAGGCCAGATTAAGGCCTTACATAATATTTACCTGCAATTACCAAGGACACTATGAAATTCACTTCAATAGCTTTGGCATTAGGTTTTAGCCTCCTGGGAAGCACGATTAACGCGGTGGCCGCCGACCAACCGGTAAGCGGCGGCAGCCTGACGGTCGGTGTTGAAACCGAGCCGACCACTTTTAACCCGCAGCTTAACGGTCAGGACAAAGCGGAAATCACGCTGCGTAACTTCTGGGAATCACTGCTGGCGCGCCGCCCGGATGGCAGCTTTGTGCCGTGGCTGGCGCAGAGTTATGAAGCCAGCCAGGATGGTAAAGTGATCCGCTTTAATCTGCGTCAGGACGTCACCTTCTCTAACGGCGAGAAGTTTGATGCCAACGCGGTGGCAGATAACTTCCGTCAAACTCAGGTCGCGCAATACTGCGCCGGCACCAGTTTGTGCCTGATGGGTTCGCATATTGAGAAGATTGAAACGCCGGACGATCACACGGTGGTGATCACCCTGAAAGAGGTCTACTCACCGTTTCTGTCCTTCGCTGCGGGCTTGCAGATTCTGGCGCCGGCCAGCTGGAAATCTCCACAGCTGAAATCGGGCGGCAAAGATCTGGCGGGCACCGGGCCTTTTATTCTCGAAAGCTATGAGAAAGGCCAGCAGGTGACCTACGTTAAAAATCCAAAATACAACTGGGCGCCAGCCACCGCGCAGCATCAGGGACCGGCGTATCTCGATCGCGTGACCTATCGCTTCCTGCCGGAATCTTCGGTGCGCACTGGCGCGCTGCTGTCTGGTCAGGTTGATGCTATTGAAGGCATTTCCGGTAACGATGCCGGTGAGTTCAAAGACAATCCCGACTTTACCTATCAGCATGCGCTGAACACCGGTACGCCATATTCCCTGTTCCTCAACGTGGAATATGGCCCGACGCAGGATGTGAAAGTGCGCCAGGCGTTGCTGCAAGGTCTGGATATCGATCCGCTGCTGAAGTCGGTGTATCGCGGCGAACGCACCCGCGCGTGGGGCATCACGTCACCCATCGATCCGCTTTACAACAAAGAGCTAGAGGGCAAATACGGCAACAATCCGGATGCGGCCAACAAGCTGCTGGATGAAGCGGGCTGGAAAACCCGTGATGGTGAAGGCTTCCGCACCAAAGATGGCCAGCGTCTGCGCATTGAGCTGATTCAGGCACAGGCAACGGTGCGCGACCAGCGCGATGTGCTGCTGCAGGCGATTCAGGCGCAGGCGCGTCAGCGTCTTGGCGTGGATCTCAAGCTGAACTACGTTGATTCTGGTACTTATGCCGATGTGCGTAAAAGCGGTAAGTTCGGCACCATCGCTAACTCCAACACGCCAACCGATGGCGTGGATATCGAAAACCACTATCGTCCGATCGCTCAGGGCGGCGCAATTAACTATAGCCGCGTCAACGATAAGAAGATCAATGGCTTGCTGGATAAAGCCGCCAGCACGCTGGATCTTAAGAAACGCCGCGATTTCTACAGCCAACTGCAGCAGGTCGCATTACCGCAACTGGCATTGGCAGTGCCGCTCTACGAACCGGAAGATCAGTTAGCCACCGCCAGCTACGTGCACGGCTACGGTTTCCGCAGCTATAAGCAGATGCCAGAAAGCGTTTACGATGTGTGGGTAACTAAACCGTAATATCGCCCGTTCGGTCACCGCCTTTCGCCCGCGTCCTGCGGGCTCTCCTGGCTTCCTCGCTGCGTTCAGCGCTGCGGATTGCCTGCCCAAAAGTGGCCCCGGCCTGCTTAAACTTCTGTGCGTGTTTTTGAAAAGGGCACATTTGCTAAAGGCGCTGGCGCGTCTGCTGCGGCATAAGGGCTATCCGCAGCGCTGAGGCTTTTACGTTGGGCCAGGAGCCTCACGCAGGGATGCGTGAGGCAGTTCGGGGCCGGCCAGGACGGCCGATCCGCGAACGGTCCGTTTGGCACAACGTTGAAGCCGAAGGTACCGCGTAAGCGGCGCGAGGACGGCCCGTGACGCAGCAGATGTGTCAGAGCCCGCTACCTGTTCAAAGCAAAATGCTTGCTTAACTGACAGTCATTACGCCATTAATGGCGACCCTACGAGAGTTTTATTTCCGTGGGCATTATTGCATCGCAATAAAATACCATTTCCCATATTCAACAAATCGATTGCCGTTATTCTCGGTTTACTTTAATCCGCCGGATTTTAATACTTTCGGCAGGATTGAATAAGGAAACGGTCACCATGAGTCAGCTAATTGAAGTTGCAAAGCCCGACGATGCGGAGGAAATATTTGCGCTATTGCAACGCGCCTATGCTGCGCTGGTGGCGCTGGATGTGCATTTCACCATTTCACAGGGCAACGTCGAGCAGGTGCGCCGCGTCATCGAGCAGGAAACCGTGCTGGTGCTACGCAAATGGAAACGCGCGGTGGCGACCGTCACGGTGCGTTTTCCGTGGCAGCAGGATGAACATGCGCCTTCGTCGCTGCCGTTTATTCACTGGTTCGCCGTCGACCCTGATTACAAAGGGCAGGGCTACGGCCGCGACATCATTACCTACGCCGAAGAAACCCTGCTGAAAGAGACGCTGAAAGCGCCGGGCGTCTATCTCGCCACCGCCACCAAGCATCCATGGCTGAGCGAGCTCTATCTGCGTCGCGGTTATCAACCGTTCCATCACCGCACCAATCCATTAGGCGAAGCGCTGGTGTTTCTGAAAAAGGAATTCAACCCGCCAGCCGATCAACCCATCGCCAAAATCGCCTGAATAACTAAAAAAGCACCTGCAACCACCAAGGATCTTATGAAAGCGAATTCAATCACTCTCGCGCTGGGTGTGACTTGCCTGCTGGGAAGCGCATCTCTTTCTGCCGCTGAGCAACCGCGCAGCGGCGGCAGCTTAACCTTCGGCGTCGAAACTGAACCCGTGCCGTTTAACCCGCAGCTGAATGGGCAATCCAAAGCGGAAGTGACGCTGCGTAACGTGTGGGAATCGCTGCTGGCGCGTCGAACCGACGGCAGTTTCGTACCCTGGCTGGCAGAAAGTTATGAGGTCAGTCCGGACGGCAAAGCGTATCGCTTTAGCCTGCGCCGCGACGTCACCTTTTCCAACGGCGAGAAGCTGGATGCCAATGCGGTGGCCGAGAATTTCCGCCATGTGCAGGATGCAAAGTATTGCGCCGGCAGCAGCATCTGCGCATTGGGCGCGAGAATTGCCAGCGTGGCGACGCCAGACGATCACACCGTCACCATCACACTGAAGCAGGGCTATTCGCCGTTCCTGTCGTTCGCCGCCAAATTGCAGATTCTGGCACCGGCCAGCTGGAACTCGCCGCAGCTGAAAGCCGGTGGCAAAGAGATTGCGGGCACCGGGCCGTTTATTATCGAGAGCTACGAAAAAGGCCAGCAGGTGACATTCGTACGCAACCCGCACTACAACTGGGCGCCCGCCACCGCTAAGCATCAAGGCCCGGCCTATCTGGAACGCGTGACCTATCGCTTCCTGCCGGAATCCTCGGTGCGTACCGGCGCGCTGCTGTCCGGGCAGTTGGATGCGATTGAAGGGATTTCCGGCAATGACGCCGGTGAATTCAAAGACAATCCCGACTTCACTTATCAGCACGCGCTGAATACCGGCACGCCATATTCACTGTTCCTTAATGTGGAATACGGCCCGACGCAGGATGTGAACGTGCGTCAGGCATTACTACAAGGGCTGGATATCGATACGCTGCTGAAGTCGGTGTATCGCGGCGAACGCACCCGCGCGTGGGGGATTACTTCGCCGGTCGATCCGCTCTACAACAACGATCTCGAAGGTCAGTATGGTAACAATCCCGCTGCCGCCAACCAGCTGCTGGATGAAGCGGGCTGGCAAACGCGCGACAGCGACGGTTTCCGCACCAAAGACGGCCAGCGCCTGAGCATTGAAGTGATTCAGGCGCAGGCAACGGTGCGCGATCAACGCGATGTGCTGCTGCAGGCGATTCAGGCGCAGGCGCGCCAGCGTCTCGGCGTGGAGATCAAACTGCGCTACGTCGATTCTGGCACCTACACCGAGGTGCGCAACACCGGCCACTTCGGCTCGATTGCTAACTCGAATACCGAAACCGACGGCATCGATATCGAAAACCACTATCGCCCGGTGAAAGCTGGCGGGCCGATTAACTACAGCCGCGTCAACAGCCCGCAAATCAACGGCTGGCTCGATCAGGCGGCAGCGACGCTGGATATTAATCAGCGCCGTAAATTCTACAGCCAGCTGCAGCAATACGCGCTGCGACAGCAGGCGCTGGCGATCCCGCTGTATGAACCAGAAGACCAGATCGCCACCGCCAGCTACGTGCACGGTGCCGGTTTCCGCAGTTTTAAACAGATGCCGGAGAACGCGTACGACATCTGGCTCAGCGACCACTAACAGGAGGCGAAGATGAGTCTGGAAAGCATTGTCACCCGCACGCCACGCGCGCGTCGGCCATCGGTGTGGCGCAGCGACCTGACGCGCCGCATCGTCAGCCGCCTGCTGGGCGGCGTTCTGGTGCTGTGGGCGGCGGTTTCGCTGGCCTTTCTCGGCGTGCATCTGGCGCCGGGCGATATCGTCAGCCTGCTGATCGGTGAGCAGCTGCGTACGCCAGCCATTGAGGCGGCGGTCCGCGCCGAATGGGGCCTGAACGAACCGCTGTGGTGGCAATATCTGCACTATATGTGGCGCGTGCTGCACGGCGATTTTGGCCGTTCTTACATGCTCAACACTGAAGTCAGCCATCTGCTGGCCACGCAGCTGTGGCCCACCATCAAGCTGACGCTGGCGGCGCTGCTGGTCAGCATCATTTTTGCGGTAGTGATTGCCGTCGGCACCGCGCATCGTCGCATTGGTCGCCGCGTGGCTAACGGTGTCGAGCTGCTGCTGGCCTCCACGCCCTCTTTCTGGATGGGCATCGTGCTGCTGTTTATTTTCAGCTTTACGCTGCGCTGGTTCCCGGTGGCGGGCGATCGCTCGCTGTCGTCGCTGGTGCTACCGGCGCTGGCGCTCGGTCTGGCGCAGGGCGCGGTGATCGCTCAACTGCTGCGCCGCGAGCTGGAGCGCGCGCTGGATGCGCCATTCACCCTGACGCTGCGCGCATGGGGCGTGGGAGAAACCACCCTTCGTCTGCGCCACGCGCTTCGTCATGCGGCGCTGCCTGCCGTCACGTTAACCGGCTGGCTGGTGGGCGGATTGCTGAGCGGCGCGGTGATTACTGAACAGGTATTTGGTCGTCCCGGTCTCGGCAAACTGACCGTCGATGCCGTGCTGGCGCAGGATCTGCCGGTGGTGCTGGCGGTAGCCATTCTCTCGGCGCTGATCTACGTGGTGATGAGCACCCTGGTTGACATCCTGTCGCTATGGATTGATCCGCGTCTGCGCGGGGAGAGCAAATCATGATTGCCGTGCTGCAACGTCTTCCGGTTGCGCTGCCCGCCGCGGTGTGGGCAGCGATTCTGTTTCTCATTGTATTGGCAATCGCGGTGATCGCGCCGCAGTGGCTGGCGCACAGCGATCCGCTGCTGGCCGATCCGGTTAACGCGCAGCTGCCGCCGTCGGCGCAGCATTGGCTGGGCACCGATCAGCTGGGACGCGATCTGCTGACGCGCGTGATCTACGGCAGCCGCTATTCGCTGCTGATCAGCGTGGCGGCGATGGCGCTGGCGGTGGTGTTTGGCACCTTGCTGGGATTGGCGGCGGCGCTGGCGCGTGGCGTAGTTGATGAGCTGTTGAGCCGCGCGGTGGATGTGATTTCCGCCTTTCCCGATCTGCTGCTAGCGCTGATGCTGATCGCCTTTACCGGGCCCGGCACTAACAACCTGATTATCGCGCTCGGCGTCGCATCGGTGCCGCGTTTTGCCCGCGTGGTGCGGGCACAAACCTACAGCGTGATGACCTCCGGCTATGTTGAACAGGCGCGCACCTTTGGCCTGTCACGCTTCACGCTGATCACGCGCCACATTTTGCCGCACGCCATTGCGCAGGTGCCGGCGCTGGCCACGCTGGGGCTGGGCACCGCGATTATCGGCACCGCCGGACTGAGTTTCCTCGGCATGGGGCCGCAGCCGCCGACCGCCGAATGGGGCCTGATGCTGGCGGAAGGACGCAATTATCTGCGTAACGCGTGGTGGATCGCCGTGTGGCCGGGCGTGTTTATCACGCTGACGGTGATTGCGGTGAATACGCTGGGTCGTTACTGGCAGGCACGTTTTGAAGGACGATCCGCATGAGCCAGCCGTTTATTGATATCCAGAATCTCTCGATCCGTTTCGGGCCGCAGCAGGTGGTGAAAAACCTTAACCTGCAGGTCGCGGCGGGCGAATCGGTGGCGCTGGTCGGGGAATCTGGTTCCGGTAAAACCCTGACCGCGCGCAGCCTGCTTGGCCTGCTGCCGGAAGGCGCGGTGTTAACCGCTGACCGTTTCACCATCGACGGTCGCGATATGCGCCACGCCAGCCGCAGCGACTGGCGCGCGCTGCGCGGTCGCCGCATTGGCTATGTGTTGCAGGACGCGTTGGTGTCGCTCGATCCGCTGCGCCGCATTGGTCAGCAGCTGAGTGATGCCCTAAGCGCCGCCGGTCATCGCGACAATTTGCAGGACAAAAGCCTCGCACTGCTGAAGGCGGCGGGCATTCACGATGCCGAAAGCCGCCTCGAACGCTATCCGCATCAGCTCTCGGGCGGCCAGCGCCAGCGCGCGTTAATTGCTACCGCGCTGGCCGGTACGCCAACCTTATTGATCGCCGATGAACCGACCACCGCGCTGGATATGACGGTGCAGCGCCAGATTCTGCAACTGCTGGCGCAGCGCCGCCGCGACGGCCACGGCCTGCTGCTGATCAGCCACGATTTGGCGGTGGTGGCGGAACTGGCGGATCGCGTGCTGGTGATGCGCGATGGCGAAGTGGTGGAGCAGGGCAACAGCGGCCCGCTGCTCCATCGTCCGCAACACGCCTGGACGCAGCGCCTGCTGCGTACGGTGCCAACGCCCGCCACGCGCGGTCTGCGCCTGAGCGCGGCTGAGCCGACGCCGCTGCCGCCGCGCCCGACATGCAGCAGCGCACCGTTGCTGGAAGGCATCGGCCTGCATAAAGCCTATGGCGATCGCCTGGTGCTCAACGACATCAACTTCACGCTGCACGCCGGAGAGACGCTTGGCGTGGTCGGCGAATCCGGCTCCGGCAAAACCTCGCTGGTGAAAGTGGTGATGGGCTTAACCGAACCGGACAGCGGCACGCTGCTGCTGGAAGGTGAGCGCTGGGATCGTCTGCCGGAGAAAGCGCGCCGCGCCCGGCGTGCGCGGCTGCAACTGATCGCGCAGGACCCGTTCAGCTCATTCGACCCGCGCTACACGGTAGAGAAAATTATCGGCGAAAGCCTCGATAGTGCCGGGATTTTCGGCGATGCGCGGCGTCAGCGGGTGCGTCAACTGCTCGATGAAGTGCAGCTCGGCGACCGCTTCCTGCAGCGTTATCCGCAACAGCTTTCCGGCGGTCAGCGCCAGCGCGTGGCGATTGCGCGCGCTTTTGCACCGAATCCGGCGCTGCTGGTGGCCGATGAACCGGTCAGCGCGCTCGATGTTTCGGTACAGGCGCAGGTGCTGGATCTGCTGGCCGATATGCAGGCTGAACACGGCACCGCACTGCTGTTTATCTCTCACGATCTTGGCGTGATACAGCATCTGGCGGATCGCGTGCTGGTGATGCAGAACGGACAAGTGGTGGAGAGCGGGGCGCTACAGCAGGTGTTCGCCGCGCCGCAGCATCCGTGGACGCAAAAACTGTTACAGGCGCTGCCGGTCATTCCTGACTGGCAGCCCGCGAACGCATATTAAGGAGAGCAGAATGAGTCAGACACAACGCCAGCTGCGGCTGGGCGCGATTATTCAGGGCGTATCCGGCAACATGTCGGCATGGCGTCATCCCGATGCGGTGGCGGATGCCAGCATTAACATCGATTACGTGCTTGATCTGGCGCGTAAAGCTGAGCAGGCGAAGATCGATTTCCTGTTTGTCGCCGATGGCTTGTACATCACGCCGCAGTCGATCCCGCACTTCCTCAACCGTTTTGAGCCGATCACCTTGCTGTCGGCGCTGTCGCTGGTGACCCAAAAAATCGGTCTGGTCGCTACGCTTTCCACCTCCTACAGCGAGCCGTTTACCGTGGCGCGCCAGTTCGCCAGCCTCGATCATCTGAGCGGCGGTCGCGTCGGCTGGAACGTGGTGACGTCGCCACTGGAAGGATCGGCGAAAAACTTCTCGCGCAGCACCCATCCAGAGCACGACGAGCGTTACCGCGTTGCCAGCGAGTATTTGCAGGTGGTGAAAGGGCTATGGGATTCGTGGGAAGGCGATGCCTTTGTGCGCGACAAACAGAGCGGAGAATTCTTCGCCGCCGACAAGCTGCATACGCTAAATCATAAAGGACATTACTTCTCGGTGCAGGGACCGCTCAACGTCGGTCGCTCGCCGCAGGGCCGCCCGATTGTGTTCCAGGCGGGCGCGTCGGAAGCGGGCAAAGCCTTTGCCGCCGAAGCCGCCGATGCCATTTATACGCGCCAGGAAACGCTGGAGCAGGCGCGCGAGTTTCGTGAAGACGTGCGCCGCCGGCTGGTGGCACGCGGGCGCGATGCCGATGATATCCGTGTGTTCCAGGGCATCAGCGTGATTATTGGCGAAACGGAACAGGATGCCGAGCGCCGCTATCAGCAAACCGCCGAGCTGGTGACCATCGATAAAGCGCTGGAGTATCTTGGTCGCTACTTCGAGCATCACGATTTCAGCCAGTACGCGCTGGATGAAGCTTTCCCGGACATTGGCGAGCTGGGCAGCAACAGCTTCCGCAGCACCACCGACAAGATCAAACAGAACGCGCGCGAACGTGGCTTAACGCTGCGCCAGGCGGCGCTGGAAGAAGCGACGCCGCGTCCGAGTTTCCTGGGTACGGCGGAGCAGGTTGCCGAAGGGCTGGCAAACTGGTTCCTGCAGGGCGCAACCGACGGTTTTATCGTGCGTGGCGGTACGCCAACGGCGTTTGATGATTTTGTGGCGCAGGTCATTCCGCTGTTGCAGGCGCGGGGTATTTATCGCAAAGAGTATGAAGGCGAGACGCTACGTGAAAACCTCGGCTTGCCCGAGCCCGAGAATCAGTTTGCGGCGCAGCGGCACAGGGTCGAAGTGGCTTAAAGGTCAAATGAACGCGATGAATCGCGCCGCTACGAATATGTGCGCTTTATGTGTACGGTAATCAATCACCGCACATTCCGTAGCGGCGCAATTTATTGCGCAATGTTGAACATCACAACGCCGTCACGCCCAGCGCGGCGGCGCGATCTTTCCACTCCCGCACTTCGTCATAAAACGCCCGATCGCTCACGCTGAATCCACTAATCAAACTCTCCGCTAACAGATCCTGATAACGCTTATCGCTGGTCAGTTCGCTCAACGCACTGCGCAATTTCTCGAGGGTTGCTGCATCGGTTTTGGCTGACGTAATCAGCGGCAGCGCGGCGCACAGCGGTGTTTCGCCGATGATCTCCAGCCCCGCCAGCTCCTGCGGGAAATTGCGGCGCAGCAGCGCCCAGGTGATGCAATCAATCGCCGCGATATCCGCCTCGCCCGCGCGCAACGCCGCCAGCGACTGACGATGGCTGCCGCTGAAGCGGGTTGCGCTGAAGAATGTCCCGTCCTGCGCCAGCGGCGCAATCACGTAGCGCAGCGAGTTGAAACCGGAGTGGGAATCGTTGCTGTTGCACACCGCGCGCCGTCCGCGAAAGTCGCTTAGCGTCAGGTTCTCATCTGCGCTGCGCGCTACCAGCCAGCTGCGATAACGCTGGCCGTCGCAGCCCTGGGCGCTGGAGAGGAAGGTGCCAACCAGCTGCACATCGGGCAGCAGCTCCACCAACGGATAACCACAGGTTTGGCTCAGCAGCAGCTGGTCATCGCGCCAGTGCGGCAGTAAATCCTGCGGCCAGCCAACCTCAGCTTGCACGCCGCGTTGTTGCAACAGCGTCGTTAGCGCTGAGGTCAGGCCGAGAGTCGCCTGATGGTTGATGTCGTACATCGGTAACGAAAGAGTGGGCATCCTGTGCATCCTTTTGCGTACCCGGATGGGCATTAACCTCGACCGATTTGCGCCAGAAGCGGGTTATCCATTCGCCATAACCGGCGACGCGAAAACCGTGGTTACGCTGGTGATAACCATCGCGATACAGCAAATAGACTTTGCGTAATCCGTACCACGGCAAACCGGGTAGATCGTGATGTACAGAATGATAGTTGAGATTGAGGAACAGCAAACGCCACGGCAACGCGGCTTCGTTATTGACCGAGCGCGCCAGCGGCTCCTCGTCGGCACGATGCTCGTAGAAGGATCGTACTTTGGTCAGCATCAGCGCCGGATAACTCACCGTCAGCACCAACCAAAGCGGCGAGAAGCCATGCAGCGTCATCCAGTAAAACAGCCCGCTCAGTAAGGTGAGATGAATAATCCACATCGCCATCGCCGGTTTATCGCGCTGGATAAAGGCATGCACCAATGTTTTGAGGGTGGCGGCCATATCCAGCAGCGGGCCGATCAGCAAACGTCCGGGAAAGGTGTTGCGCAGATGAATCACCTGCTGCTGCCACGGCTTGAGTTGCGCCCAGCGCTCAGGCGAAAGGTAGTAGGTTTCCGGATCTTCATCGGGATCGGTCAGCGTGTGGTTGCGGTGATGCGCCAGATGCGAGTCGCGGTATAAGCCATACGGATACCACACCGCCAGCGGCAGCGTGCCGAACAGCTGGTTGAAACGGGGAAAACGCGTCGGGTGGCCGTGAATCAACTCGTGCTGCAGCGACATATACCAGGTGGTAAACAGGATCAGCAGCAGCGTGCTTAGCGTTAACCCCAACGTTCGCCAATAGACAACGCTGGCGAACCAACCGCCGTACACCGCCACCAACAATAGCCACGTTGGCAATTCGCTGCGCCACAGCCAGCTGCGCGCCAGTTGATGCACTAAGTCACGCTGTTGCGCACTGAGATAGGCGGATGTCCCTTTACTCATGGTGAAGCCGAACCTGTAAACAGTGATTAGGCTTTTGACGATGATTGATCACCGTGATGAACACAAAGAATCTCTTTTTCTTAGTTATGCAAAAAAGTTGATGAAGCGCGCGAAATCTATTGGCTATCAGTCACCTCGTCTGTGGCGTAACCTTGCTGCATTGAAAACGTTCGAGCCGGCTCGGCTCACGAGGAGAATTTCAGCATGAAAAAGATTGGCTTCTTATCTTTTGGTCACTGGACCCCATCATCACAATCCGCCACCCGTTCGGCGCAGGACGTGCTGCTGCAATCGATTGATTTAGCAGTCGCCGCCGAAGAGTTGGGTGCCGATGGTGCTTACTTCCGCGTGCACCACTTTGCGCGTCAGTTAAGCTCGCCGTTCCCGCTGCTGGCGGCGGTCGGTGCGCGCACCAAAAAGATTGAAATTGGTACCGGCGTGATCGACATGCGCTACGAAAACCCGCTGTATATGGCGGAAGATGCCGGTGCGGCGGATCTGATTTCCAACGGTCGTCTGCAGCTCGGCCTGAGCCGTGGCTCGCCGGAGCAGGTTATCGAAGGCTATCGCTACTTTGGCTTTGATCCGCAAAACGGTGAGAGCGATGCCGATATGGGCCGTCGCCATACCGAGGAACTGTTGGAAGTGCTGCGCGGTGAAGGTTTTGCTAAACCCAATCCGCAGCCGATGTTCCCCAATCCACCGGGCTTGCTGCGTCTTGAGCCGTTCTCGGCCGGTTTGCGTGAGCGTATCTGGTGGGGTTCTGGCTCCAACGCGACATCTATCTGGGCGGCGCAGCAGGGCATGAACTTGCAAAGCTCTACACTGAAAGATGATGAAACCGGCGAACCGTTCCACGTGCAGCAGGCGAAGCAGATTCGTGCCTATCGTCAGGCGTGGGAAGCGGCGGGCCATCAGCGTACGCCGCGTGTTTCGGTGAGCCGCAGCATTTTTGCGCTGACCAACGACACCGACCGCGCCTACTTTGGTCGCAGTGGCCAGGATCGGGATTCGGTGGGTTTCCTCGACGAGAAAACCCGCGCCATCTTTGGTCGCAGTTATGCCGCCGAGCCGGATCAGTTGATCAAACAGCTGGCGCAGGACGAAGGGATTGCCGAAGCGGATACGCTGTTGCTGACTATCCCGAATCAGTTAGGCGTGGATTACTGTGCGCACGTGATTGAGAGCATTTTGACCCACGTTGCACCGGAGTTGGGTTGGCGTTGATGTAATAAATTGCGTTGCTACAACAGATGCACCATTCCGTAGCGGCGCGATTTATCGCGCAATAAATTGCCCCGCTACGAACACCGACTAATTACCCATCAAAACGCTGTTTCCAGTGAATCTGTGACGCAATAATCATCATCCACCAGCGGCAGATAGCGCCATTTATCTAAGGCGGTACAAGGATGCGAAATACCGCAGCCGACCCAATCGCCTACCTGCAGCGGCTCATCCTCCGGCAATAACAGATAAGCATGCTGATCGTTCACATCACTGATACGCAAATGCGTCGCCGCGCGTGGCGCGCTGCCATCGGCGTTGCGGATCCACAGCGGATTGGGCAGATCCTGATCGAACGGGACATCGCGGCGGCCAAAATCGACGAATGCCAGGCCCGGCTCCGGACGCGACAATACGCGGCCCCAAATCTCCAGCGCGGCAGCAAAATGATGCGTTGCGCCCGGCTGAGCAAAGGGCGCGATGCGTGCATAGAGTCCGCTGTCGTGCGCCATATAGGCGCCGGAGCGGATCAGCGGCGTCATCGGCAGCGGCAGTTTCGCCGCGGTGAAGCACGCTGTCACCACATCAAACCAGGCGCCGCCACCGGCGCTGAGGATGATGTGATCGCTGGCAAACAGCTGCTTTTCCGCCAGCAATTCAGCGGTAGCGATCATCATCTGGCAGTAATCTTTCACGCGCTGAATGCCGCTTTCATCGCGGCCTGCACCGAGCGCGCCTTCATAACCGGCCACGCCCACCAGCTTGAGCGCCGGGCAGGCGGCGATCGCTTCGGCAATCGCCAGCGCATCTTGCTGAGAACGACAACCGGTGCGGCCGCCGCTGACAGACATCTCCAGCAGCACCGAAATCTGGCTGTCGCCGAGGTTCTGCGCCAACAGCTTCACGCCTTGCAGCGAATCGACGTAGCACAGGAAGCCATGATCGGGGTGCTGCTGCTGCCATCGCGCAATCCAGCGAATACCCGCCGGATCGACCAGCTCGTTGGCGAGAAACACATTGCGTATACCGAACTGACGCAACGCGCGCACCTGCGCGGGCGTGGCGGCACCCAAACCCCACGCGCCGCCTGCGCTAATCGCGCGGCGCAAAACGGCAGGCGACATAGAGGTTTTCCCGTGCGCGGCCAGTATCACGCCGTTTTCGCGGCAGAAGTCTGCCAGCTGGCGCAGATTGTTCTCCAGCGCCGACTGTTTCATGATCATCAGCGGCGAAAACACCTGATCGCTGCTCAGCACCGCCGTGCCGAGAGCCAGCGGCGACTCGCCGGCTCCGGCAACCGATTTAAAACGTGGCGCGGTTTGCTGCGCATCCAGTAATCCATCCGCCTGCAGCGGAAAGCGAATCGACATAGATCCTCCTGTTAGTGCTCAAGTACGCGCGATAAAAACTGCTGCGTACGCGGGTTCTGTGGATTGACGAAAATCTGCTCGGGCGAACCTTGTTCGGCAATCACGCCCTGATCCATAAAAACCACGCGGTCAGCGGTTTTGCGCGCGAAGCCCATTTCGTGTGTCACCACCACCATCGTCATGCCTTCACGCGCCAGGCTGCGCATCACTTCCATGACTTCGCCTACCAGTTCTGGGTCCAGCGCCGAGGTAGCTTCATCGAAGAACATGATTTTCGGTTCTACCGCCAGCGCACGGGCAATCGCCACGCGCTGCTGCTGACCACCGGAAAGCTGCGCCGGATAGTGATGCGCGCGCTCGGCCAGTCCGACGCGCGTCAGCGCCGCCATGCCGCGTTTATTGGCTTCGGCTTCCGACAGCTTTTGCGCTTTGATCAGCGCCAGCGTGACGTTGCCGAGCGCGGTTTTGTGCGGGAACAGGTTGAACTGCTGGAACACCATGCCAACGTGACCGCAGATTTCGCTGGCGCGCCTGCGTTGGTGCAGCGGCACGTCGTTGACCCACACTTCACCGCCGTCGGCCACTTCCAGCCCGCTCATGATGCGCAGCACGGTACTTTTGCCAGAGCCGGATGCGCCAATCAGCACCAGCACTTCGCCCGGTGAAACATCCAGGCTGATCTCTTTCAGCACCTGGGTTGCGCCAAACGATTTGGTTATCCGGCTTAAGGTAATCGCGGATTTGCTCATGAGATTTGGCTCCTGGTTTGATGATGTTGAACCCAACGGGAAAGCGGGAAGCAGACGGCGAAGTAGAGCAGGGCGACCAGACCGTAAACCACCACCGGCTGACCGATGCGATCGACAATCGCCTGGCCCTGATGCATCAGTTCGGACATGCCGATCATGCTGACGATCGAGGTGTCTTTGATCAGGGAAAGATACTGACCCGCCAGCGGCGGCAGCACGATGCCGCGCGTTTGCGGCAGGATCACGCTCATAAAGGTCTGACGCTTCGACAGGCCCAAAATCCACGACACTTCCCACTGGCCTTTTGGCACCGCTTCGATGCCGGCGCGGAACACTTCCGCGATATACGCGCCCTGATAGATGCTCAGGCCAAGAATACCGGCGGCAAACAGGTTGATGTCATAGCCGAAATAGGCGACGCCGAAGTAGATGAACATCAGCGTGATCAGCACCGGCGTGCCGCGAAATAGCTCGGTGTAGATCACCGCAATCTGCTTCAGAACGGGCAAGCGGCTGGTGCGCAACACCGCCGCCAGCAAGCCCAGCAGCGTGCTGCCAATGATCGCGGCCACCGACAGCAGCAGCGTGATACCGAGCCCTTTTAGCAGAATCGGTAACGAACTAATGATTAACTCGTTCATAGCGCGTTCTCCCGTTTCACCGGATTAGTCAGCCATTTTCTTGCCCACCACCAGGCGGACTTTTTTACCGGGGTCACCAGCGGCGGGTGGAACATGCGCCGTCCTGCCATCGTTCCCAGCCAGGAGAACAGGTTGCTCAGCACCAGATAGACCAGGGCAACGACGCTAAATGTCTGGATATACAGCAGCGTGCGCGCATTAATCACTGTGGCGGTGCCGGTCAGTTCAGGCAGCGCAATCGCTGACAGCAAAGAGGTGCCGAGCAGCAGCTGAATCAGGTTGTTGATAATGGCGGGCCACACCGCGCGCGCCGCCTGCGGCAGCACCACGGTGAGAAACACCTGACGACGGGGAATGCCCAGCACCCATGCGGCTTCAAGCTGGCCTTTCGGCACCGATTGAATGCCTGCGCGGAAGGTTTCGGACAGATAGGCACCGACGTTAATCCCCAGCGCCAGCACGCCAGCGGTAAAGGCGCTCATGGTGATGCCGAGCGATGGCAGACCAAAGAAGATGATGAAGATCTGCAGCAGCACCGGCGTGTTGCGGATGAACTCAACGTAGCAGTGACTGATCCAGCGCAGCGGGGCCAGCGGCGACGCTTTCGCCAGCGCCGAGAGCAAACCGAGCGCCACCGCCAGCGCAAACGCCAGCAATGTCACTTGCAAGGTGAGCCACGCGGCGGCAAGAAAAGTGTCGGCGTAGCGCCACAGGGTTAGCCATTGATAACTCATGGTTCTGCTCCTTCGTGCGGCGCAGCAGCAGTTGCCGCGCCGCATGGGGATCAATATTGCGGATTCAGCGGATAACGCGGTTTGTTGCCGAACCATTTCTGATACAGCTGGGCGTTTTCACCGGAGGCGTTAATTTCAAACAAGAATTCGTTGAGGTAGTTGGTCCAGACCTGATCGCCCTGCTTCACGCCAAAGGCGTTGTATTCCAGCGGCACCAGCGCTTCATTGGTCACGGTTAACGTTGGGTCGAGCTTGGCCTGATAGGCGAGGAAGTTGTTATCCTCGATCATCGCATCAGCCTGCCCCTGTTTCACCGCGAGGATGGCAGCCTGCGATGAGTCGTACTCCTGAATCTTCACGTCAATGCCGAGGTTGCGCACTTCGTCACCGTTGGTCGAGCCTTTCACCGTGGCGATGGTTTTGCCGCCCATATCGTGTGCGGACTGGATGCCGCTGTTCTTGCGCACCAGCATCGCTTCACTCGCCACCACATACGGTTTGGTGAAGCCGATCTCTTTGGCGCGTTCCAGATTGCGGGTGAAGTTGCAGAACACCACATCCACTTTATTGGTTTGCAGATTAGGAATGCGGTTGGCGCTGGTGGTGTTGACCATTTCCAGTTTCACGCCCATCTCTTTGGCCAGCGCTTTGGCGAGATCAACATCGTAGCCGTCCGGGTTACCGTCTTTATCGTAAAAACCGAACGGAGCGAAACTCAGGCAGTCACCGACGCGCAGCGTGCCACGTTGCAACACGGTCTGCAGCGCTGATTGCGGCGCGGCGCCCGCTTCTTTTTTCTCTTCGGTTGGCGTACAGCCCGCCAGCGTCAGTAATACCAGCGCGCCGGCTAGCGCGTTGAGGCTCACTTTTAGCGATGTTGTCTTCATTGTTATGCTCTCTTTAGAAATTTTGACGAGACGGTGTAATACCGTTATTTCACAGCAAAATAGAAAGGCATCAATTAATAACAGGCTGTCCTGGTGTGGTCGGAGAAAGTAAAGATTCGTCAGCCTGTTTTAACCGTAATATTTATTTACGATCGGCGCGGAAGCATTTCATATCGACTTCAACTTTGCAGTCGACGACTAAATCCTGCACGCTACAAATACGCGCCGGGGGATTTCCGCTAAATATCTCACTGAATACTTTATTAAATGAACTGAAATAACGCGCATCGGTTAATACCGCCGTGACATGCACCACATCCTCGACGCGATAACCGGCTTCGCGCATGATGGCGAGACAGTTTTCGAACGCCAGCTGCGTCTGTTCGATGATGCCACCTTCCACCACTTCACCGTCGCGCATCGGCGTTTGGCCGGAGATGTAGAGCCAGCCATCGGCTTCCACCGCGCGGGCAAACGGCAGTTTCTGCCCGCCGGTACCGGTTCCGCCTTCTACGCCATAACGTTTAATCGTCATCCCTTTCTGCTCCTGTTGCAGCGAATATCTGCTTACTGTGTTGTCTGATATACCAGACTG
The DNA here is from genome assembly GCF_042666835.1 of Pantoea sp. GCM10028869. Classification (NCBI taxonomy): domain Bacteria; kingdom Pseudomonadati; phylum Pseudomonadota; class Gammaproteobacteria; order Enterobacterales; family Erwiniaceae; genus Pantoea; species Pantoea sp. GCM10028869. The sequence continues at coordinate 663,670 of NZ_JBHTGO010000001.1, read as the reverse complement.
CTATCTGCAATACTGGATAGTGCAAGATTTGCACAGGAAATTTTCTTTTGCAATATGTGCATAGCGATTTAATTTTTTGTGATGTCGTCGGGATCGCAAAATAAAATTAACTTTTGTCTGTGTTTATATTGGAGTGTGATCGTTATCGTATTTTATAAACGTTGAGTGAGCGTATTGCGCCATAATGAGGCACCAAAATTGATCGTGCTAATTAATGGCAGGTAATTAATATTTATTTAATCCGGGATGGGTAAAAGCCGATGCGCGGTGTATCATGCCCTTCTTTCATTGCCTTTATCTGTTGTACCCAAGCCACCAAGGAGTGAGTTCATGCCGGACGAAAAACCCTCGCGGGCGCGCGGCGTTGACCGGGTTATTGATATCTTTCGGCAGTTGCACAGCGCACGTCAGCCGATGTCGATGCGCGCGTTGATCGACGCCACCGGCGCACCCCGTTCCAGCATCTATGAATTAGTCAGCCTGCTAAGTGAAGCCGGCTTGGTGGAGCTGGATGCCGAAGGCGCAGTGTTCTTTGGCCGTGAGATGCACTATTACGGTGCGGATTATATGGCGCATAACGATCTGATCCGTCGGGCGCATCAACTCATGGTGGAGATTGTGGCGCGCCACGGTGAAACCGTGCAGCTCTGCATGCTGGAGGGCAACAAATACACCGTGGTGCTCTCTGAGAGCAATGCGCATCCGTTCAAAATCACTTCGGATATCGGCGTGCGTGTGCCGATTACCTGGACCGCGACCGGGCGTTTGCTGCTGAGTAACTGGTCGGACAGCGCGATTCTGGATTTGATCCCTGAGGAGGATTATCGCCTCGCCAGCGGCCAGATCCTCGATAAGCAGGCGTTTCTTGATGAAATTCATCACGCTGGAAAACTCGGTTACTGCATGACCGAAGGCTTGTCGGAAAGCTTTACCTGCTGCATGGCGGCGCCGATCCGTTCGCGCAGCGGTCAGGCGGTGGCGGCAATCTGTTTTATGGTCAGCCGCGATACGCCGCAGGAGCGTCGCCAGATGCTGCTGCAGGAACTGATCACTTCCGGACAAAAACTCTCTGATTTCACCTAACAGCATCCGCATAAAACTCTGTTACAACTGATTGAAGTGGCGTTTATTCTCGCCACTTAAGGTTGTGTTAAGGTAATTGATAATAATAACTATTCTTTTTACCACGGAGTTATGGCATGAAAACGCGCCTGCTTTTGGCAATGGGATTACTGGCTTCAACGGCGGCGGCTGCCTCCACGTATCCGCTGACCGTCACCGACATGGACGGCAACACGCAAACCATCAACAAAGAGCCGCAGCACATCATATTGCAGGATGGGCGCGACATTCTGACGCTGGCGCTGCTGGATCGCGACGATCCGTTTAAGCGCGTGGTGGCGTGGAACAATCTGCCGAAAAAACAGGACACGCAAACCTGGGATGTACTGAAAGGGCGCTGGCCGAAAGCGACGAAAATCGTCGATATGGGTTTTAACGATCAGGGCCAGGTTAATCTCGAAAGCGTGCTGGCGCAGAAACCCGATTTGATGATTGCGCAACTGCGCGCCAAACCGGCGTTACAGCAATCGGGCGTGCTCGGCACCTTGCAGAATCTGCATATTCCGGTGGTGTTCCTGGATTATGAACTGCATCCCGCGCAGAACACCGCGCCGAGCGTGGCGCTGCTTGGTAAGGTGCTGAACCGCGAAAGCCAGGCCAGGGCTTATACCGATTTCTATCAGCAGAAATTCGCGCGCATCACCCAAGGCGTGGCGCAAGTAAAAAATAAGCCAACGGTGTTTATCGAGCCGATAGCCGGGAATAGCGACAACTGCTGCTTTACGCACAGCCACAATGGCTGGGGCGGATTGGTGGAAGCGGTGGGCGGCAAAAATATCGGCTCTGAACTGCTGCCGGGCAATGCCGGATTTGTGGCGCTGGAAAAAATCATCGCCATGAAACCGGATGTCTACATCATGACCGGATCGAAACGTCCAAACGCTAATGTGTTGCCGTTTGGTTATGGCGTGCAGCCGGAAGAAGTGAAAGCCACCTTCCAGACGCTGCTGAAGCGCACCGGCCTGGCGCAGATCGAGCCGGTGAAACAGGGCCGCGTGTATGGCGTTTACCACCACTTCTATAATCATCCGTACAACATCATCGGCATGGAAATTCTGGCGAAAGATCTCTATCCGCAACAGTTTGCCGATCTCAAACCGAACGCGGATTTCCGCACCATCGTTAAAAACTTCACCACGTTGCCGGATAACGCGATCGATTTGAGTTATCCCGACAACCAGTAATCGCAGGTTTTCCCCATTCGCCGTAAGGTCGCCATTCATGGCGACCAATCCGCTCCATCAACATTCCTCAATGACAACGTTAATTGTTATGTTATAACATAACTAAAAACACCATTGCGCGTATGCCTATACGTTTTGTGAACCTTGTCATTTAGAGGAGTTGCTATGTCAGCATTAACCCAAAATCAGGATGGTTTCAAAAAACTTCCCGTCACCGTGCTTTCCGGCTTTCTTGGCGCAGGTAAAACCACGCTGCTCAATCATATTCTCAATAACCGCGAAGGCCGTCGTGTGGCGGTGATCGTCAATGATATGTCGGAAGTGAATATCGATGCCGCGCTGGTGCGCGAGGGCGGGGCAGAGCTGTCGCGCACCGACGAAAAGCTGGTGGAAATGAGTAACGGCTGCATCTGCTGCACATTGCGTGAAGATTTGCTGCTGGAGGTCAATCGTCTGGCGAAAGATGGCCGCTTCGATAATTTGGTGATCGAATCGACCGGCATTTCTGAACCGTTGCCGGTGGCGGAGACTTTCACCTTCGCCGATGAAGAGGGGCAAAGTCTGTCTGAAGTTGCCTCGCTCGACACCATGGTGACGGTGGTCGATGGCTTTAACTTTCTGCGTGACTATGAATCGAATGAGAGCATTCAGTCGCGCGGAGAATCCTTGGGCGCTGAGGATGAGCGCACGGTGGTGGATTTATTGGTCGATCAAATCGAGTTCTGCGATGTACTGATCCTTAATAAAACCGACCTGATTAACGAGACGGAAAAAGCGCGGCTAATGGCAATCCTGACGTCACTCAACCCGCGCGCCAACATTATCACCTCTGAATTCGGCAAAGTGGGATTGGATCAGGTGCTCAACACCGGTTTGTTTGATTTTGATGCCGCCGCGCAGGCGCCGGGCTGGCTGCAGGAGTTGCGTGGAGAACACACGCCCGAGACCGAAGAGTACGGCATTCGTAACTTCGTGTTCCGCGCGCGTCGTCCATTCCATCCGATGCGTTTTGCTCACTTGATTGAAAATGAGATGCACGGCGTGGTGCGTTCCAAAGGCTACTTCTGGCTTGCCAGCCGTCCGCGTCATGCCGGTTCATGGTCGCAGGCAGGCGGCGTATCGCGTCAGGGTTTAGCCGGCATGTGGTGGGCCAGCGTGCCAAAAGATCGCTGGCCGGAAGATGCGGAAAACCTTGGCTACATCTTAGAGAACTGGGTTGACGGCAGCGGCGACGCGCGACAGGAACTGGTGTTTATCGGCATAGAAATGGATGAAAACGCGCTGCTTAGCAAACTGGAACAGGCGCTGTTAACCGATGAGGAAATGGCGCTCGGACCCGATAACTGGGTGGAATTCCCCGACCCGTTCCAGCCATGGTTTAACTGATTAGTCAGGTCGCCATTCCTGGCGACCTTCATAATTACACATTCCCAACCCACATCGACACCTCAACCCCATCGTTAAACGGCAGCGACATAAAACCACGATTACTGTGCACCAGCTCCAGATACTCCGGGCTGAAGTCGGCATCGTCGGCAACAATCAGCGCGCCGGGACGCAAAAACGGCTGCACCAACGTTACAATCTCCGGGTAAATCGCTTTTGCACCGTCCAGCACCAGCATATCGATGGTGGCCGGTAGATCGCGGCTCAATGTCTGCAACGCATCGCCCACGCGCACCTCAATCAAATCGCTGACGCCGGCATCGGCGAAATGGTTACGAGCTAACGCCACTTTCCCCGGTTCAAACTCGCAGGTGATGATGTTACCGCCGCCGTTATCGCGCAGCGCCGCCGCCAGATGCAGCGTGGAAATGCCGAATGAGGTGCCAAATTCAACGATGGTTTTGGCATTGCTGCTGCGCGCCAGCATATACAGCAACTTGCCGGTTTCACGCGATACCGCTAACGGCACCTCTTCAAGATGTCCATAAAGTTCCAGGTAATCGGTTTTGCTGTGTAGCAGGCGATGTTGTTCGGCGTCAGTCATGGTTCTGAAGGCGTTATTGGTTGGATGCGCCATATTATCGGCCAGTTCAAACAAGTAATTCAGCAGCGGCGCCAGTGGCGCAGAGGTTAAGGTATTCATGTTGTTCTCCGTGCAGACAAATGGATTTTGCTGTGCAAACAGAATACGATGAATCATTCGCATTTCACTATTCGTGTTCAGGAGATGATAGTGACTGAACCACGTAACATTAAGATTTCAGAGAGAAAAAGACCCAGGCAGGCGCGTTCCAGCGAGCTGGTTTCCGCCATTTTGCAGGCAGCTACTCAGGTTTTGGAGCTGGAAGGCGCCACGCGTTTCACCACGGCGCGGGTGGCGGAACGCGCGGGCGTCAGTATTGGATCGCTGTATCAATATTTTCCCAATAAGGCAGCTATTCTTTTCCGATTACAAAGCGAAGAGTGGCTACGCACTAGCGATTTGTTAGGTGCGATTCTGCGCAATACCGCCAACACGCCTCGTCAACGACTGCACGATCTCACACTGGCGTTTTTGCATTCGGAATGTGAAGAGGCGGCGATGCGCACCGCGCTGAATGACGCCGCACCTTTGTATCGTGATGCGCCGGAAGTGCAGGAAGCGCGCGCGGCGGGTCAAAACGTCATCAGTGATTTTCTGCGTGAAGTATTACCGCACTCAGAGGAAAGTGAACGATCGCGCGCCGCAGATTTATTGAACAGTACGCTGGGCAATGTTGGGAAACATTTTTCCGAATCGCCGCGCACGCCAGCAGAGATTCAGGCTTACGCGCAAGAGATGGCGGCGATGTTTTGTGCCTGGATCAGGGAAAAAGGCGCCGATTTACAGTAAAAGATGGACTGGAAATCTCTGAAAGCGGTTAACAAACTCATTATTCACATTCTCAATAATCCACACCGCGAGTAAGCTTAACAAAACTTTATTGAGCCGAATGAGCAAACGGGAGAGCAAAATGGCAGTGAAGATGATTGCGGTGGATATGGATGGCACTTTTCTCGATGACAACAAACAATACAACGCGCAGCGCTTTGCGCGTCAGTATGCGTTGCTGAAAGAGAAGGGCATTCGTTTCGTGGTCGCCAGCGGCAATCAGTATTATCAGTTGCTGCGCTACTTTCCTGATATCAAAGACGAGATCGCTTTTGTTGCGGAAAACGGCGCCTGGGTTTCTGACAGTAATGAAGAGATCTTCTGCGGCGAACTGGCGCAGGAGCGCGTGCATCAAATTCTCGACATCCTCGCCAAAGAACCGGACATCAGCACCGTGGTCTGTGGCCGCAACGGCGCGTACGTGCACACCTCAATGTCCGACGAAGTGATTGCCATGTTGGCGAATCACTATCATCGTCTGGAAAAGCGCGACAATCTCTACGATATCGACGACACCATCTTTAAGTTCTCGCTGAATCTGGCGCACGAAGGCGTTGATGCCTTGATGGAACGTCTGCACGCTGAGTTGGGCGCGATTGAAAACATCATGCATCCGGTTTCCAGCGGTTTTGGGTTTGTGGATTTGATCATTCCCGGCTGCCACAAAGCGCATGGCATCGCGCTGCTGCAGGAAAAATGGGGCATTGATGATTGTGAAGTGGTGGCGATAGGCGACAGCGCCAATGACATCGAAATGCTGCGTCAGGCGTGCTACAGCTTCTCAATGGCGAACGCCGCCGCGCCAGTCAGCGCCGTGTCGCGTTACAGAACCGAAAGCAACAATGACGAAGGCGCGCTTAACGTGATCGCTCGCATTTTGGCGCGCGAAGTGCCGTTTGGCTGATGTTACTGATGCGGAGCGTCATTGCAGGCAATGACGCTCAAGCAGAATGGTAGTTGTTAATTCATCTCACTTACTAGTACCCGTCATATACCTCATTGAGAAAGGGTTATAACGCATATACCCGCCTGATTTGTCAAAAGTGACCAGTGTTGTCGTTCTAATCTTTCCTTTATATATAAGACAACCAAGTGTTATTGGAATTTAATCCAAAATTTACTGTTAAGATAAAAGCATTATAATGCAATGGTTTGAGGGCTTTTTTACCTTCAACACATCTTGCGATAACTTCACTTGTCTTATAATTAGGTAGGAAAATTCCCTCGAATTAATTTATTACTCTGTTTTTATAAGTTCATCCAGTTGAAAAAATAATGATTACAATTGAAAGGCAATTTAATGCTCGATGCTGACTCGATTAACTGAGTGTTTTTTTCTTTTAATTTAAAAGTAATTAAATAATGGTTACAGCTTTAATTATGCTTTGATAAGCTGAGATTAACTTTTAGATCGCAGAGGATTGATTTTAATCTTAAGATGATATCTTTATTCAATCTTATGCATTAATATTCAACGCAGGGAGTGCTCGAGTTATGTCATCTCCATTTAACTTTCTAATAAGAATTCGTTTTTATTTGTTTTTCATCCTTCTTTGCTTTATTGGAGGCACAACATGGGCATTGCAAAAGCTTGGGCTAAATAATAGCCTTCCATTGTGGTCAGCAGGGATGCGGTTTTTGATTGCAAGTGTAATTGTTATTTTTTATTTAATTTTAAGTAAAAGAATTTATATTAATTACGCCGTTTTCAGTCTTGCTGCAGCTAACGGCCTGTTTTATTTTTCGATTCCATTTGGAACAGTTTATTGGGCATCAACATATATACCTAGTGGATTGGTAGCTGTTTTAGCTTCTGGAATTAGCGTATATGCACTGCTTCTAAACCATTTCTTACGCGGAAAGCCAGCAACTGGAAGGCAATTATCAGGTGTTTTCTTTGCCATCATAGGTGTATGTGTGGTTTTTGGTGAAGGAGCATCTTTACCGGGCAATGAAAAAAGTATAATTGCTATGTTAGCAGTGTTAGGAGCTATGGGCAGTTCAGCCGCTATAACGCTCAAAGTTCAAAAGCATATTAAAACTCTTCCACTTCTTAGTTTTGTTGCATTTTCCATGCTGAGTGGTGGTTTTTTACTCTTGATTACGAGCTTAATAATTGAAAGTGGTAACCGTTTCTTTTATGGGGAGAGCTTAGGAGCGCTCCTTTATTTAGCAGTAATAGGATCAGTATTAGGATTTACGCTTAATATTACTTTGCTTAAACATTGGCATATTTCTAAAGCTACATCTCATTTATTCATCTCCCCAGTTATTGCATTGTATATGGGCTTCATACTTCTTGATGAAAATATTACCACGACTGTGATTATAGGCACCGCGGTTGTTGTTCTCGGAGTAATGTTAATCGTTTTGCCAAAACGCGAAAAGGAAACTCTTAATGTCAACTCTACAAAAAAACCTGGCCATAATCTGTCAGAATAGAAAGCTACCATTTGTGTTTGAAGAAGCTAAGGCAATGGGTGTCGAAATTACATTTTTTTATAACGATAATGAGTCTCCACCACCGGAAATTCCCGGTGTTGTGAGAAGCATTGCTTTGCCATTGTTTGAAGATGAAGATAAAGCACTAGATATAGTCATGTTAGAAAATAAGGTGCGCCGAATTGATGGTGTTTTAACACTATTTGAACCGGCGTTAGATTTCGCCGCTAAAATTGCTAACAGGTTGGGATTACCTTTCTTACCTGAATTCGTAGTAGAGCAATGTAGAAACAAAAATATGACTCGGCGCGTTCTGCATGATAACGGCCTAAACACACCCTCCTTTATTGAGATTAAAGAAGGAGAATACCCAGACATTGATCAAATAAAATTTCCGCTTGTAGTGAAGCCTACTAATGGATTTTCCAGTCAAGGTGTTACACGAGCTAACAACCCTGATGAATTGAGAAATGCTATTGATAAAGTATGGGAAATTAACCGCACGCAATTGAAAAATTTCATCTATGACAAGGGTGGTGTTTTACTTGAGTCATTTATCGATGGGCCGGAGTTCGCAATCGAAACATTTTCGCATCGTGGTGAGGTAACAGTGCTCTCAATCGGCGATAAAGGTAATGGCAAAGGTCCATACTTTGAAGAAGGTGTTTATATCGCACCTGCTGATATTGATGAGAAACTGCGAGATGAAATCGTAGATGAAGTTAGACGTGCAGTTAAGGCGCTAGGAATTAATGAGGGACCAGCACATGTGGAACTGCGTATTGACCAAAAGCAAGTGCCTTTTGTTATAGAAGTCGCACCACGCGTGGGTGGATCCGGAATATCACATTATATTGTGAAAGCAAGCACGGATATAAACTTCCTGCAGTTGGTTATTTGCCACGCTTTGGGTATGGAATTTCCCCAAAAAATGGGGGCATTAGTAAAGGCGATATCTACTGCCGGAAATTATATTATTCCTGTGCAGGGAGATGGAATCTTTGTCGAGATTGATGGATTAGCAAATGTCCGTGAGAAATCTGAGGTGGAATATGTTTTTGAATTTATGGAGCCTGGGCATAAAGTTCTTCCATACCCTCATTTTTCAGGTTACCCAGGATTTATTTTAACACGTCATACTGCCCATGAAGCTTGTGAATCTTTTTATAACGATTTACAAAAAAATCTAAAAATAAAATATTTATAGATTCCATAGTTAAGGAGAATGATATGGATCGCAAAATAATAATTCACACTTTGGGGCCAGAAGGAACTAATTGTGAGAAAGCAGGTTATCTTTGGCTGGAAAGTAAGAAGGTTTATGGTGATGTTAAGCTTTATTCAACTCTTGAGGATGCTCTCATTGAAGTCAGGAAGAATTCACATGATCTATTATTAGGATGTGCCGTCTATCCAGACTTACATAAAATTGTATTTGAGAACTTAGACTTTTTAGAAATTCAGGATAGTTTTGTAATGCCAACATGGAACATGGTATTAGCAAAAAATCATCGTAGTTCGTCAAATATGGAACAATTTACAATTGTTTGTCATCCAGCGCCATCCCATCTCGCGTATACATACAGCCAGGATGTTCGTTTTGTATCAAGTAATGTACAGGCAGCGCTGGAGTGTGTTAGTGGAAAGGCTTCCGCGTGTATAACAACATTAAAAGCTGCACAAGATAATAATTTAAAGGTCATTCAAGACTTTGGTGAAGTGCCAATGTGTTTCACTCTTCATGGTCATAGACGCTAAGGAGTATTTTTATGGAATGGGTTAAGGATAAGGTTATTATTGAATTATGTCCTCGAATACATGAGTTCAATAAATTGCAAAGTGCTACAGGCGCGGTAGTATGTAACATAGATAAAGCTGAGTATTTGCTGGATGAAATTATAGGTTTGGCTGATGAGATATTGTCTGCTCTGAAACAATCCGATTATGCCCTACAATTGAATACCGACCTTCGTGAATGGAAAAGAGCTGGATTAAATACTGTACCATGTTTTAAACGGTCATTAGATAGCTATGAACCACCTGTAGATGGCGGCAAAACTTTTTACCTGGCTACAATCATTACACCTAATAGTCATAAAGAAAAAGGATATTGGCTGGAGTGCTTTTTGGCTCAACGAAAACAACCCGATGTCTTGCTGCCAATTATGTCTGATTTACCACATCCACAAAATGTCAGCCAAACAATGCACCTGATTGCTTCGTCTTCTGGTTTTAGTGTTGGACACTGCTTAGTCTTCTTTCCAGAAAACGTTAAAACAAAAAATAGGGTTGTTAAACAACATTTTGCGATGTTCTTTTTTAATAAATTTCATGCTATCTATCAAAAAGACACATTGCGTAGAGTAGAATCATTATTGGAGTTTGAAGGGAAATCATCTCATTTACTAAGCGCAGAGAATTGCTATGCAGCGCGCTCGGTATGGGGATACTTGCACGACTATTATCACCACTGCGGACCCCGTCCTTTTAATAAAAATATTCACGTTAAAATGAATTTTTGGGTAGGTGTTTTAGAAGAAATAAAAGTTGATTGCCAAACCATTATTAGAGTGCAACAGCAGCATTATCCTTGGTGGCGAGAAGTGACCGAGTTTATTTTATTTGAGAGGTTGGTCCGTTACCCTGCTCAACACGATGCGACGAGTAATTTTGATGCGGCAACTGGGGTTTTATTGTTCTCCTGGCTTAAACACCGAGGGCATGGTATTAGCATTTGCGATTCTTCTGGCAAAGCTATAATGGATTTTGAAAAGTGTTTGACTGGCTTGCATGCCCTTATTAAGGAAATAGAAGGGCTTGAAGAGATCGAGGATGATGCAACTTATAAGCAAGAAGTTGAAAGTTTTGTAATGAAAGAACTTGAGCCAGGTAATCTGAATGATCGATATATTATCCCTGATGATTATCTTATTCATGATATGAATATGAAAGTTAACATACCAATTCTCTTTTTTTAACTGCGCCATATTTTTGAAATTTTTGATAATGAAAGTAGACATAAGCGCACCAATCAAGGTGCGCTACTCATTCTTTTAAACCTTATGCAAAGTACCCGCCTTCACGCATATCCTGCAATAACCCCGGCCCGCTCGGCTGCCAGTTAAACGTCTGACGCGTCCACGCGCTGGATGACGGATTGTCAGTTGACGCGAAAAATGCCATCCAGCCTAACCACGCTTTTGCTTCTTCCAGCGTCAGGCTTTTCACCGGCAGTGATAATCCGGTGCCGATGGTTTCGGCAATCTGCCGGAATGGCACCCCTTCTTCCTGTACTGCATGCAGAATCGCGCCCGGCTCAGCTTTTTCAGCCGCGAGGCAAAACAGTTCAGTGGCATCATCGCGATGCACCGCGGGCCAGCGATTCTCACCCTCGCCGACATACACCGCTGCGCCTTTTTCCTTCGCCATATTGATGATCATCGGAATAAATCCGTGATCGCCTGCGCCATGTACGGTTGGCGGTAAACGCACCAGCGCCACGCGCACACCGCTGTCGGCCAGCGCCAGCGCGGCGACGTTGGAGTTGGAACGTGGATGCGCGCCCGCTGCTGGTTGAATCTGTTCGGTGGCGAGACGTCCCGGCGACACCAGCGCGGTGCCGGTGGTGACAATCAGCGGGCGATCTGAACCTGCCAATACGTCACCCATCGCCATAATCGCGCGTTGGTCGACTTCGGCGGCATGATCCATGCGGCTGAAATCATGAATATATCCTGCGTGGATCACGCCATCGCTCTGTTCGACCGCCTTACGCAGGCCGTCGAGATCTTGCAGATCGCCGCGAATCACCTGCACACCTTGCTGCTGCAGTTTTTCTGCGGAAGCCTCGCTGCGCGCCAGACCTTGCACCTGATAACCGCGTGCCTGCAGTTTTTTCACAATGGCGGAACCGATAAAGCCGCTCGCCCCGGTCACAAAAATTCGCATATTGGTGCTCCACTTTTTCAAAGTTGAAGCACTATCATAAAAGTCTGCAACGCGACGAAAAGTCGTGAGCTTATACAGGTATACGCACTAACAGGATAAAGGCATGACTCCCCAAGATGACAACCTGCTCGGCAACTATCTGCGTGAACGTCGCCAGCGGCTGGATGCGGCGAAACTTGGTTACACTCTACTTCGTCGCCGCACGCCGGGCCTGCGCCGGGAAGAAGTGGCGGTGCGCGCGTGTGTCAGCACTACCTGGTATACGTGGCTGGAGCAGGGCAGAGGCGGCGCGCCATCGGAAGAAGTATTGGAACGCTTAGCCCGCGCATTAGAGCTGAGCGCCGCCGAGCGCGATCATCTGTTTTTGCTGGCGCAAAATCGTCTGCCTGGCGTGACATGGCAGGCGGGCGTGGATGTTTCGCCATCGCTGCAGCGCGTGCTCGACAGCATGGAGAACACGCCAGCGCTGGTCAAAACCGCAGAGTGGCAAGTGGTGGCGTGGAACCGTGCGGCAACCAAAGTTTTTGTCGATTACGCTGAACTGCCGCCTGCCCAGCGCAATATCCTGCTGATGATGTTTCGCAACGAGGAGATGAAAAAGCGTCTGCCGGACTGGCATAAAGTGACACGCGGTATGGTGGCCAACTTCCGCGCAGATGTGGCACGCACCGGCGCCAGCGAGCATGTGCGCGCGCTGGTGGAGGAGCTGTGCGAGATGAGCGACACCTTCCGCCAGCTGTGGCAATCACAGGAAGTGAGTCAGCATGGCGAAGGTGTTAAACAGCTGTGGCTGCCGGACGAAGGCGTGCTCGAGCTGGAATACAGCACCTTTGCGGTTGAGGGTAAACCGAGTTTAAGCCTGGTGGTGTTTAATCCGCGTCAGCAGCACGATCGGGAATGTGTGGCGCGGCTGATGGCGCGTCCGTAGCAGCGCGAAAGTGGGCTTCCATCTCATCCAGCGCCGCCTGATTCTCCAGCCCCCATTGATACATCTGCTCGATCGGTGCCGCGAACGTCATGCCGAGCGGTGTTAGGCGATAATCGACTTTTGGCGGCACCACATCATAAACGTGACGCGCAATCAGCCCGCGCTGCTCCAGCTCTTTCAACGTCTGAAACAGCATCTTTTTCGAAATTCCCTGCAGGCTGCGCTGCAGCTCGCCGGTGCGCGCGCGATGGTTAGGCCAATGATAGAGCGCATGCAGAACCATGCTGCTCCATTTCACCGAAAACAGATCCATTAACCGTCGCGGCGGCGAATCCGCATAAAAAAACAGTTTACCGTCTACCATCGCGGGCATAGTTCTCGTCTCCTTAATGGTTACCAAAAGGTAACTACTATCAATTTTGCACCATGATCACTATAGTCTGCCGCCTTCAGCTAGCCAAAGCCAACTCATTTCGGAGGCCCTATGAAAATCAATGCATTAGTCGCGCACGACGCGGCCCAACCGCTCTCTTCAGGCCAGATTGCACTGCGACCGCTGCAACAGCAGGATGTCAAAATTGAAATTCTGTATTGCGGTGTGTGCCATTCGGATCTGCACATGGCCCGTAACGAATGGGCGGTCAGCCGCTATCCGCTGGTGCCGGGACATGAAATTGTCGGACGCGTGGTAGAAACCGGCGCGGACGTAACGAATTTCAAAGCCGGTGATGTAGTTGGCGTCGGCGTAATGGTCGATTCCTGCCGCGAATGCCATTTCTGTCAGCAGCAAGAAGAGCAATATTGTGAATCCGGCTTTGTGGCGACCTATAACGGCATCGACAAATACACCGGCGACAGCACGTGGGGCGGCTATGCGCAGAATGTGGTGGTCGATCAGCACTTTGTGGTGTCCGTACCGCAAACCTTGCCAATGGCTGGCGTTGCACCGCTGCTGTGTGCGGGCGTTACCGTGTGGTCGCCGCTGCGTCACTTTAACGTAAAAGCCGGCGATAAAGTTGGCGTAGTCGGTTTGGGCGGATTAGGGCATATGGCCGTTAAGCTGGCGAGCGCAATGGGCGCGGAAGTCACGCTTTTCACCACTTCACCCGGCAAAGGTGAAGATGCGCTGCGCTTGGGTGCGACGCGCGTGGTGGTTTCACGTGACGCCGGGCAGATGGCCGCCGCGCAAACTTCACTGGATTTCATCGTAGACTGCGTCTCGGCTCCGCACGATCTCGATCCTTACCTTGCCACGCTGAAAACCAACGGTCGTCTGGTGCTGGTGGGTATCCCGGAGCAACCGCACCAGTCTCCAAATGTGACGCCGATGGTAAATCGTCGTTTGAGCATTAGCGGCTCATCAATTGGCAGCATTCAGGAAACTCAGGAGGTGCTGGATTTCTGCGGCAAGCACAATATTACTGCCGATATTGAAGTGATTGCCGGTCAAGAGATCGAAACAGCCTTCGCGCGCATGTTGAAGGGCGATGTGAAATATCGTTTCGTTATCGATATGCAAGCGACACGCTGGTAAAACCATTAACGCCTGCGCTTTTCCGCAGGCGAGTTCATCCTGAAATCGCCATCTTCGCCGAGACACAATCTGCTGATATCATTGAATTTTAAAGCAAGCCAGACCAATATTTTCGACAAACGTAGATTTTAGCTCATATAGTTACAACATACTTTAATGTGAAATGCTAACCAATAGAGCAAACTTTTGCTGACGAGCTGGTTTGGGTTAGTCAGGAAAAAAAGTAAAGTCGTGGGTGATGGGGTTACCACTCCGTTTAGGTTTCAGCCAGTTAGCGCAACAAGTTTGCCCCTAAATTTTGCGCACTGCTCTCAATAGCGCGTCACATCCTGCAATCACTTTTTGCACCATCCCGAATAAACATTTACCGCAACGCTCCGATAACTCCCTTACAAACCATACAAAAATAATTAACGCAGGAGCAGGGAAGATGGGGCTGGTATCCCGATTACGTAATGTGCGCATCACGCGTAAGCTGTCGGCAGGATTCGGCATCGTGCTGTTGTTAGTGGCGCTGGCAACCGGATTAAGCGTGCAGCGCTTTAACGCCATTCATGACATCTATCAGAAAACCAACCTGATTTATGACATCAACATTGAAGTGTTCCAGGCCAAAATTAACCGCCTCAAATATCTTTATGGGGACGACAAATCCGGCCAGGTGATGGCGAATTACGTCACGCATGCGCAGCAACTCACCAGCGATGCGAAGCAACTTTCATGGTCGGAAGGTGCCAGAGCGCGGGTGGATGAACTGGGAACGCACCTCGCCAGTTTCCAGAACAGCATTGGCGCGATGACGCAAGCCACGCAGCAACTGAATAGCCTGCGCTCGCAAATTGACGCTTTAAGCCAGCAAGACATGACTACGCGCTACACCCAACTGATTCGCACTCCTGTTACTAATCCTGAACTTACCAATCAAATTTACCAGCAGCTGTTCGCTATCAGCAATGTGCGCGAAGAAGCCTGGGCGTTGCGTTTTAACGTCAGCGATGCGCTGCGTAAAACGCTGGAGAATCATTTCCAGCAGGCGGATCAAGGCATGAAAGCGCTGCTGGCGCAGTTGCCGCCGGAACAGCAGGGCGAATTCACCGCACTGTGGCAGGACACCGAGAAATTCAAAAGCCTGAGTCTGCAAGCGGCGGATGCCTATGGCCAGCTGCGTGCGGCGGAAGACACCGTCAAAGTGGCGGGCGACAAGAGCAGTGCAGCGATCAAACAGATCATTACCATCGTCAAAGCGCGTAACGATGAACTGGCCAACGGCTCAGCGGCGATTTCGCTGCTGATTGGTGGTCTGGCGATTTTGTTCGGCGTGCTGGTGGCGTGGTACATCATTCGTCAGATCACGCGTCCGGTATTCCATAACCTGGAACTGGCGGAGCGCATCGCCAATGGCGATCTCAGCTCGCAGTTTGCCACCGATCGGCATGATGAACTCGGCAAGCTGACTTCGGCGATGGGACGCATGAACGAACGGCTTCGCAGCATGATCGGCGATGTGCTGAGCAGCGTTAGCAGTGTATCGCAGGCGGCCAGCGCCATTAATCAAGGCAACCTCGATTTGTCTTCACGCACCGAACAACAAGCGGCG
Source organism: Pantoea sp. GCM10028869 (assembly GCF_042666835.1). NCBI lineage: Bacteria > Pseudomonadati > Pseudomonadota > Gammaproteobacteria > Enterobacterales > Erwiniaceae > Pantoea > Pantoea sp. GCM10028869. The sequence goes on along the minus strand of NZ_JBHTGO010000001.1, from coordinate 648,058 downwards.
GCGGTGGTGGAAACCGCTGCCAGCATGGAGCAACTCACCGCCACGGTGAAAAACAACGCCGCCAATGCGCGACAGGCGAGTCAGATTGCGGCGGAAGCTTCGTACAACGCCAACAAAGGCGGCATCGCGGTGCGTGATGTGGTGAACACCATGGGCGAAATCTCTGACAGCTCGAAGAAGATTGCCGATATCACCGCCGTGATTAACAGCATCGCGTTCCAGACCAACATCCTCGCGTTGAACGCGGCGGTAGAAGCCGCGCGTGCCGGCGAGCAGGGACGCGGTTTTGCCGTGGTCGCCAGCGAAGTGCGCAATCTGGCACAGCGCAGCGCCGGGGCGGCGAAAGACATCGAACAGTTGATCAATGAATCGGTCGGACGCATCAGCAATGGCCATCAGCAGGTGGCGCGCGCCGGTGAAACCATGGATCAGATTCTCGGCAGCATTGCGCGTGTGAATCAAATCATGGAAGAGATTTCCGCGGCGTCGGATGAACAGAGCCGCGGCATCGAGCAAATTGCCCGTGCGGTCGGCGAGCTGGATACCACCACGCAGCAGAACGCTACGCTGGTGAGCGCCTCTTCGCACTCGGCGAACTCCCTGGAAGAGCAGGCGCTGATGCTGGAGCGATTGGTGTCGCAGTTCCGCCTGCAAAGTGCTGCACGTTAGAAAAACAGCGTGGAAGTAGCTCCAGATTTACTTCCACGGTCTTTCTTTTGGTCAGCTTGCGACACTTTTGTGCGGCCGCAGAAATGCAAGGTAAATATTCTTAAAATAAAGCGACCTGCCGCCGATATTTCCCGTTAAACTGCAATTCTTGTCGTCCTGATACTTTCCTTGCATGAACTACTACTCACCTGACGATAGCCATTTGAAGCGGCGCTCCCAACGCTTCGTCCGCCGCATGTTTATCATGCGTCAGCTCGGCACGATGTTATGTTTTTTCCCGATTCTCTCAGTACTGATGGAGCGGGATCGTGGCCTGGCGTTTAGCGCCCTGTTATTTGTGAATGCGTTTCTCTGGCCGTGGCTGGCTTATCAGCGCGCGCTGCGGGCCGAAGATTCCACCGCCACCGAGCGGCACAACTTAACCCTTGATGCCGCCTTTGGTGGCATTTGGGTAGCGCTGATGGCGCTGAGTCCGCTGCCTTCCTTTGTCATCATGGCGGTGTTGGCCTCGGACCGCTATGCAGCGGGCGGTGCTGCCCAGTTGATTGCAGCGATGCAGGCATTTCTCTGCGCCTTTGTGCTGGTATGGCTGGTGGATGGCGCAGGCGTTGATTTGGCGTTCAGCACGCGAACTGTCTGGCTGAGCCTGCCGCTGGCAACCTGCTACATGCTGGTACTTAGCGTCACCTCGTACAATCTCACCTGGCAACTGCGTAAACGTAACCGCGAGCTGGAGCGCATTGCGCTGATGGATCCCGGTCTGGGGATTCCCAATCGTCGCTTGTTTGAACGTCGGCTGGAGAGCGAATTTCTCAGCACGCGTCGTGGCGACAGCGCTGGCTATTTACTGCTTATAGACCTCGATTATTTCAAATCGGTAAACGATACGTGGGGACACGAGGCGGGGGATTTCCTGCTGGCGGAAATTTCATCGCTGCTGCGGAATCATGTGGGATTGCAGGATATTCCGGCGCGTTTTGGCGGCGATGAGCTAGGCGTGATTGTGCATCATGCCAGCGACGAATCGGTGGTGGCGCTGGCCCAACGTTTGCAGGAAAAGATTGCGCAGGTGCGTTTACCGGCATCGGCGGAGTTTCGTTGTTCGGTGAGTATAGGTATTGCATCGGCAGCGCATGCAGAATCCATACGTCACTGGTTGCGGCATGCCGATGAAGCGCTGTATGAGGTGAAACGCGCCGGACGCAATGGCGTGCGCTTGTGGCAACCGTCGCTGGCCGGCGCGGCCTGAATTACACGAACTCGGGTTCGCAGTTCACTGGGAAGTTAAGCGAGTTAGCAATAAAGCAGGCTTCGTGGGCCTGATGATGCAGTTCACGCGCGCGGTCCGCATCCGCCGGATCGCGCAGCGCAATGCGCGGTTTCAACGTGATGTTGGTAAACCGACCGCGCGTGCCCTCAATCATTGTCCCTTCTGCTGAATCTTCATAAGCTTCCACCACAATTCCGGCGTCAGAACATAAATGCAGATACCACAATTTGTGGCATGCCGAGGCCGAAGCCAGCAATAACTCTTCCGGATTCCAGCGCGTGGCATCCCCGCGAAACGCTGGATCGGCGCTTAGCGCTATCGTCTCTTTGCCAGCGGCAATCAGCTCCGCGTTACGATCGTAAGCGGTATAAGATGCGGTGCCGTTGCCGCGGTTGCCGGTCCAGCGCACCGTGACCTGATAATAGTGTTCTTTTGCTGCCATTACTGATGCTCCTTTTAAAATGAACATGACATCAGCAGACTATCAGGAATTGCCGCTACAACGCCTGCGATCGGTGAAATCGATTTTCATGAAAGGATAGGGGCCGTGTAATTTGTTTATAGCGAAGGCTGTTAGGTAAACTTAAGGAATCGGATAACGTATAAGGGAAAATTTACCATGTTAGAGACAAACCGCCTGATCCTCCGACAATGGCAGCAAACAGACTTACAACCCTTTGCCGAACTCAATGCCGATCCCGAAGTGATGAAGTATTTCCCGAAAACGCTGAGTCGTCAGGAAAGCGACAACGTCGTTGCAAGATTTAAGGCGATGATTGGTGCAAACCAGGGTTGGGGTTTTTGGGCCGTTGAGATGAAAGCCACCGGCGAATTTGTCGGCAGCGTGGGTTTAGCACAGCAGCCAGATCGCTTCGATTTTTCTCCCTGCACGGAAATTGGCTGGCGTATTAATAAAAAGTTCTGGGGGCAGGGAATCGCCAACGAAGCCGCCCAGGCATCGTTGGCTTACGCGTTTAATGTTTTGCATCTTCCCGAGGTCGTTTCGTTCACCAGTACTCATAACACGCCATCTGAGAAGCTGATGCAGCGATTGGGGATGCAGAAACAAACTATCTTTCTCCATCCCGCGTTACCTGCCGATCACGCGCTAGCTGAGCATGTGCTGTATAAGATTTTCCACAACAACTTCATTGACTCGCCTCTCTAAACCCGGCATCAGTCAATGTCGCCCGCACATGAGGAAGACTCTGCGGATAATTTTGCTGAATAAATTCAATCATCTTTTCCCGCACGTAACAGCGTAAATCAAAGGCGGTGGGGGAATTCTGCGCCGTCATTAATAATCTGATGGTCATGGTTTTGTCAGTGGTATCCGTAACCTGCAGCACCTGAGTTTGTTGATCCCAGAGTTTGGTTTCACTGAGGACTTTTTCAAAATGCTTACGCAGAGGATCTAATGGCATCGAATAATCAAGGTAGAGAAAAACAGAGCCTAATATTTGGGCGTTATTGCGCGTCCAGTTCTGGAAGGCATTTTCGGTAAAGTAGGTGATGGGCAAAACTAAACGACGCAGATCCCAAATACGCACCACAACATAAGTCAGGTTGATCTCTTCAATCCAGCCCCATTCATTTTCCACCACCACAGCATCATCAATTTTTATCGGTTGGGTAAAGGCGATCTGAATCCCGGCGAACAGGTTAACCAGCGATTTCTGCAGGGCAAAGCCAATGATTATACCAGCAACTCCGGCACCGGCGAGAATGGTCGTGCCGAATTTTCGCACGCCAGGGAAACTGAGCAAAATTAGCGAAAGACACAGTGTCACCAGTACGACAATCGCGACTTTTTTCACATACATTATCTGCGTGCGAATTTTTCGCGCACGAAGGTTATTCGAAAGATTGATGTCATAGCGAATAAATAGCATATCCTGCGCCACATTGATCAATCGAATAAGCACCGAGCAGAAGGATAAGATAATGAAAATATTAACGGTGGTGGTAATAAAGCTCAGGGATCCTGGCTGGATATTAACATAACTAAGTCCAGCACTAATTAACAATAAAGGGATAAACAGAAACAGCGATCCGCGCAGATGCTTTTCCAGTGACTTGAACAGTTTTCTGTCACGTTTTTGCCAGTAACGAATAAATCTAAGGAGAATAAATCGCGCCAGAAATCCTATTGCGAGTGATAGAGTGACAAGCATAACAGCAGGCACCCATGTTGGAGCACCAGATAACTCATCAAATAATAATGGCATTACTTTCCCTTTTATTAAGCCAACAACCGTGGTTGTCAGATAAGTCAAAAAATTCAGTAACCATTCTGATATCGGTTATCTGCAGATTATTTATTCATACTTATCAGTATAGACGCTGTAGCAGGCAGGGGATGGGTGGCGTATGCATCGGTCGCCACCAATGGCGACCCTTAGGCAGTTTGGCGAGGTTTTTGTAGGGTGCGCATTGATGCGCACCTGTTACGAAAGGAGGTAAATCAATCACTTTGAAACTACAACTTTAGCTGGCTGCCTAAAATAGCATCGGCTTCCTGCAGTGTTACATCGAGTCCCGCAGAGGGCGTAAATGTCAATTCGCCAAAAATAACCTTACCGTTGAGAAGGTAGAAGTCAGCACGAACAAATTTAAAATCAGCGGCCAGTTTAACCGCATACTCTTTCATGTTATTGAAACCTTCCGGCATTTTTGGATAGCTGTTGGTATTGATTAATTCAACAGTATCTTCAAAGGGAAGCGGATGCCAGTTCATATCAAAATAGTAGAATTTAGGTGTACCTTTCTCTCGCTCCATGCACACCATTACCGCATAAGGTTTTCCATTGAAACAGTAGAATTTATAATCCTCTGGAAATCCACCACGTTCATTTTCAATGTATTTTTCGCATAAGATTTTGCGGTCAATTTTCTTATACTGCGGCTCAATGAAATGGGAGGAGAAATCCTGCTTCAACCATTTACTGAGTTGCCTGTTGGTTTTTTCAATGTCCAGTGATGCTTTGCTATCACAGATTATGTTGTAACCTGCGCCATGGTTACACTTAAGTGCGAATTTATTGGGTAATGCGCGGTAGTCAATATCCATTGGGTCATCATACACGCCGTAGAGGTCATTCAGGATTTCACCACACCCTTTCGCTATCACATACTCCCGAACCTTATACTTGTCCGCGCACAAGGTATAAATATCACCATTTAACTCATTGAATTTGAGCCACTGAATTTTTTCATTGAAATTGACTGGATTAGTTAAGTTCAGCTTTTTCTTGAACTTGATATAGTAATGTGTTTTAGCGCAAAATTCTGGGTACATGTATGCGCTGATTTTTAACGCTGATTTGACTGTGTGTTTTATCATTTTCATTAAAATTATCTCAGTTTGAAAATGTTAAGATGCATTTTGATGATTGTTTTATTTCTGAAGAAGTAATTGAGTAAAGTGCAAGACATAATCTCAACGATCAAAAAACAGTATGCGGCCCCATTAATGCCGAAGGAATTAATCATTAGCCATGAAAGTGGTATGGTTAAGACACAACATAAAAACATCTTTTTAGCCAGGTAACTGTATCCGGACTCTTTGATCATATAGCGATAACAAATTGTACCTAATGCAGAGAACATGGTGCCGATGATAATGATGGGAATGATACTCACGGAATCCATATACTTATCGCCATACAGCAAATGGATGAAGTATTCACCAAAAAAGTAGAATCCAGCTAACGCTATAAGCGAACACAAGATGACAATTCGGTTGATTTTAATGAGTAGCATTTCAACGGTGATTTGATCTTTTTCACTGTATATCTTTGAGAAGAAGCTTGTTATTAACGCCAACACAATAAATGACCAGGCACCTCCTAGAGTTAACGCGACGCTATACACGCCCAGATTTGAGTAAGAAAGGATTTTTGCCAAAAAAATGCTCGATATCTGCGTATAGATGTCAGCCGATAGACTCGATAAAATCAGTGCACCGCCGGTGAATAACATATGACGGTTATACATTCCGGCGCCTTTACGATTCTCATTTACTTTTGTGGTGTAGTTAAAATAGATAAGACGCAGGAAATAAGGTATGAGCGGGATGATAACGATAGGAATGGTGAAGTAGTACACGGGCATTTTGAAGTATGAAATAGAGAATCGAATCAACAAGGCAACAGATAAGCCGATCACATTGGTGATAGTGTTTATTTTTGATTTTAATTGCGTGTTGTTGTAGATGGAAAAGAAGTCCATCACAATGTAGTAAGTGGCAATACAGTTGGCCACACCAAATAGAAACACAATGATGTCAGTGAAGAAGTAGAGGTAGATCAACACCGCGCTTGATGACAGGAGAAAGAAAAATCGCCGTTGATTTTGTGTGTGTATCGCTAATGCGATCCCAGACTTACTCTTTTCACTCATGCGTTTAAAGATGATGTTCTGACCGCCAAACCACGATAGCGTTTGCACAAATATAAACAGAGAAGTTGAAATGTTTATTTTGCCATAGTCTTCAGGGCCAACGTATTTTGCCATCAGCGCATTAATATATAGTAGCCCGATGATATTGACTGACTTTTCTAACATGATCCATATTGAGTTAGAGTACATTGCATGTCTCTCATCTACAGAGCTGTGTTGATAGCGTTAAGGACTGTTTACAAGCCATCCGCAAAAATTGAAGCTTTCTTGTATATGCATTAATGTTGTGTTTTATTGCGAAATATTCATATAAAAAAACACCCAATATCACTGTTTATTCTGCAGGCTAAATTAATTAGGTTGACAGTGTGGCTGCTGATATCCGATTAGTGAAGGGATTTTTTATTAATCAGATTAATGACGTGCGTTTTCAAATATTGAGTCCATTATTTAATTGTGTTCGACTCTATATATTGTGATGATGATCATGATTTTCTTTAACGGGACTAATTACCGAGAGCACACAGTGTAGCGGCGCAATTCATTGCGCGATTATGCCCTATTTCATGGGGCTGATTTCTGACCACGTCAGTACCGCTGTGGCTTACAGACTCCTACAGCTGTGCTTTGTTGTGGTGCTGGCCTCGCAGACATTCATAATGCGGTGAGTGGCTTGAGGGGCGATTCTGCGAAATCGCCTTACGAGTGAACGTTAAAGTAATGCGTGCACATGCCGATAAACGTTTCAGGCTTTTAAAAGCTGTTTTTGTACTCAATATTCGTATTAATCAGGAGAGCAAGATGGATGTATCACAAATTACATCACTGGCTACCGGCCATGATAACATGGAGCTGGCTAATAAAATAAGCACGTTAGTACTGAAGAGGACGTTAGATAATCAGCAATCGATGGCGAGCGGCATTCTGGATTCGATTCCTCAGTTACCTGCAAACCCTGCAATTGGGCGCAACATTAATACCACTGCCTGAAGTCAGCACTAACGGTTTTATGGAGTGATGTCGATCGGGTATCACTCCTCAAATGGTTAAGTAGTGTTGGCATGTTATTAGCGGAAGAAATTACAGGATGAAGGTGTCGATCACATATCCTGTTCGCGCAGTATTTTGCCGACATTTCCGCCCGGATGGACGTTGAGCAGCCGCTGCTGATCGAAGCCGTTACGCAGCATGATGTTACAGCACAGCGCATCGAACACCGCCAGCACCAGCACGATAGAAGTGGTAGCCAGCATATTAAGCGGGTCGATCTCCCGCTGGATATGCGTTTTCACCACCAGCGTAGCGGCGTCGGCAATCGCTGAGTCCAGGTTTTCCGTCACGCTGATGATAGCAACGCCTTTGGTTTTAAGCGTCGGCAGCAGGCGCGTCAGTTCTTCAGAATTACCGCCTCGTGAAATCAGGATCATCAGGTCGTTGTTGCGCATAAATCCCAGGTCACCGTGGGCTGCATCGGTAGCGTTGAGGTACACTGCCGGTTGTTCGACGCACGCCAGCATATGGGCGATTTTCCGCGCGGCAATGCCCGAGGTGCCAACACCGGTCACAACAATTTTACCGTGACATCCGGTAACCAGCATCAGGAGCTGATGCCAGGTTTCGGCATCAAGATTACGCTGTAACGCCAGTAATTCCTCGCTATAGGTCTGCCAGGCCTGACATGCCTGAGTAAATTCTTCTTCCGCATTCATTCGGTTTTCCCCTGCATCAGGTCACGATATTTCATGCTGTCGTGATACATCTCGTGGAATACGCGGTATTTACGATCGTAATACTCTTTGATTTTGTTGGTCTGTGGTGTGATGGTTTTACCAATGCGGCTCATAGCAGCCATGGCTTCTGGCAGCGAATCATAGACACCCGCTGCAACGGTGCCCATCATGGCGCTGCCGAGCAACATCGCTTCACTCTCTTCCGGCAACAGCATTGCGCAGCCTGTCGCGTTGGAATGCTCCTGCACAAAAATCGGGTTTTTAGTGCCGCCACCACTCGCCATCATGGTATCAATGCAATAACCACTCTGGTTCATGGTTTCAATAATATGACGAGTGCCGAGCGCCAGCGCCTGAATGGTGGCGAGATAATGTAGCGCCATGTCTTCCGGCGTGCGAGACAATTTCAGGCCAGTCAACGTGCCCGTGAGTGTTGGATTAGCACGCGGTGAGCGGTTGCCGTGGAAATAGGGCAACATATGAATGTCTTTGGTCAGGAAAGCGATATTTTCTGGCTCACCCGCCATTTTACGCAAAATACCATTCAGAATTTCATAAATCGTTTTGCCGCTGTCTTTTCCCTGTTTGAGTAAATCCTGATAACACGGGTGTGACTGAATGACATGATCAATTAACGCGCCGGTAGTCGATTGTCCGCCTTCATTCAGCCAGTAATCCGGCAGAATCGCCGAATAATATGGCCCCCAGATCCCACCGATATAGCGCGCGCTACGCGACATCGCCATATGAGCGGTGGATGTCCCGCCAATCAGCGCGATGCGATTATCGAAATCCGCTGATTCGCCGGATACGCCGCTGGCACCCAGAATGCCGAGGCTACCCGCGTGGGCATCAATAATGGAGACGCTAACCGCCGTACCGGCAATCAACCCCATTTCTTCAGCGGCGCGCTGAGTTAATCCATGCCCCAGCGGCTCACCCATGGTTTTTACTTCACTACCGATTTTCGACGCGTTGTTTTCCAGCAAATCTTCCAGACCGATCTGGCGGAAATAGCTCGAGTCCCAGCGGTCTTCGTGACCGATATACGTCCATTTGCAGACGGTGGAGCACAACGAACGCGTGGTGTCCTGCGTGGCGCGCCAGGTAAGAAAATCAGGCAGGTCGAACAGATGTCCGACGTTGCTCCAGGTCGTCGGCATGTGTTGCTTCAGCCACAGCAGTTTTGGTGTCTGCATTTCTGGTGAGATGATTCCGCCGACAAATTCCAGCACGCGGTGGCCGGTGGCATTGATGCGTTCTGCCTGCGTGATAGCACGGTGATCCATCCATACAATAATGTTCTGCTCGCTTCGCCCGGACGGGCTGACGGTCAGCGGTTTACCTTCTTTATCCAGCACCACCAGCGAACAAGTGGCGTCAAAACCGATGCCTTTCACTTGAATAGGATTGATATCTGCCTGATTAACCGCGTCTTTTACGGCGTTACAGACAGACTGCCAAATCTCATCGGAAGACTGTTCGACGAAATCGGCTTTCGGGCGGTACAACGTGATATCACGGCTGGCCTGGCCGACCATGCGGCCGGTCATATCGAAGACGCCTGCGCGGGCGCTGCCGGTTCCTACGTCTATTCCAATAAAATATGTCGCCATGTTTTTTCCCTTCGTAAAAATCTTTCGCTTATGATTTTCTGTTTTGCAGAGCGATAAACAGGATCAGAACGCAACCCCACAGCGCCATGGTCAGATAACTGCTAACGCCCATCAGGTTAAGGCCGCTCTCGAGCATTTGCAGGACGATCAGCGCCAGCACCAGTCCGATGACCCGGCCAAACCCGCCGTCGGGATTAATTCCGCCGAGTACAGAAGCCAGAATGGTCACCAGCAAATAGGAGTCGCCATAGCCTGCTTTGGCCGAGTTGAATTTGGACATCATCAGCAGTGCCGCGCCCCATCCGAGCAGCGCGGAAAGCACATACACCGCGAGAGTAACTTTGTGGGTATTGACACCACTGAACCGCGTGGCCTGTTCGTTAGAACCCATCAGATAGAGGCTGCGTCCCAGCGTGGTATGTTCCAGTAACACCCACAACAGCAGCGCCACCAGCAGGAATAACAGCAGCGCAACCGGAATGCCGAGCAGGCTGCCGTTGCTGAGATATTGAATGGCTGCCGGGAAGCCGGAAATCACAGCACCATTGGTTAGCAGAATATTCAGCCCGCCAATCAGCGTCATGGTACCGAGGGTCGCCAGAATCGGCGAAACACCGATATAGGCGATCAGTGCGCCATTGAGCGCGCCAATGAGCACAGCGATGACCAGACCCGCGAGCATCGCCAGCGCGAAATATTCTGGCTGGTTCGGGTGCGCCACCAGAATGGCCGCCATCGCCAGCGAACAGGCATTGGCTCCGGCAATGACCGAAAGATTTATACCGCCGGTGAGCATGGTGATACCCATCCCCAGCGCCAGCATGCCCAGAATCGGTAATTGAGAGGAGATCGACTGGAAATTGCCGACGCTGTAAAAACTGCCGCCCAGCGTGAACGAGAACAGCACGGCAACGGCGACGATGATCAATAACTGCAAGCGGATGATGCGATCGCCCGGAAAGAAGCGGTTTAAGGTTGTCATGTCACATTCCCTTTGCCAGTTTGCGTTTTTCATTCCACGCGGTGCTGCTGATGCTGACCAGAATGATCACGCCGCTGAAAACCTGATGCCAGTAAGATGAAATGCTCAGCAAGGTCATACCATTTTGCAGGAAGGCCAGCAGCATTACCCCCAGAATGGTGCCGGTCAGCGAGCCACGGCCACCGGTCATGCTGGTGCCGCCTAATACCACCGCCGCCAGCACCGTCAGCTCATAACCCAGCAGGGAATTAGGCGCGACAGACTGGGTGATTTGCGCCTGAACCACGGCCGCTATACCCGCCAGCAATCCCATAAATCCGTATACATAAAAATGCAGTCGCAGTATGTTCAGGCCGAGACGCGACGCAGCGTCACGGTTGCTGCCCATGGCATAAATCTGTCGCCCCACGCGTGTGCGGTTCATCAACACGCCGGTGGCGATGATCACGCCCAGCAAGCTAAGCAGCGGCAGTGTCAGGCCATAGTCGTAACCGTCGGCGGCGGTAAAGGAGAACCAATTAATACCGTTCATAAACCAGTCGGGAAACCCGTATAACCAGGTGCCATTGGTGACATACACCAGCAGACCGTAAAACAGGTTTAACGTGGCAATGGTGATAATGATGGCCGGAACGCGCAGCCAGTACACCAGAAAACCGTTGACCAGCCCGAGCAGCAACCCGCTGCCCATCGACAGGGCAAATGCCAGTGGAAAGCTACCGCCGTGATGGATGATGTAACTGGCCATCACGTACTGACCGATTGAGGTAATGGCCGGGAAGGAGATGTCGATGCCCCCGGCAATTAACACCACAAACAGACCACAGGCCAGAATGGCAAGAATGGCGTAACTGGTGGCGACGTCAGTCAGATTACCCAGGGTCATAAATTCACTGGTGCCGACGCTTAAGCCAATTACCAGCAGCAGAACCAGTAATCCCAGCCAGAACTCGTGCTGGGAAAACAGTTTCGACAGAGATTTATTATCCATTAATCACCTCCGCAATCTGCGCTTCGCTGCTTTGGTGAGGCGCGAATTCCGCTACCAGTTCGCCTTTGCGCATCACCAGCACGCGATGACTGTTGTAATAGGCTTCCGGAATTTCATCGCAAATCATCAGCACCGCCATGCCAGATTCCGCTAAATCGCGTGCGATGCGATAAATTCCCTCTTTGTTGGCAATATCTACGCCGACGGTCGGCGAATCGAGGATCAGAATATGGGGTCGCGTTGCGACCCATTTGGCGATGGCGATACGCTGCGCATTACCGCCGGAAAGGGTTTTAACGGGTAACTGGCTATCCGAAACTTTGATGTTCAAATCGCGGATCAGGTCTCTCACCACCGCTGCGGCTTTCTTATGGTCCATTAATCCTGCGCCGGTGTGCAGCTTGTCGAAAATGGACACCAGCGTGTTGTCATAAATGGATTGCTCCATGATCAGACCCTGCGTCAGACGGTCTTCTGACACATAAGCAATGCCGTGACGGATGGCGTCGCGGTTACTGTGGAATTGCACCACATTGCCGTTAACGCGAATTTCTCCGCTATCTGGTTGGCTCATGCCGAACAGGCTCAGACAGAGTTCCGTCCGGCCCGAACCGAGCAGGCCAATAATCGAGGTGATTTCACCCTGGCGCAGCGCCAGTGAAATATTCTGATACTGACCTTTGCGGCTTAGTTGGCTGACTTCAAGGAGTGGCGTTACGTTGGCTGGCGCACGATGCGGCAGATGACTGTAGGTAAAACGTTGTCCGGTCATCAGGAACGCCAGTTCATTACTGTCGAGTTCGCTGGCCGGATAGGTGCCAACCAGTTTGCCGTCGCGCATCACGCTGATGCGATCGGCCACTTCCATCACCTCATCAAGACGGTGGCTGACAAACACCACGCAGATACCGGCGGATTTGAGCTCATTCACCACGCGCAATAGACCATTCACTTCAGTACGAGTCAGCGATGCGGTCGGTTCATCCATAATCACCAAACTGGCGTCAGCGGCGATAGCGCGGCATATGGCGACTAATTGGCGATCGGCGATCGACAGCTTTTCGACTTTACGATCTGGATCCAGAGAGATGCCGACCCGTTGCATCGCTGCCACCGCTTTTTTGCGCATTGCCTCGCGATGTACCCAAAAATCTCCGCCTGGTAAATAACGGTGAATGGCAATATTTTCGGCTACTGACAGATTGGGAAATAAAGACAAATCCTGATAAATAACCTGAATGCCGTAATACGAAGAGAGATGCGGCGTCAGAGTATGAAATAGTTTTCCGTCCAGCGTAATGGCCGCGCCTTTTTCCGGCTGATAAACACCAGAAATGACTTTAATGATGGTACTTTTGCCACAGCCATTTTGACCAGCAAGACAATGCACTTCGCCTTTATTCAACGTCAGGCTGACACTGTCTAATGCTAGTACGCCGGGAAATTTTTTACTGATTCTTTCAAGGCTGATAAAGGCCTCATAAGGGGCAGGGGACGTATTAAGCGTATTCATCACCGATCCTTAAGCATATCCTTTATAATTCCAGTGGGCGCTGTCTGCACAGTTTTAATTGAATCAATGAGTTACGTTTTCTCATTGGCCGCTTTGCCCTGCTGGAATTATTTAGGGTATAAATTTTCATGTCTGATTCGAGGTCTAAATACGGCACAACATACAACGCCGTATTTATTTCTCTTAGCCTGGTGTGGCGCTGGAGATAATCTGTCTCCGGAAAATACCTGAATTAAAAAGCCTGATCAGAATCCAAGTGATTTCGCATTCTCTGGTGTCACTTCCAGAATTTTATTAAAGCGAATGACTTTTTTATCCATATCTACGTCGGCTTTCCCAAGCCCTTCGATAGTCAGATCTTTGGTGACTTCTTTACCCTGCAATAGCTGATCAGCGACCGTTACTAAGGCATAGCCGGCATCTTTCGGATCCCACAGCAGCGCTTTCTTAATATCACCGCGCATTAAATACGGAGCAGCTTGAGCGGGCATAGCGATACCAACAACGGCGATTTTATTTTTAGCGCGTTTCTGTTGAACCGCCTGACCCGCACCAATCGGGCCGAGCGAACCGAAACCGATAATCCCTTTCAGGTCGGGATAGGTCTTCATTAAATCCAATGTGGTGGAGTATGACTTATCAATATTTTCTGCCACCGGCAGGCGAGACGTTACTTCATGCATATCCGGGTACTTTTCTTTCTGATATTTGATCGCAGCATCCGCCCACGCGTTATGCAGCGGCACAGTCAGGGACCCGACATAAATGGCGTACCCTCCTTTGCTACCCATATCTTTTGCCAGTTCGTCCATATTGGCTTCAGCATATTTCTGGCTGTCGATGGTTTCGATATCCCATTGACCAATTTGCTGGTCCGGCGATTCATGGGTTAATACCACGATGCCCTGGTCACGCGCTTTCTTTAATACCGGCTCCAATACTTTGGCATCGTTTGGCACCACGATGATGGCGTCGACTTTTTTAGCAATCAAATCTTCAATCACTTTGACTTGCTGGGCCGGGTCTGGAGTGGAGCCGCCGACTTGATAAGCGTTGACATCCAGTTTTTGCGCGGCTTCTTTCACGCCGACTTCCATGCGGGTAAACCATGGAATGCCGGTGACTTTGGCGACCACGGCAATATCGTAAGGCTTAGCGGCGAAAGAGGGTGTTGTGAATAACATGCATGCTGAAACCACACATGCACTGACTAATGCGAGGTTAAATTTCATTGCGATACCTTTCTTATGATGTTTGCAGTAGGGAGCGGACGGTCGGTATTCAATTCACACTCAGAGATTAACTGAAGGAGACACCGGTTTTCGCATGGTTGTGGTCAAAATGTGAACAATGCCCATTTTTGTTAAATTTAAAGATTGATCGTGTTAATAAAAAGTAAATAAACACTCTTCCCTTTCCCGGCATACCGAATTTCAGAGGTGATGAGCCATTTTTATTAACAATTTACCTCCAATAAAGTAACAAAAGAGAAATATTTTGACCGCGTCGTATCTTTCTTGCAGCGAAGAAGGCTATGCCAGAAATTTTATTTGCACGGAATGTGAACAGCAGCGCATTCCTGGCGATTTTAAGATTCCGAAAACGACGTTTCCCGACCGACGTCATTTTCATCCTCACCAGATATGAGCCTTGTCACAAAATAGGTATGACGTTTTTAGCCCTCAAAAAGTAACGCTAAGAAGTGAGGGGCTGTTAAAGGCCCGTTGCAGCTTGTTAATGAATTTGTTAACGCAGATTAATGCATCAAACGCATCAACCCATGAGTTTATTGCGCTTATATAGTTTGTTTTGCTCATCCAGTCTGCAGAAGCAGGCGCTGTAAAAGCGCTAATGACAAACTGGAGATAAACATGCATTCCTCTAACCTACCCATGACGGCCCGAACCCGATGCAGTGCGATACTGCGGGTGACTTCTGGCAACTTTCTGGAACAATTCGATTTTTTCCTTTTCGGGTTTTATGCCACTTATATCGCCCATACTTTCTTTCCGGCCAGCAGTGAATTTGCTTCGCTGATGATGACCTTTGCGGTCTTTGGCGCAGGGTTTTTAATGCGTCCGGTCGGCGCGATTGTGCTGGGCGCGTATATTGATAAAGTTGGCAGACGTAAAGGGCTCATTGTTACCTTGTCGATCATGGCGGCGGGGACCTTCCTGATTGTTCTCATTCCGTCTTATCAAACGATTGGGCTCTGGGCACCCTTTTTAGTGCTGTGTGGTCGCTTATTGCAAGGCTTCTCAGCGGGCGCAGAGTTAGGCGGCGTATCCGTCTATCTGGCAGAAATTGCCACGCCCGGCCGTAAAGGTTTTTACACCAGCTGGCAATCTGGCAGCCAGCAAGTGGCCATTATGGTGGCAGCGGCCATGGGTTTCGCACTGAATGCGGCCATGGAAGAAAGCACCCTTCGCGAGTGGGGATGGCGTTTGCCTTTCCTGTTCGGCTGCCTGATTGTTCCGTTCATTTTTGTTCTGCGCCGTAAACTGGAAGAGACCGAAGCGTTCACTGCTCGCCGCAACCACCTGGCGATGCGTGACGTGTTTAAAACGCTGTTAGCAAACTGGCAGGTGGTTATCGCCGGAATGTTGATGGTCGCCATGACCACCACCGCGTTTTATCTGATCACCGTATACGCCCCTACCTTTGGTAAAAAAGTGCTGATGCTGAGCGCTTCTGACAGTCTGCTGGTGACTCTGCTGGTTGCGGTATCAAACTTCTTCTGGCTACCGGTTGGGGGAGCCCTGTCAGACCGCTATGGCCGTAAGCCTGTATTGGTGACCATGGCGATGCTGGCGCTGATGACTGCCTATCCGGCACTTAACCTGCTTGCTGAAGCACCCAGCTTTTCCATGATGCTGACAGTGCTGTTGTGGCTCTCCTTCCTTTACGGTCTGTATAACGGCGCCATGATCCCGGCATTAACAGAGATTATGCCGGTCGAAGTGCGAGTTGCAGGCTTCTCTCTGGCCTACAGCCTGGCTACGGCTATTTTCGGTGGATTTACGCCAGTCATTTCAACTGCACTGATTGAGTACACCGGCGATAAGGCTTCACCCGGCTACTGGATGAGCTTTGCTGCGATTTGTGCATTACTGGCCACCCTCTATTTATACCGTCGCAGCGCGTTATCACTTCAAACCGCTGGTTAGTTCAGGAATAACATCATGCAAAAAATACATCGTTCACTTCTCATTACGCTGTTAGTGAGTTCCGTTAGTTTTTCAGCGGCGGCCAAAGATGTCACCGTTATGATTTCGGGCGGATTTAAAGCGGCGCTGGAAAAACTGGCCCCACAATTTGAAGCAAAAAGCGGCGACAAGATCATTTTGATCTCTGGTCCCTCGATGGGGAGAACGCCTCAGGCGATTCCTGCGCGTCTGGCGCGCGGGGAGAAGGCGGATGTGGTGATTATGGTCGGTGATGCGCTGAAAAACCTGGAGAAGGATAACTGGCTTCAGCCGGGTTCGCGCGTTGAGCTAGCCGACTCTTCAATTGGTATGGTCGTTAAAGAAGGTGAGCCTAAACTAAATATTAAAACGGATGCAGATCTGCGTAATGCCCTTTTGCAGGCCAAATCTATTGCTTATTCTGACAGTGCCAGCGGCCGCTATGTCAGCAGCCAACTGTTTAGGAAACTGGGAATAGAAGACCAGGTAAAAACAAAAGCGCATAGGGTAGAGCGCATTCCGGTGGCATCCGAAGTGGCTAAAGGCAATTATGCCGTCGGTTTCCAGCAAGTGAGTGAATTGCTACCTGTGCCGGGCGTCACCTTTGTGGGTGAACTGCCTGAAGATGTGCAATACGTTACCCGTTTTGCCGGTGCGGTGACCGCCAAAGCAACAAACGGGCAGGAGGGCAAAGCGTTACTCAACTTCCTCTCTTCGGCTGAGGCGCAAGATACTGTGCGCGCTACCGGATTGCGATCGGTGACGGCTGAACTGCCAGTTAAACAACACGATACTGTTCAGTGATCAGCTTCTCTAACTCAGCTGCAATGTAGGATTGCATACGGCCACTGCGCCTGATCAGGCCAACCGTACGCTTTACCACCGGCTCAGTGAGTGAAAGGTGTGTGAGTACTGAATGCTCTGACATCGGCATCGACATAGCGGGTACGGCAGCCATGCCGATACCCGCTTCAACCATACCTAGCATGGTGGTCACATGACGGGTTTCGCAGATACTGGGGCGCTCAGGAACGATGTGATCCAGCATCTTATCAAGTAGATGGCGGTTACCGGAGGTCTTATCCAGCTCAATGTAATCCTGCTGATAAAACTCTCGCCAGGTCAGGTTTTTTTTATTGGCTAATGGATGATCCCGCCTGCAGGCCGCCACGTAGACATCGCTCGTCAAGGGTATAAATTCGATAGTGGTTTGCAGATCTCTGGCAAAACAGATGCCAAAGTCTGCCTGACCACTGGCCACTGCTTCAATGACGTTTCCAGCGCTACTATCAATGATTTTCACACGCACTCGTGGATAGCGTGTCTGGAAACGGCGGATAACATCGGGCATAAAATAGTAGGCTGCCGAGGGCACAGTGGCAACGGTGACCAGCCCTACACGATCCTGACTCACCTTATTAATATCCGCTAATACCAGTTCAACATTCGCCAGCAGCTGATCTGAGCGTTCAGCAAAGGTCCGCCCATACAGTGTCAACGTGACACGCCGGGTCGTTCTATCGAACAACTTGATCCCTAACGCGGATTCCAGCTTTTCTATCCTACGACTCAATGCTGACTGAGAAAGGCAGATGGACTCAGCGGCAAGCCGAAAATTACTGTATTCAACCAGCGCACGGAAGGCATAAAGATCGTTAAGGTCAAAGTTTACAGGCATAGCAGCAGACAGTCCTTTGGAGCCAGCGGGTGTTCAAAGGGCAATGATAGCCACATTATTGATTACGGTAACCACGTCTTACCTACAAATGTTATTACTTTTCATATTGGCAAATAATTTTGTCATGAAATGGTCATTATTTCCCCACCAGCATTTCTGGCAGCGTGCTGCGTTGCCGGAACCACGCGGCAAAAAAGCCGACGATAATGCAAAACTCGGCAATATCTCCGCCGTAATACATCCACTGCGCAGCCTGCTGAATTTCTTCAGCGCTGGCTAAGGTTCCACGTGGGTATCCGAAGCCGTACATCAACTTCGCAAGAATAGCGTGAGCGGCCGTAGCAAAAAAAATTGCCGCCAGACGCACAGTTCTCGATGGACGGTGAGGCGCGGGATCGGGCCCGGCAACAGACCAGGTAAACAGGTAGCCGGAGAGGACAAAATGCAGATGCAGGAAAATAAACAAGGCAGGAATGGCCATGCTCAACGCATATAACGGAGTGAGATAAAGAAGATACATCCCGCCAATATCCAGCGAAGCAGCGGTAAATGGATGGATTAAAAAGCGTATCGGGCGGGTGCGGAGAATAGCCATCATAGCGCGCGCCCACCGTGCGGATAGAGTGCGTAATATCAGTGAGCCGGGCGCCCCAAATACCAATCCGAGAGGTCCAAACATTCCAAGTAACAGATGCTGCAACATATGACCGCGTAAGTCATGATGCGCCCAGTTAGCCAAAGGCGGCAGCATGGATGCCACGATCATGACGATGCCGGCGGTGAAGCTGGCCATGCGCCAGGCGCTCCAGTGGGCAACCCGGCGTAAACGGACAGCGGCGATCAAATAAAAAATGAGAATGACAGCAGGAGCTATGACCAAAAGAATAAATAGCGCGACTGAATGGGGCATCGCCGCAGGATGCATCATGGGATCCACGGATCAAACTTCCGTTTTAGCGGATAGAGCAGACCGCGCGTGACGATAAATCAGCAAGCCTGCCACCAATAACAGCACAGCAGACAGATTCCAGATAAGGTCATAAAGCAGCACGTTATCAACATAGCGGATCTGATGCAGCCTGAGCAGCTTGTGATCAACAATTCCATCAAACAGTTGAAACGCACCCAACCCCACAATGAATCCTGCCCATGCTGCCGTGCGGTTGAGTTTTCCACGGCTTCGCAGGTCCGCAAACATGAAAAAACCAAGCACGAAAAGAATCAGCTCGCCTGCGTGCAATAATCCATCTGAAAGCAGGCTAAACGCGGGTGTGCCCCAGTCAAAGAAGTGATGCCAGGCCAGAATCTGATGAAATACCACTTCATCAATTGCCGCCATCATACCGATACCCAGTGGAAGGGTGGCTATGAATGAACGTTTCAGATCGGATTGAGGACTGGAATTCAAAGTTGGCACTACGTTCTCCGGGTAAAAGTTAAATTTCACTTAAGAAGCGTAGATGATAATTCCCGCAGCCCGGCCAATTTACGCCAGCGTTATGTCGGGCAGGGCGCACGACATTACCGAAAGCGGTTTTTCAGAGATTCCGCTGAGATTGTGATGATAGCAATCAGGCCTTGAAGCGATGAGAAATTGTGACCAAAATATCCACTGGTCACTCATCGTTTACATCAGCTCACCGAGCAAAGTTGAAATATGACAGAGAAAAAAACTACCGCCGCCACGCGTGGGCCTTCCGACCACACCATCCGCGATCAGATTGTGGCTGCCGCCATGGAGTACTTTAGCCATTACGGCTTTGAGAAAACCACCGTATCCGATCTCGCGCGATCAATCGGCTTCTCCAAAGCCTATATTTACAAGTTTTTCGGTTCTAAGCAGGAAATCGGTGAAGTCATCTGCGCCAATTGCCTTACGGATATCACGGAAAGGCTGAACGCTGCGCTGGAGCAGTCACCTTCCGCCACGGAAAAAATAAAGCAACTGTTTCAGACGCTTGCTGTGGCAGGCTGCGAGCTGTTTTTCCGCGAGCGTCGGTTGTATGACATCGCCGCCGCCTCCTCGCGTGAGCACTGGCCTGCTGCTGTGCAATATGAGGATTCCCTGCGTGAAATCGTGCTCGCCATCCTGCGCGCAGGACGTACTGCCGGGGAATTTGAGCGTAAAACGCCGCTGGATGAAACGGCCGCCGCCGTCTATCTGGTACTCAGACCTCTTGCCGATCCACTTCAATTGCAATCCTCACTTGATACGGCCGGAGAAGATGCAAGCCAATTGGCTGCATTAGTACTTAGAAGTCTCGCTCCGTAGTTTGTGACCATTGACATAATTGGTCACTAGTCAGAGAATGGCGTCCTCATACTTCCCTTGAGTAAGGTAACCCATGCTCCGGCATCTCCCTTTGTTGTCCGTCATCTGCCTGCTGCCGGTCATTCTGACTGGCTGCGGCGAACCTCTATCAGCCGCTGACGATCCGCGCTCCCGGCCGCCACTCATCAGGACGGCGACCGTCGAGCCTGCGGCGGGTCAATCTCGCGTTTTTACCGGCATTGTGGCCGCACGTTTTCAGAGCGACCTGGGTTTTCGCGTGTCGGGCAAGGTGCTTGAGCGTCTGGTTGATAAGGGGCAAAGCGTCAAACGCGGCCAGCTGCTGATGAGGCTCGATCCGGCTGATCTCGCGCTGCAGGTCCGCGCTGCGGAGGGTGCGGTAAACGCCGCCCAGGCACGCGCGCGCCAGACCGGCGATGATGAGAAACGCTATCGTGGATTGGTGGGTTCTGGCGCGGTCTCTGCATCCTCTTACAGTCAAATTCGTGCAGCGGCAGATGCCGCGCGTGCCGATCTGAGCGCCGCGCAGGCGCAGGCACGCGTGGCGCTCAACGCCTCGCAATATGCCGTATTAAGTGCTGATGCCGATGGCGTGGTGGTGGATACGTTGGCCGACCCAGGTCAGGTGGTTAGCGCCGGTCAAACGGTTGTGCGCCTCGCCCGCGCTGGTCAGCGTGAGGCGATGGTCAGTCTGCCGGAGACATTGCGCCCGCAGGTGGGATCGCCGGCCACAGCCATCCTGTATGGCAGTGGGATCGAGAATGATGCCAGGCTGCGCGAGTTGTCAGACTCGGCGGATGCAGCAACCCGCACCTACGAAGCACGCTATGTGCTGAGCGGTGCCGCAGCCAGTGCTCCGCTGGGTTCAACCGTAACCCTGCGTATCCCGGAATCTGCGGCGACGCAAGAATCCTGGTCAGTACCGCTCAGTGCAGTGTGGGATGCGGGACGCGGTGCTGGCGTCTGGCTGGTGGAAGGCAAACCCGCCAAAGTCACCTGGCGGGCCGTGACGCTGCTCGGCATCAGCGACGACAGTGCGCGCGTGTCGGGTCCGCTTCAGAGCGGGGAACAGGTGGCCGCGCTGGGCGCACACCTGCTGCATGAAGGTGAAGCCGTCCGCATCGGAACGCCTGGGTCGCAAGGAGCCACGCCATGAGCCACAATCGCTTTAACCTCTCGGCGCTCGCGGTGCGTGAACGATCGGTCACGCTGTTCCTGATCATTCTCGTTACGGTTGCCGGCATAGTGGCTTTTCTGGGTCTGGGAAGAGCGGAAGATCCCCCGTTTACCGTCAAGCAGCTGACGGTGATCACCGCCTGGCCTGGCGCCACCGCGCAGGAGATGCAGGATCAGGTGGCTGAGCCGCTGGAGAAGCGGCTGCAGGAGCTGAAGTGGTATGACCGCACCGAGACCTATACTCGTCCCGGAATGGCATACACCATGCTTTCCCTGCAGGACAGCACGCCACCTTCTGAAGTGCAGGAGCAGTTTTACCAGGCACGCAAAAAGCTCAGCGATGAGGCGCGCAACCTGCCGGCGGGTGTGATCGGGCCGATGGTTAACGATGAATTCTCGGATGTGGTTTTTGCCCTCTATGCACTGAAAGCAAAGGGTGAACCGCAGCGATTTCTGTCTCGTGATGCCGAAAAACTCCGCCAGCAGCTGCTACACGTTGCGGGCGTAAAAAAAGTCACCATTACCGGCGATCAGGCAGAACGTATTTATGTCTCCTTTTCCAGCGATCGCCTCGCTACGCTGGGCATTACACCGGAACAGATATTTAACGCCCTGAACGGGCAAAATGCCCTGTCACCCGCCGGTTCGATACAAACGCGCGGGCCCGAGGTGTTTATCCGCCTCGACGGAGCGCTGGATACGCTCGAAAAAATCCGCAACACGCCGGTCGTCTCCGGTAATCACACGCTACGGCTTGTCGACGTGGCCAAGGTCGAACGTGGCTATGTCGATCCGCCCGATTTTCTCATCCGTAATGAGGGTGAACCTGCACTGATGTTGAGCGTGGTAATGAGGGAAGGCTGGAACGGTCTTGAGCTGGGTAAAGCGCTGGAACAAGAGGTCCGAAATATAAATAGTGACATGCCGCTGGGCATGACGCTCTCCAACGTTTCCGACCAGGCGGTTAACATCAGTTCGGCTGTCGATGAGTTCATGGTGAAGTTCTTCGTGGCTTTGCTGGTGGTGATGGTGGTGTGCTTTGTCAGCATGGGCTGGCGCGTTGGCATCGTGGTTGCTGCCGCGGTTCCGCTGACGCTTGCCGTGGTATTTGTGGTGATGGCCGCCACGGGAAAAAACTTTGACCGCATCACGCTGGGTTCACTTATCCTCGCACTGGGTTTACTGGTTGATGACGCCATCATTGCGATAGAGATGATGGTGGTGAAAATGGAAGAGGGCTATGACCGCATCAAAGCATCGGCCTACGCCTGGAGCCATACGGCCGCGCCGATGCTGGCCGGCACGCTGGTAACCGCGATCGGCTTCATGCCCAACGGCTTTGCGCAGTCCACCGCCGGTGAATACACCAGCAATATGTTCTGGATCGTGGGGATTGCCCTGATTGCCTCGTGGGTGGTGGCAGTATTGTTTACCCCTTATCTGGGCGTGAAGATGCTGCCCGACATCAAGCCGGTAGTCGGTGGGCACGCGGCAATCTATAACACCCGCCACTACAATCGCTTCAGACGACTGCTAACCAGAGTCATCGCGCATAAGTGGTGGGTGGCAGGCGCGGTAATTAGCTGCTTTGTGCTGGCCATCATTGGCATGGGGCTGGTGAAAAAACAGTTCTTCCCAACCTCCGATCGTCCTGAGGTGCTGGTTGAAGTGCAAATGCCTTACGGCACCTCAATAGAGCAGACCAGCCAGACCACGGCGCGAATTGAGCACTGGCTGAAAAAGCAAAAAGAAACCCGCACGGTAACCGCGTACATCGGGCAGGGTGCGCCGCGTTTCTATCTGGCGATGGCCCCGGAATTGCCGGATCCCTCTTTTGCCAAAATCGTGGTGCTGACCAACGGCGAGCACGATCGCGATGCGCTGAAGCAGCGTCTGCGACAAGCGGCAGCAGATGGGCTCGCGCCTGAAGCGCAGGTGCGCGTAACACAGCTGGTTTTCGGTCCCTATTCGCCTTATCCGGTCGCTTACCGGGTGATGGGTCCCGATGCAGACGTACTGCGCCAGCTGGCCGCGAAGGTGAAAGTATTGATGCAGGCCAGCCCGATGATGCGCACCGTCAACACCGACTGGGGTTCACGTGTACCGGTAATGCATTTCAGGCTGGATCAGGATCGGCTGCAGGCGATGGGGCTAACGCCTGCCGGAGCGGCTCGTCAACTGCAGTTCCTGCTAAGCGGGGCATCTATCACGGCGATTCGTGAAGATATCCGATCTGTGGAAGTGGTTGGTCGTGCAGCCGGAGAGGTGCGCCTCGATCCCGCGCGCCTTGACGCTCTGACGCTAGCCGGAGCCGATGGGCAGCGCATTCCACTCTCGCAACTCGGTGAAATCGACATCCGCATGGAAGATCCGCTGCTGCGCCGCCGCGACAGAACGCCAACCATAACGGTGCGCGGCGATATTGCTGACGGATTGCAGCCACCGGATGTCTCAAGTGCGTTGAGCCGGGAACTTCAGCCATTAATCGCGTCACTGCCGCCGGGGTACCGTATTGAACAGGCGGGCTCGATTGAGGAGTCGGGTAAAGCGACCAAAGCTATGCTGCCGCTGTTCCCAATTATGATTGCCCTGACGCTGCTGATCATCATCCTGCAGGTGCGTTCCATGGCAGCGATGGTGATGGTTTTTCTGACCGCGCCGCTCGGGCTGGTTGGCGTTGTGCCCATGCTGCTGCTATTCCAGCAGCCCTTTGGCATCAATGCACTGGTTGGGCTGATCGCGCTGTCAGGGATTCTGATGCGTAATACGCTGATCCTGATCGGACAAATTCATCAGAATGAGCGGGAAGGCCACGATCCTTTCAAGGCTATCGTTGAGGCAACGGTGCAGCGCGCCCGGCCGGTTCTGCTGACAGCGCTAGCGGCGATTCTGGCATTTATTCCACTGACGCACTCCGTGTTCTGGGGCACGCTGGCTTACACGCTGATTGGCGGGACGCTGGGCGGCACCATTATGACGCTGGTGTTTTTACCGGCGATGTATGCCATCTGGTTCCGTGTCAGGTAGGCTAATGCTGAAAAAAATCCCCGCCTGGAGCGGGGAAGGAAGTATGAACAATATGCAAAGACTCTCGCACGCTGTGCGTGCTGTGTGTAACCTTCGTACCAAGTATGAAGCGATAAAAGAGTAGTAGCAGTATTTAACGCCTGCAACTCAGGTCCACAAATAAAAATGAAAAGGCTCGGGCACGAGGCCTTTATCACTTCAATCATCACAGCAATGGTCTGGTAGACAGTCCTGAAATCACTGCCTGGCTTCGTTTATCCTCGTCAGTAAAACCCGAGCGTTACTTATCAACGTGGTCTTTTAAAAATGAGAAATCGATTAATAAATGGCATTTATTTGTGAGAGCCAAATAAAAATTGTCAATTTTCTTGATGGTTGAGTTCATAAATAACCGAAGCGGTTTCATTTTGATAAAGATGCAATTTAAATGACTGTAATAGGAGCTAAAATAAAAAAATATAACCCGTGCATTTTTTTTAATCTCCTATAAATTGACCCAGCGGTACTCTCCGCACGTAACGAATGATGCTTTGCATCGCCTCTGAAAGCGTTAGAGATTTCCACTTTCAGAGGTCATTTTTTCCTGCCATAAAAGTCCAATCCTTTTTACTTGCCCTATCTCATATTAAATATTCATCAATTCACGCCAATAAAGCTGTACAACATTGCGATCATTGTATAAGTTTACTGCATGACGATCTGATTAAATTATGAACACGTGAGGTTTCCTTGCAACAGAACCTGGGAAAATGCCATTCAGTAAATGATATTGCAGCGTTTTTCAGCCGCATCTCTCTCTCTTCTCAACACTAAATGTTGAACAGACAGTGATATGAAAAATCACCATGAACAAAAGTTGAGTGACCTTCTCATCGGCGAGGCGGTAATAGCATTGCTGCGCGAAAAAGCCGGCATCTCGCGACGTGCGCTCCTCTCGAAGCTTGAATGCATGCTGAAGGCTGAAAAGGATGAAGAACGTGCGCGCGTAATACTTCTCGCTACGCAGGATGTTAAGAAAGAAATTGCCGAGAGTGAATCCCCTAAAGTTGGAGACCGGGAGCACATGGCAAATTTTGATATAGACAAATTCGGTAATGACGACTCAACCCGACATTAACGCCGGCTAAGGGCTTAAGTGCGTGGAAGAGAGACAAAAATGCGCAACTCAGTAAGGATATTTTATGCAGCAGAATACTATCGAGTCAGACCTGCAGAGTTATTTACACAGCACCGGTGACCAGTATGCAGAGGAAAAAGAAGTCATTGGTATCATCGTAAAGTCATTGATCGCAGAGAGAGGAAGAGTGACGAACAAGGCCATCATTATGAGTCTGATAGCGGAGCTGGAGAGTGCGACAGATATTGAGCAACTCGATGTGCTGCGCAACTGCCTTGAAATCGTTGTAGGCCGTACGCCTAATGATGATGATTAATAAAACCAATCTATTCTATTTGCCTATCAGCGGGGAGAGTTGTGTCAATTCCCCGCTTTTCTGACCGCTACATCCATATTAAAAATACTGATCCTCATTTCCCTGAGACTTTACTCACCAGTAAAAAAATGCCCAACGTTCTTCTTCACCCGGAGTAAAGCCCACCACCATTTTCAACGCGTTGAGTAACGCGTCAAGTTGCAACGGGTCCGTGGTATTTTCAATTTCCGAGATGAAGTACAAAATAATGGCGCTATTGGAGACACTCTTACCCTGACTCTCAAGCGTCTGGATGGCGGAGTCAATCAGTGTCTTCTCCGCAGAAAGGTTGTCACCTGCGTTTTGGAGATAGTCAGTAATGTCTATTTCGCGGGACGTTTGCTGTGCGCTTTGTTGCATTTTCTCTCCTTGTGATCAGATATTTCTGCGGCAACGTTTGAAAGATGTTTACGCTATTGCGTTGGGTGTTGGCTAAACAAACCCTTGCTTTCAGGGCTATTTACCCAGTTAAAAGTCATTCAAAACTAAATTTAGCGCATATTTCTGTTATGGCACGCCTTTCATGGATAAAAATCCATTAATGAGCGGTTTAAAGCCTGAATCCCTTCGACGGGATCGTGACTGGCTTATCTCGCCAACAGATAAAACTTAGCGATCAAAGAGCATGCCGATTAGTGTCTGATAATGGCGTTCTTCTTCTTGAGTGGCTGCGACTTCGAGACGTCTTAACAGTTTAGTGCAGATAGCCTTACGATTAAGGTTCTTGCCTGCCCGAAGGATTTCGACAACAATTTGACCTAGCGTTTCTTGCTGAGTTGGCGCGCTTGCTTTGCTAAAATAATGTGCAATATCGCTGGCTGTATCGGGAAATTTAGAAACACTCTGACGCATGCGAACCTCGTAAAAGTTGGGATAGTCGATTTTGTCTGAACATAAAGTTAGACAATCTTTTAAAACTTGTACAGGATTAATTTATCTGTACAGATTTTCTTTTCAAGCAAAAGATGCTTATCCTTTTTATTCAGGTAGTTATGTTTGGTTGTGAGATCGGCTGTCGGGTTCTGGTTGTTGAAGATAAGGGTAAATTTGTACAAAGAGAGAGGAGGCGATTAACTGGAGGAGGGGGTATTGAAAGGTTCAGGGAATGAAGTCTGTTTAACTCACTTACTTATCGACATAATGCGGAGCGCCCTGAGGCGCATCCTTAACCTGAATCAACGTTAGTCACCCATTAACGATCATTGTTGATAGCGCGTAAATGTCTGGATGCTGAAAGCCAACGTAGCTCTTCGCGGTTTCGTGGGGAGGTTTCGACAAAGGCTTTTAGCCAGCGTCTGGCGTCGGCTATCTGAGCAAGTCTATTGTCGCTGGCATCGCCTTCGGCCATGGTGCCCAACTCAATGATGAGGGAGTGAATGTTGATTTCCTTCTGACTCACAGCAAGATTAATCACTGCCTCGCCAATAATGATATGGCCTTGTTCTTCGTCATGAAATAACACTGCGTTTCCTCCAATATTTTCGATTACCGTAGGAATAGTGTAGTAACAAACTTCCTTAAGGTCTTTAAGATTGTTTAGAGATTACGGTTTATCAAATTTTGCATGTTAACGTTGCTGCTCAACTTGCTGATAATTATCTTAAATTATGCCAGATGTAAACGCATTGCTTGATGATAAAGAAAAGTCTCAAATTTCGAGGGAAAATAATGAAATCGTTTTCAAGACAAAACTTGCCTCAATTAATGAAGATTTTGATACGTAATTTGGGAATGGGAAATGAATATTGCCAAATGACAGGTGGGGATTAATTAAGGAAGGGGAGAGTGTCGTCCCTGACATTTTCTCCAGCCGGTACACGTTAAACGCGACCGTTGAGGTCATCTTCGTCGTCGTCTTCCGGCCAGAGCCGGACTACGTCCTTAGGCGTCAGTTCGTTTCGTCGTTCAAGCCTGCAAGCGTTTGCAGGTATGGCACGTTATGGACAGCGCGATCGGGCTCTTCGAAACTCTTCAGCCATTTTGTGGCTTCAGAAATATCAGACAACCTTGCCTTGCTGCCGCCTGCATTTGCCATATGTTCCAGTTCGTCAATCAGCGATTGTACGCTGACAACTCTCTGTCCCAAGGCAATACTCAGTGCCGCTTCGCCAATAATGACGTAGCCTTTCCCGTCGTGTTGAAAAGACATTAACCATCCTCCATTTTCACGTTTATGACAACCTCGACTTAAACTGTAGGCGCTATGACGGATTTAGCTAAAGGTTAATTCCTAAAAGTCATGAAATCTTAGATTTATATATTTTCTGAGTGACTATTCACTGCCGTTATTAGGTGCTAATGCAGGGTGATATTATGTACAATTTTGCATGAAAGAGGTTTAATGTTAAAGGTGTTAAGCGCTTCTCAATGATAGATATTAACTCGGTGAAATAATGGGAAGGCACTACAAAAAGGGCTGATATATTTAATTCTAAAGTAATCCATGAACAGCTGTATAAATATGAAAGCGCAAGGATGCAATAAAACCCTTTGCAGGTAACGATATTGGTTTCGTTACATTTACGGATAGCCAGCTTATTACGCGGAAGTTGGCGGACACCAGCTGCATATTATGCACCGCGCTGTTATATCTGGAGCCCCACCCAGTCATAGCGTATCCACAAGACGTGCGTCTGTAGAACTTTCAGGGATTACACCGATGTACAGTTGGCCCGAGTAGCAACTGATAACCATAGACGGATGTGTTCAGTGTGCAGTCAGAGTGATGTGTTTCCACTAATAGGTTTAACCGAATGCGGCAGAAAAAGGGTCTCAGAACTGATGCCTAAAGGGCATTCAGCAGTTTGTAGATCTCATTTACAACCTGCATGGCTGCGTGTTCGATCATCCCTTCATTACGACATAAAACCCAGCCGTGTTCTGCAACGGCTCGCTCGAATGACTGAGTACAAGCGACATGATCTTCCAGCTTATGCATCACCGTACTACTTAACCCGCGCGTTCTGGCCGCAGCCCTTGCCCATGAAATTTCAGGCGCAGTAACAACCCCGACATGCAGGTCCGGCTCTTGCACGTTTCGATCAATGTTTAACTGTAAAATCTCAGCAAATGGAACCATCCGGCGAAACGCGGCATCCGACGGGTACCAGCGATCCATCAAAATGATGCTGTTCGGTGGCTGTTTAGTCAGCACATGTTGGGAAATCCATGCACGGCTATCAGCAAAGCGCGCACAAACTTCCCGCTCTAAAACCATGGAGGGATTTCTGGCCAGCCTGTTCACCAGAGCCATGGTTTCTCTCCTGAAGGGATCGCTTTTTTTCTCGCAAAGCCGGATTACCTTAATGTTATCTGACCTGAGTACTTTCGTAATGGCTTCCAGTAGCGTGGTTTTACCGACGCCTTTGGGTCCATCCAGAGAAACAAACAGCGGACGGCTCATAGTCGAAATGACGGGTGATGTAGCGTTTGTGTGAAATTCAAATCGGGCAAAAGCAACCTATTTCCTTCTTATTAACCGGTGTCCACTTTCTACGTCCGGTGAAGCTACCGACTTCGCTGGCGAGCAGTTTATTCACTACGCAAACCTTAGTCACACCAAATTTCAGGCAATAAAAAACCCGCACGAGGCGGGTTTTTTTATTATCAGCGGTTCTTATCTGCTCAGACTATTGTCTTCATCGCTATTGTAAGCGTTGCTGATAATGAGCGCGGCTTACAGCGGAGTAACATTGCCCGCTGCTGGGCCTTTGGCGCCATTTTCGATGGTGAAGGAAACTTGCTGACCTTCATCAAGAGTTTTGTAGTTGTCGCTCTGGATTGCAGAAAAATGGACGAAAACATCCTTGCTGCCATCGTTAGGAGTGATAAAGCCAAAACCTTTATCAGAGTTAAACCATTTTACTAAACCAGTCATTTTGTTAGACATAGATAATTCCTTAATTGATGAGCCACTTGTAGCGGCGAAAATTGGCCTGAAGTGAAAGATTTACTTATTGGGCACTTAGGAGGAGGCTCTCGAAGAAGGATATCTAGGGATAACACTTGAACTGAGGACTGCTTTACTAAAACTGCTTTCATAAGGTCTGTGTTCCAAACCGATGACGCATTAAGACATAGCGATAATAATTTAGCAACGAATATGTTTATTTATTTTAACCATTTAAAGGCCTGGATGGCTGAACGGCCGGTTACGCTTCATCTTTGGCTGCGCTTTTTCGCGCCGGTCATCGCCGTATGGTTTGTTATCTGCGTGGTGACGCTACTTATAGCAATAACAAGCAACTATAATCTCACCGGTTAAGTGGCTTGATCTGCTTTGTGAGCACATCAGCTTTTCCACTCCTTTTCGCGGCGGTGAATTTCAGAGGCATACATGATGCGTACTCTTCAGGCGGCCTGGTTGCTTACTCTGTCCCTGTTTGTCTGTCCCGCCTCGGCGGCCAACACGATCAGCGATGGCTGGGAATGGCTCAAGCAGGACGTTTCACAAACCTGGCAGGAACCGCAGTATTACGATCTCTATCTGCCTTTCATCAGCTGGCATGCTCGTTTTGCTTACGATAAAGATAAAACCGATAACTACAATGAAACGCCTTGGGGGGGCGGGTTGGGCGTCTCGCGCATCAATGAAGACGGTAACTGGAGCGCGCTCTACGCGATGGCGTTTAAAGATTCCCATAACGAATGGCAGCCGATCATTGGTTATGGCTGGGAGAAAGGCTGGTATCTGGATCAATCGCGCGATTTTCGTCTCGGACTTGGGCTAACCGCCGGTATTACCGCGCGCGATGACTTCGCCAATTACGTGCCGCTGCCTATCGTGCTGCCGCTGTTCTCCGCTGGTTATAAACGCCTCAACGTGCAGTTCACCTATATTCCCGGCACTTACAATAACGGTAACGTGCTGTTTGCATGGGTTCGCTATGCCTTCTGATTCCGCCAACGCGTTGCATAAAGATCGCCTCAGCAAAGTGCTCAAGCGCATTGCGTTGGGCTTGCTGGTTTTGCTGGTGATGTTCCTGGTGATCCGTGGTTATCAATCCGAACAGGGACCGCCGCTGCATCGCTGGCATACGTGGTCGGCGGATGAAATGTCGGTGGATGAGATCGATCGCGCCAGCTTCGCGGATTATCTGACGCGTGAAGCAGCGATTTTCCACGACATGAAGCTCAACGTGACTGACCAGCTCAGTGACGATGAGAAAACGGCACTCAACCGCTTTAACGCGCAAAGCCCGGTTTATCCGGCGCGATTCGACACCGACTGGAATCGCTCATATATCCTCGAGCCAGAAGGAAAAGCGAAAGGTGCGGTGGTGCTGCTGCACGGATTAACCGATTCGCCGTACAGCATGCGCTATCTGGCGCAGGCGTATCAGCAGAAGGGTTTTGTGGCGGTAGTGCCGCGACTGCCGGGACACGGCACGGCGCCCGGTTCGCTCACCAAAGTTGACTGGCAAATGTGGATGGCGGCAACCCGCTTAGCGGTGCGCGAAGCGACACGCCTGGCGGGTAGCAACGTACCTTTGCATCTGGTTGGATACTCGAACGGCGGCGCGCTGGCGGTGAAATACAGCCTCGATACCTTGCAAAATAACGCGCTGCGCAAGCCGCAGCAGCTGGTATTGCTGTCGCCGATGATTGGCGTCACCGCCTATGCGCGGTTTGCTGGCTTAGCCGGCTGGCCCGCTATCATTCCCGGCTTCGCCAAAGCGGCGTGGCTGAGCATCATCCCGGAATACAATCCTTTTAAGTACAACTCGTTCCCGGTGCGCGCGGCGCGGCAATCGTGGCTGCTGACTCAGGCGATGCAGGATCAGCTGCTGCATGTGATTCGCGGCGGCAGCATGCCGGCGTTTCCGCCGGTGCTGACCTTCCAGTCAGTGCTGGATTCCACCGTCAGCACCCGCGCGGTGGTCAATGCGTTCTATCGCTATCTGCCGGATAACGGCAGTGAACTGGTGATGTTCGACGTCAACCAGGCGGCGAACTTGCGCGCGCTGTTCAGGCCCGCGCTCTACTCAGCGGTCAATAATTTGTTGCCGCCTGCGCCGCGCCGCTATGCCTCAACGGTCATCACCAACGCGTCACCGACCACCTATCAAACCGTGGCGCGCATTACAGCGGCGGATCAAACGCAAGAAATCGTGCGTTCGATGCATGAAGCGTGGCCGCAGGATACCTATTCGTTATCGCACATTGCCGTGCCGTTCCCACTCAGCGACTCGCTGTATGGCCGCGAGCCAACGGAAAAGAATCGTTATGGCATTAGCTTTGGCACCATCTCGCTGCGCGGTGAAACCGCCAGCCTGATCGTTGGGCTGGATACGCTGATGCGCAACACTTCCAATCCGTTTTTCGATTACATGATGTTGCAAATCAAGGGGCGCATTGACTGCAGCAGTCAGAGCAATCTGCCGGCCTGCATCAAAGCGTTATGACTTTTTTCAGCCAGCCGCTGGCGAGGATCACTCTGGAGAGCAACACCGAAGCGGCAAAGGTCACGGCAATCAGCGTCAGCTTAGTCGCCAGCGAGGTGATGGGAATCAGCGCGGTGAGCAGATGGAAAACCGAGTAGTGAAGAATATAGACGCCGGTCATGGTTTTGCTGATGGTCGCCAGAATGGTCTCTTTAACCGCCACATTGCGGCGAAAGCGCACCTGACTGGCGGCAATCACCAGCACCACCACCAGCAGATAAATCTGCGAGCCGGTGAGAATAAAGGCGTTGCGATCGGCTTTGAATAGCGCGAAGAAGAAGTGCTGCTCATAAAACCAGGTAAACAGATAGATAAAGGGCAGGGCGATCACCGCGCCGCGCGCCACTTTTTTGCGCTCCATCCAGTCATTAATCAGCGGATCGCACAACAGCTGGCCGGTTAAGTAAAACAGCAGCCAGGTCCAGAGCCGATACTGCGGTTCAAGCCGGAACAGCGGGTCGTCCGGATGCAGCACCGCCAGCAAATCGTAGCAATATGAGAACGCCAGCAACGCAAACACCAGCGCAACGAACGCGCGTCGATGCTGGCTAAGCCAGATCATCAGCGGGTGAAAGCTGTAGATGATAATGAACGAGAAGATGAACCATGGCTGGATCAGGTAGCCGCGCTGATACGGTTCCCACAAGTAATAGACCGTCATCCAGAACAGAAACACGATCACCAGATTGCGAATCTTGCCTATCTGCCAGTTAACATCCTGCTCGGAACGGGCATCCATTATCCCGGCGACGACAAAAAACAGCGGCGTGGCGATGGTGGAGATAAAGGTCAGAAATGCCAGAATCCAGTGATAATCGTAATCGTAGCGATCCCAGGTGTTGTACACGGTGAAAAATGTCACCGCCGTCATACATCCCAGCGTTTTAATCACATTAAGGCCGGTCACATTCATGATGCGCTAGCCACCGGTTGGCGATGGAAGCAGGCGTAAATCACCGGCAGCACCAGCAGCGTTAGCACCGTGGCAAAACCCAGACCAAACATGATCACCACCGCCATGCTCTGGAAGAACACATCGCGTAATAGCGGCGCCAGCCCGAGCACGGTGGTGAAGGCGGTCAGCAGAATAGGGCGCAGACGCGAGGTGGCGGCATAGATGATCGCGTCAGCCTGCGGCTTTATTAGCTTCTGCTGTTCAACCTCTTCGACCAGCACGATGCCATTTCGAATCAACATACCGCTAAGACTCAGCAGGCCGATTAACGCCATGAAGCCAAACGGAATCCCGGTGATCAAAAAGCCCGGCGTCACGCCAATCAGCGCCAGTGGCACCGTCAGCCAGATAGCGACGGCGTTTTTCAGCGAGCTGAACATCAGCACGGTGATCACAAACATCACCAGATAACCCAGCGGCAGCGAGGTAAATACGCCTTGCTGCGCTTCACTGGAGCTCTCCGCATCGCCGCCCCACTCAATGCTGTAGCCGTGCGGCAGCGGGATCTGCTCAATCAGCGGCTTCACGCGCGCCACAATATCGCCGGACGTATCGTTGCTGAGCGGATTCGGGTCGGCCTGCACGGTGAGCACGCGGCTGCGATCGCGGCGCAGAATCAGCGGATCTTCCCATTGCAGCGTAAAACCGCTCACCACATTGCTGAGCGGGATGTACTGCTGCTGGCTTTGGCTCCACACCAGCACGTTATTGAGATGATTGGCGTCCTGCCGCTCGCTGGCCGGTGGCCGCACGATAACCGGCAGCAGGTCAGCGCCTTCCCGATACAGCCCAACGCGGCTGCCGGTGAAATTCATCTCCAGCGCGTTATCCACCTCCTGCTTATCGACGCCTAGCTCGCGGCCTAATGCCAGATTGAACTGCGGGCGAATAACTTTGCTGCGGTTTTGCCAGTCATTGCGCACGCTGTCGGTGGCGGGATCGGCGGTGAGGATGTCGCCGACCTGGCTGGCGATCAGGCGCATTCTGTCGGGATCGGGACCTTTGATACGTACTTCAATCGCGCTACCGCCCGAAGGACCAAACATCACCCGTTTGGTGCTGGCATTGACCTGCGGATACTGGCGCACGATGTAGGCATCAATACGGTGTGACAGCGCGCCGATATTACGCTGATCGTCCATGCGCACCATGATTTGCGCATAATTGCTGTACTGACGCTGCCCGTTGTAAGTGAGGATAAAGCGCATGCTGCCCTGGCCAATGGTGGTGACGGTAGAAATCACGCCTTGCTGCCCGGTAATCGATTTTTCAACGTCGCTGGCCATCTGCTCGGTGGCGTTGATATCGGTGCCGTACGGCAGCCAGAGATCGACGAAGAAGATCGGCGTATTGGCTGAAGGGAAGAAGTTTTGTCGCACCGATCCAAAGCCCCAAATCGCCAGCGCCAGCAGCACCGCCATCAGCGAAAGCGTGAGGGTTTTTTGCCTGAGCAACACCTGCAACATGCGCTGATAAAGGCGATAAAAACCGCCGTCATAAGGTGAAACTTCAGCCGCAGCTTTAGTAGGTTCCTGTGTTTTAAACAGCCACCATTTGATCAGCACCGGCGTGATGGTGAGCGCCGAGAACCAGCTCAGCAGTAGGGAAATCAGCAATACCTGGAACAGCGATTTGCAGTACTCGCCGGTGGAATCCTGCGAAAGACCAATCGGCGCAAACGCCAGAATGGCGATTATCGTCGCGCCCAGCAGCGGGAAGGCGGTGCGGCGAATCACAAAGTTGATGGTGGTCATCAGCGGCGAGTTTTGCTGACGCGCGATCAGCACGCCTTCGACAATCACAATCGCATTATCCACCAGCATGCTCAGCGCGATAATCAGTGCGCCCAGCGAAATGCGCTGCAACTCAATGCCGCACAGATACATGATCAGCAGCGTGCCCAGCACATTGAGCGCCAGCGACAACGCGATGATAATGCCGCTGCGCACACCCATAAATATCAGCAGCACGCCGACGACAATCGCCAGCGCCATCAGGAAGTTGGTAATAAAGCCATTCACCGAGTGCGCCACTTCGGCGGCCTGATCGTAAAATACGTTGATCTGAATGCCCGCCGGTTTTTCTGCCGACATCTGCTGCAGTTTGGCCTCCAGCGCGCGCCCGACATCAATGACATTCACGCCGGGAACAAACGAAATTCCCATGGTGACCGCCGGACGTCCGCTGGCGTGGTAAATGCTGGAGGGCGATTCACTCAGCCCGCGCGACAGCGAGGCGATATCGCGCAATCGGGTAGTGGCGTGATCGCCCGGCGGGCTGACCAGCAAGTCGCCCAACTCCTCGATGTTCTGAAACTCGCCGGTTGGATGCAGACGGATCGATTCCGTGCCGGCTTTGATGTCGCCCGCATTGGAGACCACGTTGAGGCGACTTAGCACGCTGGCGAGTTGCGGCAGCGTAATGCCGCGCGCGGCCATCATCGTTAAGGAGACATCGATATTAATCTGCTGCGGGATCACGCCGCCCAGCGCCACCTTGCCCACGCCCGGCACCAGCACCAGTTCACGCCGTAGCTGCTCCGCGTATTGCACCAGTTCCGGGTTGCTGAAGTTGTCGCCAGAAATGGCAAAGAAGAAACCAAACACATCGCCAAAATCATCGTTAACGAATGGCGCTGCTACGCCGGGAGGAAAGAAACGCGCCGCGTCGCCGACTCTGCGCCGCAGTTCGTCCCAGATTTGCGGCAACGCGTTGGAGTGATAACGCGAGTCAATGTTGACGGTAATCTGCGACAGGCCGTTGGAAGAGATGGAGCTGACATTGTCCAGATAGGGCAACTGCTGCAGCGCATTTTCCAGTGGCAAGGTGACTTCCTCTTCCACCTGCTGCGCGGACGCGCCGGGATAGTGGGTGACAACCACCGCGGTCTTAATGGTAAAGGCTGGATCCTCAAGACGGCCAATATTGAGCAGAGCAAAAATGCCGCCGACGCCCAGTAACAGAATCGCCAGCCAGACGCGGACCGGATTATCGATAAACTGCCGGGAGATATCCATTATAGCCCCCGCTCACGCGTCCAGATGCGTACCGATTGCTGAGCATGCAACTCGTTGACGCCAGCGGCGACCACGCGTTCACCGGCGTGCAGCCCGGCGGTGATCACCACGCCACGATCGGTTACTTCGCCCACGCTGACTTTGCGATCTTCTAACGTCAACTGATCGCCGCTGCCTTGCACCACCCAAACATGCGGTTCATTGCGCTGGCTGTTATCGGGATTGAACACCGCTTCCACCGGCACCACTAACGATTCGCGATTCACATTGGCGGGCAGATTGGCGAGGTTAATCGTCACCGTGCCACTGACGCCGCCCACCGCCGGGAAATCGGCCGGGCGCGGCATAGTTAAAATAATCTGCCACGTCAGCGAGTTGCTGTTACTGCTGCCGGTGTGCTCTTTGTACTCGGCCTGGAATTCGCGACCCGGCAATGAGTTGATGCGCACCACCGGGCGATAGGTTAGGTTGCGCATATCCAGCGCGGTAAACAGGTTTTCCGGCACGCTGAACACCACGTCGAGCAGATCGTTGCGGGTCAAGGTAGCGATGGTTTGTCCGGCGGCGACCACCTGATGATTGCGCACGTTAACCACGGCGGCCACACCGCTGAACGGCGCGGTTAGCGTCATCTGGCTTAACTCCTCACGGGCAATTTGCAGCGCGGCATTGGCCGCATCGCGGTTGGCGCGCTGCACGTCCATATCTGCCTGCGAAATCGCCTGTCGGCCGGAGAGCGTCTGGAAGCGGGCAAATTGCCGCTGGGCGAGGGTGGCGGCGGTCTGGCGCTCATTAACGCGCTGCTGCGCTTCCCGCGCCGTAAGCCTGGCGATGAGCTGGCCCTGCTCGATGCGGTTGCCCTGGCGAATATCCAGCGATTCAATCTGTCCTGCACGTTTGAACGACAAATCGGTGGAGTCGCCGGATTCAATGCGCGCCGGGAAGATACGTTGTTGAGATTCGCCGGACGCCACAACTTCAACGACTTTCACCATGCGTGGCGGTGGCGTGACTTCCTGTGTTTTTTGATCGCAACCCGTTGTTAAAAATATAACAATGGCAGTCAGCGTAATATAACGAGTCACTGTTTTATCCTCAGCAACAACGAATCCATTGTTGGCAATAATGTGAGTGGATAATTTAATTACCAAGCATAGAGACAACCGCGTAGGTGAATAGTCCTACGGCGGAGCAGGTAACGATCGCAATGACAACATAAAGACTCAGACGGAGCAGGCTATAACCATACATCGTTGCCTCCATTAACCATGACCACAGAAAAACTGCGCCATCGTCTTGAAAGGTGAGAAGTATTAACAGGATGTTTTTGTTATCGATGAGCATAGACGCAGATGTCAAAAAAAGTAAAGCCTGATAGCTTGTAATATTTTTGATGAAATTAACCAGATTTAAATCTAATAAAACTGATTTTCATGGATATTTAATCCGCAATATCGATATAAAATATCAGATTAAAGCAACCTGAATGTTGGCTTTAAATTACCCAGCCTTATGAATTATCACACTATATTTTTATTATTATCCGCGATCGGATAAGTCTGGTGAGATAAATGGTTTCCGCCTCGCGACTTTTATTGAGAAATGAATGCGTTGAATATCCCTGTGCTACGTTTATAGCGTTCATTTTACAAAAAACTTTCAATTTCGTATAGAAAATAGGGCTGCTCCATTGCCGCTGAGCAGCCATTAACTACATATTTTTCAATCTGAAACGGACCGCTTCTTCCACCGGATAAGTCAGGTCTGATCTTTTCGTTCAATGGCGACTTGTTAAATACGGGATATCACCGCCTTGATTTCCGAAACAGGATTTGAGGAGAAAGCGATGAATACTGCGAAACCGGAAAGTACCTATTATCAACTTTCTGTCGATGAAACGCTGGCCAGTACGCAAAGTTCCACCGAGGGAATCAGTAGTGCTGAAGCGGCGGCGCGCCTAACACAGTACGGGGAAAATGCCCTGCCACAGAAACCCGGCAAGCCGGTTTGGCTGCGTTTTCTCGCTCACTTCAACGATGTGCTGATCTACGTTTTGCTTGCCGCTGCGCTGCTAACTGCCGTCATGGGACACTGGGTTGATACGCTGGTGATTCTCGGCGTGGCGGTGGTGAATGCCCTGATTGGCCACATTCAGGAGAGCAATGCGGAAAAATCCCTGCAAAGTATCCGCAATATGCTCTCCAGCGAAACGGTGGTGATCCGCGCGGGAAATCACGAGACGCTGCCCACCACCGCGTTGGTGCCAGGTGATGTGGTGGTGATCCGCGCCGGCGACCGCATCCCGGCGGATCTGCGCGTCATTGAGGCGCACAACCTGCGCGTTGAAGAAGCGATTCTGACGGGCGAATCCACCGTGGTCGAGAAGGGCACGGACGCACTCATCGGAGAGCTGCCGCTGGGCGATCGTACCAATCTGCTGTTCTCCGGCACCACCGTCAGTTCGGGCGGCGGCAAAGGGCTGGTGGTCGCTACCGGTGGCGCCACGGAACTTGGGCACATCAACCAGATGATGTCCGATATCGAAAAGCACCGCACGCCGCTGCTGGTGCAGATGGATAAACTCGGTAAAGCCATTTTCCTGATCATCCTGGCGATGATGGCCGCGCTGTTTGTCTTCAGTTTGCTGTTCCGCGATATGCCGGTTTCAGAGCTGATGCTGTCTCTGATTAGCCTTGCGGTGGCATCGGTTCCCGAAGGATTACCGGCGATTATCTCGATCATTCTGTCGCTTGGCGTACAAACCATGGCGAAGCAGCAGGCGATCATCCGCAAGCTGCCTACCGTGGAAACGCTGGGCGCGATGACAGTGATCTGCTCAGATAAAACCGGCACGCTGACCATGAATGAAATGACGGTGAAAGCGATTATCACCGCCGATCAGATTTACCGCGTTGATGGCGTGAGCTATGAACCGGTGGGCGCCATCCATAAAGCCGATGACGCTGTGCCGGTAAAAGTGGCGCAAGGCTCGATCCTCGAGCGCTATCTGCGCACCATCGATCTGTGTAACGACAGCCAGCTGATTAAAGACGAAAACGGGCTGTGGAAAATCACCGGTGGCCCGACGGAAGGCGCGCTTAAAGTGCTAGCCGCCAAAGGACATCTGCCTTCAGTCACCACCGAACTGCGCAATAAAATCCCCTTTGATTCGCAATACAAATACATGTCGACGCACTATCTGATTGGCGATGAAGAGTGCGTGCTGCTGACCGGCGCGCCAGACGTACTGTTCAGACATTGTCAGCAGCAGCAAACAGAAGCCGGATTGCAGCCGATCGATCTGCCGTGGTGGGAAGCCAAAATTGAGGAGTATGCGCGCGAAGGATTACGCATGGTGGCGGCGGCCTGGAAACCGGCCACACCAGGACAAACTGAGCTGACGCATCAGGATTTGCATCAGGGCATGATTTTGCTCGGCATCGCCGGGATGATGGATCCACCGCGACCGGAAGCCATAACCGCGATTGGCGACTGCCTGCAAGCCGGCATTCGCGTGAAAATGATCACCGGCGACCATCCGCAAACTGCGATGAGTATTGGACAGATGTTGGGAATCGGTAACGCCAGCACCGCCATCACCGGTCGCGAGCTGGAAGTGATGGATGACCAGCAATTGAGTGAGGCGGCGCAGGCGTACGACATCTTTGCCCGTACCAGCCCGGAAGATAAATTCCGTCTGGTGCAGGCGCTGCAAAGCAAAAAAGAGGTGGTCGGGATGACCGGCGATGGCGTTAACGATGCGCCCGCGCTGAAGCAGGCGGATGTCGGTATCGCCATGGGGATTAAAGGCACCGAAGTAACTAAAGAAGCCGCCGATATGGTACTGACGGACGATAACTTCGCCACCATCGCCAGCGCGGTGCGGGAAGGGCGCCGTGTCTATGACAACCTGAAAAAGACCATTTTGTTCATCATGCCGACCAACCTCGCGCAGGGCTTACTGATCATCATTGCCCTGCTGGCCGGTAACCTCATTCCGCTGACCCCGGTGCTGATTCTGTGGATGAACATGGCGACTTCCGCCACGCTCTCCTTCGGCCTGGCGTTTGAAGCGGGTGAGCAAAATATCATGCGTCGTCCGCCGCGCGATCCCAAGCTGCATGTGATGGATGGTTTCGCCATCTGGCGCGTGATTTTTGTCGGTTCGATGATCGCCATCAGCGCCTTCGTTCTGGAAGCCTGGCTGCAACCGCGCGGCTATTCATCGGAATTTATTCGTACCGTGTTATTACAAACGCTGGTAACGGCGCAGTGGTTTTATATGCTGAACTGTCGTGTTTCCGACGGCTTCTCATTGAGCAAAGGTTTGCTGATGAATAAAGGCATCTGGATCGTCAGCGGCGTGCTGTTAGTTCTGCAATTGCTGATTATCTACGCGCCCTTTATGCAGCTGCTGTTTGGTACCACCGCACTACCGTTACGTTACTGGATTATTACCTTGATCATTGGCTTCGTAATGTTTTTGATTGTCGAAATCGAAAAGCCATTAACGCGGAGATTCAGAATCAATTAATAGCGCGTGACATTCAGGCCGTTTCTCTTACGGCCTGAATGTTTTTCGTCACTTGACCTCAAACAAGGCCCAGCGCACAGGTTTTTCTCTATAATACATTTTGTATAGGATGAAGGATCTTAATAATGGGACTGAACGACTTTCCTTTATGGTCAAAGCTTTTGCGCGTACTGATAATTCTCGCCACGTTGACCATAATTCTTACCGGTATCTATCTGGCATCGGCATTAATTAATCAGGTGATGCTGTCATTGTTTCTGGCGATTATGCTCGATCCGTTAATCAGTCGGCTCGAAAGAAAACGCGTGCCGCGTCTGCTGTCATCGCTGCTGGTGATTGTGCTGCTGTTATTGGTGATTGTGTTCACCATCATCAAACTCACTGTATTAACCCCCGATTTAATCCAGCTCAGCCGTCAGGCACCGCAGCTACTGGCCGAACGCTTCGAGCCGGTGACGCAGACGTTTAGTCATTTGGGCCTGGTTTTAACGCCCAACGACATGCTGGCGTTTGTTGATGCGGGTGCGGTGGTGCGCTTTGTCACGGGTTTTCTCACGCAAATACCCAGCATTCTTTCCTGGTGGCTGATGGTATTTCTGATGCTGTTTTTCATGCTGTATGAAATGAGAAATTTAAAAATCTTGCTACGCAAACAGGCCGAAGGGAAATATCAGCGCTATTATGTGGCACTTGAAGAGGGTGTACAAAGCGTTATCGTTTATGCTCAGGTTAAAACCCTGACCAGTATTGTCGGCGGCATTATTGTCTGGGCGGGTGCTCATCTTTTTGGCCTGAAGTTCGCCTTTTTCTGGGGTGTGTTGATGTTTGTCTTCAACTATATTCCGGTGCTGGGTTCATTTATGGCGGCCATTCCGCCAGTGCTGCAAAGTTATATGCTGTACGATATTCAAACTGCATTGGTGGTCGCACTGTTCTTCGTGGCGTTGAATTTAATTCTGAGTTCAGTCATTGAGCCGTTGTTATTGGGCAAAAGATTGAATATGGCACTTACCACACAGCTGCTGGCGTTTCTTATCTGGCAATCTTTGTTGGGCATCATCGGTGCAATTCTGGCAATTCCGCTGACGTTTATGTTGAAAAAGATATTACTGGCGAGCGCTGGGAACGAAAAGCAGGGAAAGCATTTAACAAACCTGTCGCCATAAATGGCGATTCGCTTGTTATTTTCTCAATGGTGAGTGCGCAGGCCGGCCGGTGCCGCTTTTGGTCCGGCGGTCCTCGCGCCGCTTACGCGGTACCTTCATTTCGCTCGTCAGCCTGACGGACCGGCGGAGACGGGACTTCCTTGTCCCGGCTCCGCCTTTCGCCCGCGTCCTGCGGGCTCTCCTGGCTTCCTCGCTACATTCAGCGCTGCGGATTGCCTGCCCAAAAGCGGCCCCGGCCTGCTTAAACTTCAGTGCGTGTGGTTGAAAACGGCTAAATTGTGAGAGGCGCTGGCGCGTCTGCTGCGGCGAAAGGGCTATCCGCAGCGCTGAGGCTTTTACGTTGGGCCAGGAGCCTCACGCATGGATGCGTGAGGCAGTTCGGGGCCGGCCAGGACGGCCGATCCCCGAACGGTCCGTCGGCACAACGTGGAAGCCGAGGGCACCGCGCTAGCGGCGCGAGGACGGCCCGTGACGCAGCAGATGCGTCAGAGCCCGCACGGATAATACGGACACAAGGCAAAATTTCACGCTCAAGACTTTCTACCCCGATAAAAGGTTTGATACAGCACCGGCAACACCAGCAGCGTTAGCACCGTGGCGAATCCCAAACCGAAAATGATCACCACCGCCATGCTCTGGAAAAACACATCGCGCAGCAGCGGTAGCAGGCCGAGCACGGTGGTAAAGGCGGTGAGCAGAATCGGGCGCAGACGCGACGTTGCGGCATCGAGAATCGCTTGCTGTAACGGCTGATGCCGCGCCAGTTGGTGCGTTTCCTCAACCAGCACGATACCGTTACGAATTAACATGCCTGACAAACTCAGCAAACCAATCAACGCCATAAAGCCAAACGGAATGCCGGTGAGCAGGAAGCCGCAGGTGACACCAATCAGCGCCAGCGGCACGGTAATCCAGATCGCCAGCGCATCGCGCAGCGAGTTAAACATCAGCACGGTAATCACAAACATCGCGAGGAAACCTAACGGCAGCGAGCCAAGCAGGCCGCTTTGGGCATCGCGCGAACTCTCCAACTCGCCACCCCATTCCAGATGATAGCCGGCGGGCAACTTCAGCTGATCGATGGCTGGCTGCACGCGCGCCACAATCTCTGCGGCGGTGCGGCCGCTGGCGGGATCGGGATCGGTCTGCACCGTCAAGACGCGCATGCGGTCGCGGCGCATTATCAGCGGATCTTCCCATTCCAATTGGAAATCGCTCACCAGATTGGCCAGCGGCACATAACGCTGCTGCGCCTGACTCCACACCTGAATATTGCCAAGATGGTCGATATTCTGCCGCTCCAGCTCGGAGGTCTGCAGCATGATCGGTATCAACCGCGAGCCTTCGCGCAGCAAGCCGACGCTATCACCGCTAAAGTTGATACGCAGCGCGCGGTCGATCTCGCGCTTGTCCACGCCCAGCTCCTGACCGCGCAGCGGCGAATACTGCGGACGAATCACTTTACTGCGCGCCTGCCAGTCATGACGCGGCGGAAACGCGCTGCCCTCGGCGAGGAAAATATCGTCAATCTGGCTGGCAATCTGCCGCAGCGTAATGGGATCGGGGCCGGTAATCCGCAGCGCAATGGCGCTGTCGCTGGCACTGCCGAAATTGATGCGTTTGATGCGCTCCGTCACCTGTGGGAAGTGCTCGCCGATGTGCTGCTCGGTGTGCTGCGCCAGCATTTCCAGCTGCCTGGCGTCCTGCACGCGCACCATGATCTGCGCATAATTGCTGTACTGACGCGTTGCATCGTAAGTCAGCGTAAAGCGCATCGCGCCCTGACCAATGGTGGTCACGGTACTGCTGACGCCCGGCTGCTGGTTGATCCAGCCTTCAATCTCGCGCGCGGTTTGTGCGGTGTAATGGATGTCGGTGCCATACGGCAGCCACAGATCGGTGAAGAAAATTGGCGTATTGGAGGCGGGGAAGAAGTTCTGCTTCACGTAGCCGAAGCCATAGATCGAGGCGGCCAGGCACGCGGCCATCAGCACTAAA
Organism: Pantoea sp. GCM10028869; assembly: GCF_042666835.1. Classification (NCBI taxonomy): domain Bacteria; kingdom Pseudomonadati; phylum Pseudomonadota; class Gammaproteobacteria; order Enterobacterales; family Erwiniaceae; genus Pantoea; species Pantoea sp. GCM10028869. The sequence goes on along the minus strand of NZ_JBHTGO010000001.1, from coordinate 603,945 downwards.
GTAGTGATGCGGAAGCGCAGCAGCGTGGTGAGCACGCGGCGATACAGGCGAAACACCACGCCCTGATACGGCTGCGCGGTCTCTTTGCTGATTGCCTGGCGACCATCCATCCACTGCACGAACACCGGCGTCAGCGTCAGCGCGGTAATCCAGCTGAGCAGCAGAGAAATCAGCAGCACCTGGAACAGCGATTTACAGTATTCGCCGGTGGAATCCTGCGATAAACCAATTGGCGCGAAGGCGATGATGGCGATCACCGTGGCGCCGAGCAGCGGCAGCGCGCTGCGTTTCACCATCTGCATCATCGCCTGTTGCAACGGCTTGCCGCGCTGGCGATCGACCTTGATGCCTTCCACCACCACGATGGCGTTATCCACCAGCATGCTGAGAGAGATAATCAACGCACCCAGCGACACGCGCTGTAGCTCAAGCTTAAAAAGATACATGATCAGCAGCGTGCCCAGCACATTGAGCGCCAGCGAGGCGGCGATCACCATACCGCTGCGGACGCCCATAAACAGCAGCAGCGTTCCGACGACAATCGCCAGCGCCATCAGGAAGTTATTGATGAAACCATCCACCGACTGCTTCACTTCCTGCGCCTGGTTATAAAACACGTTCAGATCGATGCCGAGCGGTTTGGCCTGCTGATGCTGCTGAATTTTGGCGCTTAACGCATCGCCGACATCAATCACGTTGACGCCAGGCGCAAAGGAGACGCCCATCGCCAGCGCGGCGTTGCCGTTGGCGTGATAGAGATTGCCCGGCCGTTCGGTAACGCCATAGCTGAGCGTGGCGATATCGCGCAGCAACACTTGCTGGCTGCTGCCGGGCGCTGAGATTGGCAGCGCACCGATCTCATCCAGTGACTGAAACTCGCCGGTCGGATGGAAACGAATCGCTTCATTGCCGAGGCGAATCTGGCCCGCATCGGAGACGGCATTGACGCTGTTGAGCAAAGCGGCCACGCGCTGTGGCGTCACGCCCAGCGCTGCCATCTTCTGGCTGGAGAGCGTGATATTCACCTGCTCCTGCTCAATACCGGCAATCGCCACTTTCGCCACGCCAGGTACCAAATTCAGCTCACGCCGCAATTGATCGGCGTAGGTGCGCAGCTCGCTGTTGGTGAAGTTCTCGCCGGAAAGGGTAAAGAAGTAGCCGTAGACATCACCAAAGTCGTCATTTACCAGCGGCGCGCTGACGCCGGGAGGAAACTGGCGCGTGGCATCGTCAACGCGGCGACGCAGTTCATCCCACACCTGCGGCAAGTCGTTGGCGCGATAGTGGCTGTGAATCGTAACGGTGATCTGCGACAAACCGTTGCTGGAGATCGAACTGACGTTGTCGAGCGACGGCAAGCGCTGCAAGGCGTTCTCCAGCGGCAGCGTCACTTCCTCTTCCACCTGCTGCGCCGACGCGCCGGGATAGTGCGTCACAATCACCGCCGATTTAATGGTGAAAAGCGGATCCTCCAGACGGCCAATGTTGAGCAGCGCAAAAATGCCGCCCACGCCCAGCAGCAGGATCACCAGCCAGCTGCGAATCGGGTATTTGAGAAACGGTTCCAGCAGGCGCATCACAGACCTCGCTCGCGTGTCCACAGGCGCACCGCCTGACCATCACGCAAATCGCTGACGCCCGCGACCACAATGCGATCGCCCACTTGCAGGCCGGAGAGAATTTCGATGCCCTGCGCATTGAGTTTTCCCACCACCACCGGCTGCTGCTGAACGTTAAGCACATCACCCTCACCGCTGATCAGCCACACGTAAGGCTGATTCGGCAGGCTGTGATCCGGGTTAAACACCGCGTTGGCCGGCACGCGCAGTAGCGGCGTGCCGTCGGAAGTGGGCAGGTTATGCATCTGCACTTTCACCGTGCCGCTCAGTCCGCTGACCTGCGGTAAATCCGTTGGACGCGGCATCGTCAGCACCACTTGCCAGGTTAGCGTGGCAGCATCAGCTGCTGCACGATGCTCTTTATATGCCGCGCGAAACGTGCGGCCCGGCAGCGCATTCAGGCTGATCTCAGGCTGATAACTCACGTTTTGCACGTCAAGGCTGGTGAACAGGTTTTCCGGCACGCTGAAAATCACATCCAGCACATCGTTGCGGCTGATCACCGCCACCGTTTGTCCGGCGGTGACCACCTGATGATTTTGTGAGGCCACGCTGGTGACGATGCCGTCAAACGGTGCGCGCAAGGTGTGATAATCCAGCTCCTGTTTGGCGATGTTGAGCGCCACGGCGGCGGAGTTGCGGTTCGCCTTTTGCACATCCATATCTGCCTGCGAAACCGCACTGCGCGTGGCCAGCGCACTGAAGCGCTGATACTGACGATCCGCCAGCTGGAATCTGTTCTGCTGATCGTTGACGCGCAGCTGCGCATCGGTATCGATCAGTCGGCCAATCACCTCGCCAGCCTTAACATGGCTGCCTTCACGCACCTGCAACTGCGCCAGCCGCCCGGTACGCTTAAACGCCAATTCGGTGTAATCGCCCGCCGAAATACGCGCTGGAAATACCCTGACTTTCTCTGTGGTATTTTCCGTCAGTGTTAGCGCTTTAATTACGCGAGGTGCGCTGAGTTCATCACCGCTTTTATTGTCACAACCGATCAAAACCAAACAAATTACAAGTGCGCCCAGCACTGGCCAATTATTCATGCCCCTGCCTCAATAAGAAAGAAAGGGCGGGAATATGCCATTTCCTGAAAGAGGGAATAATGACCCTCCGCAAAATAAGGGTCATTAGGTGGAAACAATTATGTGCGTTTAAGGTTGGTTTAATTTGGCGATGTCTGGCGAAATCAATTATGCCACCATGCGCGAAACCACATGATAAGAGAGTAAGCCGATGGCGGCAGCTGATGATACTGCAATGATAATAAAGGAAATGATCATCGGTATTGTCAGGTTGTGTAATTTATTCATAATAATTCCCCCTATGATTAATACATTTCGAGATGAAACTAAAATTAATATGTGTCATGTGCCTTTCTATTTGCTTTTAAATAATAACATTACGCAATCAGTGCTATCACTATTAGCATCACACTTCTGAATCGGTAAAAACATGACCACGGTCAGTATGCTTTGGGAAAATATAATTAAAATGTGGTTTTTATTTTCGCACGCTTTTTTATTTTCAATTCACTGTCACGGGGTTAATTATGACCGTTATTCCTATTCAGCCAAAACGTCCGGAAGCATCCGCGCGTCCCTATTATCAGCAGGATAACGCCGCCGTATTTAAAGCCATCAACAGCTCACCCGCGGGGTTGAGCAGCACCGACGCACAGCAACGACTGGACGCCGACGGGCCGAACGTGCTGCCGCAAAAGGCGGAAAAATCACTGCTGATGCGTTTTCTGGCGCATTTCAAAGATGTACTGATCTACATCCTGCTGGCTGCGGCGGTGATCACCGCGGTGATGGGCCATTGGGTGGATACCTTTGTGATTCTCGGCGTGGCGGTGATCAACGCCCTGATCGGCTTCATTCAGGAAAGCAACGCCGAAAAGTCGCTGAAAAGCATCCAGAACATGATGTCGAGCGATGCCATGGTGCTGCGCGATGGCCAGCAGATCACCGTCGCTACGCAGCATCTGGTGGTCGGCGATGTGGTAATGCTGCGCCCAGGCGATAAGATCCCGGCGGATTTGCGGCTGTTCGAGGTACATAACTTGCGCGTCGAAGAGGCGATTCTGACCGGCGAATCCACGGTGGTATCAAAGAACACCGTGGCACTTGAGGGTGAAAAAGGGCTCGGCGATCGCCTGAATCTGGCCTATTCCGGCACCACCGTCAGTTCAGGTACCGCGCTGGGCGTGGTGATCGCCACTGGCGGCGACACCGAGCTGGGCCACATCAATGCGATGATCTCCTCGATTGAAGAGGCGAAAACCCCGCTGCTGATGCAGATCGACAAACTCGGAAAAGCCATCTTCGCCATCATCATGTTGATGATGGCGGCGCTGTTTGTGTTTGGTTATCTGCTGCGCGACATCGCGGTAACGGAGCTGCTGCTGTCGGTGATCAGCCTCGCGGTAGCGGCGGTGCCGGAAGGTCTACCGGCGATTATTTCGATCATTCTGTCGCTTGGCGTGCAGTCGATGGCACGCAATCACGCCATCATTCGCAAGCTGCCGACGGTTGAAACGCTCGGTGCCATGACGGTGATCTGCTCGGATAAAACCGGCACGCTGACCATGAACGAGATGACGGTGAAAGCGGTGGTGCTGGCGAACAGCCAATGGCGCATCAGCGGTAACAGCTATGAGCCTAAAGGTGAATTTACCCTTGAAGCGGGTCAGCAGAGCGATGCGCTGATGCAGGGCTTCCTGCAGGTGGTGGATATCTGTAACGAAAGCCAGCTGCGTCAGGATGCCAACGGCAACTGGGGCATTGTCGGTGGCCCAACGGAAGGGGCGCTGAAAGTGCTGGCCGCCAAGGCGGGCATTCACAGTGACAAGGTGCAGATCCTGAGCAAGCTGCCGTTTGACTCGGCCTACAAATACATGGCGGTGAGCTGCCTGATTGATGGCAAACCGTGCCTGCTGATGACCGGCGCGCCTGATGTGTTGCTGTCGCTGTGTCAGCAGCAGCAGGGTGCTACCGATGCGGAAGTGATTGATCGCGAGTATTGGGAAGCGGCGATCACCACCTACGCCAGCGAAGGGTTGCGCACCGTCGCCGCCGCGTGGCGCTGGCTGCCGGAAGCGCAGCACCACATCGATCATGAGGATTTACGCAACGGCATGAAGATGCTGGGCCTGGCGTGCATGATGGATCCGCCGCGTCCGGAAGCCATCACCGCGATTCGCGACTGCCAGCAGGCAGGGATTCGCGTGAAGATGATCACCGGCGATCACCCGGAAACCGCGATGGCGATTGGCCAGATGCTGGGCATTGGTAACAGCGATTCTGCCATCACCGGTTACCAGCTGGAGCACATGGATGATGCCGAGTTGGGCGTGGCTGCGCGTAAATACGACATTTTTGCCCGTACCAGCCCTGAGCATAAGCTGCGTCTGGTGAAAGCGCTGGAGAGCAGCGGTGAGATCGTCGGCATGACCGGTGATGGCGTCAATGATGCGCCCGCGCTGAAGCAGGCCAACGTTGGTATCGCGATGGGTATCAAAGGCACCGAAGTGACCAAAGAGGCGGCGGATATGATCCTCGCCGACGACAACTTCGCCACCATCGCGGCGGCAGTGAAAGAGGGCCGACGCGTCTACGATAACCTGAAGAAAACCATTCTGTTTATCATGCCGACCAACCTCGCGCAGGGATTGCTGATCATCATTGCGATTCTGATGGGCAACCTGCTGCCGCTAACACCGGTGCAGATTCTGTGGATGAACATGGCGACCTCGGCAACGCTGTCGTTTGGTCTGGCATTTGAACCGGCAGAGCGCAACATCATGCGCCGCCCGCCGCGTAACGCACGCAGCCCGGTGATGGACGCTTACGCCATCTGGCGCGTCATCTTCGTCGGCCTGCTGATTTCGATTAGCGCCTTTGTGCTGGAAGCCTGGCTCCAGCCGCGCGGCTATACGCCGGAGTTCATCCGCACCGTGCTGCTGCAGATGCTGGTCACCGCGCAGTGGGTTTACATGCTGAACTGCCGTAACAGCAACGGATTCTCGCTGGATGCCGGTTTGCTGAAAAACCGTGGCATCTGGCTGGTCACCGTGGTGCTTATCGCGCTGCAGGCGATGATTATCTATGTTCCCTTGATGAATACGCTGTTTGGCACCGCGCCATTGCCGTTCAAATACTGGCTAATTTCGCTGGCGGTGAGCGCCGGGATCTTTGTGCTGGTGGAGATAGAGAAGCGCCTGACACGCGGCTGGCGCCTGGCACGTTAACGTAAGTTGGCTGGCGCAACGCCAGCCAACCCTTTTTCATTCAGCGGAAGACGCTGATTCACGCTGCATCACCAGACTGAGCGCAGCGGGCAATACCGTCAGCGTCATCACCGTTCCCACCAGCAATCCACCAATGATGGCGTAGGCCATCGGCCCCCAAAACACCTGATGTGAGATGGGAATCATGCCTAAAATCGCGGCGCAGGCGGTGAGAAGAATCGGGCGGGCACGATGCTCAGCCGCTTGGCTTACTGCATCATTGCGCGACATGCCAGCACGCAGATTGCTATCGGCTTCCATGATCAGGATCACCGCGTTGCGGATGATCATGCCAGCCAGCGCAATCATACCGAGCAGGGCGACAAATCCCATCGGCGTGCCGCTGGGCAGCATTGCCAGAACAATGCCAGGCAGTCCAAAAGGCGCCATCGCCAATGCCAGCAACATGCGCGATACGCGTTGCAGCTGCACCATCAGCAGTATCAGCATGACAAACAACGTCACCGGCAAAACGGCAAACACTGAGCCGTTACCTTTATCCGATTCGGCAACCGTGCCCTCTTCATCAAGGGTGTAACCCGGCGCTAATCCGGCACGCAGCTGCTGGACATCTGCGCTGAGCTGCGCGGATGTGGTCTTCGCTTGCATGCCCGCCGCTACATCAGTTTGTACCACCACATAGGGAAAACCCTGGCGACGCCACATCACCGGATCCTGCAATCCCCACTGCAGTGTCGCAACCTGGCCGATGGCAATCTTCGCGCCTGACGCGGTGGTCAGTTTCAACGCAGCAAGGCTGGTTAAATCCAGCCGGTCAGCATCGTTGGCGCGCAACAGCACATCAACCAGCCGGTTATGATCTCTCACGGTAGTCACGCTTTGACCGGACCACACGCGGTTCAGCAGCTGCGCGATATCCTGTGAAGAGACGCCAGCCGCGCGGGCTACGGTTTGGTTCACCGCAAAGGTGATGACGCGTTCCGGCTCGCCCGCTGTCAGGTTTACGCTGCGCGTCGCGCGGGATTGCCCGAGGATGCTGGCCAGCTTTTCCGCATACTGTTTCACCCGCTCGTAGTGCGGCCCGCTGATGCGATAGCGGATCGGCCAGCCAATCGGCGGACCCAGTTCCAGCGGCGATACGCGCGTCACCACATCGCTGAAATCGCGTGCCAGCAGGCGATCGAGTTCAGCTTTCAACCGCTCCCTCGCCGCCAGATTTTTGGCTACCACCACCAGCTGGGCGATGTTTTCATCATCGTTCAGCACGTCCATCGGCAGATAAAAACGCACGGCGCCGCTGCCGCTATAGGAGGAGAAATGGTCGATATTGGTGTTGCCGCTGAGTTTCGCTTCGAGCTGTTCTACCACGCTTAAGGTGCGCGCCTGCGAGGCGTTCGCCGGCAGCGTGAGGCTGACCAGCAGCTCCGGGCGATCGGATGCCGGGAAAAACTCGCCCTGCAGGTGGCTCATGCCCCAGATGGCGAGCAGCAGCGATGCGCCCGCCAGGCCGAGCGTCAAGCCCCGATGGCGTAACACCTGTGAAACCAGACGGCGATAGAGGCGCAGCAACCAACCGGGCTCAGCGTGCGGTTTACCTGGCCTTGATGACAGGATCCAGCTGCCGGTCAGCGGAGAAAACAACACCGCAACGCCCCATGAACTGAGCAGCGAGATCAGCACCACCACAAACAGCGAGTAGCAATACTCCCCCGCGCCGGACGCGGCGAAGCCGACGGGAATGAAACCGGCAATCATCACCAGCGTGCCGGTGAGCATCGGAAATGCGGTGGTTTCAAAGGCTACGGTAGCGGCGCGCCAGCGGGAATCACCGGCTTCGAGTCGGGCGACCATGATCTCCACGGCGATAATCGCGTCATCCACCAACAACCCCAGCGCGATGATCAGCGCGCCAAGTGAAATGCGTTGCAGCCCAATGCCCGCCAGCATCATGCCGGTAAAGGTCATCGCCAGCACCAGAGGAATCGCCGCCGCCACAACTAAACCGGCACGCAGCCCGAGCGAGACGAAAGAGACGGCCAGCACGATAAAGATGGCTTCACCGAGCACCCGCACAAATCCGCTGACCGCGTCGTTGACCACCCGCGACTGATCCGCCACTTTCGTTACCTCAATTCCGTGCGGCAGTTGGCTGGCAATCCGCGACATTTTGTCCGTTAACGCGTGGCCAAAATCCAGCATATTGCCGGTCGGCGCCATGGAGATCGCCAGCCCAATCGCTGGCTTACCGTTGACGCGATAGAGCGGCGTTGGCGGTTCCGCCGCCACACGCGTCAGCGTGACGATATCGGTCAGGGGAATGTAGCGATCGTTGATGTGCAGCGTCACGGCGCGCAGGCTCTGTTCCGAGTTGAAGGCACCGCTGACGCGCAGCGCGATGTTATCGCTGTTGGTGCGAATGACGCCTGTGGGTGACAAGGCATTCTGCGCCTGCAAGGCATCGGTGACCTGTTGCAGGCTCAGGCCCATTCCCGCGAGCGTGCGCGGAGAGAAGCTCGCCACAATCTGCTGCTCCTGCACGCCGAGCAACGTAATTTTGCCGACATCCGGTACGCTCATCAGCCGATCGCGAATCGACTCAACGCGATCGCGCAGTTCACGTGTGCTGAATCCTTCAGCAGTAAAACCGTAAATCGTGCCAAAAGTATCGTCAAAATCATCATTGACCGCCGGTGCCGCAACGCCCGCAGGCAGCGCGGAGCTGACATCCTGCATTTTCTTGCGTACCTGATACCAGATGTCCTGCACTTTGCCGGGCGGCGTGCTGTCGCGCAGATTGACAAAGATAACGGTTTTTCCGGGATGCGTTTCGCTCTGCACGTAATCCAGATAGGGCACTTCCTGCAGCTTTTTCTCCAGCGGTTCAGTCAGCAGTTGCACCGTATCGTCGAGATCGGCACCGGGCCATTGCGCGGAGACCACGGCGGTTTTGATGGTAAAGGCGGGATCTTCGTTGCGCGGCAGCGCCTGATAGCTGAGCACGCCAGCGCCAACGATCATCAGCATCAGAAAAGCCATCAGCTGTTGATGAGCCAGCGCCCAGGCGGAAAGGTTGAATTTATCGCGAGCGGAAGGTTCACTCATGGCTGCTCATCTCCCCGCGCAACCGCTTCGCCATCGCGCAGTGTGCTGACGCCTGCCGTGACCACGCTTTCGCCTGCAGTGAGACCACTGGCGATATAGACTTCGCTGGCGGTGAAGCGGGAAATCACCACCGTGCGGCGTGTGACCTTGCCGCGCTGCGCATCCAGCACAAACACCGCCGGTTTGTCCGCCAGGCGCGTCAGCACGGATGCAGGAAGGATAAAGGTGCGGGGATCGCTCTCCGGTAGTGCCACGCTGACGCTGGCGCCCAACAGCATCGCTGGCGGTGGATCGTCTAGCGTTAATCGAACCCGCCAGGTCCGCGTTTGCGGGTCGGCCTGCGGGCTGATATCGCGCAGATGCGCCTGCGCGGTGATCGCCGGTGAAGAGAGCAGAGTTACGCGAAAGGCATCGCTGGGGAGCGAGGAAAATGCTGCCGGGAAAGGCACATCCAGAACCACATCCCGCCGCGCACCGCTTGCCAGTGACATCACCGTTTGACCGGTGCTCACGACCTGTCCGGCAGAGGCGCTGACGGCGGTGATCACGCCGCTAAAAGGAGCCGTCAGCTGCGTCCAGCGTAGATTTTCCTGCGCGCTGTTGAGTGCGGCTTCGCTGCTTTGCAGGTGCGCCGCAGCGGATTGCCAATCGGATTGCGCGCTGTCGAGCTGCGCCCGTGCAATCGCACCGGAAGGCATCAACTGTTTCATACGATGTAGATTCAGCGCCGCAACGCGTTCAGCTGCCCGCGCGCTGTCGGTGTCCGCCATCGCGCTGCGTAACGCATTGGCGGTAGTGCTGCTCTCTAACGTTGCCAGCACCTGACCGGCGTCAACACGATCGCCCACTTCGGCAGGGCGCGTCAGAATCCGCCCATCCAGCCTGAAACCCAATGATGTTTCGTCGTGGGCATGAATATCGCCGGTCATCTGCACCTGTTGCCCTTGCAGGGCGGGCTTCACGGTGATGAATTTTACCGGTCGGGGAGGCGCGGGTGGTAAGGGATCGCGTGGCCCGCAGGCAGTCAGCGACAAGGCGATGACCACCATGCAGGGCAACAATGGCAGTAACGTTATCAGGCGTTGTGCATCGATAAGATGGTCGGCGGCCTGTTTGACCAGGCCGGTGAAAGAGTCAGTCATGGCGCCACTCCGTACAAGGATTTGGCGCCATTAAAACGGCGAACTGTCGAGATTCGTTGTACGGCGAGTCAAGATCCTGTCAAGAGCGCTTAAAACGGTGCCGGACTGACGTCCGGCAGGAAAATCGCCAGGCTGAGGCCGCCCTCTTTGGGTAGTTTGGCGCTGATCCTGCCACCGTGCGCCGCGCAGATGGCGCGAGCGATCGACAGGCCCAGCCCGCTACCGCCTGAGTGGCGCGCGCGCGAGGTTTCACCGCGCGTGAAGCGTTCAAACATCTCGGGCAGAAATTCAGGCGCCACGCCGGGGCCATCATCTCTGAATTCGATGCTGCAGCCTCCCGGCACCGCGCGGGCAGTAATCTGCAACTGGCCCGCAGGTTTGCCATAGCGCAAGGCGTTTTCAATCAACACGCTAAACACCTGACCCAGGCGGAAGGGATCGGCGCGGCAGGTGAGCGTGCTGTCTGCTGCCACGCTGATGATCATGCCGCTGGCTTCGGCTTGCGGTCGCACCCAGGCCACGCGCTCCCGCGCCAGTTCTCCGGGGTTGATCTCATGCAGATCCAACTTGAGTTGTCCGGCGTCGGCCAGCGACAGCAGGTGGAGCTCATCGATCAGTCGGCTCATGTGGCGCAGCTGTTTCATGATCATCTCCAGCTGCTGCGGTTCCGGCTGAAACACGCCATCCAGCAGACCTTGTAACCGGCCAATGGCGGCCGTCAGCGGCGAACGGAGTTCGTGTGCCAGCGCCACGTGCGAGGCGCGCAGTTCACGATCGTAGATCGCCAACTGCTGGCTCATGCGATTAAAGTCGTGTGCGAAGTGCAACAGCTCCGCCGGCGCGCTTTTTACAATGGTGGCGGCGGAACCAAACTGTCCTTCGGATACCCGATCAGCGGTTTTTTTCAGGTGGCTAAACTGCAACGCCAGCGGGCGGGCGTTGCGCAGAACGGTGAAGGCAACAAACGGCGTAATGATGAAAATCAGGATGATCACCATCAGCCAGTCAGCGGCACCCACCGAAGGATCGGAGTAGCGCACGCCCCAGCGTTCATCAACGATCTCGTGGAAGCGTGGCAGATTGGTTTGCGGATGCGCACGCAGTGTCAGAAATTCCTGGCGCATCGCCGGCGGCATATGGTGGATGATCCACAGGTTTTGCAGCGCAAAGCGCAGGAACATAATGCCGGCGACGGCAATCACCGTGACGATGGCCAGCGTCAAAATACGCACGCAGATCCAGCGCCACAGCGTTTGAGGAGGTGACTTTTTCATGGCTGTCTGAACCTGTAACCCACGCCGCGCACGTTGAGTAATATCTCGGATAAACCGGCGTTTTCGAGCTTCTTACGCAGGTTGTAGACGTGGGTGTCGATCACCCTTTCCAGCGCCTCGCTTTCAGGCATGCAGGTTTCGATCAGATAGTGACGGCTGAGTGCGCGCACCGGCGCTCGCATCAGGGTCACCAGCAGGGAAAATTCGGTTGGCGTGAGTTCAACGCGTGTTGGCTGTTGCTCTGGCTGCGCGACCATTGCAGTCATCGCGGCAGTATTGACCTCAAGCGCCTGCCAGCGCAGCACTTCATCCTCCGCAACGGCCGCCCGGCTGCGGCGCAGCACCGCCTGCACGCGCGCCACCACTTCGCCCGGATAATAGGGTTTCACGACGTAGTCATCCGCGCCTAAGCGCAGCGCGCCGATTCTGTCGGGCGTGTCGGTCATCGCGGTAATCATAATTACCGGCGTGTCCGCGCGTCGTCGCACGGCAGCCAGCACCTCGGTGCCGTTCATGCCGGGCAACATGATGTCGAGCAGAATGAGATCGGGTTTCCACTTCTCAACGCGCTCAAGTCCGCTATGCCCATCGCCGGCAATCTCCACGGCGTATCCTTCACGTAGCAGATAGGCTTCCAGCACGTCTGCCGCGTCTGCATCATCCTCAATAACCAATACTCGTCTGTTGTTCATGGCTCACCTTGACAGTTTCTTCATAAATCCCTGGCACGTTATTGACAATGCTTCGGGATACTCCAATCCGTGACGCAACGCCCGGGCAAGGGGCTAAAAACAGATGGGTAACTGAGGTGACACGATGATAACGAGAAAAAAGGCGCTGTACAGTGGCTGTTTGTTACTGGTCAGTATCAGTACCAGCAGCCGCGCTGATGACAGCGCAGCGCAGGATGGCGTGATGATTGGCGTGGGCGCGCAGACCACGCCGACATACAGCGGCGCAGATAAGCAACGCTGGCAAGCGGTGCCGATGTTGCAGGCCAGAAAAGGTGCCTTTTTCGTCGATTCGCAAAAGGGGGTCGGCTACGATCTGCAAAGCGACAGCGGCCTGTATCTGGAGCATTCGCTGGGATATGGCCTGGGCAGGGCAGACAAGGATTCCGACTGGCGCGACGGTTCTGACAAGCTGCGTGGCATGGGCACGATCAATGCCACGCTCAACACCGCTATTGCGGCCGGTTGGGCGGTCTCGCCGTGGCTGGTCCTCGAAGCGAAAGCCGTGCTGCCGCTGACAGACAGTCAGGGCGTGAATTATCGCACCTCGGTAACGTTAATTCCGCTGCAAAGCCAGCAGGATAGCCTTTCCTTGCAGACGTCCGCGTTGTTTGGGGATGCGCGTTACATGCAAACCTGGTACGGCGTTAGTGCGCGTCAAAGCGTGAAAAGTGGCTATGCGACTTACTCACCGGCAGCGGGATTTTATGGGGTGGAAACCGACCTGACATGGAGTCATCAGTTTACCCAGCATTGGGGCGGCGCGTTAAGTGCAGGCTACACGTGGCTGGACGATCACGCGGCGGACAGTTCCATCGTGTTCAGGCAGAATCAGCTGACCGCAACAGCGGCGGTGACCTATACGTTTTAAAGATTTGAATGGCGTTTAAGCCCGCACCGCTGTAAGGAAATCCACTACAGCGGGCGGCTTGAGTGAGAAAGATTATTTATGCGGGACTTCAGAGATCTCTTTCACGTCACTTTTATTGATTTGCTGCTTCACGCCATTGGCATCGACGTAACCCAGCAGGCCGGTTTCAGCATCCTGTGGTTTGCCATCGGTGACGATGGTGCGTCCATCATTGGTGTGGATGGCGTACGAGGTACGCGTACATCCGGTTAAAGCGGACAGGGCAATAAGCGCAGTAATAGAAAGCAAAATTGATTTTTTCATTAGTCTCTCCAGGCTGTTAAAAGGATATTAATTATCCAGTTCGCTCATGTTGGTAATCTTGTCGCGATTGATCTGCTCAGTTTTACCGGTTTGCGCATCCTTGTAAGAAACAAGGCCCGTGTCACTGTCGATTTGCGGCTTACCAGACGTCACAATCGTGCGTCCGTCGGTGGTCTTAATCGCCTGATTTGAAGAGCAAGCGGTCAATGTCATTGCCATAAAAGTGCCAAGAAATGCCGTTGCCAGTACTGTTTTTTTCATCGTGATGAGTTCCTTTCAGTGGAATAAGTTTTAACTACCTAAATAGCTTAGAACATTTTCCCGAAACAGCCAGAAACCCGGCGCATCTGCGCTGTTTAACCCGACTCAGATGGCGGTTCATGCCGCGCGCTTAGCGGATCTCATTCACATACATAAAGTGTTCAGTACTAAAACGGTGGTGCGCCAAAATTACCGGCAGGGCACTTTGATCAAACGACACTTCATCAATCACCATCACGGCGTGCGGCAAACTCAGCTCCAGCAGCGCCGCATCCTCTTCATTCGCCAGCGTAGCGGTAATTTGTTCACGCACGGCGGCGACGCGCAGGTCGTAGCGCTCAAACAAATAGCGATAAAGCAGCGGCGGTAACTGATCGGCTGCTGGGAAATCGGCCAGTCGCGCCGAGGGCAGCACCAGCGTTTCATGCATCGCGGCGATGCCCTTCACGCGACGCAAACGCTTCAGCCGGATCACTTCATCGCCCTTACCAATTTGCAGTTTCTCTGCTTCGTCGGCGCTGGCAAGACTCAGTTGATAATCCAGTAATCGGGTATCGGATTGCAGCAATCCGCCGGTTTTATCGTGCAGGCGAAAATACTGGAAAAAGTGGCTGAGATTGTGCAGCGGCGCCCAGCCGGTTACCACGGTCCCGGTTTTGCGACGTCGCATCAGCATGCCTTCCGTGGTCAGCGCCGCCAGCGCTTTGCGCACGGTGCCCACCGACACACCAAACTTCGCCGCCAGGCTATTTTCACTCGGCAAAATCGTGCCCGCGGGCAGTTCACCTTGCAGGATCGATTCGCTGATATGGCGCTTGACCACTTCATACAGCGGCGCACCTTCACCTTCGCTGAGTCTGGCGAAAGGTTGAGCGTGGTTCGCGTCATAGTTTTTTTGCATGTTTCCGATTACCGATTGACCTCAGTCGTTGAATTGCATTATCTATAAACTATATAGAAATACAACAGACGATAATCCTATGACGCAAAATCCACGGTTTAACAACGCATTAGCGATGATTGCTCATGACGGCGCGCAAATGACGGATGACCTTAAACAGATGCTGGAGGTGGATACCTGCTTCCCGCCGGGCAACGGTTATGGCGCATTTGCTGACCTGATGACGCACTTGTTAGCACCGCTGGATTTTCACTTTGCGCGCGTCTCCGTGCCGGAACATTTATGGCAGGCACCGGACGGCAGCGCGTACGGTGAACGCGTCAATTTGCTGGCATCGCTTGATGCTGGTGCCGCTGAAAACTGCAATCTCTATTTCCATACCGATACCGTGCCCGCCGGCGATGGCTGGCGTTTTCCAGCGCTCACGCTGACCGCAGCGGAAGGCAAGCTGTTTGGGCGCGGCGCAGCAGACATGAAAGGCACCATTGTTGCCGCGATGGCGGCAGTGCGCGCGGCACAGGCGGCGGCCATCCCGCTGCGTTTTAATCCGGTATTTCTGCTGTGTAGCGATGAAGAGGGCGGCTTGTATCCCGGCATTCGTTATCTGGCGGAACAACAGCTTTTCTCCGGTCACCTGCTCAGCTTCAACGGCGGCGCGGTGCCGCGCATCTGGGCCGGTTGCTTTGGCAGCATCGATCTCAAAGTGATTATCACCGGACGTTCGGCGCACTCCGGCGATCCGGTTAACGGCATTAATGCTATTGAAGCGGCGCTGCCAATGATGAACGCGCTATATCAGCTGAAGCTCGAGGTGGAACAACGCACCTCGGAGATGCCTTCTCCGCCGCACTATCACGGCAAACCGCTGACGTCACTGTTAACGCTGGCCGCTGCGCAGGGCGGCAGCAAAGGATCAACCATTCCTGAACGGTTTGAGCTGCTGATTAACCGCCGCTACGCGCCGGAAGAGCGCTTTGACGCGGTGTGGCAGGAGCTGACGCACTGTGTGGAAAGTGCGATGCGCGACAGCCCCGCGCTCGACGTCACGCTGCAAATGATTGGCCATCTGGCGCCGGTCGCTAATCCGGACGGTCCGCACTGGCCGCGCTGGCAGGCGGCGCTGAGTCAGGGTTTTGGCTTCCAACCCAGCGAATTCAAACCCTGGGGATCGTCCACCAGTTCCGATATGGGCTGGGTCCAGCAAGCCGGGATTCAGGAGATTTTACTCGGCGGCCTCGCCCGTCCTGACAACCGCATTCATGCCGCCGATGAGTACACCACGCTGGCAGATGTGATCGCACTTTCGCAGTCCATTCTGGCGTATCTCGCCGATGATTTTCAGCCAACCCAGGGTAATTAACTAATCACGAGGAAGAGAAGATGTGCGCAATGAAAGGGTTAAACCGCAGACAGTTTATCGCCAGTTCTACCGCTCTGACGGGCGCAGCGATGCTGCCCTGGTCGTTCTCGGCCCATGCCGCGCAGGTGGCGAGCGCCACGCCGGGCGGCACGGCGCGTAAAGGCGGTGTGCTGCGCATCAGCGTTGATCAAGCCGTCGGCGTGTTAAATCCACATCAGGTGCGCGTCAACCCGGAATATCTGGTGGCGGAACTGCTGTACAGCGGCTTAACGCGTCTGACGCAGGAGATGGAAGCCGAAGCCGATTTGGCGCAATCCTGGCAGGCCAGCGCCGATCTTAAACAGTGGACGTTTACCCTGCGCCCGAACCTAAAGTTCAGCGACGGTTCCGCGCTGACTTCCGCCGATGTGGTCGCCAGCCTGCAGGCGCTGCTCGATCCGAAAAATGCCTCGCCAGCACTGCATAACATTGGGCCGATTAACGCCGTCAGCGCGCCAGATACCAACACGGTTTTGATTGAAACCGATGCGCCTTACGCCGATTTGCCGGTGATGCTGGCTTATCCGGATGCGAAAATCATCCCCGCCAGTATCGTGCAAGGTCAGTATGACAAGCTGAGCAAAGCCTCGTTCGGCGCCGGTCCTTTCCAGCTGGTCTCCTACGATCCAGAACGCAAAATTGTGGTGAAGCGCAATCCGCATTACTACGATCCGGCGCGTCCCTATCTGGATGGCGTGGAAGTGGTGGTCTATCCCGATGGCATCGCGGAGAGTTCCGCGCTGATCTCCGGTGACACCGATCTGATGCTGAGCGCGCAGTCGAGCGAGTTCGCGCGCCTGTCCAAATCTTCCGGCGTGCTGCCGCTGCGCGTGGCCTCCGGCCAGTTCCTCAATGTGAACATGGGCTGCGACCAAAAACCGTTTAACGATGTGCGGGTACGTCAGGCGCTGGCACTGTGCGTTGATCGTCAGGCGTCGGTGGATTTCGTGGCGGATGGCCTGGGTTCACCGGGCAACGACACGCCGATTAACGGCGCGTATCCGTTCTTCGCCAACCTGGCGAAAAAAGCGGTGGATTACAGCAAAGCCAAAGCGCTGCTGGCGGAGGCCGGTTATCCCAACGGTATCGATTTAACACTCATCGCTTCCGACAAACCGGCCACCCGCACGCAACTGGGCATCGCCCTGCGCGAGATGGCGAAACAGGGCGGTTTCCGCATCAACGTGCAGACCATGGCGCACAGCACCTATCTCGATCAGGTGTGGAAGAAGGGCAACTTCTACGTTGGCTTCTACAACATGCAGCCGACGCCAGACGCGGTGTTCTCGCTGCTCTACACCTCAACCGCATCCTGGAATGAAACGCGCTGGAACAACGCGGAGTTTGATAAAGCGGTAAGTGCGGCGCGTGAAACCCGTGATGAAGCACAGCGCACCACGCTGTATGGCAAAGCGCAGCAGCTGATGCATGACGAAGTGCCATCGGTGATCCCGACCTTCTTCGATCTGCTCGCCGCCAGCCGCGATTATGTCGGCGGATATCATCTGCATCCGCGCGGTGCGGTATTCCGTCTTGACCATGTCTGGTTAACCGACAAAGCGCCGAAGCGCGCAGTGTAAGGAGCGAACGTGACAGCAAGTTATCTGCTCAAACGCCTTCTGCTGATGGTTTACACCTTGTTAGTGGTGTCGCTGCTGGTTTTTGGCATCACGCAACTGTTACCGGCCGATGCGGCTGTCACCTTGCTGGGACAAAACGCCACGCCGGAAGCGCTAGCGGCGGTGCGTGAACGTCTGGGGCTGGATGCCCCAGCGTGGCTGCAATATTGGCATTGGCTGACGCAGGCGCTGCAGGGCAACTTTGGCGTATCGATGCGCAATGGCCTTGAAGTGGCGCCGACGCTGCTGACGGCATTATCACGCTCGCTGCTGCTGGCGGTGTGCGCCTTAATTCTGATGCTGATTATCGCGATTCCCCTCGGCATCTGGGCGGCGGTGCGCCGTGGCAAAACCGCCGATGTGCTGGTGAGTGTCATCTCCTATATCGGCATCTCCTTCCCGGAGTTCGTCACCGCCACGCTGGTGCTGCTGCTGTTTGCTGATGTCTGGCAGATTTTGCCCGCCACCGGCTATGTGCCGCTCAGTGAGAACTTCGTCAGCGGGATCCAGCACCTGATTCTACCTTCGGTGACCGTGGCGCTGATTCTGGTGGCGCACGTCTCGCGCATGGTGCGCTCAGAAATGGTTGATGTGTTGCATACCGATTACATCCGCGCCGCGTGGCTGAAAGGCTTATCGCGTCGCCGCATTCTCTGGCGACATGCGCTGCGTAACGGCTTGTTGCCGACCATCACCATTGTGGCGCTGGATGTTGGTTACCTGCTGGGCGGCATTGTGGTGGTGGAGGAGATCTTCGCCATTCCCGGCATTGGCCGCGAACTGATTGTCGCCGTGCAGGCGCGCGATCTGCCCACCATTCAGGCTGGCGTGATGATTCTCGCCGCGACCTATTCAGTGGTGAATTTCCTGGCTGATTTGGCCTATGTCACTCTCGATAAGCGGATCTCCTATGCCTGATATGTTGAAACGTTTGCTGCGTTCACCGCAGGGTGCCGCTGGCGTGCTGATTATCTTGCTGGCGCTGCTGATGGTGGTGGGCGGTGCGCACGTTGCGCCTTTTGATCCTGAATCGATCTCCATCCTGACGCGCTATAAGCCGCCCAGCGCGGAACACTGGTTTGGTACCGATCAGATGGGCCGCGATATCTTCAGCCGCGTGCTGGTGGGCGCACGCTCAACCATTCTACTGTCGCTGCTGGCGACCGCGCTGGCGATGGTAATCGGTTCGGTGCTCGGTACCGCCAGCGCCTATCTGGGCGGCAAATTTGATGAGTTCATGATGCGCACCATGGATGCGGTGATGGCGATTCCCAGCCTGCTGTTTGCGTTGCTGATTGTCAGCACGCTTGGGCAGAGCAGCATGAACGCGGTGCTGGCGATCACTATCGCCTTTGTGCCGGGCATGGTGCGCATCTCGCGCAGCGTGGCATTGGCCGCCCGCCAGCAGGATTACATCAACGCCGCCATCGCGCGCGGCGAAGCCGGGCACTACATCATTCTGCGAGAAATGCTGCCGAATATTCTGGCGCCGATCATCGTGGAAGCCACCATTCGCGTTGCCTTCGCCATCATGCTGTTTGCCACCTTGAGTTTTCTGGGTTTGGGCGCGCAGCCGCCAGAGCCAGAATGGGGATTGATGGTCTCTGAAGCGCGCGCTTACTTCTTTAATGCGCCGTGGATGATGATGATTCCGGGCCTCGCCATCGCATTGGTCGCCATTGGGTTTAATTTACTGGGTGACGGGCTGCGTGATGTGCTCAACCCAAGGAGCCACTGATGAGTGACAAGCTTACACCGGTGCTGTCGGTGGAAAATTACAGCCTCGATTACGCGTTAGCCAACGGACATGCGCTACCGGTACTGCGTGACATCAACCTGCAGGTGATGCCCGGCGAAGTGTTGGGGCTGGTGGGCGAATCGGGTTCCGGCAAAACCACGCTCGGCTGGGCGATCATGCGCTGGCTGGCGGGCAATGCGCGCGAGCTGCAGGGCGACATTCGTCTCAACGGCGAGAGCCTGCTGACTTTACCCGCGGCCAAACTGACAGCGCTGCGCGGTGCCAAACTCGGCATGATTTTTCAGGATCCCAGCGCCTCGCTCAATCCCACGCTGACCTTGGGTGAGCAGGTCACCGAAGTGTTACGCCGCCATCGCGGTTTATCGGCGCGTGAAGCGCAGGAGATGGGCGAATCGCTGCTGCACGACGTTGAACTTAAAAATCCGGCGCGCATGATGCGCCGCTATCCGCATCAGGTGTCGGGTGGCGAGAAGCAGCGCATCCTGATCGCCACCGCGTTTGCCTGCCAGCCGGACTGCATGATTTTTGATGAGCCAACCACCGCGCTGGATGTGATCAGCTCGGCGCAAATCCTCGATCTGTACGAGCGTTTGCGCGAAGAGACCGGCGTTGCGTCGCTCTACATCTCGCACGATCTGGCGTTGGTGGCCAAAGTGGCTAATCGCGTCTGTGTGCTGGAACAGGGACGCATTGTCGAACAGGCCGACACGCGCAGCCTGTTTAGCGCGCCGCAAAACGCCTATACGCGCAAGCTGATTGAGGCGGTACCCAATCCGCAGCACCGGCTGGTGCAGGACGCGCCCGGCAACCAACCGTTACTCGGCCTAAAGCAGCTGACCATCGACTACGGCAAACAAGGTCTTCTTGATCGTCTGCTGAAGCGTGAAGCCAATACCACGCGCGCCGCCAATGCGGTTGCGCTCACCGTTCATCAGGGAGAAATTCTCGGCGTGGTTGGTGAATCGGGTTCCGGCAAATCCTCGCTCGGTAAAGCCATTACCGGCCTGGTGCCGTTCAGCGGCGAGCTCGACTTTTGTGGCTACGCGCTGCATGGCCGGGCGCAAATGGATAAAGAGTATCGCCGCCGCGTGCAGATGATTTTCCAGCATCCAGATGCCTCGCTGAATCCGCGCATGACCATTGGCGAAATCATCGCACGGCCACTGCGGTTGTATGGTGTACCCGCAGGTGAAACCGAAGCGCAGGCGGTCGCGCGCCTGCTGCAGGAAGTGCGTTTGCCGGCGGAGTTTGCGCAGCGTTATCCGCATGCACTGTCCGGCGGGCAGAAGCAGCGCGTCGCAATCGCCCGTGCGTTTGCCAATCCGCCGGATTTGGTGATTTGTGACGAGATCACCGCCGCGCTCGACGTCTCGGTGCAGGCCACCATTATCGAACTGCTGCTGGAACTGCGCCGCCGCTACGGCACCGCGTATCTGTTTATCACCCACGATCTCAACCTGATTCGCCAAATCGCCCATCGTGTCGCCGTGATGTATCGCGGTGACGTGGTGGAAGTGCTGCCCGGCGAAAACATGACGGCGCTGGCGCAACATCCTTATACCCGTGCACTGCTTGATGCGGTGCATATTCCCGACTTATCCAAGTCCGTTGCATGACGAGAGAAACATGAAGCCTGAACAGTTGATTCATCATATCGATCGCGATTTTTGCCTCTCATTCCTGGCAAAAATGGTGCAGCACAAAAGCTACAGCGCCACCGATGGCGAGCGTGAATTGGCGAAATACATGGCCGCGCAGATGGCGCAGCTGGGCCTGGAAACCGAACTGCAGAACGTGCCCGGCGACAGGCTGAATGCCATCGGACGATTGGCAGGCAGCGGCGGCGGCAAAAGCCTGCTGTTCAACGGGCATCTGGATACCAATCCGGTCACCGAAGGCTGGACCGTCGATCCCTGGGAAGGAAAAATCGACGAACAGTTTATCTACGGTATTGGCGTTTCGAACATGAAAGCGGGTGATGCTGCCTATTTTTGCGCGTTGAAAACGCTGATTGATGCTGGTGTGAAGCTGAAAGGCGATGTGATTCTGACCTACGTGGTGGGCGAGTTGCAGGGCGGCATTGGTACGCTGGCGGCGATTGAGCAAGGTGTGCGCGCCGACTACTTCATCAATGCCGAACCCACCGATCTGCAAGCGCTGACCATGCACGCCGGTTCGCTGATGTTTACTATTGAGCTCACCGGCGATACGCGCCATCTGTCAAAAAGGGAAGAAGCGGTGGATGCGATCAGCGCCGCCGTCGAGCTGATTCCGCAGATTAACGGCATAACCTTTAGCGGCGCGAAAACCGCTGAGCATCGCAAGATTAACCGTGGTCATATCGGTACCGTGCATGGCGCGTTAGGCCGCGATCTGGAAGAGTGGCGACCGCCGCAGGTGGCTGACTTTGTGCGCTTAAAAGGCTCGGCACGTTTCGCGCCAGGACAAACGGTGGAAGGTGTGCTCGCCGATCTGCAGGCGCTGCTGAACACGTTGTGCCAGCGCTATCCGGGACTGAAAGCCGAGCTTTATGATGATGGCATCCGTGATAAACCCACCATGTTGCCGTTCGAAGTGTCACCGGAATCCGCCATCGTCAAAGCGGTGAATCGCGGCTGGAAAACCGTGCGCGGCACCGAACAGCCCACCGGCGTGATCACGCCTCCGGCGTTCTTCGGCACCGATGCGGCACATCTCTATCAGCATGCGGGCATGGAAGGGATCGTCTGTGGGCCAGGCGGCAAATACAACACCATGCCGGATGAGCGCGTTGAAATCAGTGAATTCCTCGATATGGTGCGCATCTATCTGCTGGCCATTCTGGAGATTTGTCAGCCGGTTGAGGCCGCGTAATTCAGGTTTAAGCGCTGATGAGAGCTGGTAGGATTTAGCCTGACGCAGGACGTTGAACTGAATGATTTATCAGTAACCGTTCTCGCATTACGTTTCGATATGAAATAGGCCACGACGGAGAACATCGCGAGCTATGCCATTTACCGCGAGGCGCATTAAATGGCGTGGTTCTGATGCTTACCAATATTCGGGTTTAACCGCAGGTTTTTTACGCGTCGCAACCCGAACAGGAAACTGGCATGCATCAAGCTCTTCATTGGTGATAGTTCTGCGTATCCAGTGACTATGATTCTGCAGTGAACCCGGAACACCACGTACGTTGCCCTGGCGGTGCGGTAAAATGATCCCGATACGAATGTCGGGAAAATCTTCGCGAATAGCCTTGAGTGCTGGCGTCATGTCGGTGTCAGCCGATACTAACACCAGTTGCGCGATCCTCTCTTCTATTGGCAACGTCTGCTGTTTAGCAAACAAACGATACATGCTGATGGCAATATTCACGTCGGTTTCTTTCTCTTCCAGCTCCCAGATATCCACCTTATCCAGGCGTGATGCTGGCACGCTTTTACTGATGAAACGCGGAGCCCGAGCGTGCTCAAGCCGATGACGTCCGGTAAATATATTAATTCCGGTCGTCTTCAGCGCGCGAATATAAGTATCCTGAGCGTGTCGGGATTCGATGCCGCGTGTGGCGAGATGGGGAATAACCGAGGAGGTGTAATAGTTTACTGTTTCAATTATGGCAGTCGGATCCTGTACCCGGCATATATGCGACAGCAGCAATGACAAGTTGAGCCATTTATAAGGCGTACCTGCCAGCAGCCCATAAAATACATTGTATCCGTCAATAAAAACTGCAGTACGCACTCTTATCCTTCCTTAAGATACGAAAAAACCGGCCTGAGCCGGTTTTTTCACCCTAACGGCCAGCGAACTGAATCGCTGCGTACAGGGTTGAGTTGTGTGGCTAACTTATCAGCATTACTGGCTAAACTCAAGTTGCTCAAGGTGAAATCTAAGCCATAAAGTTTGTAAAATTAGGCTCTTCTTTCGGCTTCAGCAATAGTGCTGCAGTATTTAACTTTGGAAAATCAGGAGATATGCGAATGGTCTTGCTTCAGATTAATGGTAATTCTAATTAAAAGTAACAAGTGCAAATGAAATTTTAAAATATCCATTAACCTGAATTGCTAATTTAAATAACTATCTCAACTGACTATCCTTACTTCCACGGCGGTTATAACCGCTGATCGCTGCCTGTTTTTTATCGATCTTGCTCTGGCAATTCACGCAGTAACGCACACCAGCCAATGCTGCGCGACGCGCTTCCGGGATCGGTTCGCCGCACTCGTCGCAAAATTCAGCACTTTCACCGTGCCCGAGATTTTCACGAGCGCGGGCCACCGCATCATCTACCGTGGCATCAATTTGTTTGTGCACCGCACCGTCTTCTGACCAACCGCCAGCCATACTTCACCTCCGCAAATACTCATGCTCTGAGTATAAGACATGACGTGATTTATGCCGGGCAGCTCAAATTTTCACGCGTATTTAACATGGTTGACACATCATCGCGCGCCATCCTAGACTGCGGCTTGTTCCAAGGGGTGCTCTGTTAAGGGGCTGAGATTCTACCGGCTGGCGTGTATGCGCGGGCAACGTAGTGACCCTCCGAACCTGATCCGGCTAATACCGGCGTAGGGATGCGGAACCGCAGGGCGATATCGCGCCCTGATTCCCTCTTTGTGCTTTGTAGCGGACAGTTCGCGCTCTTCAGGCGTTGCCTGAGAGTCTCTGCGCAATCGCAAAGGTGGCGACGCACATGAACGAAACACACATCATCCAGGCTCTGCTGACATTCCTGCAGCGCGAAGATAGCTCAGACGACGACTTCAACCAGCTGGCCCTCGAAATCTTCGCTTATCAGTTCGCACACAATTCCCCTTATCGCCGCTTCGCCACTCAGCGCGGACGCACGCCGCTGACGGTGAAAAACTGGCGCAACATTCCCGCCATCCCGATTAATGCCTTCAAAGATCTGACGCTCAGCTGCCGTCCCACCGAGCAAATTACCGAGATCTTTATGACTAGCGGCACCACCGGCACGGTAAAAGGGCGCAGTTACCATTCGACGCTGGAGGTGTGGAAAAAATCGATGCTGCTCAATTTCCGCCGTCGCTTTATGGCGGGCCGCGATCGCATCCGCATGGGTATTTTGTTCCCGGATACCGTGGCGATGCCGAACTCCTCGCTGGCGACCTATCTTGATTTGGCGATGAAGGAGTGTGGCACGCCGGACAGCGAAGTAATGGTGGGCGAACATGGCCTCGAAACCAATCGTCTGTTCACTGCGCTGGAACAGGCCGAAGCGGGCGGCGAACCGTACGCGTTGCTGGGCGCCAGTTACAGCTTTGTGCCTCTGCTGGATGACATGCAGCGCCAAAAACGCCGCTTCGCGCTGCCGGCAGGCAGTCGCATTCTCGATACCGGCGGTTTCAAAGGCCAGTCGCGCGAGATGGGCGCGGAAGAATTCTACGCTTCGCTCTCTCATGCCTTCGGCATTCCGCGTTCCCACTGCATCAACATGTACGGCATGACGGAAATCAGCACGCAGTTTTACGACGCGGGCAATGAGCGCTGCCCGCCGGTGAAATCCGGGCCGCACTGGATCCGCACGCGCGTGGTCAATCCGCTTACCGGTGATGATGTGCCGGACGGCGAAGTTGGCGTGCTGGTGCATCACGATCTGGCGCATTTCAACTCGGTGTCCGCCTTGCTAACGGAAGATGCGGGCGTGAGGGTGCCCGGCGGTTTCCATCTGCTGGGACGCGCGACTGGCGCTGATGCCAAAGGCTGTTCGCTGACCATGGAAGCGTTTCTCGCCAGCGCGCAGGCACAGTCGTGAAAGAAATTGCCGGACATCTGCCGGGCCTCTCCGCTGACGAAGTGCATTGGCACACGCTGAGTTTCAATCATCGTGGCCAGCGCCTCGAGGTTAGCGTTCCGCAGCTTGATGACGCGCAGATTAAGGCGCTCGCAGCGCGCATACGCACTAACGCCCGCGCTTATCTCCAGCAGCTGAGCGTGGCGCAGATCATGGGCATCATTGATGAAGCGGTGGCGCGACTGCTCGATCGTCATCATCCACTGCGCATCAAGGCCGAAAAGCTGCTGCCCATCGTCACCGGTTACGATGCCGAGATGGTGCGGCTTGGCCTTACCGGCTATCTGAAAACCTTTCGTCAGCCGCAGCTGAAGCGCTTTCTGGCGGAGGATTTCGCCGATGCGCAGATGCTCGACGATTTCCAGCCGCGCCCCAAAGGCGGCTTTGCGCGCGCATTTGGCCCGCAATTGTTAATGCATATCTGGGCGGGCAACGTGCCGGGCTTGCCGCTGTGGAGTTTGATTTGCGGTCTGCTGGTTAAGGCGGGCACCATCGGTAAACTGCCGGGCAATGAGCCGCTGATGGCAAGCTGGTTCGCGCAGTTGCTGGCGGAGATCGATCCTAACCTGGGCGAATGTATCGCGGTGGTGTGGTGGAAAGGCGGCGATGCGCAAACCGAACTAACGTGGCTGCGTCAGCCCGATGCGCTGGTGGCTTATGGTGGAAATTCAACGCTGGCGGCGATCCAACAGCGTTTGCCAGTTACCACGCGCTTTCTGCCGCACGGCCATAAAATCAGCTTCGGAATGGTGGCGAGTTCGGCGCTGAATGTACGGCAAGGCGCGGAGCTGGCGCGTCGCGTGGCTTACGACGTGATGCGTTACGACCAGGCCGGTTGTTACTCGCCGCAAATGCTGTTTGTCGAGCGCGGCGGCAAGGTGTCGCCGGATGAGTTCGCCAGCTACATCGCCCATGAACTCGCCGCGCTGGCGCACAAACATCCGCGCCGTCCGCTGGCGAGCGAAGAGATCAACAGCATTGCCGCGTGGCGTAATGGCGAGGAGATTCGGGCGCTGGGCGGCGATCGTAGGCTTTACGGCGAGGCGGCAGACAATTGGGCGGTGGTGAGCGTTGATCATGCGGAGCCTTTATCGCCGGCGGCATTAGGCCGTACGTTGAAAGTGGTGTGCGTGGATGCGCTGGAGGAAGTGGTCGATTTAGTGGCGCAGCAGCGGCATTTTCTGCAAACCGCAGGCGTGGCGGCCACGCCGCAGGCGTTGTTCGGCATTTCCGCTCTGCTCGGGCAAGTGGGCGTTACGCGCATCGCGGCGTTCGGCAATATGACCTCGCCGGAAGCTGGCTGGCATCACGATGGACGTTTTAGTTTGCTCGATCTGGTGACCATCACGGAGATCGAGCAGGGCGCAGAAGCGACCGCCGAGCGTTACGCACCGTATGCGGAGTGACGCGATAACAGATCGCACATACCGTAGCGGCTAATTTATAGCGCATCAATCAGCTGTGCGCGATAAATCGCGCCGCTGCAGATTTTGCGTGACCATATCAACATGGAGCCATAATGAAATTCTCCAATCAAACAGTTCTGGTGACCGGCGCAAGTCGCGGCATTGGTGCGGCGATCGCTAAAGCCTTCGCCGCTGAGGGCGCGTTTGTGGTGGTGAACTATCTGCGCAATGAAGCTGCCGCTGCGGGCGTGGTTGAGGAGTGCCGCGCATTGGGCGGCGACGCGCTGGCGATTGTTGCCGACGTCACCTGTGAGCAGCAGGTCAACGCCATGATGGAGCAGATCGTCAACGCCACCGGCCGCCTCGATGCGGTGATCAACAACGCTTTCGCACCTTACGTTTTCGACACTGAAAATCGTTCACGTTTCTGGGAAACGTCGTGGTCGGGCTATCAGTCGCAGTTCGATGGCGCGGTAAAAGCCGCCTATAACGTTTGCCAGGCGGCGCTGCCGTTAATGCGCGCGCGCGTGCGCGGTAGTATCGTTAATCTCACCAGCGATCTGGTGGCGCGTCCTTCGGTGCCTTACCACGATTACATCACCGCGAAAGCGGCGCTAACCGGCTTTAGCCGCACGCTGGCGACGGAGCTGGGCCCGCTGGGGATTCGCGTGAACTGCGTGGCGCCCGGCCTGGTGTATCCCACCGATGCCAGCCAGGCAACGCGCGAAGCGGTGCGCGATTCTCTCACCGCGCAAACCCCGCTACGGCGCATCGCGCGACCGGAAGATGTTACCGGCCCGGTGCTGTTTCTCGCCTCCGACTGGAGTGAATTTGTCACTGGACAAACGTTGTACGTCGATGGCGGATTAGTGATGAATTGAACCGTACGGTCGCCATTTATGGCGATCGGTTTAGCCCTGCGCAAGCAAATAACTATCCAACCTGATCAACGCGATCACATATTTCGGCAACGCCTCCAGCAGCGATGGCAGATGGATTGTCTCGTCGGCACCGTGCGGCAATCCATGGCCTTCGGGTAAAAAATCGGGCGTGTTTGCTGCGGTTTTCCGATAGCCGGGCCCAAAGGTGATGGCGTTTGGCAGCTTCTTCGAATGGGTCACGCCGCCCATCGCGTAAGGGCGATCGTCATTGCCGGTGGTGTCATTCCACACTTGCTGCAGCAGCGAAATCACCGGATGTGAGGTCGGCAGGAAGAACGGCGCCACGTCGCGCCAGCCGGGATCGAGCGTAATGGTAGTAGCGGCTAACTGCTGTTGCAGCATCTCGACGATCTGCTCGCCGCGCCACGAAACCGGATAACGGATATCGCAGTCAATGCTCAGCGTGTCGGCGCGATGGCTGTACCACACGCCCGCGTTCAGCGTCAGTTTGCCGGACTCCGCATCTTCCAGCCCCAATCCGGCGCTCTCGCCATACGGCGACGCAAACAGCTGTACCAGCGTTTCCGCCAGCTG
Organism: Pantoea sp. GCM10028869; assembly: GCF_042666835.1. Lineage (NCBI taxonomy): Bacteria > Pseudomonadati > Pseudomonadota > Gammaproteobacteria > Enterobacterales > Erwiniaceae > Pantoea > Pantoea sp. GCM10028869. The sequence continues at coordinate 576,034 of NZ_JBHTGO010000001.1, read as the reverse complement.
ACGTTCGTGATCGCCCAATAGCTCCAGCTCAATCAGTGCGGTGAGCAGCACCTGCGTGGCATTCAGCGTGCCGTCGGGGAAGGCGGCATGCCCGCCGTTGCCGCGCGCTTTCAGGGTGAAAGCGCCGTCGTTTTCCGGCTTGATCGACACATAGGTCGCGGCAATGCCCTGCAGCAGCGCCAGCTTTTCACTAACCGCATGCGCATCGGCCTGCGCAATTCGCACGCTGGCGAAATCCGGCACGCTATTGCTGGCCGATCCGGCAACAATATCCGCCAGCACGCCCGACTCGGCGACATTCAGGGTAAAACTGAGTTGCCCTTTCTGCGCATTGTTCACCGGGAACATGCCATCGGTGACAATCGAATAATCTGGCACTGGACCGTTCTCCGCGAACCACGCCATATCAGCCATGTTGGTCTCTTCCGCCAGGCCATAAACGATGCGCAGATTATGATGCAGCGGAATATTCAGATCGCGCATCAGCTTCAACAGATAGAAATTGAGCACACCGGGCCCTTTGTTATCCGCCACGCCGCGACCAATCACAAAATCGCCGTGCTGCGTTAGCGCAAAGGGCGGAAAGGTCCAGTTGTCGCCCGCTGGCACCACATCCAGGTGGTTAATCAGCCCGATGTCGCGCGCGTGCTCGCCATAAATCACCGAACCGGCGTAGCCCTGATGCTGCTCGGTTTTGAAACCGGCCTGCTCAGCCTGATCTAACACCTGCTGCAAGATTTGCGCGCACTCGGGGCCAAACGGCGCGCCTCGCGCTGCGCGGTCGGCGCGACTGATGCTGGGAATAGCAATCCATTCGGCCAAATCATTGGTTAATGCGGCGCGGTGCTCCGCAATCCATTGCTGGATCTGTGGCAACAGCGCGCTTTCCTGAGGTGATAACGACGCGGACATAAGGCTTCTCCTTCAATTTATGCACAACATAAAACATTCCACCGCGTCGGCTTAGACGCATTTGCGCGAACCATTGCTACCACGCAGCTAAGCGCCACTTCATGCGCATTCCTGCAAAGCTTAGCTATTTTTGTTGCTCGTATTGCATGGCAAAGCAACGGAGATTAACGCCCTACGACGCTAAGTCACCAGTAATGCAGGAGAATTAAGGTGGATAACAGCCCCGCAGCCGGAGCGACAGTCGGCGTGGATGTCGGAGGAACCTTTACCGATTTTGTTTTATTTGATCCGCAACGCCAGCAACGCTTTTTCCATAAACAGCCCAGCACGCCCGCCGATCCCGCTCTGGCGGTAAGTGACGGGCTGCGCGCCGTGCTGCTGAAAAGCGGTTTGCCCGCCAGCGCGCTATCGCTGGTGTTGCACGGCACCACGCTGGGCCTCAACGCCATTATCCAGCGGCGCGGCGCGGATATCGCGCTAGTGATCAGCGCCGGTTTCCGCGATGTGCTGGAGATCGCGCGTGCGCGTATGCCGTCCTCCTTTGATTTTCATGCCGACCGCGAGCCGCCTTTTTTACCGCGTCAGCGCGTGCTGGAGATCCCGGCGCGTTTTAGTCCCGCCGGTGAAGTGACGCAGTGGCCAACTGAGGCCGAACTGGCGACGGTGGTATCCGAAGTTTTGCAACTCAAGGTGAGCGCGGTGGCACTGGTGACCATCAATGGTTATGCCAATCCCACGCGTGAAGCGGAACTGGCAAGCGCGCTGGCCGCAAAGTTAGGCACGGTGCCGGTGCTCTCTTCGGCGCAGCTGTGGCCGGAGATTCGTGAATATGAACGCACGCTGGTGGCCGGGCTGAACGCCTATATTCAGCCGCTGATGCAGCGCTACTTTAACCGGCTAGGCGATTTACTGGCGCAGCAGGCGATTGACGTTCCCTTATTGATCACCGCGTCCAACGGCGGCGTGCTGCCGCTGGACGCTGCGCATCAGCGCCCGGTGGACACGCTGCTCTCCGGACCGGCATCCGGCGTGATTGCTGCCGCGCATCTGGCGTCCGGAACGGGCTTTGTCTCCTTTGATATGGGCGGCACCAGCAGCGATATCTCGCTGTCGGAGCAGGGCGAAATCGAACGCGTCAACCGTACCGAGATTGGCGGCCTGCCGCTGATTCTGCCGGTGGTGGGCGTATCCGCGATTGGTGCCGGCGGCGGCTCCATCGTGCATGTCGATGATTTCGGCATTCTCAAGGTTGGCCCCGAAAGTGCGGGCGCGGATCCGGGCCCGGTTGCCTATCAGCGCGGCGGCACGCAACCCACGCTCACTGATTGCTATCTGGTGAGCGGCATCTTATCCGCCGACGCGGCGCTGGCGGGCACCATCACGCTGGATCATGCCGCCGCGCATCGCGCACTCAGCAAATTGGGCGAAACGTTAGGTTTGGCGGCCGAACAGGTGGCAAGCGGCGCTATCGTAGTAGCGACGGCGCAGATGGCGACCGAACTGAACAAAGCGCTGGCGCAGCGCGGATTGACCGCCGATGGCTTGACGCTGATTCCGTTTGGCGGTGCGGGCCCGACCCACGCCAACTTCTTCGCCGAAGAGGCGGGCATCAATCGCATTCTGGTCCCGCTGCGTCCCGGCACATTCTGCGCCGAGGGCGCAATCAGCGCTGATATCCGCCGCGATTTTGTGCGCAGCCTGCGCATCAACGTTACAGCGGAGAGCTATGGCAAAATCGCCGCCACCGTTGCGGAGCTGCATCAGCTGGCGCAAAAGTGGTTTGCCGAACAGGCCAGCCGCCTCAGCGAGCGCGCCGATTATCGGGTGGAAGCGGATATGCGCTATGCCGGACAGGCCTACGAACTCAGCGTCACTCTCGGCAGCCCGGCAAGCATCACGCATCAGCAACTGCTGGAACGTTTTCAGCAGCTGCATCAGCAGCGTTATGGCTTTAACACGCCTGACGCGGCCATTGAACTTACCACACTGCGCCTGTCGCTGAACGCCGCGCTGCCGCGCCCTACCGACAAACCTTTTAACTCTGAGAATGAGATTGATGAGCCAGTTTCGCGCCCACTTTATCTGCGCGGCGGCTGGGTGAATGCGCGCATCTGGCAACGTGTGAACATCGGCAAGCAGAGCCACATTCACGGCCCGGCGGTGATCGAACAAGAGGATACCACCACGCTGATCTTGCCTGACTGGTCGGCGTGCACCGATAGCAGCGGCAATCTGTTGATTGCGCGTGTAACGGGAGACGCAGCATGAAACTGGATGCCATCACTCTCGAAATCCTCAACCAAAAACTCACCGCGCTCACCGAAGAGATGTGCCACATTCTGCAGCGCACCGGACGCACGCTGTACGTCAACGAAACCGCCGATTTTTGCTGCGCGGTGGCTGATCTGCAAGGCCGCTTCTTTGCCTATCCGAAAGGTATTGGCGTTTCCGGTTTTGTCGGGCTGAACGCGCTAACCGCGATTCAGGCGGTCGGCGAGGTTGCGCCCGGCGATGTGATTCTGACTAACGATCCCTGGCGCTCGCGCGGGCTGGCGACGCATCTGCCAGATTTGCAGGTGCTGGCGCCGTGGTTCGTCGAAGGCGAACTGGTGGCGTGGGGCTGGGCTTTTTTACACGCCTCCGACGTTGGCGGGCGCGTGCCGAGCAGCATCTCGCCGACCAACAGCGATATTTATCAGGAAGGGCTGCAAATTCCGCCGGTCAAGCTGGTGCGTGCGGGTGAACTCAATCGTGATGTGATGAACATTCTCACCGCCAACAGCCGCACGCCGGATGCGATTGCTGGCGATATTCAGGCGATGCTGGCCGCGCTCAATGCCGGTCACGATCGTCTGAATCGCATCGTGGCGCAGCATGGCGCTACGGACGTGGTGCAGGCGCAGCAGGATTTGCAGGCATATTCGGCGATCCGCGCGCGCCAAGTGCTGCGCCGCATTCCCGACGGCGTGTATAAGTTTGAAGATTACCTCGATGACGCCGCAGGCAGCGGCTTGCCGGTGCGGCTCGCCATCACCGCCACCTTTAACGATGGCAAGGTGCATCTCGATTTCACCGGCAGCGATGCGCAGGTGGCGGCGGCGATCAACATTCCCAGCCACGGCGATCCGCATGCGTGGCTGACGCTGCGCATTTTGGCGCTGGTGTGCACGCTGGACAAAGACGTGCCGCTGAATGCCGGATTACTCGCGCCAGTGACGCTGTTTGCGCCCGCCGGATCGCTGGTCAATCCGCACTATCCGGCGGCAGTTGGCGTACGCCATGCGGCGGCGGTGCGCGTGAATGATCTGCTGAACGGTTTGCTGGGTCAGCCGTTGCCGGACGTAATGCCCGCCGCCAGCGGTGGCACCATTATTCCGCTGGTGATCGCCGAAGTGGCGCGCAATGGCCGCGAGCAGAATGTGCAGGTGATCGAACCGCTGGTCGGTGGTGGCGGGGCGCGCTGCGGGCGCGACGGCATCGACGGACGCGACAACAGCATCTCGAATCTGGCGAACAATCCGGTGGAGATGGTGGAAGCGGAAACCCATATCGAAATCCGCCAGTACGCGCTGCGCCCCGGTTCTGCCGGCGCAGGACAATGGCGTGGCGGCATGGGCCAGCAGATCCGCGTGCGCATTCTGCAAAATGACAGCACGCTGCTGGCGCGCGGCATGGAGCGCATGCTGTTCCAGCCGTGGGGCGTGCAGGGCGGTCAGCCGGGGCAATCGACCACGCTGACGCTTAATCCTGATGTCGCGGGCGGCCAGCCACTCGGCAAGATCGATCTGCTGAGCGTCAACGCCGGTGACGAAGTGCTGCTGCAAACGCCCGGCGGCGGCGGTTGGGGCGATCCCTTCAAGCGCGATGCGCTGGCGGTGCAAAACGATGTCGATAACCATTTGCTGAGCCACACCGATGCCGCGCAGCACTATGGCGTGGTGCTTACCGATAACGGCATTGATGCCGCGGCCACCGCCGCCTTGCGCAGCCAACCGCGTGCGGCGTCATCTTCCTTCGGCGCGGCGCGCGAGAACTGGCAAACGCTGTTTGAGGGCGATGTGCTGACGCGGCTCAATCAGCTGCTTTATCCACTCAGTCCGGCCGAACGCCAGCGCCATCGCTCTGCGGTGTTTGCCGCCGCGTTAGCGCAGTTACCGGCAGATTTTCCCCGTTCAACTTCTTCAGCTATCGCGACGGCGCGCCAGGCGTTTGCCGCTGCGCTGCGCGCGCTGGAGAGTGAACTTTCAGCGTCAATTACCTCAATACCAGGAGATGGCCATGCGCCAGTTAAATAACAAAAAAATCCTGCTCACCGCGCTGGTGGGCATGTTGATCAGCGGTGCGGCGAGCGCGGCTGAAACCACAGACTCGGTGATCGTTGGCGTTTACGGCGGTGACTGGGAGAAAAATATCCGCGCGTCCGGTCTGGAGCAGTTTGCCAAAGATAATCACCTGAAGCTGACCGTGGTGCCGGGCGCGGATGCCGAATGGTTTGCCAAGCTGCGTGCCGCCAAAGGCCGTCGTTCGCCGTATGACGTGGTGGTGTTCCAGCCCGATACCGTGCAGCGCGCGCAGGCGGCGGGCTTGCTGCAGCCACTGGATGCCAAGGATATTCCCAACCTGAATAATCTGTATAAGAGCGTGCAGTCGCGCTTTGTTTATGACAATCAAACCTACGCTGCCGCCTTCAGCCTCGGCCAGCTCGGGCTGGCTTATCGCAGCGATCTGGTGAAAACCCCGCCGAAAAGCTGGCTCGACTTGTGGAATCCGGAATACAAAGGCCACGTAGCGATTTCATCGCCAACCTACGCCGCCGGTTTGCAGTTCTTCGCGGGCTTAGTGCACGCGTTGGGCGGTGAACTTAATCAGCCTGCCGCCGTGAACAAAGCCTTCACCAAACTGGCGGAACTGCGCGGCAACGCGGTGGCGTTCCCGGACAGTCCGGGCGCGATTCAAACCCTGCTGGAGCGCGGCGATGCGTGGGTGGTGCCGTACTGGGATGGCCGCGTGTTTGCGCTCAAGCAGCAGGGCATGAAAGTTGATTTCGTCTATCCGTCCGATGGCCCGGTTGTCGGTGCCGCGAACTGGGTGATTCCAAAGGGCGCGCCGAACCTCGCCAACGCCTACAAAGTGGTTAACGCCATGTCTGCGCCCGACGTGCAGAAAGCCTTCTCGGATAAATCACTGTATGGCATGACCAATAAAGACGTGCAGTACAGCGACAACCTGAAGAAGCAGGTGAAAGTGGGCGAAGCAGCCTACAGCAAACTGATCTGGATTGATTACAGCACCGCCACGCCGCAGCTGGCGGACTGGACGCGTCGCTGGAGCCAGGCGCTGGGTGGTGCCAAATGAGTTCAGTCGTCATTGACGGCGTAGCGCGGCAGTTTGATCACCACCGCGCGCTGAATGACGTCAGCATCACCATCGAGCAGGGCGAGTTTTTCTCCCTGCTCGGGCCGAGCGGCTGCGGCAAAACCACGCTGCTGAATATCATCGCCGGATTTTTGTCGCCGAATAACGGGCGCGTGTTGATTGGTGGCAAGGATGTCACCGCGCTGCCGCCGTATCAGCGCCACATCGGCATGGTGTTCCAGAACTACGCGCTGTTTCCGCATCTGAGCGTGGGCGATAACGTCGCGTTCGGACTGAAGGTGCGCAAAGTATCGCGCAGCGAACAGCAGCGTCGCGTCACCGAAGCGCTGAAGCAAGTGCGACTGGAAGGGCTGGCGCAGCGCATGCCGCACCAGCTTTCCGGCGGACAGCAGCAACGCGTGGCGATTGCGCGTGCGCTGGCGATTGAACCGCAGGTGCTGCTGCTGGATGAACCGTTGTCGAACCTTGATGCGCGCCTACGCAAGGAGATGCAGGACGAACTGCGCGCGTTGCAGCAGCGCGTCGGCATCACCACGGTGCTGGTGACGCACGATCAGGAAGAGGCGCTGACGCTGTCGGATCGCATTGGCATTCTCGGGCAGGGCGAGCTGCAGCAGATTGGCGCACCCGCCGCGCTCTACCGCCAACCGGCGAATCGCTTTGTCGCGGAGTTTGTCGGACAGGCCAATCTGTTCCATGCCTCTGCGCACAACGGACTTTACCAGGCGCGCGATCACTTTGTAGCCGCCGGATCAGCGCTGCAACTCAGCGCCGCGCAACCGGCAAGTGCCTCATCGTTGCTGATTGTGCGCCCTGAGCGCGTGCAGTTTTCCAGCGAGCCGCAGCAATTTACCAGCAACGGCAGCGCCGCCAGTGTTAAAGAAGTGAGTTTTGCCGGTGCGGCCTTGCGGCTGGTGTGCCAGCTGCCGGGCGGCGGCGAGATCCGCGTGCAGCCCGCAGAAGCGCACTTTTCACAGCTGCCCGCGCCGGGCGATCGCTGCTATCTGCACTGGCAAGCGGCGGATGTCATCGTGCTGCCCGTGCAGGAGCGCGCCTGATGAAGATCGCTACGCGTAATCTGTTTCCCTGGCTGCTGCTGACGCCATCGCTACTTTTTCTGCTGCTGTTTTTGCTGGTGCCGCTGCTGCTGCTGTTCGACCAAAGCCTGACCAACGTTGATAGCCTGCTCAATCCGCTGCCCGGTTACAGCCTGGCGCAATATGTGACGGTGTTTGCCGATGCGCAATATCTGCACGCGCTCTGGACCACGCTGTGGGTGTCGCTGCTCACCGCCGCGATTACCGTGCTGCTGGCGTGGCCGGCGGCGTGGCTGCTGGTGACGACGCAGCGGCGCGGCTGGCGCACGCTGCTGTATGTGATCCTGATTTCTCCGCTGCTTACCAGCGTGGTGATCCGCACCTTCGCGTGGATTGTGCTGCTGGCGCAGAACGGTTTGATCAACGGCTTCCTGCTGTTCACCGGCCTGATTCCGCAGCCGCTGAGTCTGTTGTGGAACATGAATGCGGTGATCATCGCTTATGTGCAGGTGATGCTGCCGTTTGCCGTGCTGCCGCTGATTACCTCGCTGAATGAAATCGCGCCCTCGCTGCGATTGGCGGCGATGAGTCTGGGTGCTACTCCCGCGATGACCTTCCGCCGCGTGGTGGTGCCGTTGACGCTGCCCGGCATGCTGACCGGTTTCATCATCGTCTTTTCCCTCGCGGCGGGCAGCTACATCACGCCGTTGCTGATTGGTGGGCGCTTACAGCCGCTGCTGCCGATCGCCATTTATCAGCAGGCGATGCAGATCGCTAACCTGCCGCTGGCAGCAGCGCTGTCGTTGACGTTGCTGGTGATGACCTTGATTGTCGCCGGGATTGCGGGCGCGTTCCTGAAACGCTGGGAGAAGAAAAATCATGGATAACACGCAAAGCCTGGCGCAGCGGCTGACGCAGTTCGGCGTGACGCTGGCGGGCATCGTGATTTACGCCTTTTTAGCGCTGCCGGTGCTGGTGATTGTGCTCTCTGCGTTTAGCCCGGAACCGTATCCGCAGTTTCCACCGCAGGGATTTTCGCTGCGCTGGTTTAGCGCGCTTTTACAGGATGACGGCTGGATCGCGTCGCTGTGGATCAGCGCCTTGCTGCTGGTGATCGTCACGCCAATCACCGTGGTGCTGGGTACGTTTGCCGCCTGGTCGCTGGCGCGGCTGGAGTTCCGCTATCGCGAAGCCTTGCAGGCGTTTATTCTGTCGCCGCTGATGATTCCGCAAGTGGTGCTGGGCATTGCGTTGCTCTATGTGCTGACGGCGGCGGGTATCGCCGGGATGATCAGCGGGCTGGTGATTGGCCATGTGGTGGTGGCGCTGCCGTATGTGGTGCGCACCGTTAGCGTGAGTCTGGCGGCAATGGATAAGCGGCTCGAAGCGGTATCGATGAGTTTGGGCGCGGGGCGCTGGTATACGTTTCGCCACGTCACGCTGCCGCTCATTAAGCCCGGCATTCTGGCCGGAGCGGTATTTGCGGCGGTGACCTCGTTTGGTGAAGTCTCCGTGAGCCTGTTTCTCAGCGCGCCAGACACCATCACCGTGCCGGTTCGGGTATTTAATTACGTCGATCAGACTTTCGATCCTACGGTGAATGCGATTTCGGTGATCTTTATTATCTTCGCGGTGCTGATTTTAATGGTGATTGAGAAAACGATTGGGCTGGTGAAGTTGAGTTAGATTGTGAGGTTATCGCCGCCGTAATGGGGAAATAATGGGATCGTTGCGTGATAAATAATGGATATTGCGTTTATGGGTCTTTCTCAGAAAATTCTTTAGTTAAACGAGTAAGCCGCACTGGTAAGTGCGGTTTTTTTTATGAATAGGGATCACAACTGGCTAAATTTTCGCTTCACTGAATTTTATTATTCCCCTATGGTTTGCGTGGTTAACGGGATTAACTATAGGGATATATATGTACCACAGTGATGCGGTGATACGGCAGCTTCAGGCGCAAAGGATTCTGGCAGAAAAGCTCGACAACGCCGTTTCCGGCGTTATTGACGCAGTTTCCGATCAGGTCAGTAAGATCAATAAAGGGGCGACCCGGCTTTCATTTTATGCATCGTGTTTTACTGATGAATATTTGGATGTCTGTAAAAATCAGATGCTGGAAGATAATCGTTTTAGAAAAGCAGTCGTTCGGTTAATAAAAGACAGAGATATTGTTTTTGCACTGTTGCAAACCTACATAGACTATCAGCTTGAAGGCAGATCTTATCGCCAACTCGAAGCAATTAAAATGCATTTGATGCGAGCCAACATTCACATTGCAGCCAGCACACTAACTACTCGCGCATTTGGTGCTGGAGCGGCTATGGCTGTTGTTATGGGGATGAATATAACGCTTCCTGTTGGCCGTAATGTTGGTACTGCAGTTGGTGCGGCAGCATCAGTATTGGGAATTTATGCCATAGTTCAAAACGCAGCAGACAGCGCAAAGCGCTTGAAAATAATGCATCCTCCTTTTTACCACGCATTGTATATGCGAGAACTCGAAATGATGTATTTCCTTATTGAACCTTCATTCATGCGGGCTGGTGCGCTAAAAAATCAATGGCTTTCAGATTACGAAGTCGCTGGAGTATTGATGAAGTTAGTGGGGAAATGATGAAGAAATTTTTAAAGCAATGGTTAATATCAGAATCGAAGTTCCTGATCTGCACTTACGTGCCGATAGTATTAACTATACTTTTTGCGTTACTACAAATTTACTTTTTCCCAGATAGCAGTATGTTAGGTGTAGGGATATTTTATCTATGCTCTCTGTCATTTGTTATCTACAAATGTCGTTGAATTAAGTTTGAAGTATGTTTGTTTAGGTGCCTATTTTTGCAGGCTAAACATATGTTCTTGGTTGTGAATTTAAGACTCTTAGAGAAATAGCATTTGTTCAATGTAATTAGGTGTAAATGCTCGTCAGACTTGTATACGAGTAAGTTGGAGTAAAACTATGAGAGGGTTTTTAAATCGGTGGTTGATAACGCAATTGCAATTTCTATTACGCATATACGTTCCCGTTTTATGTGCGCTCGTGTTTGGTATGTTGAAATTTTATTTCTATCCTGAGAGTGGGATGATGAGTGTATGTATAGTTTACCTGTGTGCGTATATTTTTGTTGTTTATAAATGTCGAAAACTTTAAGGGATTAAATATGTCAACTCCAGCACATATCTGGTTAGAAGATGAAAGCGGTTCGCCGATTGTGGGCTCGTGCATGATGCCGACCAGACTCGGTTCGATAGAGCTCAATTCGGTCATGCACAATATTACGATCCCGGTAGATCCGCACACCGGAAGGCTTACGGCCACAAGAATTCATGCACCAATATCCATTCAAAAGGAGTTTGATAGAACAACGCCGGTGCTGTTTCGTGCATTGTGTCAGGGCAGAACGCTGAAATCAGCAACCATCAAGATGTACCGAATTAACGAAGCGGGTATTGAGGTTGAGTATTTTAATATCCACCTGGATAACGTCAAAATCTCCAGCATTTCACCGGCTCTGCTGCCAAACGGCCAGACCAGCACGCATCTGGAAAATATTGAGCTACGATATGAAACGATCACATGGAAATACGTGGACGGAAATATTGTGTTTAAGGATGGATGGAATGAGAGGATGATTGCTTAGCTTCTGGCTAAGATTGCTGACGCTGAGGATCAGAAATACATGAACAAAATAATATTGCTTAAAGACGATATAACCAAAGTCCCAGTGGAAGCCATTGTGAACGCCGCCAACACCTCCTTGCTGGGCGGCGGCGGAGTTGATGGCGCCATCCATCGTGCGGGCGGGCCGGCGATTTTGGCTGAGTGTAAGCAAATCAGGAATCGACAAGGTGGCTGCAAAGTCGGAAATGCAGTGATCACCACGGCGGGTGATTTGCCAGCAAAATATGTCATTCACACCGTTGGTCCACACTGGCATGACGGGCAACATGATGAAGAAACGCTGCTGAAAAATGCCTATCTGAGTTGTTTTAAATTGGTAGAAGAATACGGCATTCAGACCGTTTCGTTTCCAAATATCAGTACTGGCATATATAGGTTTCCTAAACAGTTGGCGGCTGAGATCGCATTAGGTGTGATTAATCAGTGTTTGCGTGAAAACCCCAATATCGAGCAAGTCAATTTGATCTGCTTTGATGAGGAGAATTACGGCTTTTATTTACAAGTTTTGGAGTTATAAAGCTCTTAATAATACCAATCTGAGAAAAGCCTCCGAAGGTGGCAATTTTAATCGACGTCTGCAGCAAGAGCAGTACCGGGAAAAGTGTATATATTAATTATAAGTTAAAATTTGCACTGGCTTGGTGGGTAAACATCTGCACGAGAATAATGAGAAATTTTCGATTTTTCGGATAATGTTGTAGGGGATTTTATAGCCGACGTAGTTATGGAATACAGGAATCAGTTAATCGTCGCTGACTTCTTTATCTACTAATTAAAATGGCAACAAAACTATGCCTAATCCTCCATCGACGCTTATTGAATTGCCACTCGCTATCATAGCTGATTCATCTTTGAACGGAAAATTCTTGATACATAATATTGCCAAGAAGGGCTGTTTGGTATTAAACTGAAAAAACCTTATCTAGCGGTGATTTGTTACATTAGTAAGTTTTTATTTTGCATGCTCTTTTTTATCTCACTTTTCTTAAAGATTTACGGAGGACAATAATCTGATATAATAAAAAACATGTCCTTGCTGAAAAAATATAACCTCACATTATTATAAGCTAGGGGGGTAATTAAATTTTGTTTAAGTTGATAATGCATCTCAGATGATTTTATTTAAATCCTATAATATTAAATTGAATAACCCCTCTCAATGAACGTAGTGAGAGGTTAAGTTTATGTCTAATCTTAATAATATAAGATCAGGAATTATTAGGATTAATGTTTAGATGGATTGATAAGGTTAATTAGGCAGTGAATTAAAATATTAAATTAAAAAGATTTAGCTTTATCAATTGTGAAGGTAAATCAGAATGCTAATAATGAGGTGGGCTTATCCTAAGCGATTATAAAAGGAAATATATACGCTAAATGGTTGAGGTAAATGCAATTGCGCTAAGATTTCACTAATTAAAAATGGTTTGGTAATAATAAAGTCATATTTAATGGAATGAAAGTGTGAAATCAATGCCCTTGATTTTAATTTTGGTTGCTTTTTTGATAAGCACTCCACGCATTATATCTTAACTATCTTTTTTAAGAGTACAAATGAGGGGGTAATAGTTTTAACAGTAATTTGAAAATGGAGGTCAGAAAATTAATGTTTTTTAACTTATAATAACTCAAACGAATGGAATGGCATTACACGCTAAGGAATAATTATTAAACAATTTAAAAATATAAGTGGCGCATAATCAATTGGTTATATATAATCATTAATGGTAATTTAAAAAATCGATGCATTTGCATAGTTCGCTCAATTTTGATTTAAGAAATCATAAAATCAGCCGATAAACACCGTAATGCTTTGTGATTTTATTCGTTGTGACGAAAAGGAGATACGCGTGCACGTTTATGGAACTAAATCTAGACTTTTTCTCAATTCAACGCTTGGTTGTCAATCAAGGTGCTCATATTGTTATCTGCCAAAATTGGACATGGGTTTGGGTTTGTCTAATTTAGAGCACGTAGATAGTGAATATATTATATCAAGGGTAGAAAATCGACAGGATTTCATCAGAGGCAGGACAGGAACTATTATCTCGTTGGGTTGCTATTCAGAGTGTTGGGATGTTTCAGGAAGAGAAATAACAAAATCACTTATTGCTTATTTTTTGAAGTTAGGAAATCCAGTTCAATTTGCTACAAAAAGATACGTCGCATCAGATGATATTATAGGATTACAGAAACTTATTCAGTGGGAAGGGCAACTTTGTATTTTTATCTCTTCAGTTACAATCACTCATTGGCAAACAGTTGAAAGAGGCACGGATAGTCCTCAAAAAAGGTTCTCAAGCTTTGAGCTTATAAAAAAATTAGGAATACCTACCTATTTATATCTTAAACCTATATTAAAGGGGGTTACTATTAAAGATTTAGACAATTATAAAAACATAGTTAGAGAATACGCAGTAAGTGGAGTAGTTGTTGGAAGCCACTTTATCTCAAATAAGGTCACATTGGATAATAAGATTGCACCTATCGGAGGAGGTATTTTTAGGTATAATAGCAATAATGATGAGGTTCTTATAAGTACAGAACTGAAAGAAGTAACTAAAACCTACTCAGAAAGCACGCAAGTCATTGATTTTTGGAGAGAAAATGTATAAAGATAATGCAGCCACTCTTAAGGATTTTCTTGGTTCGAGAGAAGATTCAAGCCTTCGCTTTGAAGACATATTGAAAAGTAAACAAAGCAAGACCCTACTTGAGGATCTGATTTTTCTGTCAGGTTACAATTTCATCATCTGCAACTTATCTGCAACCGGAGAACTATGCTTTGAAGCTGGCATGTCCCCTGAAGATACTGATGAAAAATTTACCATCAATAACAATACCATTAGCGGTAAGTTAGCAAATCATATTCATATGGTTTTTGAAGTCGCAAAAAAATTAGCAATTCAACCTCAAGCCTTTGAATATTATCCTCAAGAGATCAAGAGGAAATATTATGACGAAATAATTTTAAACAACAAGATATCTTCTTTTACTTTGTATCAATTGGAGTTAAGGATTAGTAGATAAAATGGATATTTACACTAAAATAGCATTATCAATACTGAGTATCTCTACAATAATTTCAACTCTGGAAGTTACAGGATTAATAGGTTTAATTCCTTGGTTAGGAAAAAAAATCAGAAAGGCACGCGTTGATACAACATTAGATGTATTAAAAGAAATAGGGGTTGATATCAAGGATTCGCAATCAGCCCTTACGGCCATTAAGATAGCGCGACCTGTTGGAAATTTCAAAACAGATACCGAAAAATTAATTAAATCATCGTTAAATCATAATGTTGATGCTAGTGTTGGCAAAACGTCTCCTGCTTTAAGCAAAGGGTTTTGGGATGTTATGGGGTCAACAACTTCTGAATCATCTGCCATATCTTTTGCGCGGACGTTAACTTCCAAGTGGAAGGATGCTCTGCATTCTCGTGAAATTTCAAAACCAATGATCGATTTTGTAGTAACTCCTAAGGACGGAAGTCCTATTTTAGGATATGAGTTCTCTAAAATCATCGGTAAACCATTCGCGCTTTACAGTGATAATGAAAAGTTTTCGACTGTCGAAAGCGAATTTAAATTTTTTACGCGTTTTGATATGAATTTTAAACCCAAGCCGGGAAGTGTTGCGTTATTAGTTGATGATAGTACCACTGGTGGAAGAAAAGTTGAAAATGCTATAAAATGCCTTCGTTCCCATGGATATATTATTGAGGATTGTTTAGTGGTTTTCGAACCAACAATCAAAAAGACACTTCCTCGTGATATGTTACAAAACCAAAATGTAAAATTACATAGCATTATTCAGAAGGTAAAGTAAGATGATAATTGCGATTGAAGGAATTGATGGTAGTGGAAAAAACACACAAACTGAAGTTCTGTTATCTAAATTAATAAATGAAGGGTTTGATGCTTCTAAAATGGGATTCCCATGCTACGAATCAACTTTTTTTGGTCAAGAAGTAGCTAACTATTTAAATGGCAAATTTGGAAGTTTAAGCGAAGTTCCTGCAAAATTTTCATCACTACTTTATGCAGGAGATCGCTTTGAAAAAAAACATGAAATAATTGAAAAGTCTTCTAATAACAAAATATTGGTAATTGACAGATATGTTGCTTCAAATATCGCTCATCAGACTGCAAAGCTTTACGATGAAGATAGGGAGATATTAAAAAAATGGATAGAACATTTAGAGTACCATGTATATGGTCTCCCAAAGCCAGATGTATGCATACTGTTAAACTTAGATGTTTCCACATCATCTGAATTGGTACTAAAAAAAGAAGCAAGAAACTACACCAGTAAAAACAAGGACTTACATGAAGAGGATGACAATTACCTTTCTAAAGTAGCTGTTGTTTACAAAGAGTTGGCAATGGAATCTGACTACTGGAATACAATTGAATGCCTTGATAATGGTATATTAAGGAGCATCGAAGATATTTCCGAAGAAATTTATGAAAAAGTGAATAGATTCATAAAATAATAAAAAATCGCCGCATAATCATTTCAATAAACGTGGCGATTATTTCCTGATTTTTCCCTCGTGCATTCTTTTCGCAATGAATATAATCAATAAGCATGAGCATAAATAATGGTTGGAAGTTGATCAAAGGTTAATCTTTTAGAAAGATGATTCACCCTTAAAAACCCACCTATTAATAACATTTTATAGGTTCAATCTTAATAATTGAGGTTGAGATAAGTAATTGTTATTTGACTGCGCAGTATGGATGTGTATGTAATTACGCTATTTAACATAATGATTCTTGAGAGCTTTTTGTGAAAATTTAAATTTAATCATTTAAGTTTTTCCAAGCCACATTATCTTCCTCGATTGAGATCGCAAAAGATAAGTAAGACATCAAAGTAATTTATACCGCACCCATTAACATTCATTTTGTTCTTCCCATAAAGCTGGATTTCCAATAATCCCAGCGATAATAAAAATTACTTCAGTAGGCATCACTCTTATTAAAGAACTCTTTAATACCATCAGAGATACGAGAGTAATGCATGTACGAAGCCGCACCCATAAACGCAATCCTGCGCCTCAATCAATAACCCCACACCCATAAAAAAAGCGGCCCTAAGGCCGCCAAAACCCTCAACTGCAGTGAACATTGAGGAAGGAGGATAATAAACGGGTTAGCCTTTCACGCCACCAGCCGTTAGGCCGCTAACTAGCCAGCGTTGGGCCAGCAGGAACACCAGCGTAATCGGAATTGCAGAGAGCACCGCCGCCGCGGCAAAGTCGCCCCACAGATAGTTTTGCGGGTTGAGATATTGCTGCATGCCGACTGCCAGCGTGTAGCTGTTCACATCACGCAGCAGCAGCGAGGCGACCGGCACTTCAGTAACCGCAGCAATAAACGCCAGAATAAACACCACCGCCAGAATCGGCACCGAGAGCGGCAACAGCACCAGCCGGAACGCCTGCCACGGCGTGGCGCCATCCAGCGCGGCGGCTTCTTCCAGCGATCCATCGATGGTTTCGAAATAGCCTTTAATGGTCCAGACGTGAAGAGCGATGCCGCCGAGATAGGCAAAGATCACGCCGCCATGCGTATTCAGGCCGATAAACGGCAGATATTGTCCCAGGCGATCAAACAGCGCATAGAGCGCCACCAGCGACAGCACGGCCGGGAACATCTGGAAAATCAGCATGCCTTTTAGCAGCGTGGCGCGCCCGGCAAAACGCATGCGCGCAAAGGCATACGCGCAGGTGGTAGAAAGCGCCACAATGCCAATCGCGCTGATGGCGGCGATTTTCACCGAGTTCCACAACCACAGCAGCACCGGGAAGGGCGGCGGCGTCACGCGGCCATCGGCGTGCTCCACGCTGAAACCTAACGCCAGCTGCCAGTGTTCCCAGGAAATCTGCTCAGGGATCAGCGAGCCGGTGGCGAAGTTACCGGCGCGCAGTGAGATAGCGAACACCATCAGCAGCGGAAACAGGATTCCCGCAATAAACATCAGCAGCAGCAGATGCGTCATCAACAGACGCAGCTTTTGCGATTTGGGTTGCACCATAGCCATAACGCCTCCTTAATCGAATTTCATCCGCACGGCTTTAAGATTGATTACCGCCAGCGCGCCTACCAGTAGGAAGATCAGCGTGGCAATCGCCGCCGCCAGACCAAAGTCCTGTCCGCCGCCACCTTCAAACGCAATGCGCCAGGTGTAATTGACCAGCAAATCGGTGTAACCCGCTGGCGTGGTAGTGCCGATACGATCCGGTCCGCCGTTGGTCAGCAGCTGCACCAGCACGAAGTTATTAAAGTTAAAGGCAAAGCTGGCGATCATTAGCGGCATCAGCGGCTTCAACAGCAGCGGCAGGGTAATCAGGAAGAAGTTCTGCAGCGGCCCGGCACCGTCCATCGCCGAGGCTTCGTAGAGATCGTCCGGAATCGCTTTCAGCAGCCCCATGCAGAGAATCATCATGTAGGGATAACCCAGCCAGGTATTCACGATGACCAGCATGGTGCGCGCCAGCGTCGGATCGCTGAACCACGCGGGCTGAAAGCCAAACAAGGCTTTCAGCATCACGTTGATTTCACCGAAGCTCTGGTTGAATAAGCCTTTGAAGATCAATATCGAGATAAACGCCGGCACGGCGTAAGGCAAAATCAGCATCACGCGATATACCGCTTTGCCTTTCAGCGCTTCCCACTGCACTAAGCAAGCCAGCACCATGCCGACCGCCACGGTGAGAATTACCGTCACAAACGAAAACAGCAGCGTCCAGCCAAAGATCGCCAGAAACGGTTTTTGAATCCCTTCATCGGTAAACACACGAATGAAATTCTTCCAGCCGGTATTCACCGTAAAGCCCGGACTCAGCGCTTCGCCGCTCGTGTTCTGATAAAAACCGCTTTCACGATTGGCCTGATATAGTGCGCCGCTTTGCTGATTTTTCAGATCGCCGTTGGCTTGCAGCACATACAATGGCCGCGTACCGGAGAACTGACGCAGCGAGCTCATCACCACCAGACGACCATCCGGCAGTTCGGCCTGAATCTGGTTCAGCGCCTGACGATTGGTGGTGACGATGCGCAGCGTGGCGCGTTCGCCCGGCGGTGGCGGGGCGCTGGTGAGTTTCAGTTTTTGCGATCCGCCAAAGGCAAACGTCGGCGAGACGAAGGTTTGCCCGTTGGCGGCTTCGGTCAGCACCAGCTGCCAGCGATCACCCGCCGGGATCAGCGAGAAGTTCAGCGCCGAACCATCCTGATACTGACGGCTCAGCAACACCTGTTGTGCACGTTCCAGCGTCAATTGGTTGGTGCTGCTGTAGTTGGTAAAGGCAATCGCCACGGTACAGGCGAGGGGAAACAGCACGAACAGCGCCATACCGGCGAGTCCGGGATAGACATAGCGCCAGGCGTAAGCGCGACGATTGGCATAAATCCAGATGCCGACGGCGCTGATAATCAGCGTCACCAGCGCAAACAGATATTCACCTTTTGCATACATCAGCACGAGCAGATAGCCGACCAGCAGACAGCAGATACCGAGAAAAAGAGCTTTCAGCACGGCGCTGAACCGTGCTGTTTTCGGTTTTCCTGACATGATGCGGTTTTCCTTAACAGCCAGTAACGAGCCGGATTGCGCCGGCTCTGGTAGAGAGGATTACTTGTTGAGTCGTGCCTGCGCATCTTTCAGCGCCGCATCAACGCTTTGACGTCCGCTCAACGCATTCAGCGTGGCGGTGCGCATCGCGTACCAGAAGGCAGCCATTTGCGGAATGTTCGGCATGATGTCGCCGTTGCGCGCGTTGGTCATGGTGGCGGCAATGCGCTCATCTTTTTCCAGCGTCTGCTGGAACGATTTCAGCGCCACCGCGCCGAGCGGTTTGTCTTTGTTGACCGCATCAAGACCAGAATCGGTCAGCAGGTAATTTTCCAGGAACTCTTTGGCCAGCTCTTTATTCGGGCTGGCGGCGTTGATGCCGGCACTCAGCACGCCGACGAAGGTTTTGGAGTTTTTGCCATGCAGCGTAGGCAGCAGCGTGACGCCGTAGTTGATTTTGCTCTTGTCGATGTTGCTCCACGCCCACGGCCCGTTAATGGTCATGGCGGTTTGCCCCTTGTTAAAGGCGGCTTCAGCGATGGAGTAATCGGTATCGGCATTCAGCGTTTTGGCCTTCACCTGATCAACAAGGAAGCTCATGCCCGCTTTTGCCCCTGCGTTATCCACGCCGGTATCTTTCACGTCGTAGCGACCATCGTTGAGCTTAAAGGCATAAGCGCCGCCCGCCGCCAGCAGCGGCCAGGTGAAGTACGGCTCCTGCAGGTTAAACATCATGGCGCTCTTGCCCTGCGCGCGCATTTTTTTATCAATGGCGGCGATCTCTTCCCAGCTTTTTGGCGGCTCAGGCAGCAGATCTTTGTTGTAGATGAGTGACAAGGATTCAACCGAAATCGGATAACCGATCAGCTTGCCGTTGAAGCGCACCGCGTCCCAGGTGAAGGGGAAGATTTTCTCCTGGAAGCGCGCGTCCGGCGAAATCTCTGCTAACAAGCCTGACTGCGCATAACCGCCAAAGCGATCGTGCGCCCAGAAGATGATGTCCGGGCCGTCGCCAGTGGCGGCCACCTGCGGATACTTCTCTTCCATTTTGTCCGGATGCTCAACCGTCACCTTGATGCCGGTCTCCTGCTCAAACTTTTTACCCACTTCAGCCAGGCCGTTGTAGCCCTTGTCGCCGTTGATCCAGATGACCAGCTTTCCCTCTTCAATCTTTGCAACGGCAGAGGCTGAAAACAGCACGGCCGTCAGGGCGGAAAGGGCAAGAATGCGTGCACCGGTTTTCATTGTCATAACTCCATCCTGTTAGCGGAAACGGAAATCGTTTTACCTGCCACATTGTGAGTATCTGCCGCCGCTTCTCATCCTCCCCGGCTCTACGCCTGCTTATCACCTGATGTGATCTGCGTTGCAAAACCACCCGGTTATCCCGGGCTGGCGCACACAATCGTCGCTCTGCTCTGCGTCATAGCTCACAAAAATGGTTGCCTGCCGCGTTTTATCAGACAGGTCTGCAAGATCTCCTCCTCCCGTCTCCTCCCCCACGCAGACGCCGTGCGGTGGAGGATGTCGGCGGTTATCTCCTTGCCCATAGTGGTCGCCGGGGTCTGTCCGCCGACTTGCGGACAAGGAATAGCAAGCTGAGAGGAAAGCATCATGTCGAGCGTTACGTTGCGCAGTGTCTCCAAGGTGTGGGGCGAAACCGAGGTGTCGAAAAACATCAGCCTTGAGATCGCTGAAGGCGAGTTCGTGGTTTTTGTCGGACCTTCAGGCTGCGGCAAATCGACGCTGCTGCGCATGATTGCCGGTCTGGAAACCATCACCAGCGGCGATCTGTTTATTGGCGACAAACGCATGAATGAGGTGCCGCCCGCCGAGCGCGGCATCGGCATGGTGTTTCAGTCCTACGCGTTGTATCCCCACCTTTCGGTGGCTGAGAACATGTCGTTCGGCCTGAAGTTGGCCGGCACGCGCAAAGCGGAGATTCAGCAGCGGGTCAATCAGGTAGCGGAAGTGCTGCAGCTGGCGCATTTGCTGGATCGCCGTCCGAAAGCGTTGTCGGGTGGTCAGCGTCAGCGCGTGGCGATTGGCCGAACGCTGGTGGCGGAACCGCGGGTGTTTTTACTCGATGAGCCGCTCTCCAACCTTGACGCGGCGCTGCGCGTGCAGATGCGCATCGAGATCTCACGCCTGCATAAGCGTTTGAAGCGCACCATGATTTACGTCACCCACGATCAGACCGAAGCGATGACGCTGGCCGATAAGATCGTGGTGCTGGATGGCGGCCACGTTGCCCAGGTCGGCAAGCCGCTCGAGCTGTATCACTATCCCGCCAATCGTTTCGTCGCCGGTTTTATTGGCTCACCGCGCATGAATTTCTTACCGGTAAAAGTCACCGCCACCGCCATCGATCAGGTTCAGGTGCGTTTACCCAATACCCAGCTGGTGTGGCTGCCGGTCGACAGCGCCGGTGTGCAGGTGGGCAGCAACATGTCGTTAGGCATTCGTCCCGAACATCTGCTCTCCAGCGATATCGCTGACGTCACCCTCGAAGGCGAGGTGACGGTTGTGGAGCAGCTGGGACACGAAACGCAAATTCACATCCAGATTCCCGCCATTCGTCAAAGCCTGGTTTACCGCCAGGAGGACGTCGTGCTGGTAGAAGAGGGCGCCCTGATGGGCATCGGCCTGCCGCCAGAGCGTTGCCATCTTTTCCGTGAAGATGGCAGCGCCTGTCGCCGGCTCCATCAGGAACCCGGTGTTTAGCCCTGCAAAACAATAAAAGCAATGACCTCAGGAGATAGAAAATGTTAACTCTGCGCAAACTCCCTATCGCGGTTGCTATCGCGGCAGGCACGCTCGCTGCCCCGTCGATGGCAGTCGATTTTACCGGCTATGCCCGTTCCGGCATCGGCTGGACCGGCAGCGGCGGGGAACAGCAATGTTTTCAGGCCACCGGCGCTCAAAGTAAATACCGTCTGGGCAACGAATGTGAAACCTACGCTGAGCTGAAGCTGGGCCAGGAAGTGTGGAAAGAGGGCGATAAGAGCTTCTACTTCGATACCAACGTCGCCTATTCGGTTTCTCAGCAGAATGACTGGGAAGCGACCTCGCCCGCGTTCCGCGAAGCCAACGTCAAGGGCAAAAACCTGATCGACGCGCTGCCGGGTTCCACCATCTGGGCCGGTAAGCGTTTCTACCAGCGTCATGACGTGCATATGATCGACTTCTACTACTGGGATATTTCCGGTCCCGGTGCCGGTCTGGAAGATGTCGATCTCGGCTTCGGCAAACTCTCTTTTGCCGCCACGCGCTCCTCCGAAGCGGGCGGTTCTTACACCTTCTCCAGCGATCAGATCCGTGATTACGCCACCAGCACCGCCAACGACGTGTTTGATGTGCGCCTGGCAGGTCTTGAAACCAACCCGAACGGCGTGCTGGAACTGGGCGTCGATTATGGCCGCGCCAACGCGCGTGACGGTTATCGCCTGGAAGATAACGCCTCCAAAGATGGCTGGATGTTCACCGCCGAACATACGCAGAGCATGCTGAAGGGTTACAACAAATTCGTGCTGCAGTACGCCACCGATGCGTTGACGTCGCAGGGCAAAGGGCTGCCGCAGGGCACCAACATCAACAACAGCGGCAGCATGTATCGCGTACTCGATCACGGTGCGATCAGCCTCGCCGATCGCTGGGATCTGATGTATGTCGCCATGTACCAGAACACCGATCTCGATAACAACCGTGGTACCGAGTGGTACACCGTGGGCGTGCGCCCCATGTACAAATGGACGCCGATCATGAGCACGCTGCTTGAAGTGGGCTATGACAACGTGAAGTCGCAGCAGGTGAACGAGCGCAACGGCCAGTACAAAGTGACGCTGGCGCAACAGTGGCAGGCGGGCGACAGCATCTGGTCGCGTCCGGCACTGCGTCTGTTCGCGACCTACGCCAAGTGGAATGAGAAATGGGGCTACAGCAAAGACAGCTCAGGTGATTTGACCTCCTTTGCTTCTAATGACAGCAGCGGCAACGGCATTCTGACCAACAGCCGTGGCAACGACGATGAGGTGACATTCGGGGCGCAGATGGAGATTTGGTGGTAATGCACCCGCATGTGGCTTAACTGAGACAATCTCTTTTCGGCGCGGCGCGCCATTGCCTGGTTCGCGCCGCCGCCTGACAGTTTTTGAGGTTATACAATGAGAATGAAAAAAACGGTTTTTGCGCTCTGCCTGAGCGCCGCGCTGCTGGCCGGTCAAAGTTTACCGGCGCTCGCGGATGTCAATCTGGTGCCACAGGATCTCTCTGCCGCGCCCACATTCCCTGCCGCCAGCCTGCAAACGCTGAGCTGGCTGCCGGTCGATACCTCCCGCACGCAGGTCACTACGCTGAGCGAGAGCCACAGCAATCTGAATGCAGCGGGCGTGACGGGTTCGGTGGCGGCCTACAGCTTGCCAGCCAATATCGGTGAACTCACCATTACGCTGAGCAGTGAAGTGAAACAAAATCAGGTGTTCGCACCGAATGTGCTGGTGCTGGATGAGAACATGCGTCCGGCGGCCTGGTTCCCGGCGCGCTTTTTCACCTATCAGCAGCCGGGCGTGATGGCGGCGGATCGGCTGGAAGGTGTGATGAAACTGACGCCTGCGCTGGGTCAACAAAAGATTTATCTGCTGGTATTCACCACCGAGAAGGATTTGACCGAAACCACCACGTTATTGGATCCGGCGAAAGCCTACGCCCGCGGTACCGGCAATGCGGTGCCGGATATCCCCGATCCGATTGCGCAGCACAGCCGCGATGGCACCTTGAAACTCAAAGTGAAAACCAGTTCAGGTTCATCCATTTTGGTTGGACCGCTGTTTGGATCATCGAGTCCTGCGCCGGTAACGGTGGGCAATACGCAGCCGGTTGCGCCGGCGACTTATCGTGCTGCCCCGGTTTCGGATGCAAAACCTAAACCGATCATGACGGATACCGAAGGTTACTTTAATCACAACATCCGCGAAGCCGTTGAGAAGGGCAATATCGATAAGGCGTTGAAGCTGCTGGATGAGGCCGAGCGTTTAGGCTCCACGTCGGCCAGACAGGTGTTTATCAGCAGTGTTAAAGGCAAGGGGTAATCCGCCCCGGCAGTGCTGATTTGTCCCATCTGGTGCGCTTCGGCGCACCTTTTTTTCAGGAGTGGGCACTGGCGTATCTGCTTCGTCACGGGCCGTCCTCGCGCCGCTAGCGCGGTGCCTTCAGCTTTCACGTCGTGCCGACGGACCATTCGGGGATCGGCCTTCCTGGCCGGCCCCGAACTTCCTCACGCATCCATGCGTGAGTCTCCTGGCTCAACGTAAAAGCCTCAGCGCTGCGGATAGCCCTTATGCCGAAGCAGATACGCCAGTGCTGCTAGCAATGTGCCCATTAACAGCAGGCACTCGAGCTCATTGGCAGGCCGGGGTCACTTTCGGGCAGGCGATCCGCAGCGCTGAACGAAGCGAGGAAGCCAGGAGAGCCCGCAGGACGCGGGCGAAAGGCGGAGCCGGGACAGGGAAGTCCCGTCTCCGCCGGTCCGTCAGGCAGACGAGTGAAGTGAAGGTACCGCGCATGCGGCGCGAAGGCTGCCGGACCGAAAGTGACCCCGGCCTGCAACCATGCAAGGCAACCAATAGCGACTAAGCATTACGCCTCCGTTGATCGATATCCGCCAACAACGCATTGATCTGCGGGTCGTTAAACATCGCCTCCAGCGAAGCGCTGAGTTTGCGGCGCCAGTTGGGATATTGGCGGGTGGTGCCGGGAATATTCACCGGGGAAGCCATATCCAGCCACTCTTCAGGTTGCAGGCCCAGCAGCGCGCTATTGCTGTCGGCCAGATAACGCTGCATCGCCGCACTTAACGCGCGATCCATCACCTGCGGTTCGGCCTGTTCGGGCAAGCAATTGCTGCGTTGCAGGCTCCTAATCAGGGCGCGGCGCGCGGCTAAGCGTGACTTATTCAGCCCGGCAAGAATTTGCTTATCAGGATAAAGCCCCAACTCGCTGCCCAGCCGTAAATCATCGCTTTGCCACCAGCCGCGCAGGGTCGGCATATCGTGGGTGGTGGCGACCGCCATCGCCTGACGTGGCCAGCGGGCGGGGGCGCGAAAGGCCACTTTGGACGTCTGCTCAAAATAGAGCACTTTGTAGGAGTAAACGCCCGCGTGGTAGAGCTTGCCGATGATCTTCTCCGGCACCGTACCCAAATCCTCACCAATCACCATGCAGTGATGACGCTGGCTCTCCAGCGCCAGAATCGCCAGCAGATCGTCGATGGGATAATGCACATACGCGCCTTCGGCCGCGCTTTCGCCCTGCGGGATCCACCACAGTCGCAGCAGCGCCATCACGTGATCGATGCGCAGCGCGCCGCAGTCGTGCATGTTGGCGCGCAGCAGATCAATCCACGGCTGGTAGGCGCGCGCCTGCATAATCTGCGGATCCATCGGCGGCAATCCCCAGTTCTGGCCCAGCGGGCCGAGGATATCCGGCGGCGCGCCGACGCTGGCCTGCAAGCAGTAAAGCTCGCGATCGCTCCAGGTTTCCGCGCCGCCCTGCGCCACGCCCACGGCCAAATCGCGGTATAAGCCAATCGGCATCGCCTGCTGCTGGCACACCGCCCAGCAATCAGCAAACTGGCGCGCGGCCAGCCATTGCAGCCACAGATAAAAGCGCACGTCATAGGTGTGTTCGATGCGGAATGCCCGCACCGCTGCGCTCTCGGGCGACTGCAACGCCGCAGGCCAGGTTGTCCAGTCGTAACGCTGAGGGTCTTCGGCGATCTGCGCGGCGTGCAGCGCATCAAACACGCCCTGATGCAGCAGACTTTCACCGCCTTGCTGCATAAAACATTCAAAGGCGACAACCAGGCCATCATCCGCACCGCGCTGCCTGAACTGCTGCCAGGCAAGGCGCAGCGCCTCCAGCTTGAGGTGAGTAACCGCTGAATAATCAACCCATTCAGCGTCCCGCGCCACCCGTAGCGCCTGCTGCGTGCTGGTCGCCTGCCACCATCGTTGCGCTTCTTCACTCAGCGTAAAATCCTCAACGGCGGCGACATCGATATACAGCATGTTGAGCCAGCGCCGCGACGAAGGGCTGTACGGACTGGCGCTTTCCGGCGTTGCCGGGAACAGCGCATGCAGTGGATTCAAGCCAATGCAGGCACCACCGCGCTGCGCAACCTCAACCAGCATCTGCTTTAAGTCGCTGAAATCGCCGATTCCCCAGTTGGACGCCGACCGCAAGGTATACAGCTGAATGCAGGCGCCCCACAGCGATTGCCCTTGCTGGATGGCTGGCGGCTCGTAACAGCGCACGGGCGCGACAATAACCCGGCAGTGAAATGCCTGTTGCTGGACGCTAAAGCTGAGCTGGTGATAACCCAAAGGCAGCGCAGGCAAAGCGATCGGCCGGTTGGCGATTGCGCGACCTTGCCAGCGTTCGCCCTGTTCCGCGATCAGCTGCCATTCGCCTGTTATGCCGGGCGCAGGCAGCACAATCTCCGCCTGTTCTCCCTGAACGATCAATACCGGCGGCAGCGGCGAAGCGTGCGGTTGCGCGGGATGCATCGCCGCCAGCAAACGCTGGCGGGTAACGGCAGAAACCGATTGCAGCTGGCCGTGCGCGTCGATGTATTCGCTGGCGATTTCGGCGGTTGGCATCATGGTGCTGTTCATCGCGCGGCCTGCCAGATGCGTTGCTGATAGTCGCGGATGGCGCGATCGGCGCTGAACATGCCGCAGCGCGCGGTGTTGAGAATCGCGGCGCGCGTCCAGCCATGCTGATCGGCCCACAAGGTTTCTGCCTGCGCCTGCGCGTTGAGGTAGTGACGAAAATCGGCCAGCACCAGATAAGGATCGCCGCCTTTGGCGCTCAGGCTGTGCAGCAGCGGCTCGAACGCGGTGACGTCGCCGTCGCTAAAGGTGCCGTCTTCTAACGCTTTCAATACCCGATCCAGCTGCGCATCTTTTTTGCGCCACGCGTCAGGCGAGTAACCTTCTACTTGCAATGCGCTGACCTGATCAACGGTATGACCAAAGATAAAGATATTGTCGCGCCCAACCTGCTCAGCGATCTCCACATTGGCGCCATCCAGCGTGCCGATGGTTAAGGCGCCGTTCAGCGCCAGCTTCATGTTGCCGGTGCCGGATGCCTCTTTGCCAGCGGTAGAAATCTGCTCGGAGAGATCCGCCGCCGGAATCAGGCGCTCGGCAACCGTAACGTTGTAATCAGGCACAAACACCACTTTCAGGCGATCGCCAATGCGCGGGTCGTTGTTGATGGTGGCCGCCACTTTGTTAATCGCGTAGATGATGTTTTTAGCCAGCACATAACCCGGCGCGGCCTTGGCACCAAACAGCACCACGCGCGGCGTCAGGTTGGCCTGCGGATCGCTCACCAGCGTTTGCCACAGCGCGATAATGTGCAGCAACGCCAGATGCTGACGCTTGTACTCGTGCAGGCGCTTGATCTGTACATCAAACATCGCCTCAGGATTCACCTGGATGCCGGTGCGTTCTGCGATCCATTGCGTCAGCGCAACCTTGTTCTGCTGCTTGATGGCGCGATACTGCGCCTGGAATGCGGCGTGTTCGGCGTAGGTTTCTAACACTTTCAGCTGATCGAGATCGGTGAGCCACGGCTGATCAAGGGTTTGGCTGATCAACGCCGCCAGCGCCGGATTGCACTGATTAATCCAGCGGCGCGGCGTTATGCCGTTGGTGACGTTGTGAAATTTCTCCGGCCACAGCGCGTGATATTCCGGGAACAGATTTTTTACCACAAGCTGCGAGTGCAGCGCCGCCACACCGTTTACCGCAAAGCCGCTGGTGACGCAGAGATTGGCCATGCGCAGTTGGTTATTGTGAACCAGCGCCAGTTTCGCCCAGGTCACTTCGTCGCCCGGCCAGCGCGCTTCAACCTGCTTTTTCAATTGGGCATTGAGTTGGTTAACGATCAGCATATGGCGCGGCAGCAGGGCGCGCACCATGCGCACATCCCAGCACTCCAGCGCTTCAGGCATCAAGGTGTGATTGGTGTACGCAAAGGTGCGCTGGGTAATGTGCCACGCCTCGTCCCAGCTCAGCGCGTGTTCATCCAACAGCAGGCGCATCAGCTCGGGGATCGCCAGCGTGGGATGGGTATCGTTGAGCTGAATCACTTCATGATCCGGCAAGCTGGCAATGCTACGGCCGGCGCGCTGATGACGGCGCAGAATATCCGCCAGCGAGCAAGCGCACTGGAAATACTGCTGCATCAGGCGCAGCTTTTTGCCGTTGTCGTGATTGTCGTTGGGGTAGAGCACTTTAGTGAGTTTTTCAGCTTCAATGCCCGGCTGCTCGGCGCGCAGAAAATCCCCGTTATTGAAGCGCTGCAGATTAAACGGCTGCGCATGTTTCGCCTGCCACAAGCGCAGCGGCTGAGTGACGCCATTCTGATAACCGACCACCGGCAGATCCCAGGCTTCGCCGAGAATTTGCACCGCCGGCTCCCAGCGCGCAACGCCATTGTGCGTGATGACTTTGCCGCCGAGATGCACCGGCACAGTTAACGCCGCGTTATGGTTAAACCACGGATAGCTGTCGCGCTGCCAGTCATCCGGCATCTCCTGTTGCGCACCATCAACAAAGTGCTGGCGGAACAGGCCATACTGATAATTGAGTCCGTAGCCGGTGGCGGGTTGTCCCACGGTCGCCATTGAATCGAGAAAACAGGCGGCGAGCCGGCCCAAACCGCCGTTGCCCAGCGCCGGATCGGTTTCACACGCTTCCACGTCGCTCAGCGTGATATTCCACTCGGCCAGCGCCTCGTTCACCTCGTCATACCAGCCAAGGTTGAGCAGATTGTTGCCGGTCAGTCGGCCAATCAAAAACTCCATCGAGATGTAGTTAACGTGACGCTGCGGCGTGGCCGCTGGTGGCGCAGGCATCTCCGCCAGCATGTCGGCCAGTGCGCCACTCAGCGCCTGCCACCATTGGTTTGGCGTCATCTCTTGCGCATCGTGCAGACCAAAACGCTGCCATTGTCGGGTTAGCGCGTGTTTAAAACGGGTGCGATCAAATTTCATAATCAGTCCTGTCAGGGCGGAGGTGAATGTGCTTCATTCTGCGCGTCAGCCATGACGCGCTCCTCCTCCTGCACCAAATTCAGCGGGGAGGATGAGCGGGGAGGAGAGGCTGAGGGAAATCTTAAAGTGTGACAGGAATGTGATAACCGTCGCTTTTGTTAAGACTGCTTAATGGGTTAGCTTGCATTAGGTAAACGAATATCTGAACGTATGTGACTATTAATTACGAAGCGTAAAATAATGATGCGCCACGTTTAGGGAGAAGCGTTTACCGATGTTAATACCCTCCAAACTTAGCCGACCGGTCCGCCTTGAGAACACGGTTGCGCGCGAGCGCCTGATGCAAAAACTCGGCGCGGCGGGCAATTACCGTTTGGTGTTGGTGACCAGTCCGGCGGGATATGGCAAAACCACGCTGATCTCCCAATGGGCGGCGGGGAAAGCCAATCTGGGCTGGTATTCACTGGATGAGGGCGACAATCAGCCTGAACGCTTCGTCGATTACCTCATCGCAGCGCTGCAGCAGGCAACGCAGGGCGGCTGCGCCTCCAGCGAAGCGCTGGCGCAGAAACGGCAGTACATCAATCTGAACGCGCTATTCGCCCAGTTGTTCAGTGAGCTGGCGGCGTGGCAGCAACCGATTTGGCTGATCATCGATGATTACCATCACATCACTAATCCCGCGATTCACGACGCGATGCGCTTCTTTCTCCGCAATCAGCCGGAAAATGTGACGCTGATTTTGCTGTCACGTAATTTGCCGCAGCTCGGCATTGCCAACCTGCGCGTGCGCGAACAGCTGATTGAGTTAGGCAGCCAGCAGCTGGCGTTTACCCATCACGAAGCCAAACAGTTTTTTGATTGCCGCCTGACAACGCCGCTGGAATCGGAAGAGAGCGGGCGTCTGTGCGATGACGTGGCGGGTTGGGCGACGGCGCTGCAGCTG
This sequence comes from Pantoea sp. GCM10028869, assembly GCF_042666835.1. NCBI lineage: Bacteria > Pseudomonadati > Pseudomonadota > Gammaproteobacteria > Enterobacterales > Erwiniaceae > Pantoea > Pantoea sp. GCM10028869. The sequence continues at coordinate 546,442 of NZ_JBHTGO010000001.1, read as the reverse complement.
ATCGCGCTCTCGACGCGTCAGGGCGCGAGCTCCGCTCAGGATTCCGCGCGCCGTCTTTCCGGCATTAACGCCAGCCATCTGGCGGATTATCTGGTTGAGGAGGTGCTGAATAACGTGGATAGCGCCACACGACATTTCTTACTGAAAAGCGCGCTGCTGCGATCGATGAACGATACGCTGATCGCCTGCGTAACCGGCGAAGAACAAGGGCAGATGCGGCTGGAAGAGATTGAACGTCAGGGCCTGTTTTTGCAGCGCATGGATAACTCGGGCGAGTGGTTTAGCTATCATCCGCTGTTTGGCAGTTTTTTGCGTCAGCGCTGTCAGTGGGAACTGGCGGCGGAACTGCCTGCGCTGCATCGCGCGGCGGCTGAAAGCTGGATGCGGCTGGGTTTCCCTGGCGAAGCGATCCATCATGCGCTGGCGGCTGGTGATGCGTTGATGCTGCGCGACGTGCTGCTGCAATACGCCTGGACGCTGTTTAATCAGAGCGAACTCACGCTACTGGAAGATTCTCTCAAGGCGCTGCCGTGGGAAATTCTGCTGGAAAATCCAAAGTTAGTGCTGTTACAGGCGTGGCTGATGCAAAGCCAGCACCGGTTTTCCGAGGTGAGCAGTTTGCTGACGCGCTTTGAGCACTCCTGCAGCGAACAGATTGATGATGTGCTGCGCGGCGAATTCAACGCGCTGCTGGCGCAGGTTTCGATAAATGATGGTAACGCCGAAGAAGCCGAGCGGCTGGCGTTGCTGGCGCTCGATGCGCTGCCGGAAAGCCGTCAATACAGCTGCATCGTGGCGACGTCGGTATTGGGCGAAGTGATGCACTGCAAAGGCGAGCTGAGCAGTTCGCTGAAGCTGATGCGCCAGACCGAGCAGATGGCGCGCCGCGAGGAAGCGTGGAATTACGCGTTGTGGAGTCTGATTCAGCAGAGTGAGATTCTCTTTGCGCAGGGGTTTTTACAGTCCGCATATGAGATACAGGAGCGGGCATTTGTGCTGGTGAAAGAGCAGCATCTGACGCAGTTCCCGATGCATGAATTCCTGCTGCGAATTCGCGCGCAACTGTTGTGGGCGTGGGGCCGACTCGACGAAGCAGAACAGGCGGCGCGCGAAGGGATAAAAGTGCTGAAAGGCTATCAGCCGCAGCAGCAGATTCAGTGCCTCGGTTTGCTGGTGCAGTGTTCGCTGGCGCGCGGCAATCTCGATAATGCCCGCAGCCACCTGAGTCGGCTGGAGAATCTGCTTAACAACGGATCGCTGCACAGCGACTGGATCGCCAATGCCGATAAAGTGCGGGTGATTTTTTGGCAGATGACCGGCGACAGCCAAAGCGCCAGCAGCTGGATGCGCCAGACGGTGAAACCGGAATTTGCCAACAATCACTTCCTGCAAGGGCAGTGGCGCAATGTCGCGCGCGCGCAGATTCTGCTGGGAAATATGAGCCAGGCCGAAGTGGTGCTCGATGAGCTGAATGACAATGCGCGCGCGCTCAACCTGATGAGCGATATGAATCGCAATCTGCTGCTGTTAAATCAGATTTACTGGCAAACCCAGCGCAAAGCGGAAGCGCAGCAGGCGCTGACCGAAGCATTAAAACTGGCGCGTAGCACCGGTTTCGTCAGCCATTTTGTGATTGAAGGTGAAGCGATGGCGCAGCAGCTGCGTCAGCTGATTCAGCTCAACACGCTGGATGAACTCGATAATCATCGCGCCAGACGCATTCTCAGCGAGATTAATAAATATCATCGCCATAAGTTTGCCCATTTTGACGAGGGCTTTGTTAGCCGCCTGATTAATCATCCCGATGTGCCGGAGCTGATCCGCACCAGCCCGCTAACCCAACGTGAATGGCAGGTTTTGGGGCTGATCTATTCGGGATACAGCAACGACCAAATTGCTGGCGAGCTGGATGTCGCTGCTACCACCATCAAAACGCATATCCGCAATCTGTACCAAAAATTGGGCGTAACGCACCGCGCGGAAGCGATGAATCAGGCGCAGTCGATGCTGCGGATGATGGGGTATGTGTAACGGAGCAGCGGTGAAATACGTGTTAATCGGTCAACTCTAATGACGTAATACCGATCAGTTAAGCGCTGAATCAAATCGCCGCACCTTCCGTAGTGGCGCGATTTATCGCGCAATAAATTGCGCCGCTACAATGCGTGCTTTCGGTAATTAGGGTTTTTCATGTCTTAACTGACAAGCATTACGCCATAAATGGCAACCTTGCGAAAAACCGCGCCAAAACAATATAGTGCGCGCATTAATGCCCACCTGGATATAGAGGAAATCATGGTTTCATAAGTTTATTTCTCTGGCGCACCACTCATCGCGGGTTATTTCCCACAATTCATAATCGAGAACACCCGCGACATACTCTTTTTTGCCGGTTTCTATCAGACGCATGCCGGATTTACGTGAGATCTTCACTGAGCCTGTATTCACCGCCGCTTTTGGCACACGTAATACTTCGCGACCCAGCGTTTTAAACCAGAAATCATTCACGGCGTTGCACGCTTCACTCATATAGCCACATTGCTGCCACTCAGGTATTAACCAGAATCCGCGGTTATCATTTTCTGCATCGCGCAGTTCGATCAGACCGATTAATTCCTCAGGCTTCTCCTGACGTCTGATACTCCAGCACCAGCCTCGACCTTCCTTAACGGCGGGCAACACCACGTTATCAACGTAATTCTGTGCGGCACCTTCAGGATAAGGCCAGGGCACGGCAGCATTGAGATAACGCACGATCTCCCAGCGCGGAAAGGCGATTTGCATCGCCTGCCCATCACCGCTTTCCAGAGGTTTCAGGATTAATCGTTGCGTTTTGATTTCTGGCGTCATAGTTCCTCCATTTAGCACGTCATCGTCAATTAAGGATTGTCCCTGTTATCCAGCCGTAATTGCATGAATGTCAGATCCAGCCAGCGGTGAAATTTCGTTCCTACCTGATGAATCTGTCCGGCGTCGGTAAATCCTAACTTACGATGTAACGCGATTGAAGGTGTGTTTTCAGACTCAATACCCGCCACCATCACGTGTTTTCCCTGCGTGGTTGCGTACGTGATAAGTGACCGCATTAAGGCTAATCCAATACCTTTCCCCTGAGCGGCATTATGGACATAGACCGAATGTTCGACCGTATAACGGTATCCATCCCAGGGACGCCAGTCACCATAGGAAGCGTAACCGAGCGCGATATCCTCTTCATTTACGGCGACCAGAACCGGGAATCCAGCTGATTGCCGATCCAAGAGCCATTTGATTCGGTTTGCAATATCTACCGTTTTATCGTTCCAGATGGCTGTGCTGTTCAGCACTGCATCGTTATAAATATCCGTGATTACTGGTGCATCTTTTTCAACTGCCGAACGTATGTTCACCATAGACACCTCGCTTGTATGCCACTAAAGTAGACCCTCCGTACACTATCTTATATATCTACTATGTCAGACGAAAAATCCACTAAAGAAGATGATTTAAACGCGCGAATTGGCAAAAAAGTGAAAGCTGAAAGGGAAAAGCGCAGTTGGTCACTGACCGAATTGGCTGAGCAGTCTGGCGTTTCACGGGCGATGATCCATAAAATTGAACGTGGCGAAAGCAGTCCTACGGCGACGTTGCTGGCACGTTTGGCGGGTTCGTTTGATATGAGCATGTCGCAATTGATCGCGTTGAGCGAAGTGCAGACTGGCACATTACTGAAACAGCATCAGCAACCGATTTGGCAGGATCCTGAGACGGGATATATCCGACGACATGTGTCGCCGGGGCAAATACCGCTCGATCTTGTCAGTATAGAATTGCCGCCCGGCGTTAGCGTGCCGATGCCGGTAATTTCCTATCTGTCGCGCCGTCAGCTTATCTGGATTTTAGAGGGCGAACTGAGTTTTCATGAAGGCGAAAAAATCTTTGAAATGCAGACGGGTGATTGTCTTGAACTGGGTGATCCCGCCGACTGTATTTTCAGGAATGACTCGGAACAACCTTGTCGCTATGCGGTGATAGTACTCAAATAAGGTCAGCAGCAGTTGAACATCCATGTTTAATGGACCTAAAACTGCCGCCTGGATTGTGCTTTAATGCGCGCACCAGTTCCTGAGCGAATTAATTCCGCCATCTGGTGAGGTAAAGCCAGCGCAGCCTAATATCGAGTCGAATAACTTCTCATGGAATACCGGCGTTTTGTCGTTCTGCAATTGCTGCAGTTTGGCAAATGACGCTTTGTTATTACTGTCACTTAAAAACTTATCGGATGCCCAAACCATAATCGGCACCGTGCGCTGCGCCATGGGTGCATGATCACGCGGCGTGCCGTGGAAATGCAGATTGTCGGAAATCGATTCTCCGTGATCGGAGGCATAAAACACGATGGCATTTTTATCTTTCAGGCTATCGAAAGTCTGCTTGAGGAAATAATCGGTATACAAAAGACTATTATCGTAAGAATTTATCATCTCCTGCGTGCTACAGGCATCATCAATGCCCTGACACTCCGGTGTGTAACGCGCGAACGCCCGTGGATAGCGTTCGGTATACATATAATGTGAACCTTTGGTGTGAAGAATTACAATATGTTTACCCTGCGGATGGCGCTGAATGGAGTCCTGCAGTTCATTAATTAACGCCATATCATCCACCGGCTTACCGACATTACGCTTCTCCGCCTGAATAGATTCGCGCATTGAATAACTGTCGGCCATGACTTTGTTATAGAACCAGGCTTCGCTCTGCATGGAATAGAGATCTTCCGAGAAACCTTGCTTCTTCATCACAGTAAAGACATTCATCTCTTTCAGGGTGCGCTGCGGAGCTTCTGAGGCGCCGCCTTCTCTGACAAACATACAGCGCAGCGAGAGCTTGGTTGAGGTATCACAGGAATAACCCTGCAAGTGAACGAGGTTTTTTTCGTGATCGAGATAAGGTGTGTTGTCGCGATCGTAACCGTATAAACCCATATGATCGCGGCGGGCACTTTCACCAATCACAAACACGATATACAAGTTATCGGCATTTTTCGGTGGGACGTATTTAAAGTGTTCAGCGGGATCGTATAGATTACGGTTGTCTTCAGCCTGACTGAATGAACTGTATGCCAGCAAGCCAACGCCTGATAACCAGTTAGACGGTGAATAAGTACCGGCAACAATGCCGCCGTAGCTGGCCATCATGCGGTTATTTTTCTTGTCCTGTTCATCCTGCACCTTGCCCATTAAATTCAACGGTAACCAGCAACCTAATGCGGCAATCACAATGGCGATGGTTTTATAAGACCAGTAACGCTTTTTGCTGATATTTGAAACGGGTTTACTGCGCATTCCGCGCCAGATTAGCCATAGCGGAATGACGTTGATTATTACCATCCACAGCACAAAGTGCCAGCCAACGGATTCCTTAGAAAGATCCAGTGAATCGGTGGCTAAAACGGCGGCGATGATTCCATAACCAATATCAATATTAAAGAAAATCATGTAATAACTGGCTGCGCTGGAGAAAATCACCAGCATGGTCATCAATACGCGCGACAGATATTTTCCGGTTAATGAGGTTAACAACGTTAACAGCATCACCAAACAAAATGCAGCGATGACCTCAGTCACTAATGAAAGGGTATTATCAAACTGCAGTTGCGTATAGCGGCGGATAAAAATCGGAATGTTAAGCAGTACGCCGATATAGAGCGAAATAAATGCCGGTAGATAAAACTGTTTAACCCAACCATTTATAAACATGTGTTCCCCGTTCTTATAATAAACAACTCAATCACTTGCCTGAAAATTGACAACCTTAAGTGAGAGGGTGGATTTGGGGAACAGTTCAATCGTTGCTATGCCTAAAGTATGTTATAATGTAACAATCAGATTCAGGCGCTAATTCCTCGTTTAGGGCTCATCCAACCGATTTACCCGCAGATTTCTAATCAATGCAGTGAAAATCCTCACTCGATATATGCATTAATCTCACCATTACACCTGGCATGCGTGATCACCAGAATAAGTATTATTGGATAAACTTAATGAATGACTGCCTATTTGTGTTAAGGAGAAATTTCATGATTTTTAAAATTGAATAAACAGGAAATTAATATTTTTATAATAAGGCAGGAACTTTCTGATTGTTAAGGTGATATTCTGCACAAAAGAGCTTGCACAAAACTTACAATCAATTTCGCTTAAGTCTTATTATGATGGCAAAAACAGGGATGTCGCTGGCGCTGTGCGTCGGTATGATCACAACTTCTGCATTGGCGGCGCCGTTAAATCCTGGCGACCGTGATTATATTCAGAACCAGCAACAGCAACGTTTGCAAAATGACCAGCAGCAGCGTGATGCGCTGTGGAGTGCTATCGCGCCGCAGAGCACGCCAGCAGCGGATTCCGCTCAGGCCGGTCCCTGCTTTCCGGTGCAGCATATCGCTATTCGCAACGCCACGCTGATTTCTGTTAGTCAGCAGCAATCGCTGGCCGCTCCTTATATTCATCGTTGCCTGAACTTAACCGAAATTAATTCGCTGGTGCATGCCATTTCTGACTGGTATATGCAGCGCGGCTATATCACCAGCCGGGCGTTTTTAATTGAACAGGATTTATCGCAGGGTGAGTTAGTTATTCCGGTGCTGGAAGGGAAGCTGGACGCCATTCGTCTCGACGGCCAGCATCCGCGTTCATTACAGATGGCGTTTCCCGGTCTGGAAGGCAAGGTGCTTAACCTGCGCGATATTGAGCAGGGCATGGAGCAGATTAACCGCGTGCGCGCAACACCGGTGCAGATTGAAATACAGCCGTCGCCTAAAACCGGTTATTCCGTGGTTAACCTTACGGCTACGCCGGAATTCCCGCTCAGCGCATCGCTGGGGTTTGATAACAGCGGACAGAAAAGCACCGGCGTTGGCCAGCTCAACGCGTCGCTGACGGGGAACAATCTGCTGGGACTGGCTGACCGGTGGTTTATCAGCGGCGGGCGCAGCAGCGCTTTCAGCGACTGGCGTGATGCGCAAAACCTGCAGGCGGGCGTCAGCGTGCCTTACGGATACGGCTTACTCGACTACAGCTACAGCTGGAGCAACTATCACAGCAGCTTCGTTAACAACGGCTTTACCTGGCTGAGCAACGGCGACAACGTGTCGCACCGGCTTAACGGTTCGTGGGTGCTGTTCCGCAACGGCGATATCAAAACCGGCGTCCAGCTCGGCCTGAATCACTACTCCAGCCACAACTATCTCAACCATACCCTGTTGCAGAGCAGCAGCCGCAAAATCACCAGTATTCAGCTGGGGCTCAATCACACGCAAAAAATACTCGGCGGCGTCGCTACGCTCAACCCGACTTTTAGCCGCGGCATGCCGTGGTTTGATGCCGAAGATGACGCGGGAAAAACCGGCGATTTGCCCAAAGCACAGTTCCGCAAGTGGAGCATCAGCGGCAGTTTCCAGCGGCCGCTGGCTGACAAACTGTGGCTGCTGAGCAGCATTTACGGCCAGTGGTCGCCCGATCGGCTGTACGGCAGTGAACGCCTGACGCTGGGTGGCGAAAGCTCGGTGCGCGGTTTTAAGGAGCAATATCTCTCCGGAGATGCCGGTGGCTATCTGCGCAACGAGTTGAGCTACAGCCTGTTCACGCTGCCCGTTTTGGGTGACGTCAGCGCGCTGGCCGCCATCGACGGCGGCTGGTTAAAGAGCGACGCGCAGAACCGCGAGTCCACCGGCACCTTGTGGGGCAGCGCGGTAGGTCTCAGCACGCGCGGGCGCCACTTTTACACCCAATACACCGTCGGCATTCCGCTTAGCTATCCCGGCCATCTCCAGCCGGATCACCTCAGCATTTACGCCCGCGTCGGGCTGGTTTTCTAAGAGGCAAAGATTATGGACGATCGTCAACCCGTTTCCCTCGCCCGTCGCGCGCTGAGCTATCTGATTTGCTATCTGGTGGCGGTCCAGCCGATGCTGCCTGCTGTCGCCGCGCAAATTACGCCGGTAACGCCAGGAACGAAAATGGATGCTGCCGGCAACGGCGTACCGGTGGTGAATATCGCGACGCCCAACGGCGCCGGGATTTCGCATAACCAGTATCAGCAGTACAACGTTGGCAAAGAAGGGTTAATCCTCAATAACGCCATGGGGCAGCTTACCCAGACCCAGTTGGGCGGCCTGATCCAGAACAACCCCAACCTGAAAGCCGGACACGAAGCGCAGGCGATCATCAACGAAGTGGTTGGCGCCAACCGCTCACAATTGCAGGGCTACACCGAAGTGGCGGGTAAAGCCGCTAACGTGATGGTGGCCAACCCGTACGGCATCACTTGCAATGGCTGCGGCTTTATCAACACGCCAAACGTCACGCTGACCACCGGTAGGCCGCAGCTGGATGCCAACGGCAATCTGGCTGCGCTGGAGGTGACGAAAGGATCGGTGATCGTCGAAGGTCAGGGACTGGACGGCAGCAACGCCGATGCGGTGTCGATCGTGGCGCGCGCGACTGAGATCAACGCCGGGATCCATGCGAAAGATCTTTCGGTGACGTTGGGGGCTAATCGTGTCGGTGCGGATGGTTCCGTAACGCCGATTGCCGGTGAAGGCGCTGCGCCGTCGGTGGCGGTGGATACCGGCGCGCTCGGCGGCATGTATGCCAATCGCATTCATCTGGTATCGAGTGAGAAGGGCGTTGGCGTAAACCTCGGCAACCTGGTGGCAAAACAGGGTGATATTCAGCTCGATGCGAATGGCAAACTGACGCTGAATAACAGCCTGAGCAGCGGCGCGCTGACGGCGAATGCTGAATCAGTGACGCTTGGTGGGGAAAACAAAGCGTCCGGACAGGTCACGCTCAGTGCACAGCAGGATGCAACGCTTAACAAAGGCACGCTGTTCAGCGACGCCGGAGTGAGCGTTAAGGCGAAAGGGAATCTCACCACCAGTGGCGTCAGCATCACGGCAGGACGTGATGTACAGCTTAGTGGCGCAACCGTTGTCACGGACAGTCATGCCGTCGCAAAAGCCGGTAACGATATCCGGTTGCAGGCGCAGGATCGGCTCAGCAACAGCGGCCAGCTGACGGCCGGAAAAAACCTCAACATCTCGGCCAAACAACTCGATAACAGCGGCATGCTGGCCGGTAACACCACCGGCATCATTTCAAGCAGCCTGCAGAATGCTAAGGGCGCGGCCATCTCCGGCGCAGAAAATCTCACCCTCAGCAGCGACAGCCTGCTCAATCAGGGCGTATTGTCAGCGCCGGTACTCTCACTCAGCAGCGTGCAAACTGACAACAGCGGGCTGATTCAGGGCAGCAAGGCGCTGACCTACAGCGGCAACCGCCTGAATAATCTGGCGGACGGCACCCTGAGTTCGGACAACAGCTTTGCGCTCAATCTGCCGCAGCTGAGTAACAGCGGGCTCATCACCAGCAAGGCCGGGCTGACGCTGAGTGGCGCCGCGCTGACCAACAGCGGTGAAATCAACGCTGCCAGCCTGTTTGCTTCAAACACGCAGTTGAACAATCAGCAGGGCGGCCTGCTGCTCGCGGATAACAACCTCAGTCTTCAAAACGCTGCGCTGACCAATGACGGTCAAATCGCCGCAGTAACAATTAATGTTGATGCCAGCACGCTGAACAACAGCGGCACGTTACAGGGCAAACAATCGCTGAAGGTCAGCGGCAAGGCGATAACCAGCAGCGGCACGTTACTGAGTGACGGCAAATTGACCATTGCAGCAGACTCGCTCACTAACCGTGGCCAGCTGCAGGGACAACAGCTGGCGGTGACGGCGGGCCGCTGGAATAACAGCGGCAACGCGTTGAGTGCGGGTGATGGCGTACTTAACGCCGCAACGCTTGATAACAGCGGCAAAATCCTCGGTCAGCACAGCTTACAGCTCATAACAAATTCGGTTGATAACAGCGGCTGGCTGCTGGCGCAGGCGCTCACGCTTCAGGGAGACTTAGTTAACAGCGGGCTGATTCAGGGCAGTGATGCGCTGACCGTGACGGGTAATAAACTCAGTAATAAGACCGGTGGCCAGTTACTGAGTGCCGGCACGCTGACGACTAAGGCTGGAAGCCTGGATAATCACGGCAGCATTCAGGCCGACACGCTTGATATGCGGTTGCAAAGCTGGCAGAACGCCGGCAGCGCTCAGGCGACCACGCAGTTCTTTGGCACGTTGAGCGGCGCGCTGGATAACAGCGGCACGCTGCTGAGCCAGAACGATTTTGCCCTCATCAGCAACGACATTTCTAACAGCGGTACGCTGGCGGCCAACCGACTCAGCATCACAGCCCCTCAGCTGACCAACGCCGGGCTGCTGCAGGGTAACCGCTCGCTCTCACTGAACAGCGCGAATGTTACTAACGCCGCCAGCGGTCAGCTTATCAGCGGCGGTTCGCTGACGCTTTCCCCGGTACAGCTGACCAATGCGGGCCTGTTACAGGTGGCGGATGACTTCAGTATTAACGGTCGTGACCTGAGCAACAGCGGCCGCATCACCGCAACCAGTCTGAAAGCAGACCTGAGCCGCACGCTGAACAACAGCGGGCAGGGCGTTCTGCTTGCGCAGCGCCAGGCAGATATTCAGGCGAGCACGTTGAACAACAGTGGTTCGATTGCGGCACAGCAGTTGAACGCTTCAGGTGATGTGCTGAAGAATCAAAGCCTGCTACAGGGTGACAGCGGACTCAGCGCGGATTTCAGGCAGTTCAGCAACCTGAGCGCGGGGCAGTTACTGAGCAACGGTCTTCTTGCAGTTAAGGGCGCAATCGCTGACAACGCCGGTGTGATGCAGGGCAACAATGTTGATTATCAGTTTGGCTCGCTGATCAACAGTGGCAGCTTTTACGGTATTAACTCACTGAAAGGTCAGTCTGACGGGCTGCTGGATAATCGTGGCAGCCTGACTGCGGGCGGCAACGCCAGCCTGACGGCGGGCAACCTGCAAAACAGCGGTAAAGTGCTGTCCGATAATCTGATGCTGCGCGGAAATAGCCTCAGCAACAGTGGGTTATGGCAGGGAACATCCTCGCTGGATGCGCAGTCGGGCGGCGCGTTGACGCAGGTCGCTGGCGGCAAAATGCTGACCGGCGGTGAGCTACTGCTGAACGCTGCTGACCTCAAAACGTCAGGCACAATTCAGGGCGACAATGCACAAATCAGCGCGGGTGACTGGCAGAATCAGGGCTCGCTGCTGGGCACTTCTGGTGTTTTAGCTGACGTTGCGAGTGAGCTGCGCAACGGCGGTGAAATATTGTCGCAGGGCACGGCACAGGTCAGCGCGCAGAACCTGAATAACAGCGGCTCGCTGCTGGCGGATAAAGCGATGACGCTGAGTGGCGATGCGCTCAATAACAGCGGTAACGTGCAGGGCGAAACGCTGGCGATTACCCCGGCCAGCGTGACCAATCAGGGCAGTCTGATTGGCTTGAAATCACTGACTATCGGTCCGACGCAGGCCCGTGGTTTCCGCATGCTGGCGGTACAGTCGCAGCCCGCACGTGGATTAATCAACAATGCCGGCGGTCAGCTACTGACGCAGGGCACGCTGAACATTACCGGTGATGTCATCACCAACAACGGCAGCTGGCAGGGACAACAAATCCTGCTGAACGCCACCCGCCTGGCTAACAACGGCGCGATTCAGAGTGCTGGCGATCTGACGCTTAACCTCAGCGATGCACTGACGTCCGCCTCTGGCAGCAAAATCACCGCAAACGGCAATGCCGCGCTTAACGCGCTCAGCCTCACCAATCAGGGACAATGGATTGCCGGAAACCTGACCCTTAACGGCACTACGCTGAACAATACGGGTGAAATCTCCGGCGTAAACGGACTGACAGCGGTAATCGGCGGCACGCTGACGCAGCAGCAAAATGGCGCACTGTTATCGGGTGGCAAACTGGATCTTCAGGCTGCGGCGTTAAGCAATGGCGGCCGCATTCAGGGCGGTGATCTGACAGTCAACACCGGAACACTGACCAACAACGGGCGGTTGCAGGGAGATAACAGCCTGTTGCTGAACACCAGCGGCCGCATCACCAACAACAATAGCGGGACGCTGATAAGCCAGAGCGGTCTGACGCTGATCACGCCAGAGCTGTATAACTACGGCCTGATTCAGGGGGCAACTAATCGCATTACCGCCAGCAGCAGCGCGACCAACAGTGGAAAAATGCTGTCTGCGGGTGAGCTCACGCTCACCACGCCTCAACTCGTCAATAGCGGCTGGTTGCAGGCAGCGCAACTGACGCTGAATGCTGCCAACGCCAGCAACAGCGGCACCTTACTGGCCGATCAGCAGGGAACTTTAACCGGCTCGCAACTGCTGAATCAGGGAACTGTGCAGGGTGGCACGCTGGCGGTCAATTATGACCAGCTCAATAACAGCGGCACGCTGCTGGGCGCTAATCAGCTTAATGTGAAGGCCAGCCAGGTCACGCAGCAGGCCGCGGGTAGGCTGTTCAGCGGTGGCAATCTGCTGCTGGAGAGCACCGGTTTTGATCAGCTGGGACAGGTGGTGGCACTTGGCGACGCCACGCTGAAACTGATTAACGGCTTTACCGCACGCAACACGCTGGCTGCGGGTAATCGTCTGAAGGTAACCAGCAACGGTGCGATTGAGAACCAGGGCACGTTACAGGGGCAGGCGCTGACGTTGAGTGCAGGCGGCGATCTGACGAACAACGGCCAGCTCACCACCGGAACCGGCGACAGCAGCCTGAGCGGTCAGCGCATCAATATGAACAGCGCAGGCACGCTGCAGGGTGGCGGCGATGTTGCGCTGGCCAGCCGCAGCGACATAGCACTCAACGGCTTTACCGGCACGCGTGGTAGCCTCACCATTTCTTCGCCTGGCAGCATTGTGAATACGGCGTTACTTTATGCCGGGCAGAATCTCTACCTGTATGCCAACAGCATTAAAAACCAGCGTGGCGATATGCTGGCAGGCAACAGTCTGTGGATGCAGCGCGACGCGGCGGGGAGTGATAATGGCGAGGTGATCAATACTTCGGGAACCATTGAGTCGCAGAATGGTGACATCACAGTGCGAACGGCCAATCTGCTCAATCAAAGAGAGGGCCTTACCACCCAGCAGAATACACAGCAAATATCAGGACTGCCTGCGGGGGTTGGAGGCGCATCGATTAAGTACCAGTTGAGCAAGATGAATGTAGATGATTTGGGCTATTACACCATCCATGTTCGATCGGGCGGCAGCCCTGGTAAAGGCAATGGTTCAGATGATGATTACTACTATCTGGCTCCCAATGCACAGGCAGCTGTCAAACGTTATCTAACAGAGACAACCACGGTGACGGCTCAGGCTAATGGTGGCAGTGGACGCATCTCTGCAGGGCGAAATCTCGATGTCACCGCAGGCCAGCTCAATAACCTCGCAAGCTCACTTCTGGCAGGGAACTCCATTTCACTCAGTGGTATCACGCTCAATAATCAATCCTGGGTAAATGGAGTAACCAGTACTTACCTGACTTACAAATATGATGGGCGGATTGGCGCAAACAAGCTGAATGAAAGCCGTAACATGCAGTATTTTTCTCCGACTTCAGAGAATTCCCCTTTCAGGGGAAACGACTCTTCTGCAACAGTGACTTATCAATTATCTTCTGCACCAGAATATGAAACCACCTATACCGGGGACGGCCTTCGTGCCGTCATTCAGGCAGGCGGCAGCGTTAACGCCAGCTTCAGCGGTGACATCAGCAATACCTCTACCACGCCCAATGCAGGTTGGGCGGGCACCACAGTCAATGCGCCTGCATTAAATCAGCTCGCCGCAATCGGCCAGGTGGCGGCTCAGCAGCGTCAGCAACTCGCCGCCACTGATAAGGTGGCGATCAATTCTCCTGAATGGCGCGACCAGCTGCAAAATGCCCTGCAGCAAGTCAACGGCGGCACGTCGCTGCAAAATGCACAGCCTGAAACAGTTGGGCTCTCAAACCACAATGGCAAACAACAGGGCCACGCGAACCTCGGCAAGGCCGCTGAACTGGCGTCAGGCAGCGCAGTAAAACCCTCGGTTCTTGGCAGCTATGGTGCCTCAACGGTGGATACCAGCGCCTATCCGCTCCCCACCAGTGACAATGGCTACTTCGTCCCGGGCGACAGCAGCAGTCCCTATCTCATCACCGTGAACCCGAAATTAAACGGTCTGGGGCAGCTGGACGCCAGCCTGTTTGGCGATCTCAATCAGTTGCTGGGTAAACAGCCTGGCAGCGCGCCACAGGAAAGCCGTCAGCAGTATACCGACGTGAACACTTTCCTCGGCTCCTCCTATCTTCTGGACAGGCTGAACCTCAAGCCTGACAACGATTACCGCTTCCTCGGCGATGCGGCATTTGATACGCGTTATGTCAGCAACACCGTTCTTAACCAGACCGGCAGCCGCTATCTGAATGGCGTGGGTTCCGATCTGGACCAGATGCGTTATCTGATGGATAACGCCGCCGCGTCACAGCACTCTTTAGGCCTGCAGTTTGGCGTGTCGCTTACCGCGGATCAGGTCGCTTCACTGGATAAGAGCATCATCTGGTGGGAAGCCACCTCGGTGAATGGTCAGACGGTGATGGTTCCAAAAGTGTACCTCTCCGAAAAAGATGCGGCGATGAACAACGGCAGTGTGATTGCCGGGAACAACGTGACGCTCTCCGGCGGTAACATCACCAACAGCGCCAGCACTATCGTGGCGCAGAACACTGTCAACGCCGACAGCCAGAACAATATCGACAACCTTAAAGCCGGGCTGATTAAAGCCGGAGGCGATCTGAATCTCAGCGCGCTGGATAGCATCAACAACGTCAGCTCGACAATCAGCGGTAAAAAAGTGGCGCTGGAAAGCGTCAATGGTGACATCAACAACACCACCACAAGTTCACAGTGGACGATCGGCGGCAACGGTCCAGTGCAGGCAAGCAAAACGCTGATTGGCCAGACGGCGGCGATTACGTCACTGGATGCGCTCAGCCTGAAATCCGGCAACGATATCAACCTCACCGGCTCCTCACTCAATGCGGGTGGCGATCTGCTACTCAACGCCTGGCACGACCTCAGTCTCAACAGCATCGAGACCAGCGAAAGCCGTAAAACAGGTAACAAGGAAACGCATAGCTCCGGTGCTGAACGCGCGACCGTTTCCAGCGGCGGCAACCTGACGTTAAAAGCCGGGCAGGATATTACCAGCCAGGCAGCAGCGCTGGCAGCAGAGGGCGATATTGGTCTGCAGGCGGGAGGTGATATCAATCTGGATGCAGTTGAAAGCCGTTCCGGAGACAGTGAACGCGGCAGTAAAAAAACGGTTATCAATGAAACTGTGCGCCAGCAGGGCACTGAAATAGCCAGTGGTGGAAGTACAACGCTAATAGCAGGCCACGACATTATCAGCCGAGCGAGTGACGTAACGGCTCAAAATGACATCACGTTACACGCCGGGAATAACGTGGATCTGGGTACTGCAACAGAGAGCGATCATTACTACAAAGAAGAAACCAAAACCAAAAAAGGTCTGCTCAGCAAAAAGACGACGCACACCATTCAGGAGGACAGCGCAACAAATGAAAAAGGCACGCTGCTGAGCGGGAATAACGTCTCGGTTTCTGCCGGAAATGATGTGCTGGTCACCGGTTCGCAGGTGGTGGGTGATGGCAAAGTTGCGCTGAGCGCGGGCAATAATGTCGAAATCACTGCTGCAACCAACACGGGTTCAACCTGGCGATTCTCAGAAACCCGTAAAAGCGGGCTGATGGGCACGGGCGGGATCGGCATCAGTATTGGCAGCAGTAAAACGCTGCATGACGTGAAGGATAAAGGCACCACTCAGAGCCAGAGCATTAGCACGGTGGGCAGCACCGCCGGTGATGTTTCAATTACGGCCGGTAAGCAGCTTCAGGTCAACGGGGCCGATCTTATTGCCGGTGGCAACATGGCTTTGCAGGGCGATAGCGTCTCAATCACTCCGGGTCATGATGTGCGGACGCGTGATGAGCGATTTGAGCAACGTACCAGCGGCCTGACGCTGGCGCTATCCGGCGCAGTAGCAGAAGCCGTCAACAGCGCCATTGCTGCAGCACAGTCTGCAAAGCAGGAGAGTGACGGTCGACTCGCTGCATTGCAGGCGACCAAAGCGGTACTTTCTGGCGTGCAGGCTAATCAGGCAAGTCAGCTCGCTCAGGCGAATGGTGATCCCAACAACGGCATTGGCATCAGTCTGTCGCTGACGACACAACAATCCAAATCACAGCAACATCAGGCATCTGACACGATCAACGGCTCTACAATCAACGCCGGTAAGAATCTAAGTATCGATGCAACAGGCAAAGGAAACGGCATCAGCAGCGGAGACCTGCTGATTGCAGGCAGTCAGCTGAAAGCCGGCGGGGATACCTCTCTGCATGCTGCAAATGACATCACACTGGCTGCGGCTGCTAACACACAACAGACCACCGGGAAGAACAGCAGCAGCGGTGGCGGCATTGGCATCAGCTTTGGCGTGGGGTCGGGCAGTGCTGGCCTCAGTATCTTTGCCAGCGTCAATGGCGCTAAAGGACATGAAAAAGGCAACGGCACCGTCTGGAGTGAAACCACGCTGGACAGTGGAGGAGATGTGTCTGTTACCAGCGGCCGCGATACCACACTCAGCGGTGCGCAGATTAATGGCAACAGCGTAAAAGCGGATATTGGACGTGACCTGACTTTAACCAGCCTGCAGGACAGCGATAACTACGACTCGAAGCAGACGAGTTTTGGCGCGGGCGGCAGTTTTACCTTCGGCTCCATGACGGGCTCGGGTTACATCAACGCCAGTCAGGATAAGATGCACAGTAATTACGACAGTGTGCTGGAGCAAAGCGGTATCTACGCCGATAAAGGCGGTTTCGACATTACGGTTGGCAACCACACGCAGCTCAACGGCGCGGTTATTGCCAGCCAGGCTGATGCCGATAAAAACCGCCTGGATACCGGCACGCTGGGCTTTACTGATATTCACAATGAGGCGGATTACAAAACCGAACATCAGGGAATTGGCATCAGTTCCGGCGCGAGCATGGGTGGGCAGTTTGCCGGTAATATGGCAAACACCATGTTGGCGGGCGCAGGAGGAAAGGGGCATGCTGAGGGCACCACACAATCTGCAGTAGCTGAGGGTACGATAGTTATACGCGACACGGCAAACCAGCAGCAGGATGTGAGAGACCTTAGCCGCGACACAGAAAATGCCAACGACAGTATCGGTCCAATATTTAACAAAGAAAAAGAACAAAAACGACTTCAAACCGCACAGCTGATTGGCGAAATTGGAGCGCAGGCAGTAGACATAGCTGCGACTCAAGGCAAAATTATGGCGATTAATGCTGGTCGCGCGGAACTTGAAGCAAAAGGTATCAGTGCACCAGATGCTTATGCCACTCCAGAAGAACGGGCGGCGTATGAAAAGTTATTGACCAATACTTCGGCTTATAAAACGACTCAGGCCCAGTGGGGAACCGGTAGTGCAATTCAGCAAAGCATTCAAGCCGCCACTGCGGCGATTCAGGGGCTGGCTGGCGGCAATATTGCTCAAGCGCTGTCTGGAGCAGCTGCACCCTACCTGGCTGAAATAATCAAAAAGACGGCACCTAATGAATCAAGCCGTATTATTGCTCACGCAGTCTTAGGGGCAGTGGTGGCTCAGGCCAGTGGTAATAGTGGCATGGCAGGTGCAGCTGGTGCCGCAACAACAGCGCTTATCGGAGAAAGCCTGAAGAAATCTCTTTATGGTGATATACCAGTAAGTCAGTTGAACGAAGAGCAGAAACAAACGCTGGTTGCCCTGGGTAGCTTGGCAGCAGGTCTGACTGGCGGATTAGCAGGTGGCGATAGTGCTGGCTCGATGGCCGGTGCACAAGCCGGCAAAAATGAGATCAGCAATAATATGGCAGGCGCAGGCATGTTGTCACAAATGCTGGCGCATGAAACGCTGAACTCTGCAGCGATGGCTGAAGCAGGAAAAGGAGGAGCCAATGAACAAGCAGCGTTAGCTCTCACTAACAAAGTGAAAGAAGGTTTAGACGAAGCTTGCCGTAAGAGCGATGTATGCGTCCTCCTTGCTGTGATGTCTGTGCAAAATCAATCCGACTCAAACGATAGCCAGAAGCCAAATATTGGTAAAGATCTGACAGAAGAGCAAAAGAAAGAGGCGGGTGGTTCCAGTTCCGGTTCCCCAGATGGATGGGGCCCTGAGGATGAAGAAAAGGGCCAACACGACACTAAAGCTACTTCAGTGGATGATTTAATGTCATCATCAGCAAAAGGCCGCGAAACAACAGGAAGATCAAAACTTTTCGAAAGAACGGGTGGTGTGGATGCAGCAAACAAAGAGTTTGACTCATTAAATCCAACTGAAATTAAAGAAATTAAAGGCGGGCGAGTAGGAAAATTACCTGATGGCCGCAATGTCATTGTAAGAGAGGAAAGTTCTGACGGAAGACCTACACTTGAAATACAATCAGGTAAAAACAGAATTAAATTCAGATATGATGAGTGATAAAAAAATGGTTGAAAACTTGAATCAAGTCACGTTGGAAGGCATCGATCTTAAGAATAGATTCCTTGTGTCTATAGGATATTCCGGAGGAATCTTGGAGATACAACTTTCTCCAAGCGAAGACGGAGGAACAGATGATGTAAAAATATCATTTGATTGGATCTATTCCTTCCGATTGACGGATGAAGGGGATTTACTTAAGTTACAAAATGATTTGTGTGGTAAATTAACTTTAGGAATATACACCTTGAATGACTCTGGTTATCTACGTTGGTTTAACGAACAAAGCTTCGACATTCATAATGATGAGAAACTAAATCATTATCTTATTGTTACAAGCACAGAGATAGTAGAAGTAATATCAATCGTGGGTCCAAGTTGTATGACAGTGACTGAAGATCTTTAAGCTGGATAACATGTAATTAGTTGAAAATAAATGATTAAAAATTCAAAAATTACAGGCAAGCAAATTAAAATGGAATTCTCTAAACTCATTAAAAATTCATTTTTTGAAGACTTTTTACCATGAAAAAGAAAACTGATGAGTTCATAAGTTTTGTGATCGATAGAAATGAGTTTTTAAAGAATGACATCAAGAAATGCCTTGAGTATTGGATGCCAGACTCACCAGCTCCGATCTTGTTGTTTTCATTAGTTGGTAAATCAATTGTTAAAAATTTAAGTTTTTTAAATGAAAATGAGAAACTATCTCTTTTCCAGCACATTGAATTGGGTATGACTTCTGATAATGAGGAGCTAGCAATAGCAGTTGCTACGGGTCTTGTTGAGTCATTAGTCACAGCGTCTGATGCAAATGAATCTGTTTGGAAAGAGATTGAATATTACCTTCAGGTTGAGTCGAAGAAACATGCATTAGCATGGAAAAATTTTGGCCAGTAATGAGCGATATAAACTCCTCAATAGATTGATAGGGATCTTAAGGAGTGGACATCATCATATAAGGCAGGATGACTACGCGCTTCGCGGTTAAGACGTGTATTGCTAAAGAATTCAGCATTAAAGCTTTTAACTTTGAGCGTAATTATCCATGAAGTCGACCATGGCGCCGTAATGGGCATCAACATGTCTGATATATCGTATTACCGTTTCTGGTTTCTTCCATGTACCTTCCTGCATAATCTGCGCAGTGCTATATTTTTTCGAGGCTATATCGATAGTTGCTCCCACGCGAGTGCTGTACCCCGACCATCCACGATAGCGATTTTTATTCGGGAGCGCGTCCTGCGCGGGGCCAGCTTCACGCCATGCGCGGGCAAAAATATCCTCCACCGCCCTCGTAGACAAAGGTTTTATGGTTATGGCTGTTGCACAATTAGTACGATGAACGGGACCGCAAATAAATGCATCCGGATTGGTAATCAGCCCTGATTTGTATATCCACTCGGTCAACCTGTGCAATAACAGATCTCTCAGCGCCTTTATCAGGCCTCCGGCCATCACAATTGGATAGGTAAAGGTGGAAAATCCGAAAGTGCAACGACAACCTCTGGTCAGAGTAGCTCGATAGTTTCTGGTGGAGGTCTGTCGGCTCATGAAAAAGCCGTAGGCCACCTGATAGAGCGGCATGTCGGGAAAACGGAAGCAGAGTTTTTGAATCGAATATCCACTGATGGTGTAAAAGCGGCATCTTCATTTACTGACAGGGTTACAGCTGAGGCAGTGGTAAGCAAAGTAATAGATAGTAATAAAACGGCTATCCAAAGCTATCTATCTGGTAATCAAAAGAGATATTTGACACTTAACTACCAATCTTCCTCTGCGATTGGTATTAGTGTTACAAATGGCTCAACAAGTGCAGTTCAGGCAACAAATGCAAAAGTTGTTATTGGAAGAGATTCGTCTATGCCTGATGGGTATAAAATTATTACAGGATATCCAACACCGTGAATATTGAAGAAAAGTATCCATCATTAAATTATTTTTTAACAAGTTATTTCCATCAGGATTTTGATGTGCTGTTCGGTGGCGCTGATGAAACCATAGCAGCTTACCGAGTGACGGAAACAACAGAAGAGCAGTCGAAGATGAAAACTGAAATAGAAAATCTGATTGTACTTGCTCTGCCAGAGGAAAAATTGCAGGACATATTGCTCAATAAAATGGATTGTAGCTATTTACTACCCTAATGCATGGGACTCATCAGAATCGTGGCTGCAACACATTGCTGATCAGTTAAGCTAAAAAAATCCTGGCCACCGAGCCGGGATTTTACATTATCAGCCAGCTATCGCCAGTCGGATGATCATCTCTTCCGGTTGCGTGATCACCTTGATCTTCTGCCCGGTCTCAAATCCCAGCGCCGCCATCCAGTACCCCTTCAGGGTGATGGCCGGTGGCTGCGTGAAGTTTCGGTAATCTCGCACATAACCTGCGCTGTAAAGCCGTTGACAGCTTGCGGGCGTATGACACCTCTGACTTCTGATGCAGTTCAGCCATAGTAACTTGCTCCTCAAGTCGTTGTGGCTAGCGTGTTGTCGACGTCTCAACACGTTCAGTCCGCGCCAAAAATTCTCTCTGTCAGCTGCCTGTCTCCTGCTGCTGCGCTTAAGCACGTTGTTGAGGCAATGCCGGACTAAAATCGAAGAAAACAAGGTAAAGATCACTGACATTACCGAAAAAAGGAAGTAGGATTTAATCCTACTTAGCGGATTGAAGGTGTTCCAATGAGAACAACACAGCAGATGAGTATCACGCTGCCGAATGAAATGGCGGCACAGGTGAAAGCACGCGTTGCCAGTGGCGAATATGCCTCAGAGAGTGAAGTTATCCGGGAAGGTCTGCGGGCGCTGATGGCTCGTGATAATGCGGTGGAACAATGGCTGCGGGAAAAGGTAGTACCGGCCTGGGAAGCACTGCAACGCGGTGAAACAGAAAGCCTCAGTGGTAATGATATCAGGGACAGACTGAAAGCCGAGCACAGGAAGGCAACCGGAGAATAACAATGGATTACAGGGTAGTATTCGCACCGGAAGCGGAAGAACAACTGGCGGAACTGTATCGGTACATCGCAAAGGCGGCGACACCGGAAACGGCTCTGAGCTATACGGAAGGCGTTATCAGTTACTGTGAGTCTCTGGAGCGCTTTCCGCATCGGGGAAATCGCCGGGACGATATCTTGCCAGGGCTGAGAGTTACGAACTATCGTAAAAGAACAATTATCGCCTTTATGGTCCGAAATAAGACAGTGAGTGTTCTGGGTGTATGGCACGGCGGGCAGGATTACGAAAATGATCTGCTTAGCGATGAAGCGGACTGAGCGCCAGGGGCGCAGTAATGGGTGCATCAGGTGAAGGACAGCAGCAATCACAGCGGCAGCACTGATATAATGCAAGGCGGCTGATTATTCATAACAGTGGCATACAGCGTCCCAGCCCCTAAATCAGGAACCTACATCCCTCCATGAACATCAAAATCCAGCAAGCCGATCCCCACTCATCAGAATCCCAATTACTGGTTGAGAAGTTATCAGCCGAACTCGCCGTCATAACCGGCGATAACGGCAAAAGTCATTTCAACGCCCGGGAGCTCAACAATGAGCATTCTTTGTGGGTACTTGCCAGAGATGAAGCGGGCACCGCCGTGGGCTGCGGGGCGTTGAGACCGCTTGCAAACCACACCGCTGAAGTGAAGCGCATGTATTCCGATCGAAGTGTGCCGGGCATTGGCGCTGCGCTGCTGGAGTATCTGGAAATGCGGGCCAGGAGCATGGGATACCGCGAAATTCGGCTATCTACCCGCGTGATCAATAGCCGTGCCGTGGCTTTTTATCACCGTTCAGGCTACGCGCAAATCCAGAACTACGAACCTTACATCGGCAGAAACGAATCAATCTGTTTTGCTAAAACGCTGTGAGTATGACAGCCGACTAATGGTAAGTTGCCACTAGTCGTATAACGATTACGGAGGTTGTCGCTATGCATGGTCTGAGCGCTACTTCTCATCCGGACCCACATTCACACACGCACCACATCGTCTCGCAGTTAGCCGTGTGGCCCCTTTAGCGTTCGATCAGCTACATCATGCCTGGTTCAAAGCACCGCCAGAAGGAAATGGCAAAGTCTGGTTCGCTCAGCCTCTGCAAGAGTTAAAACTAACGCTGACTGGCTATCATCTGCAAACCAGCGACTTAAGTGAAATCAACTACGGTAAATATTATTACTGGGGCTTGATTATTAAAGAATCGCCTGAAGCGGTGATGTCCGCGCTTAACCAGCTAAGCTGGAATAAGGCTGGCGATGATTACATTGCTCAAGCGATGATCAAGGCGGATAACAACAGTGCATGGGAAAAAAATAACCAGGCAGTATCCGGCATTGCCCCAGAAAAAGGTAGCACTGAAAAACTGTTGATGCTTAGCCAAAGCAATGAAGGAACATTATTGCTCTGTTCAATTCAGGGAAATATTACGCCTGACATGCTTAAGTCATTGCGACCTGATTTAACCGGCGGGGCAGTAAAATGAAAAAGCTGACTGGATTAGCATTACTAATGCTCACGGGTTGTGCCATGAATAATAAACCCCAGCCGCAAACACCTGAGAAGGGACCACCGGGTTTTGTGAAATTCTTTAGGATGACAAAATTACCTCCTATATTGATTTCCGCGTGATTTCAACTTATCAAGGTAATAGTCACTTACGCCGTTTTTATTTCATCAATAACTATGCGAAGCAGACAAAAATCATTGATAACCCACCGTTGTACATTGCCAGTTCACGGGCAATAAATGTCATTAACTGTGATAAAAATCAGCGTGCCGTGATGGGAAGATCTTTTTTTTCCAAACCTTTTGCCGAAGGCGAACTTGTTCATGCGAGTGCCGAAATAGGGCAGTGGGAATCATTCCCGGAGAACTCTCTTATAGGAATAACCGCTGGGATGATGTGCCGAATTCCAGTTGAGAAACTTAAACCGGAACCCGCAAAAGAGAGCCGCAAGCCATTATTAGATTTGTAATCAAATAAGCAGCGATTAAACCGCTCCCGCCGTACCTTCAAAAACCGTCACCAGCAATTGCCATAAATGCTGCGCGGCGGGCGTGAAGCGGTGATCGGCGCTGCGTAATAAGTGGCATTGGCTTTCGCGGGCGATGCGATGGTGAATCGGCACGGCGACTAAGTTCTTAGCGATGAGGTCGTCTTTAACCACTTTGGCGGTCATAAACGCGATGCCCATGCCGGCCTGGCTTAAGGCGATGGCGCTGGAAAACAGATTACAGCTATAAGCCGGGCTGAATATAAATCCTTCCTGACTGAACATGGCATTCATATAACTTTGAATGCCAAAATTTTTGTCCATGCCAATTAATGAATAATTGACCAGTTCGGCCACCTCGATTTGCGAATAATCCGCGATGGGGTGTTGGCTGTGCACCACCGCACAGATGGGTCCGCGGTGAAAACTCAAACACTTCAGGCCGGGAGGGCCAATCGGGCCAAAACCCACCGCCATATCAACGTCGCCTTTGGCAATCAACGACACGGTGGTTTGCATATCGCCCGACAGGATATCGATAAACACGTCGGGATAAGTTTGCGAAAACGGCTGTAACACATGCCTTACAACTTCATCCACCATGCCCTGCCCGACGCGTAATTTGATTGAGCCGCCGCGCTTATGGCGCAGATCTTTTAACTGACGATCCAACTGGCTGCGCCGTTGATGGGTGTGCGCGTAATCTTCAGCCAATAACTTTCCAGCTTCGGTCAGAACCACATTACGGCCACGTCGCTCTAACAGCGGCAATTGCATCTCCCGCGCCAGTTGCGATAACTGACGGCTGATGGCGGCGGGATCAACATCCAGGGCTTCCGCCGCGCGACGAATACCGCCGTAATTGCCCACTTCATACAGATACCTTATGGATTTTTCTGGATAGAGCAGCATCGCCATAGGTTTTTACTATCTGTTGATCTGAGGTCAACAATAATAGCCTTTTATCTCCATTTTTTAAGCGCATTTTTATCTCCATACTCGAAGATTCACTATGCGAGGGCAGTACAAATGAAAACTATAAAAAATTACCTGCAACAACATGCCGATGAAATTCTTCTGGATATCAAGGGATTGGTCGCGGCGGAATCTCCATCAATGAACAAGGCCGCCGTGGATCGTTGTGGCGAAGTCTTACAAGCGCTGTTTGCCAAACGTTTGGGTGTGGTAGCAGAGATTGATGAGCAACCGCATTACGGCAATCACCTGAAATTCACGCTGGGAAGCGGTGACGAGCAAACCGTGTTACTCGGGCATTTCGATACCGTCTGGGATGAAGGCGAGTTGGTGATGCGTGAAGAAGACGGCAAGCTTTACGGCCCTGGCGTGCTGGATATGAAGGCCGGTCTGGTGCAAGCCATCTGGGCAGTACGCGCGTTGCAACAGCACGATTTACTGGCGGGTAAACGCATCGTGTTTCTATGCGGTAGCGATGAGGAGGTGGGTAGCCCAAGCTCCAGCGCCTGGTTATCGCAGCACGCTTTGGGATCGACGCAAGTGCTGGTGGTTGAGCCTGCGGTGGCGGGATCGGGCGCACTAAAAACAGCGCGCAAAGGTACCGGACAATATGAAATTACCCTCAACGGATTAGCGGCGCACGCCGGGAACAATCCCGAAGAGGGCATCAGCGCGGTACAAGAAATGGCGCATCAGATCATGTTCTTGCACAGCTTAAACGCGCCAGAGCGCGGCACCACCGTCAATGTCGGAATCGCGCGTGGCGGCAACCGCATCAATGTGGTGGCGGATAAAGCAGTATTAGGCATTGATACGCGCGTCACCAGCGAAGCAGAAGCCGAGCGCATCCACGCCGAAATCAGCCAGATCACGCCACATTTAGCCGGCATCACGCTGGATATTAGCGGCGCACAATCACGTCCGCCAATGCGTCAAACACCGGAATCGTTGCTGCTGATGGAACGTGCGCAGCAGGTTGCCTTACAGCTTGGTTTCGAGGTGGAAGGCAAAGCGGTTGGCGGCGGCAGCGACGGCAATTTCACTGCTGCGTTGGGCATTCCAACCTTGGATGGTTTGGGCGCAACCGGCGCAGGTATTCATGCACGTCATGAACATATCATTATTGCCGATATTGCTCCGCGCGCGGCGTTGGTGGCGGGCTTGATCCTCGGAGATGATGCGCATGTCTCAGGTTAATGTTGAGAAAAATACGCTGCGCCAACCGCCAGCAGCGAAAACCGAGCAAAGTCCTTATCTGCTGCTGTTTATTATTTTGGTGCTGGCGGCGGTGGCAACCTGGATTATTCCGGCGGGCAAGTTTGACCATGAAACCCGCAATGGCATCACTTTTGCCATCAAGGGAAGTTTGCATGAAGTCGCGCGTTCGGGCGTTTATCCCGGCGAAATCTTCATGGCGATTGTGCAAGGTGTCATCAAAGCCGCGCCGATCATTTTCCTGATTCTGTTTACCGGCGGGTTATTAGCGGTGATCGAATCGACCGGTGCTATTGCCACGGCGCTTAATTCATTGTCGCGCAGTACCAAAATAAGCGATACGCGCATTATCATCATTTTTGGTGTGATATTCGCCATTCTCGGCACCACCGGCGTGGTGCAAAACTCGGTAGTGGCGTTTGTGCCGATTGGTTTATTAGTGGCGCGCTCTTTGGGTTTATCGCCAATGATTGGTATGGCGCTGGTGTATTTAACCTGCGCGGCGGGTTTTAACGTTGCGGTATTAGGTCCAGCCACCACCGGATTAACTCAACATCTGGCGCAGTTACCGCTGTTCTCCGGCATGTTGTTGCGCGGCATCACCTGTTTATTGTTCGTAATAACGGTGATGACCTATTTGATTATCTCGGTGAAACGCGCGCGAAATAATGGTGAAGTGCGAATAGAACAAACGGCGCAGAATGATGAATCACTGGCGATTACTGGTCGGCATAAACTGATTTTGATCACCTGCGCCGCAACGCTGATTGTATTTATGATTGGCACGGTGCAATTACATTGGGCCACCAATGAAATGTCGGCGATGTTTATTATTCTGTCGATTATGGTCGGCATGATGGGTCGCATGTCGGGTTCTGCCATTGCCAACACCTTCCTTACGGGTTGCTCGCAATTGGTAAAAGGCGGCTTCATTGTGGGTATGGCTGGCGCGATTTCCGTGGTGTTGCAACAGGGCAATATTCTTGATCCGATTGTTGGCTTCCTGTCTGATTTACTGGCACCGGTTCATCCCGCCATTGCGGCGGTGGGCATGTTCATTAGCGCGGCGTTGATGCATTTCGGTATTTCATCCGGTTCCGGTGAATCCGCTTTGCTGATCCCGATCTTCTCGCCGCTCGGCGATAACCTTGGTTTAACCCGTCAGGTGACGGTGCAAACGGTGTTGCTGGGTGAAGGTATCGTCAACTCCATCAGCCCAACTTCTGGCGTGTTAATGGCAGCCTTGGCCACCGCTAATATCTCTTTCAGCAAATGGATTAAATTCGTTGCGCCGGTAGTGGCGATTTGGTTTGCCATTTGTGTTGTCACCTTATTAATTGGTGTGGCGATCAACTGGGGACCATTCTAATAAATCGTAAGAAGCCACTTAATGGTGGCTTCTTATTTTTATATTGTTGTTAACACGATCAACATCCTTTCCGCTATTTCAGTCCCACGAATAATTGCATTCAATCCCCGGCCTTTTCTTAAAGTTATCTCATCATCGCTATTTGGCTTAAGTCGCGCTGGAACTGTCTCGCGTAAAGTGATGTTATTGCCGCGTCGCAGAATTTCTTTACGTTCAATTACACAAATTAATAATAGCCAAACCCATTGCTGGCGATGTCTTTACGCATCGCGGCAGCGTTGCACGCTTCTCTGGAGTGAACGATGATGTTTCGATTGCATCCGCTGTTTATTAGCCTTATTGCCGCTTACGGTGTGTTTAATCCAGCCTCGCCAGTTTGGGCGGCGACGCTTAAGCCTTTTACGCCAGAATTAAATGACAACCGCGCCGGCGTGTTTTGTATTTGCAATGGCTCGACTCAAACTTTAAGTGGCAATCAGCGGTTTGCGCCCGGTCAGGACGGCGGTGGCACCATATCCATCGGACAATTGCTCAGCAGTGGCAGAATTATTTCGTATTCCTGGCAAGATTCAGGTCGCGTCGATCTGGGCGCGCAGAATTATGTGATTAACGTGCCAGACGCCAATGGCAGCGGCAGTAATAGCGTTCAGGTATATAACTCCGCCGCGATTAGTGCCATTGAAACCAATACCTTGCCGAATTTTTATAACGTTAATAATGGGCAGTATATCAACGCGCGCGTTGCGCAGGTCAGCAACGGCACCATCAATGTTGATATCGGGCAGAAGGGCGCTGCGACCACCGCCAGCACCAACGGCTGGTCGATGGCGGCGAAACAGAGCGAATTGTTTACTGCCAGCGGCAGCGGCACCATGAACTGGAACTCCGCCAACCGCATCTCCTTTTTTGGCTCCTACACGCCTTACACCTATCAACTGGGGCAATGGTTCGACAATGTGGTCTCCTGGCGCGGCGCGTTTAGCGTCACTACGCTGGACAATGCCACCACTTCATTCAACGTTTCCAACGTCAGCAGCTTGCAGAGTTACAACAATTGGCTGATTGAGCAATTGCAAAACGGCAATCTGGCCGCCGATAGCTACAGCAGCGAGTTTAATAAAGCGCTCTCCTTGCGCAGCGATGTCATCGCCTATGTGATCGATGCCGATGAATACTACGACGAAGTGACGCAGCCGATTGGCGAACGCATTGTGTTAAGCGCTGATGGCCCCAATGCCAGGGCAACCATTGGTAGCAGCGGCATACTGGAAGTGGTAAATGCCAGCAGCGCGGCGATGCGCGCCAGCAACGGCGCGACGGCGGTGATTGACGGCAAACTGGCCAGCGTTGGCAGCAACGCACTGGAACTGTTGAACGGTAGCACCGGCATTAACAACGGCGTCATAAACAGCGGCTTTTTCAATAATGCCGATGGCAACGGCGTCGATGCCTCGACCGTTGGTGCGAGTGGCACCGGCGTGTATGCCAACGGTGGCAGCCGCTTCATCAATAATGGCGTGATCAATACCGCGATTAACAGCACCGGCATCCGTCTCGAGGATGCCAGCGGTGCGAATAACGGCACCATCAATGTGAAGGGCAAGGGCTCGACGGGCGTTGCCGTTTCGGGCAGCCAGGCCAATTTTGCCCAGAACGGCAGAATCAATTTGTACGGCGAAAATACGGTTGGTGTTGATGTGCGCGATGACGCCAGATTAACCATCAGCGATGCCAGTTCACTGCATTTTTACGCGCCGAATCAAACCGGTTATCAAGCCACCAACTATGCGCACATCGATAGCCACGGCGGCAGTTATGATGTCTCCACGCCAGGTTCGGCGCTGTATCGCCTGAGTGATGGCGTGATCTTTAATCCGGTGGTGGCTGCCGACGTGACGATGAGCGGTGCCAACACACGCGGCATTGTCGCTTCAGGTGCCGGTTCACGACTTTACGGCACCACCTTGTACGGCACCGACAGCTATCACGTTAACGGCGAAGGGGCGATTGCGGTTCAGAGCTCGGAGGGTGCAGACGTGACCATCACCAACCCGATTGAGCTGAACGGCAACAATACCATTGCGGGCACCGGGCAAGGTGGATTCTTCGCCAACGTGGCGCCGATCACCGGCAACGGAACCAACGCCACTGCCTTTGATATCCGCGACGGTGTGATCTATCAGTCAACGCCGCGCGGCACCATAAATCTCAGCGGGCCAAACAGCATCGGCGTGCGTATTCGCGGCGGCGGAAATATCTTTGATGGAGCCAGCTCCAACATAGCCTCGGGTATCGCGCTGGATACCGCCGAAGGCAATACCGTTTATTGGACCGATCACAGCGGATTGAGTGCGGGCGGCATTGCTGCGGTGCGCGTTGGCAATAACGGCGGCCTAACGATTAATGGTGATACCGCCGGGCCGAATTTTTACTACAGCACCATCAACGCCAATGCTGGCGCAGACACCATCTTACTGGATAAAGGCGCAGCATCGTTAAGCGCCAGCAACATCGGACTCTACAATTCTGGCGGCGGCAGCGTGCTCAACAACCGCGCGGAAACCAGCAATATTTCGCTGCAAGATGTCGGGATGAACACCGATGGCGGCACGTTAATTCGCTCCGCGACTTCATTCGATCCTAATGGTTACATGCTCGGTACGGTCAGCGGTGCAGGCGCGACGGGTTATGTGTTTAGCAAAGAAGATGGTTCTACCACCAGCAACGATTTGATCATCCCACAAGGTTACAGCTTCTTTGTCTATGGTCCGGCAACCGGCGTGCGCGCCAACACCACCGGGCGGGTGATCGCCAACGGTAACATCATCGTTAACAGTTCCGATGGCGGCTCGGCGATTGTCACCAGCACCGCCAGCGAGGTGATCAACCGCGGCACCATCGTTTCGCTCAGCCTGGTTTCGCCAATTATCGATCTGCGTGGCGGCAACTCCGTATTTATCAATGAAGGCAACGTCACCGCGCCTTACCCGGAAACGGTAGTGGTTGCTGGTGGCGCCACCAATGACCAGATCGCGCTGGTCGATGGCAACGTGGTGGGCGATGTGAACACCGGCAACGGCACCGACGTGGTCGAACTCACCGGCGGAACCATTGACGGCAGCGTGACGATGGGAACCGGTGTTAACAATGTGGCTTCGATCGCCAACGTCAGTCTGGCAAACACGCGTCACATCACTACCGCAGGCGGCAGCGGCAGCACGCTGAACTTTAGTGAGATTAACGCGCGCGGGGGCTCGTTCAGCAACGATGATCTGGCGCGCGGCGTTAACCTCGGCGCAGGCTGGAGCACCATCAACTTCTACAACACGCAATTTACCCTTACCGATAATCTCAAACTGGCACACAGCACCATCAACGTGGATAGCGGCTCAACGCTGTTTGTCGGCGATCAGGTCAATCCGGTTTTGTCGGGCGAGACTGACGATTCGTTGGTGGTGAATAACGCCGGTACGTTGAATCTCACCAACGGCAGCGGCGCGGCGGGCAACACGTTGACCATCAACGGTGATTTGGCGTCGGCGGGCGGCAAGCTGGCGTTGCGGACGCAGGGCGCGCAAAGCGACACTTTACGCGTTAACGGCAACGTGACCGGCACTACCTTTATCAATGATGCGCTGAGTGCTGCCACGCTGGCGGATAGCAATCGAGATGGCGTGATCTCCGCCAATGAAGGCGTTTCTCTGGTGCAGGTTGCTGGTAGCGCCAGCGCCAATAGCTTCGCGCTGCAACGGGGTTATGTCGCGGCAGGGCCGTGGCAATACGGGCTTTATAGCTTTGCCCCCGAGAATGGCAATACAACCTGGGATTATCGTCTGGCCAATAACTACGTTTGTAAAGATGGTTACCTTTGTCAGCCGCAGACAGCAGGCAGCGGCGCGCTGCGCCCGGCGGTCATTCCACAGCTTCCTTCGTACATTTCGGCGCCGGTCGGATTGGCGTATTACACTCTGGCAACCATTGGTGATTTACATCAACGCCTGGGCGAATTGCGGCAGAATCCAGACGGATCAGCGGAAATGTTCATCCGTTATTCCGGCTCCAACCAGAAGTACAAAACTAACCTTGATACGGCGCATTACGGTTACGACTTTGACCTCGATTACAGCGCGGTGCAGTTTGGCGGCAACCTACTGCGGTTGGACGGCGAGCAAGATAGTCTACGCGGCGGCCTGGCTTACACGCGCGGCAATGCGCGCATCCGACCGAATGCAGCTGATGGTTACAGCTCAACAGATTTCGACAGCGACAGCCTGGCGATTTACGGCACCTGGCAGCGCGCAAGTGGCTTCTATCTGGATGGCGCGCTTTCACTCGATTGGCATCGTGGCGACACCGATATCGCCCGACAAAAAGAGGTGGCGAAGTTGAAAGGCAAAGGCTGGACCGCATCGCTGGAGAGTGGTTATCCGTTCCAGTTGGCGAACGGCATTCGTCTTGAGCCGCAAGCGCAACTGCTGCATCTGCATTTGAAGTTGGATGACTTCACCGACGACGATCAAACCCAAGTCTCTTACGACGATTATGACCAAACCATTGGCCGCGTCGGCGCACGTCTGGCACGGACCTGGAACGATAGCGGCAGCGGGCAATATACGCCGTATCTGCGCACTAACTACTATCGCGGTTGGGGCGGCACGGCGAAAGTGGATGTTGGTGCCAGTAACAGCGAGGTTAGCGATAACTTCAACAGCGGCAAGTTCGGCCAGATGTGGGATGCCGGCATCGGCGGCAATGCGGCTTTCACTAACAATGTCTCGCTGTATGCCGAAGCCAATTACCGCAAAGAGATCGACGGCAACGGCGTGCAAGGCTGGAATTACAACGCGGGCGTACGCTGGGTGTTTTGATAAAACGGTTACCCCCACAAGCCCGCCGGTTTAGTTGACGGCGGGCTTTTTTACCTGTTACGAACGCAGTAAAATTGACAACCTACTAATGGTAAGTTACTACTAGTAGTTTACCCATCACGGAGGTTGTCGCTATGCATGCTCTGATCGTAACTGCTCACCCGGACCCACATTCACACACGCACCACATCGTCTCCCAGGTGGCACAAGGAATTGCTGCTGGTGGCCACAGCTATGAAATTGCCGATCTGGCGGCGGAGCAGTTCGATCCGCGCTTCAATCAGGCCGATTTCGATCAGTTCAAAAGTGGTGCGCCATCGCCGACAGATGTGTTGGCGGAACAGCAACGCCTGGATCGCGCCGATGCATTGATTCTGGTTTATCCCATCTATTGGTGGTCGTTTCCGGCGCAGCTGAAAGGCTGGATCGATCGCGTTTTCACCCAAGGTTGGGCGTACGATGATGATGGCCAAACTGTGGTGAAAAAGCTCGGCCATTTGCAGGTGCATTTGCTGGCGCTGGGCGCGGCGAGCCAGCGCACCTATGTGCGTCGGGGCTATTTCAGCAGCATGCGCACGCAGATCGATGAGGGGATTTTTGGCTATTGCGGCGCGCCGGTGGTGACCAGCGAATTGCTGCTGCCAACCGATGAACATTATCCCGATGCGCATTACACGCTGGCAAACCAACTCGGACAGCGACTTTTTAACGTGAAGGAAATGGCATGAATCAACCCACTCGCCAGCGCATGTCACATCAGGCACGTCGTCAGCAACTAATTGGCGTGGCGTGGAATTTGGTGCGCGAGCAGGGCAGCGATGCGCTGACGTTAGGACGCGTGGCGGAAGAAGCGGGCGTCAGTAAACCGGTGGTCTACGATCATTTTGGTACGCGCCACGGTCTGCTCGCGGCGCTGTATGAAGATTTTGATCTGCGCCAGAACGCGATTATCGAGGCGGCGATGCATGCTGCCGGTGCCAGCCTTGCCGAGCGAGCAAACGTGGTGGCGTCGAGTTACGTCGATTGCGTGTTAACGCAGGGACGTGAAATTCCCGATGTGCTGTCGGCGCTTGATAGCACGCCGGAACTGGCGGAAGTGAAACGTAAATACCAGCTCGATTTCATTGAAAAATTTCGCAGCTGGTTTGCGGAGGCAACGTTGCCGCAAGCCAGCATGTGGGGAATGTTAGGCGCCGCCGATGCGATTTCCCATGCGGTGGTGTGCGGTGACATCAGCCAGCAGCAAGGATTAGCAGAACTTCAGGCGCTGATTCTGGCGCTGGTGGAACGTCACCAGTAACCTTTTATCCAGCCAACAGGAACAACAGATGTCATTACGCGAGATTGATAGCGATTGCTGGCAACAACTGGAGACCGGCGCAAGCGAACCCGATGCCGGTTTTCACTTCTTAACACTCGCGTCGGTTGATCAACAAGGCAGGCCGCAGGCAAGGACGCTGGTGCTGCGCGCGGTTGACCGCGTCAAACGCACGCTGGAGTTGCACACCGATATGCGTAGCCCGAAATGGCAGGCGCTGGCGGTTAATCCAGACGTTACGGTTTTGGGATACAGCGCAAAAACGCAGCTGCGGTTGCAGGGAACGGTTGAGCTGCACGTCGCACACAGCGCAGTAGCTGAAGCGGCTTGGCAACGATTATCGCGCCGGACGCAGCAAACCTATGCTGGCGCTGCGCCGGGAAGTGACATTGACCACCAATCCAATCATGTCGCTAACGCCGAGGATAATTTTGGCGTGTTGCTAATCCGAATTACCCAACTGGATTGGTGCCTGCTGGCGCGGGAAGATAATCAAAGAGCGTTGCTGAATTACACCGACGACGGCGCGCTAGTCAGCAGCAAATGGGTGCATCCGTAGCTAAGGCGTGCATTGTTGCTGCGCCTTGCGACGAACGTTAAACAGCAGAAAACTCGCCAGCGCCAATCCCCAAACGCCCGCCGCGCCATACAAAAGCACGTCGGAAAAACCGTCGGTGAGCACCTGCGCGGCAATATCGTGGTTCAATGAAACCTCGCCGCCGCCGGCGATGCGCTCGGCTAGCGAATGCACATCACTGTGTCCCGGCATAATGCGTTGCAAACTCGCCGCAATGCCCGCCACCAGCAAACTGCCCATCAGCGCGATATTGATGGCAAGCGTAATCAGGCGCGCGCTGATATCAATCCCCGACGCCATGCCAACGCGATTCCCCGGCACCGATCCGGTTGTGGTGTTGGTCACTGGCGTGTTGGTCAGTCCAAGCGCCATTCCAGCGAGCAGCGCGCCTGGCAGTAAACTCATCTGCTGCGCCACGGCGAACTTCATCAACATAAAGCCCGCGCCGATGGTGAATAATCCCAGCGGAATCATGCTCGCCGCGCCAAAGCGCACCACCAGTTTCTCGCCCAGCGGCGGCATCAGTAAGGTTGGTAAAGTGTAAGCCAGCAGCGCCAAACCGGTTGCCATGCTGCTGTAACCAAGGCCGCTTTGATAATAGACCGGCAAATAAATCATCAGCGGCCAGAAGCTGAAGTTCATGCCAATCGAGCCCATTAATGCCCCGGAAAAGGCGCGGATACGGAACACGGAGAAATCAAACATCGGATGTGGATGGCGCTTCTCAATCCATACAAACAGCAGCGCGCTCAGTAGTGTAACCAGCAAAATCAGTTGTGCCGCGACGCTGTTCCAGCCGAGGCTGCTGCCCTGCGTAATGAGATAGGTGGCACCGACCACGCTGAGCGATAAGGTAATCAGGCCGCTGAGATCGAGCTTTTGGGCTTCAGCATCGCGTGATTCCACCACATTTTTCAGCGCGAGGATCAGCGTCAGTAACGCGATAAATCCGTGTACCAGAAACACCCATTGCCAGCTAAACCAGGCAACTAGCATGCCGCCGATGATGGGGCCGAATCCCAGCCCAAAGCCAAAGGTAATGCCCCACGCGGCGAACGCACGGCTACGCGCTTTGCCCTGCGGAAACTGGAACGACAGAATCGCAATCAGGCAGGTTAACATCGCGCCACCGCTTAATCCTTGCAGCAAACGTCCGACAATCAGCCACAGCGCATTGCCCGCCAGTCCGCACATCACCGATGTCACGCCGAAGGCGATGATGCTGATGATGAAGATGCGCTTGCGTCCATAAGTGTCGGCCAGCGTGCCGGTTGCCATTAACACCGCGGTGCAGGCCAGCGTATAGGCGTTCATGATCCACTGCAATTCGCGGAAGCTGGCGTGCATCTCCCTTTCCAGCACCGGCAAAATCACCGGTACGCTGGATATCTCCAGTCCCGACATCAATGCGGCCAGACAAACCGCCATCAGCGCCAACATGTTCTTCATACTCAAT
Organism: Pantoea sp. GCM10028869; assembly: GCF_042666835.1. Lineage (NCBI taxonomy): Bacteria > Pseudomonadati > Pseudomonadota > Gammaproteobacteria > Enterobacterales > Erwiniaceae > Pantoea > Pantoea sp. GCM10028869. The sequence goes on along the minus strand of NZ_JBHTGO010000001.1, from coordinate 511,141 downwards.
CCCTGCGATACGTTAAGAGCGTGCCAGCATGAAAGATTGGCGTGCGAGTGGAAATCTGCCTGCATGCCATATATCGTCAAGATCGTGCCAATTTCTCCGGTGACCTTTAATGCAAATGATTGCTCCGCTTCATGGCCATTCGCCTGCACCGTTCAACCGCCGACTGGTTTTGCTGGCGTATGAATGTCTGTGTACCTTTGAGTTCGGCATCGCCGTTGAGGCTTTCGGGCGTGCCGACGAAGTGTTCGGCCAGCCTGTATACGATTTGAGCGTGGCGTCGGTGGAAGAGGGCGTATTCGGCGCGCAAGGTGGCGTGCGGCTGGTGGTCGACGGCGGACTTGAGCTGCTGGAAGAGGCGGGCACTATCGTGATTCCCGGCTGGCGCAGCGTACATGAACCGGCATCGGATCAGCTTATCGCCGCGTTACAAAAAGCCCATCGCAACGGCACGCGTATTGTTTCGATCTGTGCAGGCAGTTTCGTGTTGGGCGCTGCCGGGTTGCTAAATGGTAAGCGCGCGACCGCACACTGGAACAGCACCAAGATTCTGGCGCAACGCTTCCCGCAGGTGCAGGTTGAGCACGGCATGATTTATGTCGATGAGGACAGCATCATTACGTCAGCGGTTGGCGCAGCGGGCGTGGATTTGTGCCTGCATCTGATTCGCCGCGATTATGGTATTGAAGTGGCAAACCGCACTGCGCGCCGCATGGTGACGCCGCCGCTGCGCGAAGGCAATCAGGCGCAGTTGGTTCAGCAGCCGGTGCCGCAGCGCGCGGCAAAAAATCTTTCGCCGTTACTCGATGATTTGCGTAATCACCTCAATGCGCCGCTGGTGATTGAACAACTCGCCAGGCAAGCTGGCATGAGCCGCCGCACCTTTTTACGCCGTTTCCATGACGCCACCGGCACCACGCCGGGAGAGTGGATGTTGAGCGTGCGGCTGGAAAAAGCTTGCGCACTGCTGGAGAGCGGCAAGCTGAGCATTGAACAGGTTGCTGAACAGGCGGGATTTGGATCGCCAGAAACCTTACGTCATCACTTCAGACAGCGGCTCAACACTACCCCGACCAACTGGCGCAAGTCATTTAGTGAAAGAGGGATAACACAATAGATTCCGTGGGTCGCCGTCTAAGGCGACCGTTTTACATTTAATTCCCGCGATAAGTCGAATAACCAAACGGGCTCAACAGCAGCGGAATATGGTAGTGCTCGCCGGTGGTTTCCATATTGAACTCGACCGGAATTTCCGGGAAGAAGGTTTTCTGGTTGTTCATTTTGTAATAGTCACCGGTTTTAAACACCACGCGATAGCTGCCTGCGCTGGCGGTTTTATCTTCCGGGAACAGCGCGCTAATCCTGCCGTTGCTGTCGGTTTTGCCGCTGGCTAATTTCACCCAGTTATTGTTCTGTTTCTGATCGAGTTCAACCTCAATACCCGCTGTCGGCGAGCCTGTTTGCAGGTTCAAAACATGTACGCTGAGCGGATTTTTTGGTGCTGCCGGTTGTGCTGCTCCCGCTGACAGGCTGGTCGCAATCAGGATGGCGCTGGCTGAGGTAAAGAGAGTTTTCATTAAAATATCCTTTTTAAGCAGGTGAATGTGCTGCAATCCTGGATGCTTCGACAACAAAATCATAATTGATAAGACTAAATGTGAAATTTCTGAGATCTGACGAGCAATCTACCAAGTGCTGACATCTTAGCGGGCATTGATGCAAACCTGGTTGCCATGAAGGGCGAGCATACGTAATGCAGGTCATTGTTGTTGTCACTCCCTCAGTGCAAATGGCGGTTAATTTAATTACCAGCGAGCGACAACTACGCTAATCCACCTCCGATTATTCTGAGTCATCTGTCAGAATTCTTCTCTAAAAGTTGTACCAGTTTAAGTAACATGTACATATATAATTTTGAGTCAGGCATTTATTATTAGCTTGCAAATGTAATTTTGTGGTTAATAAGCGAAGGGTAAAGCCTGGATAAGCGAAGCGGTAAATAAATTGAAGTTGATCAAGAAATAATCGATTATACGGATTTTTAGCTGGAAATAACCCTCCTGACATGGATAAATCTGTATTTAAGCGAAGCGTAAATACAGTATCAGGAGAGTGTTGTGCAGAAGTAAAACGATGTTAGATGTTTATTCTTTTGGGAAGAATGTTATTTGCGTCGGCTGATTTTCCCTCCTTTTCTTCCTGCTTCAATGGCGCGCTCCGGGTCGTTTTTGAAGTTACCGCTGCTAGCCTGACCGCCTTTGCGCCCGGCTTCAGCCGCGCGTTCCTTGTTCTCTGCGAAGTTGCCTGCACCACCACGACGTTGCGGCTTTTTTTCTTCCTCATCGGGTAGCTTCTTAGCGTCCGTCATTGGTTCTCCTCTTTTTTAAATACCAACATGATGCAAAATAAATGTAGTGCCATTTTTTCCAGTTTCAAGCCTGGGTTTCTCTTAAGTCTTAATTCTAAGAGGCTTGCTTATGTTACTTCCAGTTAAATTTTCACTTCTCTCTAAATGTAACTACCATTAGTTAGTTGCTTAAGATTTTTAACATTAAAAAGAAAGCTTCTCTAGCCAGATAATAAGCGAAGCGGTAAGCACATTTACTTACAACCTCAATCGCAATTCTTGCGCGCATTACTTGCAGCTTGACGCTTGCTTGCTACGTTTAATTAATCTTCTTGTTTAGCCTAAATTAACGCTTCGCTTATTTTGCTCAATTAGCCTAAATGAGCTGATGTCATACCCATCAGGCAGCTAACTGTCGATGTTCTTCTCACTACCGGAGCAAATTGATGACCAAGGAATTTGTATATCTGGATTGGTTGCGCGATGCGCATGCGATGGAAAAACATGCAGAGCCCTTGCTGCAGGCAGCTACGCTGCGGCTGGAGGAGTTCCCGCTGTTGCAGGCACGTATGAAGCAATATGCACAACAAACCGCTGAACAGCAGCAGTGGGTGAAAGACGTTTTGAAACGCTACGACAGTAACTGGTCAGCGCTGAAAGACGCGTTAGGACGATTGTCGATCGTTGGGCAAGCCGCGAGCGATATGTTGCGCAATGAAGAGGGCGTGCGCATTGCGGTGAGCAGCTACGTGTTCTGTAACTATAAAGTGGCAACCTACACCGCATTACTGGCCGCAGCGCAACAGGCGGCGGACAGCAAAGGTATTAAGACTTTCCAGCTGATCCTGCAACATGAAATCCAGATGGCAGATTGGCTTCTTCATCAGTTGCCGGACGTGGCGAACGAGGCCATTTTGCATAGCGCGGTAGCCGCAGTCTGACGGATAACTATAAGTGGTCGGCAGCCTTGCTCTGCTGACCGCTCAATTTGGCTTGCAGGTTAAACGCTACAGAGAAACTAACTGTTTTCCCTTAGTCAAATTGCTGCAAATAATAAAATCAGGATCATTCTTTGCTATTTGTTAGCCTGGCGAGAACCTTTATTCTAAATTAAGTAAAAAAACCAGGCTTAGAATTTTATGTTATTCCCTATCAGTAAATGGAACTGATCAATGAAATCGATTTCAGCAAAATAACACTCCGCGTCTGATATTTGAAATGTGACCCTATCAATCATCGTCTCTAATGTTAATGAAATTGCTGACGATAACAGCAGAGATGCTGCCGATTAACGCCTGTAGCTCTTCTGTTTTTTAAAACAACATTATTGTCTTCACTACTTTTCAATCAAAATCATTGAGGTTTCTAAATGGACGTAGTTCAAAGATTTTCACGTAATGTAAAGTTGCGAACCAAACTTACAATATCCTCTATGCTCAATATCGCGATGCTACTTTTAGTGGCGTTACTCGGATTAAATTCGCTGTTCTTAGCGGAGACCGGCGTTAATGGCATGATGAAAGACGATTACCCGACTATTGCATTGGGCAACCGATTAATTGATGAGATCAACGTAACGGTGCAGCAGCAGGCGCTGCTGCTGAGCCCGATTGATGCGCAACGCCGGACAACGATTCAGAGCAATCTTCAGGATGCCTCAAAGAAAATTACCGAAACCTACAAGCAGTTAAATAAGCTGGCTACCGATGATGAATCAATCGCATTTCTCAAGCGCGTGGAAGTGAGGCGAGCAGAGTTCCTTAAAGAGCGAAATGTATTCTTCGATTTAGTGAATAGTGATGTGACAAAAGCAGTGAATTTCTATTTTTCTACGCTTGCCTCAGCGCAAAGAAATTATATCGATGAGGTTGAGGGGTTTATTACCCTGCAAGAGCAGCAAATGGATGGCTCCTATAATAATTTTATGGCGTCATACGGCAAAACTAAAATTTCCATGCTGATTATTTTTGTAGTGGCTATTTTACTTTCAGCATTTATTGGCTGGATTATTATTCGCTCGATTACAGTGCCATTGAAAAAAGTGATCGCCTTTCTTGGTCGAGTGGCGGATGGCGATCTCAGTTCTGATTTTCATGAACAGCGAAAGGATGAAATGGGGCAGTTAATTAACGCCATCCAGCAGATGCAGGAAAAGATGTCGGATATTGTCAGTCATATTCGCATTAGCGCAGAACAGATTTCCGGCGGCGCCAGCGAAATCATGTCGGGCACCAACGATCTCGCGGCGCGTACGGAAGAGCAGGCCAGCTCGGTAGAGCAAACGGCGGCCTCGGTGGAGGAGTTCAGTGCCACCATTAGCAACACGCGTAATAATACCCACGTTGCCGCCGATCTCTCCGCTAAGGCGGAAACCACGGTAGGACGTAATGCCAGCATGATGGACAACGTCGCCAGCAAAATGGCCGAAATCAATGATTCTGCCAGCCGCATGGCAGAGATCATCAACCTGATCGATTCAATTGCTTTCCAGACCAACATTCTGGCGCTCAATGCTGCGGTAGAAGCCGCACGCGCGGGTGAACATGGTCGCGGTTTTGCCGTGGTGGCGCAGGAAGTCCGCGCGCTGGCGCAGAAAACCGCCACCTCATCGCATGAGATCCGTAATTTGATTGAGGAGTCGTCCACGCGTATTGCCGATGGGCGCGATATGGTGACGGATGCCAATAAATTGATGAACGGCATGATGTCGAACGTGGCTGAGATGAAAGAGTTGCTGGTGCAGATCAATCAGGCCAGCAGCGAGCAGGCCGACGGCATCAGCCAAATCAACACCGCGATTAGCCAGATTGATATCACCACGCAGCAGAATGCGTCGCTGGTGGAACAATCGCTGGCGGCGTCGGCGATGCTGAGCGAGCAGGCGGCGAATATGGTGAATAGCGTAAGCGTGTTTACGCTGCGTCAAACCGCTTAATGCGAGGGTGATCCAGAACGGCATATGCGTTCTGGATCTTTTTTTAAATTGCCGGATATTCGCCGGTACCTTCTGGCCACGGCGTCAACAAATCAAAGCCGGTTTCGGTCACGGCGATGGTGTGTTCCCACTGCGCTGACAGCGAGCGGTCTTTGGTGACCACCGTCCAGCCATCGGACAGTACGCTGGTGCCGGCTTTACCCGCGTTGATCATCGGTTCGATAGTGAAAATCATGCCCGCCTGTAACGCCAATCCCGTGCCTGGCGTGCCGTAATGCAGAATCTGCGGATCGCCGTGATACACCTCGCCAACGCCGTGACCGCAATATTCGCGCACCACCGAGAAACCGGCTTTTTCCGCTACCTGCTGAATGGCCGCCCCGATATCGCCTAAGGTCGCGCCCGGCTTTACCACTTTGATACCTGCCACCATCGATTCGTAGGTGATATCCACCAAACGTTTGGCGCGCACCGACGGCTGGCCAACGTAATACATGCGGCTGGTGTCGCCGTACCAGCCATCTTTAATGATGCCGACGTCTATGTTGACGATGTCGCCATCCTTGAGCTTTTTCTCGCCCGGAATGCCGTGGCACACCACGTGATTCACTGACGTACAGGTCGTTTTGCTGTAACCGTGATAGCCAATATTTGCTGGCACTACTTTTAGTTCGTTTACCACGTAATCATGACAAATCGCGTCCAGTTCATTGGTGGTGACGCCCGGTTTAATGTACGGAGTGATGATCTCCAGCACTTTAGCGGCGGCGTGTCCAGCGGCACGCGCCAGTTCGATCTCTTCAGCGGTGTGCAGTTTGATGCTCATTACGCGATTCCCTGCGAGGTGAATAAAGGATGGTCGAGCAGTTGCGCTAAATCCGCGCCGCTGTCGCGTTCAACGCGCATCAGCAAGCGCGTCAATTCCTGATGATTGAGTGACGGATAAATCTCGGCCAGCATGCCGATCTTCATCCAGTGTTCCGCCTGCGCGTTGATGGAACGGCTCATCGCCGTGCTGGCGATGCGCAGATTCTCATGCATTAAGTCAGAGATTTTTACGATGCCCATGGTGCAACCTATATATGAATCGTATGTGATATGTATATAGGTTACCGTTTTAGGCTGGGACATGCAAAAAGGGGGTGAAGCCAATCCATGGCGGACAAAATCCTAAGGCGCCTTACTCAGACTTCGTTGGAGGACGACGACTTATTTTGCCTCCTTTCCGTCCCGCTTCAACGGCGCGTTCAGGATCGTTTCTGAAGTTGCCTCCACTGGCTTTGCCTCCCGCCTTGCCAGCTTCTTTCGCACGTTCTGGATCGTTAGCAAAATTCCCTGCGCCGCCTCTGTAGCTCTGTTTGTTCATAGGAAGACCTCTTATCAATGTTCCGTTAGATTTGAGGACTAGCTAGTCACGCTGCAATTTTAGTTCGCCGTTGCGTTAAAGCCAGGCCGTAAACGCCGATCATTGAAAATGATCATTAAGCGCGAGGAAATTTGTCGAATTAATAGTGACCTTCGTCACAATTTACAATTCCTGACTATACTTCTGCCTTTTGGGTTTCAACCTTTGCGCTACAAGGCGCGTTCAATATGCAGGGAACAGGAATGGACACATCGCAGCAAAACAGTGACGACGATTCAGCGCTAAGTAATCTCACCGTTAAACAGCGCATCTTCTTTGTGGTACTCGTAGCGACAATGGGTGCTCTGGCTTTTGGTTATGACACCGGGATTATCTCGGGTGCCTTGCCGTTTATGACCTTGCCGCCTAATCAGGGCGGTCTTGACCTCACACCGTTCACCGAAGGTTTAGTCACTTCATCCCTGATCTTCGGTGCCGCGCTGGGTGCTTTCCTCAGTGGTTATTTCTCCGATCGCTTTGGCCGACGCATTACGCTGCGTTCTCTGGCGCTAATTTTTGTGCTGGGCGCGATTGGTACCGCGTTAGCGCCAAACCTGCACGTAATGGTGGCGATGCGTTTTCTGCTGGGGATTGCGGTGGGTGGCGGTTCCTCAACCGTACCGGTGTTTATTGCCGAAATTGCCGGGCCAAAACGGCGTGCGCCGCTGGTGAGCCGCAACGAGCTGATGATTGTTTCCGGTCAGCTGCTGGCTTATGTGGTCAGCGCGGTAATGAGTTTCACGCTCAACGATCCGCATCTGTGGCGTTATATGCTGGCGATGGCGATGATTCCTGGCGCGTTGCTGTTTATCGGCACCTTCTTTGTGCCAGCGTCGCCACACTGGATGGTGGCAGAAGGGCGCATCAAAGAAGCGAGCCGTATCCTGCACAAACTGCGTGAAACGCCGCGCGAAGTGAAAAAGGAGATGACGGAGATGCGCCAGCACGCTAAAGCGGCGCGTCAGGGGCCCTCAGCGCGTGAACTGCTGCAAGAGAAATGGATTCTTCGCTTGTTACTGGTGGGCGCGGGGCTCGGCATTGTTATCCAGTTCACCGGCGTGAATGCCTTTATGTACTACACGCCCGTGATTCTGAAAACCACCGGTATGGGCACCAACGCCTCGATTGCGGCGACCATCGGTAACGGGATTGTTTCGGTGCTGGCGACCATGGTGGGCATCAAAGCAGTGGGACGTTTTGGACGTCGTACTATGCTGATGACAGGTTTGTCGGTAGTGATCGCCATGCAGCTGGTACTGGGCTGCGTGCTGCTGTTGATGCCACAGGACATGACGCAAAGCATCTTCGCGCTGGCGGCGATCCTGGTGTTCCTGTTCTTTATGCAGATGTGCATTTCGCCGGTTTACTGGCTGCTGATGTCGGAGCTGTTCCCGATGAAAGTGCGCGGCGTGCTGACCGGCGCTGCGGTTTCGTTCCAGTGGATCTGTAACGCGGCGGTGGCGTTTGCCTTCCCGCCGCTGCTCTCCGCCACCGGCAATGGCGCGTTCTTTATCTTTGCAGCCATCAACGTCGGCTCGCTGATCTTCGTAATCACTATGCTGCCGGAGACCAAAGGCAAATCGCTCGAGCAGATCGAAAATGAGATGCGCGAGCGGTTCAGCGAGCAGGAGCAGGATCAGCAAACCGCGTAGCGGCGCTTGAGAATTCCTGGTCACGGGAGGAAGATACGCATCTTTCACCGGGCCAGGATTTCCCATGTTAATCACCGCCGAGAACACGCGCACCTTCAATACCGACATTCGCCTGGCCTGCACGCTGGCCGCCGTTGCGGGCGCACTTAACGCCGCAGCGTTTGAAACGGTCGGCTTCTTCTCGGCGAACATGACCGGCAATGTCTCCTCACTTTCCGACCATCTGGCCAAAGCTAATCTGCACGTCGGCCTGTTTTTTCTGCTCATCGTGCTGCTGTTTATCGCCGGATCTTCTGTCTCAACGCTGATAATCAACTCCGGCAGACGGCGCCAGATTCGCGGCATCTACGCCATCAACATCCTGATTGAAGGCATCGCTTTGCTGCTGCTCGGCGTGATTGAAAGCTGGTTTCGCTTTAGCGGCTCTGGCGTGTTGCTGGTGCTGAGCCTGAGTTTTTTGATGGGATTGCAAAACGCCGTTGTGACGCGCATCTCCAACGCCCGCGTGCGCACCACGCACGTTTCTGGCACCGCGACCGATATCGGCATTGAGCTGGCGATGCTGTTTGATGTGCTGCGCCGCAAAGAATCCCCCAAAGATGCGCCGCTCTACATTGAGCGGCTTAAGCTGCATTTTTACACCGTGCTGGCGTTTTTGGCCGGCGGTGTGTTGGGGATTTGGCTGCTGCAGTGGATGAGTTATCTGCTGCTGATGGTGATCGGTGCGCTGCTCAGCGTGCTGGCTTTGGCGGCACTGAAACGGATCTGATCGGTGAGCAGCTTCACAGTTTTCCGCATCGTTCGCTAAAACTGCTTGCCACTTTTTCCGCGCTGTTAGCATGATAGCCCCCGTTAAGGATTGTTACTGTTCGGCAGGCAAAACCTGAGACGCGCCCTTTTTCAGTTGAAGAGGGCGCGTCTCAGGTTTTTTTTTGCGCGAAATTAGGGACGAAACTCAGAACGCAAATTCCGTAGCGGCGCGATTTATCGCGCAATAAATTGCGCCGCTACGGAATCTGCAGTGATGGAATGCAGTAATCAACTTGTCAGCATCAGGGCATGGTTCAGGAGAAAGAGTGATGCAATATCAGGAACTGGCGGATGACATCGTTACCGGTGTTGGCGGCAAAGAGAACATCATCAGCGTGATGCACTGCGCCACGCGCTTACGCTTCAAACTAAAAAACAGTCAAAAAGCGCAAACTGCGGCGTTAAAAGACAATCCTGGCGTGATCATGGTGGTAGAGAGCGGCGGCCAATATCAGGTGGTGATTGGCAATCAGGTAGCGGAAGTGTATCGCGAACTCACGTCACGTCACGGGCTGGATAATCAGAGCGAGGCCGCAGATAACGCTGCACCGCAAGGCTTATTTGCACGCTTTATCGATCTGGTTTCCGGCATCTTCACCCCCTTTATCGGCGTGATGATCGCCACCGGCATCATCAAAGGGTTGCTGGCGTTGGCGTTGGTGCTCGGCGTGATGAGTGCCGACAGCGGCAGCTACAAAGTGCTGTTTGTTGCCAGCGACGGTTTGTTCTACTTCTTGCCGATATTGCTCGGCTACAGCGCCGGTAAAAAATTTGGCGGTAATCCGTTTGTCAGCATGGCGATTGCCGCTGCGCTGGTGCATCCAATGATTCTCGAAGTGCTGCAACAGCAGCAGCAGGGCAATGCGCTGACCTTCATCGGCATCCCGCTCGAAGTGCTGAACTACAGCTCGTCGGTGATTCCGATTATTTTCGCGGCCTGGGTTTCCAGCCTGATTGAACGCTGGGTGCATCCGCGTTCTCCCAGCGCGGTGCGTAACTTCACTACGCCGTTGTGCTGCCTGCTGATCACCGTGCCGCTGACGTTTCTGGCGATTGGTCCGGCGGCGACCTGGCTGAGCCGCATGTTGGCCGAAGGTTATTTGTGGATTTACAGCCTGAGCCCCATGATTGCGGGTGCGGTGATGGGCGCGATTTGGCAAGTGTGCGTGATTTTCGGTCTGCATTGGGGCTTAGTGCCGATCATGCTGAACAACCTCGCCAACTTTGGTCACGACACGCTGCTGCCCTTGCTGATGCCTGCGGTGCTGGGCCAGGCGGGCGCCACGCTCGGCATCTTCCTGCGCACCCGCGAAGCGAAACTGAAAGCGATGGCGGGGTCGGCTTTTACCGCCAGCATCTTCGGCATCACCGAGCCGGCGGTATATGGCGTGACGCTACCGCGCCGTCGTCCGTTTATCTTCGGCTGCATCGGTGGTGCCTTGGGCGCGGCGATCCTTGGCTTCTGGCACACCACCATTTACTCCTTTGGTTTCCCTAGTGTCTTCACCTTTATTCAGGTGGTGCCAAACAGCGGCATTGATGCCAGCGTGCTGGCGGCATTTGCCGGTGCGGCGGTGGCGCTGATCTTCGCTTGCGTCAGCACTTATCTGTTCGGTCTGACCGAGCTCGCAACCGAAGCGGTTGCGCCGCCGGCAGCGGTTGATCCGCCCACCAGCCTGACGCGCCGCGAAAGCGTGGTCAGTCCGATGGCGGGCGATGTGATTCCGCTCGATCAGGTTAAAGATGAAACTTTTGCCAGCGGATTGCTCGGTAAAGGCGCGGCGATTATCCCGCAGCGGGGCCGCGTGGTATCGCCGATCGATGGCGTGGTGTCGTCAATGTTTCGCACCGGCCATGCGATTGGCCTGACATCGGCGCAGGGTGCAGAAGTGTTGATCCACGTTGGCCTCGATACCGTGAAGCTCGATGGACACTATTTCTCACCCAAAGTAGCGAACGATCAGCCGGTCAAGGTGGGTGATTTGCTGCTGGAGTTTGATCTCGATGCGATTAAAGCCGCAGGCTTTGACGTTACTACGCCGGTGCTGGTGAGTAATAGCGATGACTTTGTGGATGTGTTAACCCTGAGCCGCACGGCCGTGAGCGAAGGCGCTCCGTTGTTGGCCGTGCTGAAATAATAGAGGAGCAAACAGATGACTAAACGTTTCCCGGACGGATTTTTATGGGGCGGCGCCGTTGCCGCAAACCAGGTTGAAGGCGCGTATCAGGAGGGCGGCAAAGGTTTATCGACCTCCGACCTGCAACCCAAGGGCATATTTGGTGCACGCGTCGAACGCAGCGGTGACGATTTTGGCATCAAGGATACCGCCATCGATTTCTATAACCGCTTTCCGGAGGACATCAAACTGTTCGCCGAGATGGGCTTTACCGTACTGCGTACCTCGATTGCCTGGACGCGCATCTTCCCGCAGGGCGATGAAGCGGAACCTAATGAAGCGGGATTAGCCTATTACGATCGCCTGTTCGATGAGATGGCGAAATACAACATCACGCCGCTGGTGACACTGTCACATTACGAAATGCCGTACGGCTTGATCAAAAAGTACGGTGGCTGGGGCAATCGCATCACCATTGATTGCTTTGAACGCTATGCGCGCGCGGTGTTCACCCGCTTCCAGCACAAGGTGAAGCTGTGGCTGACCTTTAATGAGATCAACATGTCGCTGCACGCGCCGTTCACCGGCGTTGGTCTGGCGGAAGAGAGCGATCAGCAGGCAATCTATCAGGCGATTCATCATCAGCTGGTGGCGAGCGGACGCGCGGTTAAAGCCTGCCATGAAATCGTTAAGGACGGCAAAATCGGCAACATGCTGCTGGGCGCGCTGCTCTATCCGCTGAGCTGCCGTCCGGCGGACGTGCTGGAAACCTTGCAACAGAACCGCGAATGGCTGTTCTTTGGCGATGTACAGGTGCGCGGCGCGTATCCGGCCTATATGAAGCGCTTCTTCGCCGATCGTAACATCAGCATCGAGATCACCGATGCCGATAAGCGCGACCTGCAAAACACCGTCGATTACATCTCCTTCAGCTACTACATGACCGGCTGCGTTACCACTAACGAAGAGGAGAATCAGAAAGCGCGCGGCAACATTCTCTCGATGGTGCCAAACCCGCACCTGCCGAGTTCCGATTGGGGTTGGCAGATCGACCCTGAAGGGTTGCGCATTCTGCTTAACATCCTCTATGACCGCTATCAAAAGCCACTGTTCATCGTGGAAAACGGGCTTGGTGCCAAAGATGTGGTGGAAGCGGACGGGCAAATTAACGACGATTACCGTATCCAGTATCTCAACGATCATCTGGTGCAAGTACGTGAAGCGATTGAAGATGGCGTCGAGGTGTTGGGGTATACCTGCTGGGGACCGATTGATTTGGTCAGCGCGTCAAAAGCCGAGTTCTCCAAGCGTTATGGCTTTATCTACGTGGATCGCGATGATGCGGGCAACGGCACGCTGGCGCGTTCACGTAAGAAGAGTTTCTTCTGGTATCAGGACGTGATTCGTAGCCATGGTGCAGCATTGAAATAAGTGAGTTGAATGAAGGGTGCGCAATCATGCGCACCTGGTTTACGCCTCATCCGCATCATCCTGCAACGCAAGCGTCTCTTTGAGTACCCGCTCAATATGAATGGTGAGAAACATGCGTTCCTCGCTGGAGAGCTGATACAGGTATTTCTGCTGAATATGCTGGTCAATCTTCACTGCACATTGATAGGCGAGCGGATATTTGTCGCGCACCACATCATGTAAAGATTCATCCTCGCTCCACACGCCGCGTTTGCCCAACATGCGTTGCGCAAAGAACTTCAGATGGTTGACGAAACGGTTGTAGCTCAAGCTCTCTGTGCGGTAATCCAGCTGCAGGCGATACTTCACGATATGCAGGATTTCCTGCATAAATTGCGTGATGTGAGAAACATCGGCGAAATCACTACCAAGCTGCGCATTCACCAGATGCAGCGCGATAAATCCGGCCTCATCTTCAGGTAACTCCACGCTAAGCCGTTTGTGAATCAGCGCCAGCGCTTCGATACCGAGGGAAAACTCTTTCGGATAGAGCGTTTTGATCTCCCACTTCAACACGTTACGAATCGGGATGCCTTGCTGGTGGCGCTCAATCGCAAAATGGCAGTGATCGCACAGTGCGATGGAGAGGCTTTCATGCAGCGGCTGGCCCAGTTGCTGACGCGCATTGGCAATAATCAGTTCGCTGGTGGTGATCACCTCGAGCGGGATATCCGACAGCAGTTCGCTGAGCCGGCCCGTTAAGGTGTCGCTTTGCAGCGCAAACACTTTTTCGATCTGCTGTGCATCCAGTTCGTCGCCAACGCGCTTCTGAAACGCCAAACCGCGTCCCATCACCACCTGTTCTTTGCCGTTGTCGCCCAGCACCACCGCGACATTATTGTTGAGGATTTTCGCGATTTTCATTTTTATTTGCCCTGAAAATAAAAAACCTGACCCACCGGAAGGACGGCGTGTCAGGTTTTGCCTGCGCTGAACGCAGTAACAATCTCGCCAGATCATAATCGGCTCTGCTTTCCCGACAAGCAGAGCGACAGTTAAATGTGAAATGCATCATATTTCCAGCGCAATGAATCAGATGCGTTGATGGCGCAATTTAATGAATGTAAGGATAGCGTAAGGAAATGATCAAATTTCTATAAAGTTTGCGTTAAGGCTGTCGATAGTACCGTAACGTTAAATTAACAGGAGTTGCGGACATGACTGGGATTTCAACATTAGGCGTCGGTTCAGGACTGGGTTTAAGCACCATTCTCGACAAACTGACCGCGGCAGAAAAACAATCGCTGGCACCGATTTCCAAACAACAATCCGCTGCGACCGCGAAGTTGTCCGCCTACGGCACCCTTAAAACCGCGATTCAGACCTTCCAGACGGCTAACAATAAATTAAACGATGCCGCGCTTTATACTTCGACGACCACAGCATCCAGTTCAAGTGCGTTTAGCGCCGATTCCAACGGCAATGCGCTGGCGGGAAAATACACCATCAGCGTGCAGAACTGGCGCAATTCCAGACGCTAACCAGCGAGACAAAAACCGATATCAAAGCGGCGATAGGTAGCGATGCCGCGTCCAGAACCCTGAAATTTGTTAACGCGGAAGGTAAAGAGAAGAGTATTACGCTAACCAAAGATCAGACTTCGCTTTCGGCGATTCGTGACACCATCAACAAATCCGACGTTGGCGTTACTGCAAGCCTGATCAAGGTATCCGCCACGGAATACCGTTTGTCGCTGACATCATCGGCATCCGGCACCGCCAATGCGGTGAAATCGCTGAGCGTGACCGGCGATGATACCTTGCAGGATTTTATCGGCTTTGATGCATCAGATGCGGCCAGCAGCGGCATGGCGCAAAGCGTCGAGGCGCAGAATGCCAAGCTGACCGTAAACAATGTGGCGATTGAGAGCAGCAGCAACGTTATCACCGACGCGGTGGAAGGCATCACGCTAAAGCTCAACGATGAAACCAGCGGCAACCAAACGCTGACGGTGAGCAGCGATACCAACAAGGCGAAAACCGCCATTACCGATTGGGTGAATGCCTATAACTCGCTGCAGGATACGATGGCGAGTTTGACTAAATACACGCCAGTGGATGCGGGTAAAGACCCGGACGGGAAGAATGGAGCGCTGCTCGGTGATGGCACACTACGTAATATTCAGGTGCAACTGAAAAGTATTCTGGCCAACAGCTCGGGTTCAGGTGTTTATAAAACGCTATCTCAGGCGGGCATTACTACCGATCCCACTAACGGCCAACTTAAGCTGGATGCCACCAAACTGACCACCAGCTTGCAAGTGAAACCAGAAGCGATTCGGGACATGTTTGTCGGTGATGGAAAAAAAACCGGTGTTTCGACGGTGCTGAACACCACATTCACCGCATTTCTCAGCAGTAAAGGTGTGTTGCAGGGCGCGACGGATTCCATCAGTAAAAAACTCAATACGCTAACCGATCAGTACAATACCGCCAGCAAACGTATTGATGACACGATTGCGCGGTATAAAAAGCAGTTCACCAATCTGGATAAGATGGTCAGCGTGCTGAATAACACCAGCAACTATCTCACCGAGCAGTTCAGCAAGAGTACAAAGACCAATAAGTAAGCGTAAAGCAGTCGCCATAAATGGCGATCGCTATTTCTGAAACTAGCCTTACTTTTTCTTATTCAGCATGGCCTTCAAATCGGCAAAAGGATTATAGGTGGCTTCACCAACATCCTTCTGCGCATCTTCACCTGCCACAACACGTGTGCCGTACTGATCCGCTTCGGTGTATTTCGAGTGCTCGTGATCGTGACAATAGAGGCATAACAACTCCCAGTTACTGCCATCTTCCGGGTTATTGGTATGGTCGTGATCGATATGGTGAACGGTTAATTCGCGCAGGTTGGAATAAACAAATTCACGCGAGCAGCGGCCGCATACCCACGGATAGATTTTCAATGCTTTCTCACGATAGCCGCTTTCCAGCCGCGAGTAGTTTTTAGGGATCAGAGCCATTGCCGACGTTGCCTGTTAGAAAGAGATAAAGCGACATGTTATCTGCACATCCCGCAGCTGCCAATGATGTTTATCATTCCTGAGCATCCGTTCTAAAAAACCGCCTACACTAGTTTGTAACTACGCGGAAATAAAAGGCCGCCCGACCCCGTTCGATGGAAATTCACTCATAAAATGATGCCCGTTAATGATTCTCCGTCGGTAAGCCGGATGCAACGTATCGCTTTGACTATGATGGTGGCATTGCTGGCGACCATCCCTCTATGGACTAACAAAATTTATTATCGGGATGATCTTTACCGGATATTAGATGGGGATAGATCAACATGGCTAAGTAACGGGAGGCCGGGCACCTGGTTATTACAATCCCTGATCTCTTTTGGTGATACGGTCAGCGATATTTCTCCGCTTAATTTACTGCTCGGATTGCTGGCGCTAAGTATTGCTGCGGTATTTTTCACGGAAAGATTGAGAATTCCGCTGGCGGGTTTCTGGTCATTTCTCCCGCCACTATTTGTCATTCTTAATCCCTTTCTGACGCAGGGAATGCTCTATACCTATGACAGTCTCACCATACTTCTGTCATTTGCAGGCGCCATGCTGGCAAGCATGGTTAATCGCGCAAAGCCTTTTCAGGAGATCGTTTACACGGCGCTGATATTATTGCTGATTCAGACACTCTATCAGCCAGGGCTCAATGTCTATATTGCCTGCGTAGCCTTGCTGGTCGTCTCTCGACTGGTAAATGATCAATCCAGCTGGAAGTGGCTGTGCGGGAAAATAGTGGCGCTGGGCATTGCCATCCTGACTTATAAACTCGCGATGAATTATTTATTGCCGGTGAAGATCGACTGGTACAGCATGAAACACAGCAAGCTGTTATCACTGAATTCCGATTCTCTGCAAGTACTTATCAACACTATTAAGGCGTTCAGTGACCTTTTTCTCAGCGCCTATCCGCGCGGCATGATGGTATTTATAGGGCTGCCTATGCTGATAATGTTTTCAGGCCTTGTTTTGATGGTTCGAAACTTAAAACAGCAGCAGAAGTTGACGCTAAGTGCGGTCTTAATGCTGTTCAGTGCGGGATTGATCGTCATCATCGCCATCCCCGGGCTTTCATTGGCCTTAGCCACGCCGTTATTTGCACCGCGTATGCTGGGCGCGTGCAGCATTACTTTCCTGTTCTGTTTCTATGTAGCCGTTTATTCATTACCTGCAATAAGAAGCTGGCTGGCGGGATTGAGTGCGATATTGCTGTTTTATCATCTGGTGGTGATGCTGGTCACTTTTAACACTGTAGTTAACGATCAACGTTATCAAATGGAGGTGATGAATCAGATCAAAATCACGCTTTCTGCTCCCGCTGCCCAATCGATTGATTCACTCGCCTTTATTGGGCAGTTGAATGATGCTCCAGAAGTACAAACCAATATTCGTAACTTCCCCATCATCGATCATATTCGGATGAAAATGTTGGGTGAGTCTGAACCGTGGATATGGCTGGCGCTGATCAAACATGTAGGTTTGAGATTGAAAGCGGTGAAAGCAACGGATGAAATGAGAGTAATTAAACCGCGTCAGGTTCTGGCGCAGGGACCCGATTATGACG
The DNA here is from genome assembly GCF_042666835.1 of Pantoea sp. GCM10028869. NCBI lineage: Bacteria > Pseudomonadati > Pseudomonadota > Gammaproteobacteria > Enterobacterales > Erwiniaceae > Pantoea > Pantoea sp. GCM10028869. The sequence goes on along the minus strand of NZ_JBHTGO010000001.1, from coordinate 493,831 downwards.
CCTTTCAGGATGGGCAAACGATGGTGATTGATTTTAGAAAATCGGGTGGGCAGATTAATAAACTTTAATTCAACGGCTCAGTCCGGTTGCGGGTGGGTAATAATCCCGGACTGAGCTTTTATCTGGTGTTATTTATTCAACAGTTCTTTGCGAACAATTTCTGCACCTGCACTCAATGCATCTAGCTTGCCTCTTGCCACACCGCGTGGCAGAGGAATCATGCCGCAGTTGGTGCAAGGGTAGAGTTTATCAGCATCAACAAACTGCAGGGCTTTACGCAGCGTTGCTGCAACTTCTTCTGGCGTTTCAATGGTATTGCTTGCCACGTCAATGGCACCAACCATCACTTTTTTGCCGCGAATCAGTTCCATCAACTCCATCGGCACATGCGAGTTTTGACACTCCAGTGAGATGATATCGATATTCGACTTTTGCAGTTTAGGGAATATCTCTTCATATTGACGCCATTCTGTGCCCAGCGTCTTTTTCCAGTCGGTATTCGCTTTGATGCCATAGCCGTAGCAAATATGCACTGCGGTTTCGCATTTCAGCCCTTCAATGGCTCTTTCTAAGGTTGCGATACCCCAATCATTCACTTCGTCGAAGAAGACGTTAAATGCCGGCTCATCAAACTGAATAATATCGACGCCCACCGCTTCTAACTCTTTCGCTTCTTCATTGAGAATTTTAGCGAATTCCCATGCCAGTTTTTCGCGGCTTTTATAGTGGTTGTCATAAAGCGTGTCGATCATGGTCATTGGACCCGGCAGCGCCCATTTAATAGGACGATCAGTTTGCTGACGTAAAAACTTTGCATCTTCAACAAACACTGATTTTTGACGACTCACCGGACCCACAACGGTCGGCACACTGGCATCATAACGATCGCGGATTTTAACGATCTCGCGCTTCTCAAAATCTACGCCGTTGAGATGTTCAATAAAGGTGGTGACGAAGTGCTGGCGGGTTTGCTCGCCGTCACTGACGATATCAATTCCTGCCTGCTGTTGATCGTCCAGGCACAAACGCAGCGCATCTTGTTTGCCGTCGGTTAATTCCTGATCTTGCAATTTCCACGGTGACCACAACGTTTCCGGCTGAGCCAGCCACGATGGTTTCGGTAAACTACCAGCAGTGGAAGTCGGTAATAATTTTTTCATAGCAGGTGACCTTATATTTTTATCGGTAATCAAAGAACGGGAGTAAACCATTGCTCAAGAAGAGTTTGATATGGCTTAATGAAGCGCTCTTCCGTGAACTTTCCTTGTTCAATAGCCAGATGGCTACGTTCTTCTCGATCATAAACAATTCGCGTTAAAGAATAATCCTGATGGCTCAGGCTTGGCTGATAGTGTCTACCAGCTGCAGAATTCGCATTGTAAATCTCAGGGCGGTAGATCTTCTGGAACGTCTCCATGGTGCTGATGGTGCTAATCAGCTCAAGATTGGTGTAATCACTGAGTAAATCGCCATGGAAATAGAATGCCAGAGGCGCAGCACTGTTTGCCGGCATGAAATAGCGTGCCCGCAGGCCCATTTTGCCGAAATATTCGTCAGTCAGAGAAAGTTCATCCTGCTGATATTCAATGCCCAATACCGGATGTTCATTACCGGTGCGGTAATAGGTATTTTTACTGGATACGCTCAGGCAAATAACCGGCGCTTTATTGAAATTCGCTTTGTAAGCTTCTGAGTTAACGAAATGCTTGAAGATGTTGCCATGCAGATCGCCAAAATTATCTGGCGTGCGGAATTCAGTATGGTTCTTGTTGTGCTCAGACAATAAAACGCTGAAATCATAATCACGCACGTAAGAAGAGAAGTTATTTCCAACAATCCCTTCAATGCGTTCGTTGGTTTTTTTATCAACGATATTGGTCTTCAATATTTCGATCACCGGGAAGGTGCTGTTGTTGCCCTCGGCACCCAGATTCAGCTCAGCAGAAATAATCTCTAGCTCAACCGCGTAACGATCGCTTTTAGGGTTGTCCCAATACGCCAGTGAATTGAAACGGTTATCAATCATCACTAAGGCGTTGCGCAGGTTCTCCTGACGCTTCTCACCACGCGCCAAATTAGCAAAGTTGGTGGTGATGCGTGTATTGCCAGAAGGATTGTAATTTTCGTCGAAACGAAGGCTCTTAACCGTAAAAGTAAAGGCGTTGTTCATTCTAGTCTGCTATCCCGGTTAACAATAAAAAGCCATGCTGTCGCTGGATTTCAGGATTTCCCAATGCTTTTGCAGGGTACTTTCATTCAGCAGGCTTGATATTATTTTAAGTTATTAACAATGGTACTTTTATGCCTGAGTCACTGGTTGAAAAAAAGTGATTTAATTTCATCGAACATGAAGGAATTTCATGATGAGGAGAGGAGGATGAACGGCGCTCACTGTAGCCAGCCTGTTCAACCTGGCAGAGGCTCTACAATTAAAGGTATACTCTTCCACAAATTTTTAACCGGTTAAGACACGACAATGGCAAAACTCACCTTACAAGAGCAGTTGCTGAAAGCAGGCTTAGTCAGCAGCAAAAAAATGGACAAGGTCCAGAGAACCGCTAAGAAATCACGCGTTCAGGCTCGTGAGGCCAGAGAAGCGGTGGAAGAGAACAAAAAGGCTCAGCTTGAGCGTGATAAGCAGTTGAGCGAACAGCAAAAGCAAGCGGCGTTATCGAAAGAGTACAAAGCGCAGGTTAAGCAGCTGATCGAAATGAACAAAATCGATATCTCTAAAGGCAATATTGGTTTTAATTTCACCGACAATAATTTGATCAAAAAAATCGACGTCGATAAGCAAACGCAGACACAACTGATTAATGGCCGATTGGCGATTGCGCGCCTAGCCGTCGATAGCAAAGGCGAGAGCCAATACGCGATTATTCCCGCCAGCGTCGCCGATAAAATTGCACAGCGTGATGCGAACAGCATCGTGTTGAATAGTGCATTGAGTCAGGAAGCGCAGGATGAAGACGATCCGTACGCTGATTTCAAAGTGCCTGATGATTTAATGTGGTAAGCACAACGCCGGTTGCGCTGTCAGAACGGGCAGGCACACTTGGCGTTCATGCACTCGCCGCTGACCGGATGAACAAACTTCAACTCGCTGGCGTGTAACATCAGACGCGGGGTGTGTTCGGTCCCCGCCAGCATAAGACCGCCATACAGGTCGCAACCCAAAATCGGATGGCCCAACAGCTGGCAATGGATACGCAGCTGATGGGTGCGTCCAGTCTCTGGCGTAAGTTCCACCCGCGTTAATGGCATGAACGTCTTATCTTCCAATAGGTGATGAGTGCGCTCAATCATCTGATAGCGTGAGCGAGCTGGCTTACCATTGATTGGGCAAATTGACATCAATGGAAATAGCGTCGGATCTTTGGCAATCGGCGCGTCAATCACACCTTCGTCGTCATGCAGATGCCCGCACAACAGTGCGCGGTAAATCTTGGTCACGCTGCGCTGGCTGAACTGCTGGCAAAGTGCGGCATTGATCGCCTTATTGCGGGCAATCACCATTAACCCTGATGTGCCGAAATCCAGACGATGCACCAGCGTGCAGCCGGGAAAAAGCTTCACTAACCGATGATGCACAGAATCGAGATTGCGCGGATTTTTCCCCGACAGGCTGAGCAGACCAGCTGGTTTATTGATCAGCAGCAGATGATCGTCCTGGTAGAGAATCTCAATCTCTTCAAGACATTGCGGGGCAATAAAGGTATCGATAATCGTAGACATCAGGCTGCCCGGCTGACGAAGGGATGCGGATAATAGCGAATTTTGCGGCAACTGGCGAATCCGGGCATGTGTCTATTCGCTCAGGCGAAAATTATCGTCCAGACTTAAAGCAAAGACGTGGTCTGCGCAGGCAATGTGCTTTACACTGCGCGCTGAAAAAACTGAGTAGATAACGATTAGGTAGGCGGCAATGGCGATGAACGGAACGATCACAACCTGGTTTCAGGATAAAGGTTTTGGATTTATCAAAGATGAAAATGGCGATAACCGCTATTTCCATGTGATTAAGGTCGCTAACCCTGAGCTGATCAAGAAAGACGCGGCGGTGACCTTTGAACCCACCACCAATAACAAAGGTTTGTCAGCGTATGCGGTGAAGGTCTCGCCCGAGAGCAAATACATCTATATTGCCGGCGAGCGCATTAAGCTCACGTCGATCAAATCTTATGTGGTTTACAGCGAAGAAGTGCCGGTTGAAACGCGCATCGATAAAGAGAATACCGTGCTGTCGGTAGGTATTCTGATGAATAGCATCAAGCCGAAAACAGACGTTAAGCCGGATGAAACGCGCTCACTGAAAAAACTGGCGGTAACCACCTTTCAGGGAACGACTTTGATTTTCACGGCGGATGAAATTGATATTGATGCCACGGTGAAAATGCTTAAGGTGTGAAGATATTGTGATTAATTCTCAGCGGAAATCCTCACGCAGGATTTCCGCATTGATTATGCCGTTGGCCTTTCGTTCCATGCGTCGGTGAATTGAATATTTCCATCAACATATTTCCACGTGATCTTCGCATAACCCAGCGCAACGCTTTCCATATGCCCGGTTCCTGGACAATTACGCGTGTCATGCATGATCGGCGATATCGAGATGACCTTTACGTCTTCCATTAATATGTTGAAGTACTCTTCTTCCTGACCGGCGTCACTGATGCGGTACCATTTGAGTTCCGCAGCTTTCAGCGTCTGACCTGTTGCCACAGCTTTGTATAAATAAGGTGACGCAGAATCAATTTCTTTCTCAAACATAAAAGGAGCATGTTGCCGGGTGCCTGTTAGCTTGCCGGTATTGTTGTCGGTGGGAATAGAGAGAAGATGCTGTACACCCCGTAATTCAATGCTGCCCTCACGGTGCATCACGTCTGAACCGCCTCTGATTACTGCGCCGCCATCATCTTTAATAAACATATGAACGGGTATAGCCATGTGAATCTCCTTAGTTAGTCATACAACCAGCGTCCAGCTTTAGCCGACTCCACAAACATACGTACAGTTAGTGGTTTAACGTCTTGTTGAATTGGATCCTTAGAAAAGTATTTTCGGAAAACTGTTTCTGTTTTCCAGGGATAATAAGCATCAAAATTTATAACTGTTGTATCGACATGATATTTTTCACCAAAATCCTGAATGGCATAGGGCAACTCATCCCATCCGGCGTAGCCTTGTAATGGAGTATCAAATTCGATTGGAATGGGTTTTAAACTCCATGTAGTCATGAGAGATAACTCGCCACGAAAAAAATCTAATATTTGATGTTCGTCTACCATACTCGATCTTCTTCTCTCACGATCATGTTGTAGGTTGAAACAGTCTTATAGACTATTTGAGAAAGATCATTTGCCAGTAAGACCCATCCTACAACCGGCACAGTTCGACCAACAAAAGCCCCAAGATTGTTTGTCCACATCGGCTTGAGTAACTTAATGCTGGTATTAGTGAACGTTGGCAAAGGTCTGGGCAATTTCACATTCAGAATTTGACGCGAATATTTAGAGGCGATCGAAGTACCAGGTGTAGCATTGCCGGGCTTACCTCTTGTACCCAGAATAGGAAGACCAAGAATGATGCTGCTCACCGCAACAATGTTATTGATGCCACCTACATGCTCATCAATTTTGTCCAAAAGTATCCAAAAAAATAATTCACCAGCTGAAACATTGCTGACTCCTTTGTAAAAGTACGTCCCATTAAGCTGCTCAACCGTATCCATAATCATCCTCCCTGAATTACAGGCGGCCAGATTACAACGTGATGAACGCTATTTTTTGTTCAAAAGAGAGGAGTGAAACCACTAAGAGCGGGTTAACTATTGGAGAGTTTAGGGAGATTATGGCAGCGTTTGCCTGGCAAAGGCCGCGTGGTCGCCATGATTGGCGACCCAGCGTTTTCGTAGGGTGCACATTTATGCGCACCGGCTAAATCAGCTTAAAAACTCTGCCAATCCGCATCATTCACCACCGCAACGCGCGAGGGTTTAACGAATGAAGCCGTACGCACCACTGCCTGCTTTTGCTGAACTTCGCCAGCCGCCGCGACATGGAATTTACCCACCAGCTGATTCAAATTCCCGGCCTGTTCCTGCAGCGATTGCGAAGCGGCAGAGGCTTCTTGCACCAGCGCGGCGTTCTGCTGCGTAACGTCGTCCATCTGATTCACCGCTTGCTGCACCTGCACGATGCCCTGACTCTGCTCGACAGCGGCAGCGGCGATTTCTTCCACCAACTGACTTACCTGATGAATGGCATCGTTCATCACGCTCATATTACGCCCTACGTCGCTGGCCTGCGCAGCACCGGCTTCGGTCAGACGATGTGACTCTTCGATCAGCGTTTTGATTTCGCGCGCGGCGGTGGTTGAACGTTGCGACAAGTTGCGCACTTCACCGGCGACTACGGCGAAGCCTTTGCCGTGTTCACCGGCACGTGCGGCTTCAACGGCGGCGTTCAGCGCCAGAATGTTGGTTTGGAAGGCGATGCCTTCAATGATCGAGACGATTTCCGTCACTTTGCGCGAGCTACCACGAATGTTATCCATGGTTGAAAGCATGGTAGTCAGTGACGTGCTGCTCTTCTCTGACAATCCGCTGGCGTTAGCGGCAAGCTGACTGGCCTGGCGCGTGTTATCCGCGGTTTGACGCACAGTTTCACTCAGCTCGGTCATGCTGGCCGCGGTTTGCTCCAGCGATGCCGCCTGTTGCTCGGTGCGTGATGAGAGATCTTCATTGCCCGCGGAAATCTGTACCGATGCGCTGCTCACTGATTGTGACGCCTGACGCACCGAAGAGAGCGCGGCTGCAACGCGTTCCATCAGGACGTTAAACGAGTGCGCCATGTTGCCCACTTCATCACGACGGCTCTCATCTGCTTTCAGCGTCAAATCGAGGTTTTCGCTGGCAGTCATCATTACTTTGCCCGCAGCAGACAAGCTGCGACGAATGCGCAATACGGTGAACAGCGACAGCACGCCAAAAATCAGCACGGTGGCGATAACGCCGGTGATGGTCGTCCATAACACCGAGTGGAACGTGCTGCGGTTGGTGGCGCGCAGTTCATCGCCAATGGCGATATTCAGCTGCAGCTGTTTTTGATAATCGCTAATCAGCTGGCGAATGGCGGCTCCGATACCGGTTTGTCCATCAATCAGATTGAGGCTGATATCATTTTGATGCGCACGCGAGGCGGTGATAAATGGCGCCAGTGCGGCGGTGACGTGCTGAATATTGGCATAAGCGACTTCGGTTAAGCGCTTATCTTCATCGCTGGAGATATCGTGCGCCATGTAGTAATCGGTCTGCGCCTTCAAATCCGCCAGCTGTTTCTGGATCTCGTCCTCAACAGCCGGCATTTTGCTGTCGTCGGTCTGGCTTTTGTGTTTGTAGAGCGTTAACGCCAACTGGTTACTGCCATCAATCAGTTTCCCCAGATCTTTGATCGAGGGAATCGCATTGGCCTGTACATATTCAAAGCGATCCTGAAAACCAGAGAGTAAGGAAATGGCGAGTATCGCTTGCAGGATGATGGCGCCAAACAGTATGGAAAAGGTGGCAAACAGACGTTGAGAGATGTTCATTTTATTATCCTTAATCTTAAAGCGTCCCGGCAAAAGCCGCGTAGGGAAGAGGGCAGATTAATAACCATCGGCAGATTGAGGAAATTAGTTAATTTTTTTACTCAGGGTTTAAGTCTTCAACTGGTTATCACGCTAATTTTTAACATTTTTGCCTGATACCAGTGCTGTATTGCGTCGGATAAGTAAAGGACTACAAAACTCCGCGCTCCCTCCGATATTGCCTTACAGACCCGCTCTCTATGATTTCGGAAATCGTGAAAGTTTCTGAACTTAGAGAGAGTAAAATCCCATGAATAAAATATTCCGTGTGATTTGGCATGCTGCAACGCAGCGTTATGTGGTGGCCTCTGAGCTGGCTAAGGGCAAAGTTAAATCCCAATCTTCGAATAGTGCGATGAGCAGCGCAGCGCGGAAAACAGCGGTGCTCTCTGGCCTGGCGATGGCTGTAGCTGTCACATTACCTGTCAGCAACGTATTCGCCGCGGCGATTATCGCCAACGGTGCAATCTTAAACTACGACGGACAGGATATCGTCTCGACCGCAAACAACAGTGAAAGCGGGCGCGGCTTGAGCGCATCGAATAAGGGTTCGATCACCTTTACCAACGGTTCGCTGACCACCAGCGGCACCGCCGGTGTGGGTGCGATGGCAAATACGGGCGCAACCATCACGCTGAAGAACACTGAAATTAAGACCTCGGGGTCCTCTGCGCAGGGCATGATGTCGCAAAACAACAGCAACATTAATGCGGATGGCGTCCATATCAACACCAGCGGCTCATCAAGCTACGGTGTACATGTTGTTGATGGCTCAGCCACGCTCAGCAATAGTTCAATTACATCATCGGCCTATGGTCTGGTTTCGCAAGGTTCTAATGGCAATATTAATCTTAGCGACACCATTGCCAGCACTTCAGGTGAACGCGGTCATTCTGCCTACGCATCAAGAGGCGGAAAAATCACCATCGATGGCAGCACACTCGCAACTTCCGGACATCTGGCATTAGGTGCCTATGCGACAGGAGCTGGAAGTCAAATAGATATTACTAACAGCAAAATAAGCACGACTGGGTCTTCTTCAGAAGCGGTAATGGCGCAGAACGGTGGCACGGTCAATTTAACCAACACAACCATTTTTACCGACCGAATTAACTCTTATGGATTACGTGCTAGCGGCAGCGGAGCGGTAGTGAATTATGATAACGGCACAATTACTACCTCCGGACCCACCACTTCCGTTCAGGCACTAAATGCGGGCAGTGAAGTAAACATTCGTAACGCGACGATAAATACCTCAGCTCTGGGTCTTGCAGCAACATCAGGCACAGTAACAGCGTTTAATACCGTTATTAATAATAATGGCCTTGAGGCGCCTGATACGATGGTGACCAACGATTTGACGAGCTTAGGAGCCGCAGTGGCAGCCCGTTATACTGGTGGATTAGCCAGCTTGAAGAATGTCCAGGTCAACAGTACACGTGGAAATTTACTCGGCGTTCGCGTTAGCGAAGGCGCCCTGGTTGAATTGGATAATGTTGAATTCAACCACGTTAGTAATGCTGATGGGTTGGCTGTTCTTAAGGGTGGAACGCTGAGGGGCGACCGTGTCAGCGTGAATATCGCGGGTCAGGATGGCGCAGCTTTGTCTTCGGGTATCTGGATGGGGATGCGTGATGGTGACAACCGCGTCGATTTAACCAATTCACAGATCACGCTCACCGGCGCGAACAGTGCGGGTATGCTGTTCCAGTCTGATGCGGTCAGCAACAACACCGTGTCGCTGAGCAACAGCGCGGTTACTGCGAGTGAAGGTAGTGCAATGGTGGTTTCCGGCACTGCCGATACCAAAGTCACCACTTCCGGCACCGCATTAACCGGCGCGACGCTGTTATCCGCAGGCATTGGCAATAGCGGCACGGTTAGCAATGTGACATTGACCGGTGATAACGGCTCAGTATTTAACGGCGATGTCATCATCGACCGCGCCAATACCGCGACCAACATCATCAACCTCGATAACAACTCCGTCTGGAGCGGTGCGACCAGCTCACTGGAAAATCTGAACCTGGCGAATGGCAGCCAGTGGAATATTACGTCGAGCTCTGCGGTGGATAATCTGAAGCTGAATAACGCCACGCTGAATATGACCGCGCCCGGCACCGGCTTTAGCCAGGTGACCTTGAGCAGCCTGAACAGCACCAACGGTACCATCGACTTCAAAACCCATTTAATGGATGACCACTCAGAGACCGATCATCTGCACATCACCGGTGATTACAACGGTAACAGCAACGTGGTGGTGCAGAACGCCGGCGGCACCGGCGCGCAAACCATCGATGGTATTGAGCTGATTCGCGTCGATGGCAACGTAAACGGTACGTTCACCCAGCAGGGCCGTATTGTGGCCGGTGCTTACGATTATCATCTGGTGCAGGATGCCAATAAATGGGTACTGGAGAGCAACAGCAACAACGTGGCACCGGGCAATCCAGGCAGCAATCCGGTTAATCCTGGCGATCCTGACAACGGCTCCGGCACGCCAGGCGATGATACTGGCACGCCAGGCAGTGGCTCAGGTAATGCGGGCGATGTGGGCAAGCCGGTTAAAGGCTTCCCGATTACGCGTCCGGAAGCGGGCAGTTATGCGGCTAACCTCGCTGCGGCGAATACCTTATTTACCACCTCGCTGGATGATCGTCTGGGTGAGACCCACTACATTGGTGCAGATGGTAAGAAACACGCCACCAGCCTGTGGTTGCGTAACGCAGGTGGACACACGCGCTTCAGCGACAGTTCCGGCCAGCTGAAAACCACCGGTAACCGTTATGTGATGCAGTTAGGCGGCGATATCGCCAAGTGGAGCAGTAATGGTGCGGACCGCTTCCATCTGGGTGTCATGGGCGGCTACGCTAATGCGCAAAGTAACACACACTCCAACGTGACGGGTTACACCGCAAAAGGTCAGGTGCACGGTTACAGCACGGGCGTTTACGCGACCTGGTTGCAGGACAACGCTGACAAGACCGGAGCTTATGTAGACGGCTGGATGCTCTACAACTGGTTTGATAACAGCGTGAAAGGTGATGGCATCGCGGAAGAGAGCTACAAATCGAGAGGCATCACCGCGTCAGTGGAAGCCGGTTACAGCTTCAAAGTCGCGGAGATGAGCGAGCGTTCCAGCGTCTATCTGCAGCCGAAGGCGCAGACGACCTGGATGGGCGTGAAAGCGAAGGATCATCAAGAGCAAAACGGCACGCGCGTGGTGGGTGAAGGCGACAACAACCTGCAAACGCGTCTGGGTGTTCGCGCTTACATCAAAGGCCACAATGCCATTGATGATGGTAAAAACCGCACCTTCGAGCCGTTTATCGAAGCCAACTGGGTGCACAACACCGAAACCTTTGGCAGCAGCATGAATGGCATCAGCGTGCAGCAAGCCGGGGCGCGTAACCTCGGTGAAGTGAAAGTGGGTGTCGATGCGAAGCTGAATAAAACCGTTAATCTTTGGGGCAATATGGGTCAGCAGATGGGGGATAAGGGTTACAGCGATACCAGCGCGATGGTGGGCGTGAAAGTTAATTTCTGATAACACAAATCGCGCCGCTACGAATGCATGCATGCTTCTGTAGCGGCGCAGTTTATTGTGCAAATTTATATAATTACGGCCTGCGGAACAGCGCCATACTGCGGCCTTCCAGCTCGAAATCCTTCTCTTTGGTAATCACTAACCCTTTCTCAACGCTGTCTGACGTCGAAAGCTCCAGCACCCAGCCACCTTCACCAAACTGTGGAATACTGAACGGCACATTGCCTTCATACGGATTAAACAGCATCAACACGTCATGCCAGATGCCTTCCTCCGGCACTAAATCCGGGCGACCGAGATACACCCCGAGCGTGGTGCCATCATCCCATTGATCATCCTGCTGGAAGCCGCCACCGGCGTTAAACCATTTGATTTCCATACCATCGCGCCAGCTTTCACGCCGCAGCAGCGGTTGTTGAGCGCGTAACGCCAGAATATGCCGGGTAAAGTCGCGCAGTGCATCAGCAGAAGGCGGCAGGTTTTCCCAATGCAGCCAGGAAATCTCGCTGTCCTGGCAGTAGCCGTTATTGTTGCCGAGTTGACTGCGGCCAAACTCATCGCCCGCCAGCAACATCGGCGTGCCGTGCGAGAACAGCAGCGTGGCGAGGAAGTTGCGTTTCTGCCGCTCACGTACCGCGTTGATGCCTTCATCGTCCGTCGGGCCTTCCGCACCGTAATTGTACGAACGGTTCTCGTTATGGCCGTCATTATTGTCTTCACCGTTAGCTTCGTTGTGTTTCTCGTTGTACGAAACCAAATCGTTGAGCGTGAAGCCATCATGCGCGGTAAGGAAATTGATGCTGGACCAGGGACGGCGACCGCGCTGATCGTAAAGATCGCCAGAACCGAGCAGGCGCGCGGCGAAGTCATTAGTGACCATGTCACCTTTCCAATACTCACGCACCGTATCGCGATACTTATCGTTCCACTCCGCCCAGCCCGGTGGGAAGCCGCCAACCTGATAACCGCCCGGCCCAATATCCCACGGCTCACCGATCAGTTTCAGTTTGGACAACACTGGATCCTGCATGATGGCATCGAAGAAGCCACTACGCTGGTCAAAGCCTTCCGGTTCACGGCCCAGCACGGTGCCGAGATCGAAACGGAAGCCATCAACATGCATGGATTCGGCCCAATAACGCAGCGAATCGAGAATCATCTGCAGCACGCGCGGATGCGACGTATTCACGGTGTTACCGGTGCCGGTGTCATTGATGTAGTAGCGATGCTGATCCGGCAGCGTGCGGTAATAAGAGTAGTTATCGATGCCCTTAAACGACAACGTGGGGCCCAGTTCATTGCCTTCGGCGGTGTGGTTGTAAACCACGTCGAGGATCACTTCGAGGCCAGCATCGTGGAAGGCGCGCACCATATCGCGGAAGCCCTGAATCCCGCGCGGACCAAAGTAGCGCGTGGCCGGGGCGAAGAACGCCAGCGTGTTGTAACCCCAGAAGTTTTTCAGACCGCGATCCAGCAGATGCTGATCGTCCGGGAAACCGTGCACCGGCAGCAGCTCCACGGTGGTTACGCCCAGGCTTTTGATGTAATCGATCGAAGCCTGATTGCTTAAACCGTCGTAAGTGCCGCGCATCTCTTCGGGCACCGCCGGATTAAGCTGGCTAAAACCTTTAACGTGGGCTTCATAAATGACCGTTTTCGACCACGGAATATTCGGTCGATTAGCATCCTGCCAGTCAAATTCATTGGGATCGATGACCACACATTTGGGCGTAAACGGTGCGCTGTCGCGGGTATCGAAACTCAAATCCTTATCTTCATGCAGCAGGTCATACGCGAAGTGCGACTCGTCCCACTGCAATTCGCCCGCCAGTTCGCGTGCGTAAGGGTCGAGCAACAGTTTGTTAGGGTTAAAGCGATGGCCATTTTCCGGCTCGTACGGGCCGTGCACGCGATAGCCATAGAGCGCGCCGGGCTGCAAGCCGGGAATGTAACCGTGCCACACTTCATGGGTGTATTCCGGCAAATCGAAGCGGGCGATTTCGTTTTCGCCGCTCTCATCGTACAAACACAGTTCGACTCGCTCAGCGCAGGCCGAAAACAGCGCAAAGTTCACGCCCTGGCCATCATAGTTAGCGCCAAGCACTTGTCCCGAACCTGCTGTAATTTCTAGAGGCTTACTTGTCATCCATTATTCTCCACACAGATTAATCGGGTAATGCATCAGCTGCTCAGCAGCACTAACGGCGCACTTGAGGCCGCCTCATCCAGCGCGATGTAATCGCCAATCGTCACGGTTTCGCCACTCCATAAGTTGCGATAGTGGCGATGGGCGAGTGACTCGGGCAGTACCACTTCGGTTTGCGTCCACTGCGCGTTATCAAAACTCAGGCGCGGAAGAATGACCAGCAGCGCGTGGTTACTGTCCTGACGCGCAAAGGCGATAACTTTCTCCTGATGCTCGCCGCTGACGTCCAGCGGCTGATAATCGCCCACGCGGAACAGCTGCGGATAATCGCGGCGCAGATGCAGAAGGCGTGCAATCACCTGTTGTTTCAGTTTGCCGCTCAGCCAGTTTTGCGCGTCGTTGAAGTCGGGCGAAGAAGACTCTTCCAGCTGCTGCTCCAGCAGCGCGAAGTCCGGCGTGCGGCGGTTGTCGGGATCGACCAGGCTGAAATCCAGCGCTTCGCTACCCTGATAGATATCCGGCACGCCCGGCGCGGTGAGTTTAATTACCGTTTGCGTCAGGCTATTGATTAATCCGGCCTGAATAAACGGTTGCAACGCGTGGCTGAAGTCGCTGAGGAACAACTGATTGGCCGGTGAAAGCAGATGACGCGCGTAATCCAGCACCGCTTTTTCGTAGGCTTCGTTGCTCTCTGCCCAGTCGGTGCGCAGTTTGGCTTCGCGTAACGCTTTTTCGACAAAAGGAATAAAGCGCTCTTCGAGTTGGCTGGCATCCTGCGGTTGCAAGGTGGTCGGCCACACGCCAGCTAAAGCCTGATACAGCATCCATTCCACCGCCGGTTCCGGCGCGGCGCCATCGTCCAGTTCCACCACCTGCGCCTGATTAATCTGCCGCCAGCGCGCTACGTGTTCCGCCCACAGCGCGGGTGCTTCGCTTAACGTATACAGCCGCGCACGCGCATCTTCACCACGTTTGGTGTCGTGGGTTGAGGTGGATGAGATGCCATCGGGCTGCTGTTGCAGCCGCGTTTGCATCTCGCTGTGGAAATGCGCCAGCGAGAAGGCGTGCGGCAGCGGTTCTGCGCCCACTTCATTGATCGCTAACGCGACGTGATTGCGGAAGAACAGCGTGTCTTCCACCGATTTCGCCATCAGCGGTCCGGTCAGCTGCTGGAAGCGCATGCGGAATTCGTGCGCGTCTTTTTCGCTCTCTTCGGAAACCGCGCCCAGCAGCATCGCCTGCAGCAAACTCAACACCGTTGGCGACGCGCTGTTTTTCACTGTTTCCAGCACCTGTTGCAGCAGCTCTTCGCCTTCGAGCGGCATGCCGTCCTGCTGGCCGTAGGTGCGATACACCGGGAAGGCGATGAGGATTTCGCGCAGTGCGACGTGCAGTTCCGCTTCACCGAGGTTGCGATGTTCAGAACCGGCAATCTGCGTCGCCAGCTTGAGCAAACGCGCAAACTCACCGGCGAAATTGCGGTCAACCATCAATTCACGCGCCACGCGCAGTCCGCCTTCGACGTCGTTACGTTGTCCGGTGGTGGCTTCATAGGCCAGATGCAGCGTATCGATCTGCGAATCATCCACCAGCGCGTGCGACAGCGCGGCAATAAACTCGTAGCCAGTGGTGCCAGAAATCGGCCAATCGTCAGGGATCTTTTCCCCTTCGGCGAGGATCTTTTCCACCGTGATATAGCAATCCGGGCCGGTGGCCTGGCGCAGCTGGCGTAAATAGCCTTGCGGATCGGCAAGGCCATCAACGTGATCGACGCGCAAGCCGCTGACCGCGCCCGAGCGCACCAGTTCAAGAATCAGCCGGTGGGAATCGGCAAACACCGCCTCGTCTTCAACGCGTACGCCGACCAGCCCGGTGATCTCAAAGAAGCGGCGATAAGAGAGCTCGCTGCGTGCATCGCGCCAGCTGATCAAACGCCACGGCTGCTGCTCATGCAGTTCAGCAATCGCTTTGGCTTCAGTCATCGCCAGCACCTCGTCGGCGCGATCCTGCCAGCTGGCGGGCGTCAGCGGGTAAAAGCTGTCGTAGTACGCCAGCGCGGGATGGCCAGTTTGCGGATGTGCTTTAATGCTCAGCTCACCGTTTTCCAGCACGTTCTCGAAGCTGTCGCCGAGAAACGGCAGCGTCAGGCGGCGCGTCCAGTCAATATCAAAATGATTGGCATAGCGGCTGCTCTCGCCATACTCGATCACATCACGCCACCAGGCATTCTCCAGCGAGGCCGCCATATGGTTCGGCACGATGTCGAGAATCAAGCCAATCTCCGCGTCCTGCAACGCCTCAACCAGACGATTAAAGCCGTCGCGGCCGCCAATCGCCGGTTCGATCTCATTGGCATCGATGACGTCGTAACCGTGGGTGGATTCGGCGGTGGCGCTAAATATCGGCGACGCGTAAAGATGGCTGATGCCAAGGCGTTGCAGATAGGGCACCAGCGCCGCGGCGCGATCAAACGTCATGCCGTTGCGAAACTGAATGCGATACGTCGCGGTTGGAATACTCATTTTGTTGCTCCCTGATCCAAACGCACCACGATGGCGTGTTGTGATAATGCTTCAGTTTCTTGCGGCCAGGCGAAAATCGTGCGACCTGGCGTGGCGGGTAAAGGTTGCGTCTGCTTGCCGATATTCAGCGCCAGCGACAGTTCGCCCTGTGGGAAATGCCAGCTGACGGCCACAAAGCCTTCAGCGGTGGCGAGCACCTTGCCGCTGTTGCCGCCCGCATCGGCCAGCAGCGGCACGATATATTGCTGACGCAGCGCCAGCAGCTCGCGCGTTAGCGCCAGCCAGCTCTGGCCTTCAGGCGTTTGTAACTTATCCCAGTCAAGTTTTGAGCGGGTAAAGGTCTGCTCGGCGTTGGGATCCGGCACCTCTTCGTCATGCCCGGCGTGCCCGGTGAACTCCTTCGCGCGCCCTTCACGCACCGCTTTGGCCAGATCGCCGTGGAAATCGGTGAAGAACAGGAAGGGATTCGTTTCGCCATACTCTTCGCCCATAAATAGCAGCGGAATATGCGGTGACAGCAGCAGCGTCGCCAGCAGCACTTTGGTGCGATCGCTGCCCGCCAGGCTGATCAAACGATCGCCCTGCGCGCGGTTACCCACCTGATCGTGGTTCTGAATGAAATCAACAAACGCCACCGGCGGCTGGCTGGCGCTCGGCACGCCGCGCCGCTGCCCACTCTGCGGTGAAAGTTCGCCCTGATAAGCAAAGCCTTCAGTCAGCACACGCGCCACCAACTTCTCCGGCACGTCGGCGAAATCTTCGTAATAGGCGTGAGTTTCACCGGTTGCAAACACGTGCACCGCGTTGTGGAAATCATCGTTCCACTCACCGGTAAATAGCGGCGCGTTGCCCTGTTTGTCGCGCGGATGCAGGAAGATAACGTTGCGGCAATCTTCGGTGGTGAGATGAATAGGGCGCTCGGGAATTTCCTGACGGATGCGTTCGGCAATCTCAATCAGCGCATGCTTACTGGAGCTGTCTTCAATCTGGTCAATGGCATCAAAACGCAGGCCATCAAGATTAAATTCCTGCAGCCAGTAGAGCGGTGCTTCGACAATGTAGCGCCGCACAGCATCGACATCATATGCAATGCCTGCGCCCCACGGCGTCATGCGTTCCTGGTGGAAAAACGCCGGCGCCAGCAGCGGCAGGTAATTGCCTTCCGGGCCAAAGTGGTTTAGCACGATATCCAGCACCACCGACAAACCGTGCGCGTGCGCGGCATCGATAAAGGCTTTGAAATCATCCGGCGATCCGTAAGCCGCATGCGGAGCGTAGAGCAGCACGCCGTCGTAGCCCCAACCGCGATTGCCACCAAACTGCGACACCGGCAGCACTTCCAACTGCGTGATGCCTAATTCGGCCAGCCACGGCAATTTAGCTATCGCAGCCTGGAAAGTGCCTTCGGGCGTGAAGGTACCGATGTGCATTTCATACACCACCGTTTCATGCCACGGACGACCTTGCCATTCGGTGTGCTGCCAGCGATAGCTTTGCGGATCGACCACCAGTGAAGGGCCGTTAACATCAGCCTTTTGCGCACGCGCAGCGGGATCCGGCACCACCGTGCCATCGTCCAGCACAAAGTTATACTCTGCACCGGGCGCCACGCCGCTGACTTGCAGCTCAAACCAACCGTCGCCTGCGTCGAGCATGGCGGTGTAGTTATCGGCAAGTCTTAAGGTGATGTGCTGCTGCCCTGGTGCCCAAACACGAAAACGGACGCTGTCATCAGCAAGAATCTCAGCGCCCCAGGATTTTTCAAATGATCTGAATTCCATTCAATTGCCTCGTTTAGCCCACGCAGGGGCAATGGACGACATCAAGCGATTCGCTACTGGCTGAAAACGATAAATAATTTGGGATGAAAGTTAGGTCGGACAACAAATCATAGTCGATATTTTGGCGTTTTCTGGCGCGCGCGAGAGGATTTCAGGTGGGTTTAAGAAATTATCGAATAAGCGGGGGATTTTTACGCTTCGGTTAGATGAGGTCGCCAAAAAGGCGTAATGCTGCTCAGTTTAGCGCAGAGCGACTTTCGTTCGCCCTATGCTGAGGCAGTTGCAGTGTCTTCGTGCGGCGACCGAGCAGAGGACGCCTGGCCGCGCCCTCTGCACTCCCGGGCCTTGCGCCAGCCCAACCCGCCGCTGCGCGGTGCCTTCACTCATTCACAATTCCTGACGGACCGGCGGCGATTCGCTCCTGCTCAGCGCCGCCTCTCGCCGCATCCCTGCGGCTCGCCCTGGAATCCCTCATTCGTTCAGCGGATTGGGATGTCGCCTCAACATCCGCGCTGCCGCAGTCGTGCGTATTCTTAACTCAAAATCGCTTTAAATCCGACTGCGACCTTTGTTAATGCCGACTCGAACCTAAGCCGGTTTATGCTTGACCTTACGTTTACGCAATTTATCGATCAAACGATGCGCTTCCGCTTCTGTTGCCACCGCAGGCGATGAACCTTTCAGCGGTTTGCGGGCCGTTTCACTCAAGGTTAAAACCGTCAGCAAACCAATAATCCCGGCACCGATCATGTAATACGCCGGCATCAGATTATTGTGCGTGGTATCCACCAGCCATGCGGTAATCAGCGGCGTGGTGCCACCAAATAGCGAAACCGATAAGTTAAAACCAATTGCCAGCGCGCTATAACGAATATCGGTGACAAATAGCGCCGGTAACGTTGCCGGCATGGTGCCGCTGAAACAAGTATGCAATAAGCCCAGAATCGCCAGTCCGGCAAATACCAAAAGCATATTGCCGGAACCAATCAACATGTAGCTCGGAATCGCCAGCACGATTAAGCCCAACGCGCCTAAACCAATCACCGGACGGCGACCAATGCGGTCGGTGAGATATCCCCACATTAACGTCAGCGGCATCATGATAAACATAATCACCATCACCAACATCAGGCCGGATAGTTCACTCATTCCCAGCACGCCAGTTAAATAGCTCGGCATATAGGCGGTCAGCATATAATTGGAGACGTTGAACAACAGCACCAGACCAATACATTTCAGCAGCGGTTTACGTTGATCGCGCAGCATCTGCCACACGCTAAGGCGCGGCTTGTTGTGCTCCATCTCTTCGCGCTTATCCATGTGATCTTTAAACGCGGGCGTCTCTTCCAGCTTTAAGCGGATATACAAACCGAACAGACCCAACGGCGCGGCGAGGAAGAACGGCACACGCCAGCCCCAATCCATCATGGTTTGATGCGGTAAGAAAGCGATCATTGCTGTCACCAGGCTGGCGCCCAGCAGATAGCCACCCAGCGTACCGAACTCAAGGAAGCTACCCATAAAGCCGCGACGTTTGTCGGTGGAGTATTCCGCGATAAAGGTCGCGGCACCGCCATATTCACCACCGGTGGAGAACCCTTGCAGCAAGCGCGCCAGCAGCAGCAGAATCGGCGCAGCGATACCAATGCTGGCATAGCTCGGAATCAGACCGATACAGAACGTACCGATCGACATCATGATCATGGTTAACGCCAATACCTTCTGACGTCCAATGCGGTCGCCGAGTGGGCCAAACACCATGCCGCCAATCGGACGCACTAAAAACGCCGCGGCGAAGGTACCGAACGAAGCGATCAGCTGCGCGGCAGCGCTGGCATCGGCGAAGAAGACCTGGCCAATGATCACGGCGAGATAGCTGTAAACGCCGAAGTCAAACCACTCCATCGCATTACCCAATGCGGCGGCACCGACCGCGCGTTTCAGCAATTTGTTGTCGATAACGGTGATGTCATCAACGGTCAAGCCACTGGCTGTGGCTGAGTGTGTTGTATCCGTTCCTGTGCTCATAAATTCCCCAGTTGAGAAAATGGCGCGATCTTATAGCTTTCGCAGCCGTAATTTCATAAATGGAAAAGAAAGCTATAAGAGGCAGAAGAAGCGCAAACCCTAGTAAAGATTTTAACATCTCGCAAGTTGGCAGGATAAAACACGGGTAGTTAGGACGTTTGAGGGAGGTCGCCATGGATGGCGACCGTGAATGTAGATGATCAGCCTGGCCCCTCACTACCGGCCGCCAGCAGCGGCACAATCACATCGCTGATTGGCGTGGGAATACCGCGCGCCCGACCATAACGCTGCACGACGCCGTTGCGGATATCCCACTCCAGCGGACGGTCGGCCTGGCGGTCGGCAAGGATCGAGGTGCCTAAATCAGTCGGTGCGCGGTGAAATCGTTCTACAATCTCCTGCGGCACCTCATCTTTTAACGCGGCACCTTCAGCGCGCGCTACCGTCAGGCACTCCTGCAAATAGGCCAGCGCCAGCGCGCTGATGTCGTCGCGCTGGAACATACCCGCACGACGATTCGACAGCACCATTAAACCGGCAACCGCGTTTTGCAGCAGTTTGCGCCAGGCAATGGTCAGGAAATCGGCGGAGAGATCGACCGCGCAGCGTGTGTCGCGCAGTGCCGCAACCACCAACTCAGCGTGCGGCGTTTCCGGCAGCGTCAGGCGCGGCTTTTCGCGCAGCCACACCGAGGCGTCCGGTTCGCGCTGGGCCGGGAACCACACCACCGATGGCAGCACGGTCGCGCCATTGACATAGGGCGCGAGTTGGCTTTTCTGCTCCACGCCATTCTGCAGCGCGCACACCACGGTATTTTCATCACACAGCGCCGCCAGCCATGGCGCGGTATCCTCAACCTGGGTGGTTTTCACCGCCACAAACACCAGATCGAACGGCTGGGCTATCTCGGCGGGATTGGTGAGCACCGGGCCGGGAACAATAATTTTGCCGCTGTTGTGACGCAACTCCAGCTGCGGATGTGCGGTACGCCCGCAAATCGTGGGCGTGCGTCCAGCTTCATGCAGCGCCGCTGCGATGGTGGTGCCAATCGCGCCCGGTCCAATAAGGGCGATGGTGGGATTCTCAGACATCTTATTAAGCTCCTGATTATCAAAATGCTTGCAGGGATCGTAGCGGCGCAATTCATTGCGCGATAAATCGCGCCGCTACGGGATAGGCTTTGATTGGAAAGCGTACGATGACCTTAATTGTTTAGCAGCGAAGAATAGCCGTTTACAGCACAGTTATGTGCTTTTTCCGCAGCAGTTGGCACATTTCGTCATCGGGTTGAGCATCAACGATCAAGGTGCTGGCCAGTGATAATTCGCCGATGGCAAACGCCGAAGCGGAATTCAGCTTCTCATTCGACACCATCACCACCGTTTCCGCCGCGCGTGCGGAAAGCGCACGTTTCACCCCGGCCTCTTCGTAGTTGCCAGTGGTTAATCCCGCCGTTTTGTGCACGCCGGTCACGCCCATGAAGAACAGATCGGCATTAATCCGCGCAATGCCTTCCAGCACCGCCGCACCCACCGCCACCACCGAATGGCGATAGAGCAGGCCGCCAATCATGATCACGTCAACCTGCGGATAATCCACCAGCGCCACGGCAATGCTTGGGCTGTGCGTCACCACGGTAAATGCCAGATCCGGCGGCAGCAATTTCACCATCTCGGCGGTGGTAGTGCCGCCATCGATAATCACTACCTGGCCGGGCTGGATCAGTTGGACCGCTTTCTGCGCGATAAGGCGTTTAGAGCTAATCTGCACGCTTTTGCGTGTTTCAAACGGTGCGATAGCGGCAGAAACCGGCAGCGCACCGCCGTGTACACGTTGCAGTAATCCTTCGGCGGCTAGCTCACGCAGATCGCGGCGGATTGAGTCCTCTGACACCGCAAAGCGCTGGCTAAGCTCGCTCGACATCACCTGTTTCTCTTCGCTCAGAATGGCGAGGATTTGCTGTTTACGTTGGCTGGAGAGCATTATTTTCTCATTCATGTTTTTGCTTGTATCTGCACAATTATGCATGTTAGCGTAGATTTTGTCACCTATCGCCGGGCAAATCGTGCAAAAAAACGCTTGCCCACACCATCGAATTTTTGGAGAAACGCAATGTTGATTCTTATAGCAGGGCCCGTACGCAGCGGCACCAACGGCAATCAAGTGTTAATTCATGAAAACATTAAGAAATTAGACCAGATTGCCCTGCAGGTCTACCAGCGCGGACATACGCCGGTGATCGGTGAGTGGCTGGCGTTGCCGCTGGCGAGCGCCGCCGGTTCGCAGACAATTGGCGATGAAATCAGTGAATCTTTTCTCTATCCGGTGGCGCATCGTTTGATTCACTGTTGCGATGCTATTTTACGCATTCCGGGCGCGTCGCAGGGGGCTGATAACGATGTGCGGATTGGCAAGGAGCGGGGGATGGCGATCTTTACCCAACTGGATGAGATTCCGGTGATTGAGCGTTAGATTAAGCGTGGTCGCCATGAATGGCGACCCGATAAAAATATCATTTATTACTCGTGATAAATCTGGCTGCGTCCGCCATCAACCAGGATATCGGTGGCATTGATGAAGCGCGCTTCGTCCGAGGCGAGAAACAGCGCGGTATATGCCACTTCCTGCGGTTCACCAATACGTTTGCACGGTAGCAAAGCGGCCTGCCGTTCACGCTCGGCTTGCGGATCGGGACAGCTTGCCAGCCAGGCTTCAGCGGCGGGCGTCATGATCAAACCCGGAGAAATGCTGTTAATGCGAATGCCCTGGCTGGCGTACTCCACGCCCAGCGAACGCGTGAGGCCAATCAAACCGTGCTTGGCGACCGGATAGGGAAACGCGCCGGGAATGATTTTGTGCCCGTGTACCGACGCGACGTTAACGATATTGCCGTACTGGCGCGCCAGCATGCCCGGCAGCACGCTGCGGATCAGGTTGTAGGGTCCTTTCAGATTGACCTCCATACAGCGCTGCCAGTCGTCATCTTCCAGCGCCAGCGGATCGCGAAACACATTCACGCCCGCGCAGTTGATCAGAATATCAATCGGGCCCAGCGCTTGCTGCGCTTCGCCCACCGCCCGCTGCACCTCCTCGGGTTGCGTGACATCTGCGCTATAGGCAAAACAGTGTTGGCCACTTTGCTGCTTCAACTCTGCCGCCAGCGCTTCGGTGGTTTCACCGTCAAGATCGAACAGCGCCACGCGAGCACCTTGTTGCGCAAACAGTGTAGCGATTGCGCTGCCTATGCCGCTGCCAGCACCGGTGATAAGCGCGGTTTTATTAGGTAATCGTGATGACATAATCGCCTCCTTATGAAGATGCCGGTAATGCCAGCCAGTCTGGGAAGTACAACGTGCGCTCGCCGCGCTGCACGGTAATCATTGGCCATTCGCCACTGCGCGTTAAGGCTTCGCAGCCCTCAGCGGTGAGCAAAAAGGTATCTTCGCTTTTTACGCCGCTGAGCGTGGGATTCCACGCCACGGCAATATCAGAATGAATATCACCGCGCGAATCTGGCGTTAGGATCACGTCGCGGCAACCATAACCCGCCGGGCCGCCCTGATGATGATCGCGCCACGCATCGCCATGTCCGTGCCGCTGATAGGCATCTTTAATTGCCTGAAATAGCGTTGACCAGCTTTGGCCCGGCTGCGTTGCACAGAGAATGTCGGCGTGGATCTGGCACAACGTGTTGAGGTGCTGGCGTAACGCGGGACCAGGTTCGCCGATATGCGCTAACCGCGTCAGGCTCACGTGCAGCCCGTGGCGCTCAGCGCCGAGCGTGATCAGCATGTGTTGTTGCAGCTTTTTCTGCGTGGGCACCGGATGTTTGAACGCGCTAATACGCTCATCGGCCGCTACTAAGGTGCACATCGGACGAATACCGCGTGCCAGACAGGCTGCGACAATCTCGGCCTCCACCTGCCATTCCGTCACGCCTGTTTGTAACTGACGCGCCACGCCTTCGACAATCTGCGCAGCTTCACGCCCCAACGCTTTAAATCGCTGCTGCTCGTTGCTGTTCAGGCCCTGTCGCAGCGCCACCATCGCTTGTTGAATATCAGACATGCCGTTTTGCGGCGTATCGCTGCCGAATTTGCCCTCAGGCAACAGGGTATTTAACGATTGAAACCACGGGTAACTCAGCGTTTCACAGGCAAACGGCAGCGATTCTTCGGCGAGGATACGCGGCATCTCATTTTCAGGCGCGAGCAGCAGAACCTTGTCCTGCATGATGAGCAAGCTGGCCACGCCGACTTCAGCGCGTTCCACCACGTAAAAACTGGCACCTTCGGTCAGCCAGGCGATGTTATCGCGCCGGGTAAGCAGCACACCATCGAGTTGCCAGGAGGCGAGTGCACGCTGCAGGCGGGATAATTTTTCACTCATAAGCGTGCTCCTTGCTCTCGCTCTGCTGCGTCTGCAATAGCAATTCAGCAGCACGATGGGCCACCGCCATCACAATGGCATTGGTGTTGCCGCTGATAATGTTGGGCATCATTGAGGCATCGACCACGCGCAGGCGGTTAACGCCGCGCACGCGCAGGTCGTCGTGTAACACCGCCAGCGGATCGTTATCGTGGCCCATGCGGCAAGTGCCAACCGGGTGATAGCCGGTTTTCACCATGCGTTTGCAGTGTTCGGCAATCTTTTCATCTGACGTAATCTCTGCACCAGGGAAAATCTCTTGCTGCACCATCGCGCCGATGGGCGTCGCGGTGATGACCTTACGCGCAAAACGGAAACCGGCGATGGTGCGCGCCAAATCGTCGGGATGACCAAAGATTTGTGTATCGATAATCGGCAAGCTGCTGGCGCTGCTATCGCGCAGCGTGACCTCGCCGGTCGCTTTGGGGCGCAGCAGCAGCGAATTGACGGTAACGCCATGGCCGGGATCGGCGCCCATCACGTCGCGGTCGAGATACACCGTAGGCACGCAAAACATCTGAATCGTTGGCGTGGCGCCGAAATCGATTGGGTCAAAGAAGGCGCAGGTTTCCACGCCGGTGGTGGTGACCGGACCGGTTTTGAACAACATATATTGCAAGCCGGCTTTGACCATCGGCCAGCCACGATCCTGACCATAATAGCCAAACGCACCGTTGGTGCTGGCCACCACCGGCACTTCATAGTGATCCTGCAAATTCTTGCCGACACCCGGCAAATGCTGACGCAGCGTGATGCCATGCTGTTTTAGCTGGGCTTGTGGACCGATGCCGGAGAGCATCAGCAGCTTCGGCGTTTGATAGGCACCGGCAGCCAGAATCACCTCTTTACGCGCGCAGGCACGTTGCGGATGGCCATCCTGTGTGTAGCGTACGCCGCTGGCATTTGCGCCCTCAAACAGGATCTCTTCTACCTGCGCGCCGGTGACGATGGTCAAGCGCGCGTCATGGCGCAGCGGCGTAATAAAGGCATCCACCACGCTGCAGCGCTGGCGCGTCTGACCGTTAATGGTGTGCTGCATAAAGCCTACGCCAAACGGATTGCCGGTATTGAAATCCGGCGTGTAAGGAATCCCCAATCCCTGCAGAGTTTTCACATAGGCGCGGCTCAGTGGGCTGAAGTGGCCGAGATGCGACACTTTCATTGGCCCGCCGACGCCGTGATGGGGCGCACCGAGATGATCGTTATCCTCGATGGCGGTAAAGTGCGGCAGCAGCGCATCCCACGACCAGTCGATGCCCTGATTGCCGAGTGCGCTGTTCCAGTCGGCGTAATCCTGGCGATGGCCGCGCATATACACCATCGCATTGACCGTCGAACCGCCGCCCAACACTTTCGCCTGCGGCACAATCACGCCGCGTCCGTTGAGCTGTGGCTGCGGCTCGGTCTGGTGCATGGTGAGGAATTTGTCGCTGGCGAGAAACTTCATGTAACCTGCGGGCATCTTTAGCACCGGGTGATACTCATCGCGCCCGGCTTCCAGCAGCAGCACGCGCGCGTTGCCTTCCGTGACTAACCTGGCGGCGACGATACAACCGGCGCTGCCGCCGCCCACCACAATGTAATCAAACTCTTTCATGGTTATCTCTTTACTCTGAAGCGACAGAATCTAAACGGCGCAGGCGCTGCGCCTCGGGATTATGCTGCTCGCCGGGATCCAGCGGGCTGAGCAGGAAGCACCAGGAAACAATGGCGCTGATCAAGTACAACGCGGCGTAACCCCACACCACGCCCGAGGTGCCAAACAGTGCGTTGAAGGCGCCATAGAGCGCGGGGCCAAAGAAAGTGGAAAGCCCGGCAGCAAAGCAGTAAATCGCCATCGCGTTACCTTTATCTTTTGGCTGGCACAGGGAAGAGAACAGCGCGGCAGCGGGAACATAGCCGCACAAGGTGATGCCATATAAACACGCGCAGATGACGCTGAGGACAAAGCTGCCGTGGCTCCATTGCGGCACAAAATACATCAGCAACATTGAGATGCCAGAGCCGAGTCCACCAAATACCGTCAGCACTTTGCGCCAGCCGATGCGATCGCTAAGCTTGCCGACAATGGGATTAAAACTCATGCCGACTAAACCCATGATGGTGATCAGGCTGAGGTATTCGGTTTGCGTAAATCCAATCTGCTCGGTGAAAAAGCCCGGCAGGAAAATAAAGAAGCCGAAGTAAGGCGTGGTGTTGATGATGCGCACTACGGCAGCGGCGGCGATGCGCGGTTCACGCCACAAAATATCGATGCCGCCCATCAGCGTACGCGCAACGCTCTGCTGACGGTGTTGCTCATCGAGCAACGACTGATAGCCGCTGCGTTCTTTCAGCGCGATCGCCATGACCAGCAACCCCAACACAACCAGCCCAAGCGAAAGCCAGAACGTGGCATATTCACCAATCAACTGTATTGAGAAGATCGCCACCAGCGATCCCAGCGTGGGCAAGCCGCCGGTAAACGCCAGCCAGAACCAACCGGTTGCTGAACCGCGCATATCGGCGGGTGCGGCGGCCTGAATCCACACCAGAAACGCATAGGCAAACATGGGGTAGGCAACGCCGCGCAAACCGTAGGTTAACGCCAGCAAGGCCACGCTATGGGAAGGCAAGGCGATGGCGAGGAACAGCACTTCAAACACAATCCAGATCACACCGCCTGCCAGCATCACTTTGCGCGGGCCAATGAGTGTGGAGAGTGAACCGGCCAGCCACGAACCGAGCGTAACGGTGACGCCGTAGAAGGCGATCACCGCCGCCGCGATATTGAGTGAGAAACCATTTTCATGCAGGTAAGGCGCGAGATAGTTCGACTCCACGCCATCGCCAATCATAAACAGCAATACAGCGACGTAGCCCCAGGCCAGCGCGGGTGGAATACCGAGGCGGATCAGCCACGGATGGTTTGCAGGTGATGTTGTCATGTTCAATGTCTCTTGGGAGGTGAGGATATTTTTTTGTTATTGGGATGAGCACGAACTTTAAGGCAACGGTAGTAAAGAGGATGGCGAAACCATCACAAAAGACAGTAAACTCTGTTTAGTAAACGGGGCGGATGGGTGTGATGGAGACAAAATGAAGCCGGTGGGTTTGAACAATTTGCAGGTGCGAAAACATAATAAGGCGCTGTTTATGTCGCTGATGTGGCGGCATAAGCAACTCAGTAAATCTCAATTGGCACACCTCAGCGGCTTAACCATTCCGGCTACCAGCAAAATTTTGCAGGCACTGCTGGATGAAGGAAAACTGCAACACTCAGAGGCGCTGATGAGCGCTCGCGGTAACAGCAATGGCAGTTTTGAACTGCCATCCAACGGTGCCTGGACGCTGTGTTTATGCGTCAAACCGAGCAGCATTGAACGGCAACTGGCCGATGCGCAGCTGGTAGCGCAGGGAGAATTTGAGCAAGTCGCCATCAAAGCGGAAACGCCGGAAGCATTGCTCAGTGAGATTGAGGCGGTGTGGCGGAAAACCTGCAAACAGTGGCCGAAGCGACGCATTAATCTGGCGCTGGCAGTGCATGGTCAGGTCGATCCGGTAACCGGTGTGTCACAGCATATGCCGCAGGCCGCGTGGAAAACGCCGTTGCAGTTAAAATTTCTGCTGGAGGAGAAGCTCGGCGTGGAAGTGCGTGTAGATAACGACTGCGTGATGCTGGCGCTGGCTGAGAAGTGGTTAAACCGCAATGCGCTCAGCGAATTCTGCGTCATCAATGTGGATTACGGCATCGGCTCATCATTTGTGATCAACGGTGAGATTTTTCGCGGCAATTTGTACGGCAGCGGACAAATCGGCCACACCATCATTGAGCCTAATGGTCAGCGCTGCAGTTGCGGGCGTCAGGGGTGTCTGGAAACGGTGGCCTCACTCAGCACCTTAAAACAGGCGGCTCATCAGCGCGATCCCGAAGCGCCGCAGCCCAGCAGCACGCAGTTATTGCAAGCGTGGCAAGCGGGCGAACCCTGGATTGTAGCGTGGGCACAGCGCGCCGCCGAAGCGATTGGTATGAGCTTATATAATTTTCTCAACACGCTGAATATTAATCAGATTTGGTTATATGGTCGCAGCTGTACCTTTGGTGACAGTTGGTTGCAGACCATTGTGCGACAGATCGATTTCAATCCGTTCGATCCGCGTGATGCGTTGAAAAGCAAAGGCACCAATGTGCATTTTGGTCAGCTGGATCGGGCGCGGCAGGTGCTGGGGATTGGTTATTTGTATGTTGAGGCGGAACCCAGTGCGGCTTGAGAGCGTGGTCGCCATAAATGGCGACCTACAAAATAGCTTTCAGACCTGCGCCATACCGCCATCGACGAACAGCTCAGCGGCGTTAATAAAGCTGGACGCATCGGACGCTAAAAACGCCACCACTTTGCCAATTTCGCCAGGTTCGCCAAGACGACCTAACGGCACCTGCGCCGCCAGCGCATCAAACAATCCTTGCTGCTGATCTTCCGGCACCAAACCACCCAAACCTGGCGTGCGCACCGGGCCGGGACTCACAACGTTAACGCGAATACCGCGATCTTTCACATCCAGCGCCCATGAGCGGGCAAAGTTGCGCACCGCGGCTTTACTGGCGCTGTATACGCTGAATCCGGCAGTACCCTGAACCGATGTGGTGGACGAGGTGAGGATCACCGAGGCATTGTCACTCAGTAGCGGCAACGCCTTCTGCACGGTAAACAGCACGCCGCGCACGTTGGTGCCAAAGATACGGTCAAAATGCTCTTCGGTGATGGCGCCAAGCGGCAGCATGTCGCCGCCACCGGCGTTGGCGAACAGGATATCGAGACGGCCTGCTTGTTTGGCGATTTCTGCGTAAACGTTGTCGAGGTCGCTTAGCACCGCAGCATCAGCGCGAATACCGCTGGCGCTGGCACCGATGCTGGCGACTGCCGCATCAAGCTCCGCCTGACGACGACCGGTGATAAACACGCGTGCGCCTTGTGTCGCCAACTCCTGCGCGGCTGCCAGACCAATGCCAGTTGTGCCGCCGGTTACCAATGCGATTTTGCCGTTGAGTGCGTTCATGTTTGCTTCTCCAATGGGTGATGAGGTTTTGATGACTGCGTTGCAGTGCATGAGAAGCAATCTATCTTCACGGCGTTTGCTGATAAATGGTGTAAAATCGAAATGACTATTTCTATGTGTGGATAATTTAAGGCGGCGGAAAACAGCATGGATCAGTTATTGGCGATAAAGGCCTTTGCGCGCGTCGTCGAAGCGGGCAACTTTACGCGTGCGGCGGATTCGCTCGATATGCCGAATGCCACGCTGAGCAAACTGGTGCAGGAACTGGAAGCGCATCTCGGCATTCGCTTGCTGCAACGCACCACGCGGCGCGTCACGGTGACGCCAGAAGGGCGCGATTACTATGAAAAAGCGCTGCGCATCGTGCGCGATTTGGAAGATATCGATCACTCGTTTAATGCGGAAAGCGCCAAACCTGGCGGCTATCTGCGTATTGATATTGGCGGCTCAACCGCGCGCGATGTGTTGATTCCGGCGCTGCCCGATTTCATTGCCCGCTATCCGGACATTCGTATCGATCTTGGCGTTGCGGATCGCGCGGTGGATTTGATCAGCGGTAACGTCGATTGCGTGATTCGCGGCGGTCCGCTTAGCGATTCGTCGCTGGTGGCGCGTCATTTAGGGGATGCGGAGATGATTACCTGCGCCGCGCCGGGCTATCTGAAAACCTATGGCGTACCGGCTTATCCGCAGGAGCTGAAAAATGGTCATCGCATGGTGAGCTATTTGTCACCGCAGAGCGGCAGGGCGTTTCCGTTTCGTTTTACCCAGGGCGAAGAGCAGCTTGAGATTAAGAGTGAGCATCGGATTGGCGTCAATGAAAGTAACGCGCATTTGGCGGCAGCGGTTGCGGGTTTAGGGATTATTCAGACCTTCCGCTATGCAGCGGCAGCAGATTTACAGGCGGGAAAATTGGTTGAGATTCTGGCGGCGTGGCGGCCGGGGAATTATCCGTTTCATGTGGTTTATCCGCAGAATCGTCATCTTACGCAGCGATTACGGGTATTTATCGGATGGCTGAGGGACGTATTTCCTGGGCGATTGAACGGGTAGAGCGGGGTCGCCACGAATAGCGACCCCAAAGATGATTACAGCGTGCCGGTGCCGCCATCAGAGCACCACACCTGGCCGGAGGTGAAGCTGTTTTTCACATCGGCAAAAGTGACGTACAGCGGGGCGATTTCAGCCGGTTGTCCCGGACGACCCAGCGGTGCGGATTCACCGAACTTCTCCACTTTCTCCTGCGGTTGTCCGCCGCTCACCTGCAGCGCGGTCCAGTATGGGCCAGGCGCAACCGCGTTGACGCGAATCTGCTTTTCACCCAGCTGCTTCGCAAGCGCTTTGGTAAACGCGACAATCGACGCTTTGGTCTGCGCATAATCCAGCAGGATCGCGCTTGGCTGGTACGCCTGCACCGACGAGGTGTTGATGATGGACGATCCAGCTGGCAGATATTTCAGCGCCGCTTTGGTGATCCAGAACATCGCATAGACGTTAGTCTTAAAGGTGGCGTCAAAATCTTCAGTAGAGAGTGTCAGGATGGATTCATTAAACTGCTGACGTCCGGCGTTATTCACCAGAATATCCAATCCGCCTAGCTGCTCAGCCGCCTGATCCACCAGCTTCTGACAGAACTCTTCCGAACGAATATCACCCGGAATCGCCACCGCTTTGCGGCCTTCGGCTTCAATCAGTTTTACCACTTCTGCCGCATCAGCTTCCTCTTCCGGCAGGAAGTTGATGGCGACATCCGCACCTTCGCGGGCATAAGCAATTGCCACGGCGCGGCCAATACCGGAATCACCACCGGTGATGAGCGCTTTACGACCGGTCAATTTACCTGTACCACGATAGCTGGTTTCACCATGATCGGGACGGGGATCCATTTTGCTCGCCAAACCCGGCATCGGTTGCGTCTGCTTTTTAAATGGCGGAACCGGATACGTTTCAGTAATAAGGGTTTTATTTGTGGTTTGCGATGTCATATATATCTCCTTGTCGCATGAGGTGAATAAACTAAGCCTGGCATAAATGTGATGTTTGTCACGTTAGAAAGTGAGCAATCAGATTTATTAAGACGAAACGGTAAACGAAAGGGGGTTAAAAAGTGCAGCAGTAACGTGAGGTAATTAACAATATTTATCGAGGTGCGACTGCAGAAGGGGATAATGCTTAGGGCGTCCGTGCCCTGGCGGATTTCCAAGGTGCTATGTGCTATTTAAAACATGGTTGGCTACTTCTTGCCGCCTTTCTTACCTGCTTCTGATGCTTTAGCGGGGTCATCTTTGAAACTACCACCGCTTTTTTCTCCGCCTTTTTTACCGGCTTCTGATGCTTTCTTTTTATCGTCAGCAAAATTACCGGAACCGCCTCTATGCTCAGCCATAAAACATCCTCTCGTGAGTTGTTGTTGCATGGCGGAAATAAGGGCTTCAACGCCATGCCCGTGCTGCAATTTAAGATTAGCGAGGTTCGGATTAATCACAAGCGGAGCGGAAGTGATTATTTATTGCTCTCTGGCGGGATGTTAATAAAATAAGTGCCGCTATAGGGAATCGGTAAGAAATCACGAAAAATCTGCTGCAGGGTCTTTTCGGGTTCCAGGTCCGCAAACAGCTGTGGATAGAGTGTTTTAGCCATAAATTCTGTCGCCGCAAAGTGCCACGGACTGAGGTAGAAATTCATCCAGATCACCGCCGAGTGACCATTTTTCAATGCCGATAATTCGCGTAAACCGTTTTGCTGCGCGGTGAGCTGTTTGAAACTAGCCAGCACGGTTTCGGGTGCCACGTCTGGCCCTAATTTCAGTAAGCCCTGCGAGGCGTTATCGCCAAAGCCGGTAGCAAAATAGTACTGCGGCTGAGCGGCAATCACGCTCTCTTCACTCAGGCGACCAAACACGCCGTGCTGGGTTTTGTTGGCGATATTGTCGCCGCCCGCCGCGTTGAGTAATTCGCCGAGGCTGCCGTTGATCGCCGTCACGCAACATTCGTTACGGCGTCCAAGATGCAGTTGCAGCAGCACCGACGGTTTCGCGCCCTGATAGCTGGCTAAGCGATCATGTATCACCTGCATATGCTGCTGGTAGAAACGATTAAACGCTTCTGCCCGCGCCTGCTGATTCAGCACTTCGCCAAATATCTCCACGCTGCGGCGGGTGTTTTTCAGCAGATGCACGCGCAGATCGATCTTCACCACCGGAATGTGCGCCGCTTTCAGCATGGTGACCAGGCGCAGGTCGGCATCATCGTA
Source organism: Pantoea sp. GCM10028869 (assembly GCF_042666835.1). Taxonomy (NCBI): domain Bacteria; kingdom Pseudomonadati; phylum Pseudomonadota; class Gammaproteobacteria; order Enterobacterales; family Erwiniaceae; genus Pantoea; species Pantoea sp. GCM10028869. The sequence goes on along the minus strand of NZ_JBHTGO010000001.1, from coordinate 461,461 downwards.
GCGTGCCAGACTCGGCAAAATCACCACGTCCGGTTTCAGCGCCAGAATCTGCTCGGGATTGATGGCGTTCGGCCCGCCAGCACCCAGCGACGGGATTTTCAGCATCTGGGGAAAGTGACGGGCAAAACTGTTCCAGGTTTGGCTGTCGTACTTCTTCAGATCCTGCGGCCACGCCACAATGTGCTGAAACGGATCGCCAGGCTCCAGTAACGCCAGCGTATACAGCATGCGGCTTTCACCCAGCACGATACGCTGCGGACGATCGGGGATCTCAACGCGATTGCCGTCGATATCGGTGATGGTTTTTGCCCAGGCCACGCTACTGAGCACCAGCAGAAAACAGGCCAGCACCACCAACATCGGGCCGGACAAGCCTGGCGCACGTCGTACAAATATCGAATCAGAATTCAACGCTGGCCTCGAGCATCAGGTTGCGGGTTTCTCCTTCACGCACGCGCAGATTGCCGCCGCTGGAGGTGTAATAATGTTTGTTGAACAGGTTATTCAGATTGAGCTTCAGCTGGGTTTTCTCGCCAAACAGCTGATTGTTCCAGGCGACAAAGCTGTCCGCCACCACATAATCGGGCAGGGTAAAGCTGTTTTCCGGATCGCCGGCGCGCGTTCCCACATAGCGCGCACCGCCGCCTACGCGGAAATCGCCCGGAATGCCGGAGATCGCCAGATTATGGCTCAGATAGAGCGCGCCTGCGTGGCGCGGCGCATTCTGCAGGCGATTGCCGTTATTAGCCGCGTTAACACCGTCATCCACGATCTCGGCTTTGTCGTAGTTGTAGTTGGCGCTGAGATCCCAGCCCGGCAGCACTTCGCCATTTAACTCAAATTCCGCGCCGCTGGAGCGCGCTTTATTGATGGCGCGCGTGGTGCCGTTAATGCTTAGCGACATATCACGCTCGTTGATGCGATACAGCGCGACGCTGGCAAACAGCTTCGGTGAAATCTGCCACTTGCTGCCGACTTCCCATGTGGTGCCCTGTTCCGGTTTACCGACGTTGCCATCATCATCAACATCGGTCGATGGTGTGAAGGATTTACTCACGCTGGTGTAGAGCGAAACGTCCGGCGTCACTTTGTAGATCAAACCGGCCTGCGGCAGGAATTTGTTGCCTTCGCTGTCCAGCGTTTGCACCACCGGATCAAAACCTTTCGAGGCGCGTTGCTCGTAATGCTGATAGCGTCCGCCCAGCACCGCAATCCAGTTTTCCGTCAGGCTGATGCTGTCTTTGGCATAGATTGAACGGCTGTGCGTGCGGTTGAGGTTATTGGCGTTGGCGCTGTTTTCGGTGCTGCTGTTGGTAACAGGCGACAGAATATCGTACTGCGGATCGGTGAAGTTGAAACCGGTGTTGGCTTTGCCCTGATACTGATGCGCGCGATAGGTTTGGATCATCTCGTAATCGGTGCCCAGCACCAGATCGTGCGTCATCCCAAACACTTGCGGTGAGCCGATCACGTCCCACGAAACATATTTGGTTTTATGGTTAAAACCGCGATTGGCATCGGCACGACGCGTCACCACGCCAGTGTTAGCATTGACCGCCGTGACGCGCACTTCATTATTATCGTATTGACGCTGGTTCCAGCCGAGCGTAACGCGCGTGCTCCAGTCATCATTAAACTGCCAGTCATAATGGGCGTTGAGGGTTTTGTTGTGACCCCATGCATGGTTGGCTTTGTCATCCAGACGATCTTTGTAGTCCATATCCAGCGGCTTACCGTTGATGAATGCGGTGCCACGATCGTAAGGAATGTCGTACTGATAATCTGAATAGCTAATCAGGAAGCTGGCTTGCTCACCAAACCACTGCAGCGAGGGCGCGATCAGCGTGTGCTTTTCGCTGCCGAAATTGCGCCAGTAATCCTGATTCTGTTTTTCCGCAATCAGGCGGAAGGCGAAGCCGTTGCCAAGCGGTCCGGTGACATCCACCGTGCCCGCGCCACCGCCTTCACTGGAGGTTCGGCCGCTGACTTTGCTGTGCCACTCATACTGCGGCTTTTTGCTTATCACATTGATTACGCCACCCGGATTCTGGATGCCGTACAGCAGCGATGCGGAGCCTTTCAACACTTCAACGCGCTCAGTGGTGGCATCAAAGTTCAAACCCTGGCTGCTGCGCACGCCATCGCGATAGATCGAACCATCCGAGTTGCTGCCAAAGCCGCGACGCACGAAGCCATCTTCGGTGCCTGCCAGCGTGTTGCCTTCCGTAACGCCGCTGACAAAACGCATCGCGTCGGCAAGACTCGACGCCTGATAATCCTCCAGCTGCTGCTGCGTAACCACGCTGACCGACTGCGCCTGATTAATGCGCGGCGTGGAGGTTTTACCGCCGATCGCGCTATTAGTGACGTTGTAACCTTGTGCGTTATCTTCCTGCGCTGAAACGGTGAGCGTGTTGCTCTCCTCGGCGGCAAAACTGCTGGTGGAACCCCAAATGCTGACGCCGTAAATCGCAGCCAGAATGGCGGGATGGCGTTGAGATTTAAAAGCCGACGGCTTGTTGTTATTCATTCTTTATTACCTGGTGCAATGCAATTGAGAATCATTCAACCATGTTGTAATGTAGTAGTAAATGGAAATGATTACGAATCTGTTACATTTTTATTTTCTTAAATTCATTGGCTTACATCTTAGATCTAAGTAGTAAGTGGGTAATTCACTACAAACCTTCAGTAAAACTCTGACACTTTAAAGAGCAATCAGCAGATGAGTCGAAATAGCATTAAAAGTCGTGTGGATGTGCTGGGTGAACGCTATCGGTTACGCGCACCGACATTATCATCCGGTCTGCAAGCGGTGGCGCGTTACATCCACGACCATCGCGAGGTGGTGTTGGATGCCACGGCGCTGGAAATTGCCAGGGCCACTAACACCTCGGATGCGACAGTGGTGCGCGCGGTGCAGGCATTAGGTTTTGCCGGTTTGCGCGATTTAAAAACCACGTTGAACGCCTGGTTTGGACCGGCGATGAACTCTGAAGAGAAGATGAGCGCCACCGTCAGCGAACTGTCGTGCGATATCAATTCCGGCATCGATTTTGTGTTGAGCGGCCATAAACATGCCTGCGATGCGCTGTCCGAACCGCACAATCGTGAAGCCGTCGCCAAAGCGGTAACGCACTTGATTGACGCGCGTCAGGTGGCGCTATTTGGCATTAATGCCTCCGGGATTTTGGCGGATTACAGCGCGCGTCTGTTCACGCGCATTGGTATTCCGGCGGTAACGCTCAATCGCTCTGGGATTGCGCTGGCGGAACAGCTGATTGGGCTGCAACGCGGCGATGTGCTGATTATGATGGCGCAGAAGTCGGCGCACCGTGAAGGCATGACCACGCTGAAAGAGGCGAAGCGTCTCGGCATGCCGGTGATTTTGCTTACAAATGCGCTTGATTCGGCTTTCGCTAAACAGGCGGATGTCATTATTAACGTGCCGCGCGGCGGCGAGAATGGTCGCATGCCGCTGCACGGAACGGTGTTGGTGTGTCTGGAGATGTTGATATTGTCGGTGGCTTCCGCGACCTCATCGCGTACGGTAAAAACCATGAAGCGTATTCAGGATCTCAATCGATCGCTGAAGCCATCCGGCAAAAAGTAACGCTATTTGCTGGCGCTGCTGTTTACAACGGCGCGTTTGCCAAAGCCGTTGCTGGTTACCAGCCACACCGCGCAGACAATCAGCAGCGAACCGCCGATAAAGCCCTGATTGATCTGCTCGCCCAACACTAACCAGCCCCATAAAATCCCGAACGGCGGAATCATAAAGGTGACGGTCAGCGTGCGCAGCGGGCCAATATCGGCCAGCAGACGGAAATAAATAATGTAGGCTAGCGCGGTACAGATAAACCCAATCGCCAAAATAGAAGCCCACACTTCCGGGATTTGCCAGCTGCTGGCGGACGTTTGCGGAGCACTAAAGGCAAAGACCGGCAGTAAAAACAGCGATGCACCCAGTTGGCTGCCAAAAGCCACTTTGGTGGCATCCAGTCCGCCGCGTGCACCAATCCAGCGCTTGGTCAGGAAACCGGCAAATCCATAACAGGCGGTGGCGACCAGGCAAGCCAAAATCCCTCCGATTAAAGTGCTGCTCAGATGCGCTTCGCCGGTGGTGCTGATGACAATGATGCCGCTGAATCCGGCTATCATGCCGAGAACTTTGGTGATCGTCAGTTTTTCATCGAAAAACGCCGCACCAATGATTACGCCCATCAACGGTGTGGTGGCGTTAAGAATTGCGGAATAGCCCGCCGGTAGCACGCGCGCCGCCAGACAATACATCAGGAACGGAATCGCTGAGTTGATAACGCCCAGCAGCATCGCCCAACCTAATTTGCCCTCAAAGCGGCGTGGAATGCGCATCATCGCCATGATGATCAGTAAACCCAACATGCCGCAAAACACGCGTAAAAATGCGGTGTTCACCGCGCCCAGCGCCGGTACCGCAATGCGCATAAACAGAAAACTGGCACCCCAAATCCCCGCTAAAAGCAGCAGCCGCAACAAATCCGATGTTCGCATAAGTTTCACAATTGTTAAGAAAGAGTCGCGCACAGAATAGCAAATAACCCGCTCCGTCGGGCCGCTATTAACGGCGACTGATTACCGCTTTGCAGAAATATTCCCAGGCAGCGCAATCATCAGGTAGTATTTAGGAATTGATCATTTCCTAAATGCGCGGAGAGCGAAAATGTCAGCATCAGTTATCAAACACGCACAGGGCTGGACGCAGCCATTTAACGCGTTAGACGGATTTTCCCATCATTACGCCACGGTAGACGGCGTGCGTTTGCACTACGTCAGCGGCGGCAATGCAAATGGAGAAACGTTGCTGCTGCTGGCGGGATTTCCGCAAAGCTGGTTCGCCTGGCGCCATGTGATGGCGCTGCTGGGCGATCGCTATTTCATCATCGCGCCGGATTTACCCGGTCAAGGCGACTCGGATAAACCGCTCAGCGGCTACGACACCACATCGCTGGCGCAGAATGTACAGGGCTTGATGCAGCAATTGGGTCATGAAAGCTATTACCTCGCCGCGCACGACGTCGGCGCGTGGGTTGCCTGGCCGTATGCCACGCTGTTTAGCGATCAGGTGAAGAAATTGGCGCTGCTTGATGCCGGTATTCCTGGCGTGACGTTGCCAGAATCGCTGCCCGCGACGCCGGATAAAGCGTGGAAAACCTGGCACTTCGCGTTTCATCTCTTACCGGATTTGCCAGAGGCGCTGATAGAAGGGCGCGAAGCGATCTATCTCGAATGGTTCCTGAAACGCAAAGCGGCCAGTCCGATGGTGTTTGGCGATGAGGATATGGCGGAATATACCCGTTTGTTACAGCAGAAGGGCGCGATACGCGCCGGAATGGCGACTTATCGTGAAGTGACGGTTTCGGCGGCGCAAAACCGTGCGTTGCTGAAAGAGCGCGGCAAATTAGCGTTGCCGTTACTGGCGATCAGCGCCGATCAGGGTTCGATTCCGGATATGGCATTGCCGTTGCGTGAATTCGCTGCGGATGTGACGGGAATTAAGATCGCGCACTGCGGTCACTTCATTCCGGATGAGCAACCGCAGGCGCTGGCAGAGGCGTTGGGTGAGTTTTTTAATTAAACGTCAGGTCGCCATGTCTGGCGACTAAAAATCGCTTAATCAAAACGACATCGTTACACCGGCATAATAGGCGCGGCCCGGTTCGTTATAGGTCGAAGCACCCGAATTTTCGCGGTAAAGGCGTTTATCAAACAGGTTATTGATACCGGCATTGGCGCGCAGGTTTTTGCTGATGTCGTAATTGACGTTCAAACCAAACACCGAATACGGGCTGATTTCCTGCGTCGTCATGCTCGAGGTATCGATATTGGTCTCAACATTTTGACGCGGTTTCTGGCGGCCATACTGCGTCCAGTTGATGTTGGCGCTGAGATCCTGCGTCGCCTGCCACTCCAGCTGCGAGTTGATGGTGAATTCCGGGATCACCGACAGCGGATTGCCGGTTTTCTTGCTCTCGGAGCGGAACATGTAGGTGGCGTTGGAGCGCCATTCCAGCGTATCGGCGATCAAAGGAATAGTCAGATTTCCTTCCAGTCCTTCCACAATCGCTTTGCCGCCGTTTTCCCAGCGCAGCACGTTGTAAACCGGGCGAGTGCTGGAATAAACCGGCTCGGTGCCCGACACAATCTTGTTCTTGTAGTCATTGCGGAACCAGGTGATGCCCGCAACGTAGCCCTGGTTGCTGAACTCCAGTCCAATCTCTTTGTTGACGCTGGTTTCTGCATCAAGATCGTTGTTCCCCAGCAGATAACATTGGCTGAGCCCAATCGGGCAGCCGTTGCCGCGCGTGGAGAGCAGATAACCTGGTGTTGACTGATACAGGTTTGGCGCTTTAAACACCCGTGCAATACCTGCCTTCAGGGTGAAATAGTCGCCCAGACCTTGTGAGAGGTTCAGGCTTGGGCTCCAGTTGGCGCCAAACTGATCGTGATAATCAAAGCGCAGGCCAGGAATCACTTCGGTGCTATCGGTGGCGGCAATGTTGTCTTCGAAGAACAGTGAACTGATGGTGGCGCTGTTCTTACTGCTGCGCTGCGATGGATCGCCAGAACTGCCTGGCAAATTCACGCCGCTCGCGCTGGCCGCAAGCATTGATGCTGGATCGTTCAGCTCGTCGCGGTTCCACTCCGCGCCCAGCGTCACGGTTTGATCGACCAGCAGCTGCAGCGGGAAGTTGATCTCTCCGCCCGCGCGATAGCTTTCCAGGCGGCTGGTGGCGTACGTATCGCTGTTGATCATTCCTTCAGTACGCCCGGCAGTGCCTTCCTGCAGGCGAGTGTTATTGGTTTTCTCGTAGTTGAAATTGAGCTTCGAGGTTCCCCAATCCCAGATACCGTTGTGCGCGATGCCGTAGCTCTGGCGATACATGCGGTTAGTTTCATCACCGTACAGCGACTCTACTAAACCGTCGGTGCTGGCGTTGCTGTTACTGTTCTGCGTGTCACCGGCGTAAATATTGCCCTGACGGCTGTAGCCCCAGGAGAAGTCGATGATTTGCAGCGGCGTGATTTTCCACGACAGCACGGTATTGATGTCTTTGTTGCGCACGCCTTCACGGCCCGCCGCGTATGAACCGTTTTCTGCGGTGTTGATATCGAACGCATCGGCATCGGTGCGGTTGAGGTTGCCGTACAGGCGCATGGTCAACGCATCACCGGCCAGCGGGCCGCTGAGATTGAAGTTAGCGCGTCGGGTATCGCCTTCTTTGCTATTTTCCGGCTGGCTGGTATAGAGCGACAGCGAGCCGTGCCAGTCGTTGGTGGGACGCTTGGTAATGATGTTCACCACGCCGCCCGCCGCGCCAGAACCGTATCGAGCAGCGGCCGGGCCTCGAATCACTTCAATGCGCTCAACCATTTCAGCTGGCACCCAGTTGGTATCGCCGCGTGAATCACGCTCGCCGCGCCAGCTGTAGCGCACCGAGTTACGAGAGGAAACCGGCACGCCATCGATCATCACCAGGGTGTTTTCCGGGCCCATGCCACGGATATCGATTTGCCGGTTATTGCCGCGGCTGCCGCTGGCGCCGTTACCGGTAAGGTTTACGCCGGGCATTTTGCGAATGATGTCGGAGAGATCGTTAACAGGGGGATTTTTTTTGATGTCTTCAGCGGTGATGGTGGACACGCCCGGTTGCTGTTTCAGCTCCTGCTCGGCGGTGACGATCATTGATTCATCGTCAGCCAGCTTTTCGGTGGTTTCAGCTGCAAAGGCAGGCGACGTTAGCATTCCCGCTAAAAAAAGCGCAATTGGACGCTTTTTGCCACGCATGGTTACATTCACTTAAGTTTTCTCCCTGTAACGTTAACAATTGTAAGTAAATGCGCATGATAATGATAACGGTTCTCATTGTCTATTCAGCCAGCCGGCAACAGGCCTGATAATACAAACCTTTACAAAGGTTGTTCGGTTGCGGGGTGTAAGTTGCGAGGAGGGGAATTTCTCATTTGCTTAGAAGAAACCGTTATGAGTAAGAAGAAATGTGTCGATAATTACTGGATAAGCAGGCTATTGATTCACTAGCATATTCTGAATTCTGCTGAGTCTTACGTGCCAAATCTGGGGCGGAAATCCCGCCTTGCAACCGTGCTTGCGGCTATTGCCATATTTCGGCAATAGATATGTTTTTTTCGCATTTGTGATTGTTATCTATCTTCCAGAGAATGCTAATCGGGACGTAAATACCCGTCATAATTTCAGCCGCAACTGCGTTGGCTACGCGTGTTCACCCCAGTCACTTATTTAAGTAAGCTCCCGGGGATTCACACACTTGCCGCCTTGTTGCAGCTGGAATTATTTAGGGTATATGAGGATGACAATTCCACTCACCGCACGCCGCTCGCGCGAGGTGAGTCAGGAGACAAAACCATCGCTACCTCAACGCCTTTTCCCTGTGGGGAAACTTTTTATAAATCAGGAGAAAGGTTCCAGTGAAATTCGCCAAAGGCATGACTCTTCTTGCGCTCGCGCTGAGTGCACACACCGCGTTCGCCGCCGATGAAAACGTCCCAACTGACAGCTCAATCCATGTGCAGGCCGATCCTGCTCTGAAAAGCCTGCTGCCTGCGGATGTGGTGAAACGTGGCTATATTGTTGCCGGAACCAACCCCAACACGCCGCCAACCACCTTCTATAAAGAAGACAACAAAACGCTGGCCGGCCGTGAAATCGATATCATGAATGCCGTGGGCGAGCGTCTGGGAATCCAGGTTCAGTGGCGCGACACCGGCGGTTTCGACAACATCATTCCAGGCCTGAAAACCGGTCGTTACGATGTGGCGCTCTCCAATATCAACGCCACGCCAGCGCGTGCCAAAATCATCGACTTCGTGGGTTATTACGATGCCAGCCGCCTCGGCATTATCTCGCGTAAAGATGCCAACATCGCGCCATTCAAAGAACTGGCCGATGTCTGTGGTAAAGAAGTGGGCGCCGGTTCCGGTACCACCCAGGTCACGCGCCTTGAAGACGCCAGCAAAGCCTGTGAAGCGGCGGGTAAAAAGCCAATCAAAGTCTCCGTCTTCCCGGATCGTCCAGCCGGCGTGCAGGCGGTGGTAAGCGGTCGCGTGCCAATGTTCCTCGGCCCGTATGAAGGTTTGCTGTGGCAGGTGAAGGTGATTAAACCGCTGACCATGAGCGGTGAGATCACCGTACATGACGCACCCGTTTCCGTCGCTTTCCCGAAAGATTCCGCGCTGGAGCCCGCCGTACAGGCCGCGCTTAACTCGCTGATCAAAGATGGCAGCTACAACAAGATCCTCGACAACTGGGGCATCGGCTTTGGTGCTGTTAAACAAGCCAAACGCAATCAGGAAATCTTTCAATGAGTGACATTCACGACCACACCGGCGATTTGAAAATCGTCGGCAAACGTTACTACGGACGCTGGCTGAGTGCGCTGGTCGTGTTGTTGTGCGTGGTGGCGATGGCGAACTCGATGATTAACAATCCACGCTTCGAATGGAGCGTGATTGCGGAGAACTTTACCGGCGAATCGATCCTGCAAGGCGTATTAATGACGCTGCAGCTTACCGCGATCTCTGTGGTGCTGGGTTTTGCCTTCGGTACGGTGCTGGCGCTGATGCGCCTCTCCTCCAATCCGGTGCTGGTGGGCGTGAGCTGGTTCTACACCTGGTTCTTCCGTGGTGTACCGATGTTGGTGCAACTGTTCCTGTGGTACAACATCGCGGCGCTTTATCCCACCATCGCTCTGTCGATTCCGGGCCTCGGCGAAGTCTGGAGCACGCAATCGAACGCGCTGGTGAGCCCATTTAGTGCGGCAGTGATCGCGCTGGTGATGCACCAATCTGCCTATGCCGCCGAAATTGTGCGTGCGGGTATCCAAAGCGTCGGCAACGGCCAGCTGGAAGCCGCGCGTGCGCTCGGCTATCGTCCTTCGCAGATTTTCCGTCACACCGTGCTGCCGCAGGCGATGCGCGCCATCATGCCGCCCGCTGGTAACGAAATCATTGGTCAGCTGAAAACCACGGCGGTGGTCTCAGTAATCTCGCTGCAGGACGTGCTGTTCTCGGCGCAGATTATTTACCAGCGCACCTATGAAGTGATTCCGCTGCTGCTGGTTGCTACCTTGTGGTATCTGCTGATGACTTCGGTGCTGTCGGTGGGTCAGTTCTATGTGGAACGCTATTTTGGCCGTGGCGTTTCCCGCCGGGAAAAACGCAGCCTGTTGAAATCGCTGCCGGGCTTCTCAGCGCCAAAAGCAGAAAGGAGCGTCAGCAATGGGTGAAGCGATCGCCTTACGTAAAGTCACTAAGCGCTTCTCTGGCGTCACCATTCTGGATGAAGTGAATCTGGATATTCCCGCCGGTTCAGTCACGGTAATCCTTGGGCCGTCGGGTTCGGGGAAATCCACGCTGCTGCGCTGCATAAACCACCTGGAAAAACTGGATGGCGGCACCATTCGCATCGGCGGCGAGATCATCGGCTACAAGCAGAAAGGCCAGGCGCTGCACGAGTTAAGCAGCGGTGAAGTTGCGCGTCAGCGTGCCGAAATCGGCATGGTGTTCCAGCAATTCAACCTGTTCCCTCACCGTACCGTGTTGCAAAACATCGTCGATGCGCCGATGCGCGTCAAGAAGCAGAGTCGTCAGCAGGCGACCAGCAAAGCGCTGTCGCTGCTGAAGCAAGTGGGTTTGTCTGGCCGCGAAGATGAGTGGCCGCAGAATCTCTCCGGAGGACAGCAGCAACGTGTGGCGATTGCCCGCGCGCTGGCGATGGATCCCGGCGTAATGCTGTTTGATGAACCCACTTCAGCGCTCGATCCCGAACTGGTTGGCGAAGTGCTGCAAGTGATCAAACAGCTGGCGCACTCCGGCATTACCATGGTGGTGGTGACGCATGAGATTGGTTTTGCGCGCGAGGTTGCTGACAACATTGTGTTTATGGAAAGCGGCAAAATCGTGGCGGCGGGGCCAACCCAGCAAGTGCTTGACGACCCGGAAAACGGGCGCGTAAGAAACTTTATTGCAACGGTGCTTTAGGCACCGTTTTTCTTTTTTGATGCCAGGAACAGTGATGACGCAAAAACCGGTAATGCACAGCGCCCATTGGGGCGCTTTTCATGCCCAGCAACAGGGCGATCGGCTCACCATCGAACCGTTCAAGGGCGATCCCGATCCCAGCCCGCTGCTGCAAAATTTCCACACTGCGTTAAACCATCCGGCGCGCGTATCCCGTCCGATGGTGCGCCGTGGCTGGCTGGAGAACGGCCCGGGCGCGGACGATCGTCGTGGCAATGATGAGTACGTGGCGGTGAGCTGGGATGAAGCCTACGCGCTGGTCACGCGCGAACTGCAACGCGTCGGCGATAAGTACGGCCCGGAAGGCATCTTCGGCGGCTCTTACGGCTGGTCAAGCGCTGGCCGCTTCCATCACGCACAAAGTCAGGTGCATCGCTTCCTCAACACCACGCTCGGCGGCTACGTGCGTTCAGTCAACAGCTACAGTTCCGGCTCCGCGTCGGTGTTGCTGCCGCATATCGTTGGCGACATGAATGAAATTGCCCGTCGCGGCGTCAGTTGGGAAGAGATCGCTCAGCACAGCGAAATCGTGTTGGCATTTGGCGGTTTGGCGCTGAAAAACTCGCAGGTCGCCAGCGGCGGTTTGAGCGAACACACCGAGCGCGGCTTTATGCAGCAGGCGGCTGAGCGCGGCACTCGCTTTATCTCGGTCAGCCCGCTGCAAAGCGATCTCCCTGAAGAAGCGCAGGGCGAATGGCTGGCGCTGCGTCCGGGCACTGACGCGGCCTTCATCCTCGGCGTGTTATCGGTATTGATCGCTGAACAGCTGACCGATGAGGCTTTCCTCGCGCGCTACACCGTGGGCTGGCCAGAAATGGCGGCCTACATTCGTGGCGAAGAGGATGGCACGCCGCGCGATGCGGCGTGGGCAGCAGAAATTTGCGGCGTGAGTGCTGCGTTCATCAGCGATTTTGCTCGCCAGCTGCAAGGCAAACGCGTGCTGGTGACGGTGGCGCATGCCTTGCAGCGCGCCGAAAACGGCGAACAGCCGGTGTGGCTGGGATTGGTGCTGGCGGCCGCACTTGGTCAGCCGGGCTTGCCGGGCGGCGGCTACACCTATGCGCTGGGTGCGCTGGGCCATTACGGTAAGCATCACAATCTGGTGAGTTTTCCGGCGCTACCGCAGGGTAAAAACGGTATCGATCGTCTGATTCCGGTGGCGCGTATCTCCGATATGCTGCTCAATCCCGGCAAGCCGTTTGATTACAATGGCCGCCGTTTAACCTATCCGCACATCCGTCTGGCATATTGGGCCGGCGGCAATCCGTTCCATCATCATCAGGATCTCGCGCGCTTGCGTCAGGCTTTTTGTCAGCTGGATACGCTGATCGTGCATGAGATCGCCTGGACCGCCAGCGCGCGCCATGCCGATATCGTTTTGCCCGCCACCATGACGCTGGAGCGCGAAGACATTGGCGGCGCACCCACCGATCGCCACTTGTTTGCCATGCAACCGGTGGCGCAACCTTTCGGTGAAGCCAAAGATGATTACGCGATTTTCACCGAGCTGGCGCGCCGTTTAGGCCGCGAAGAGGCCTTCACCGAAGGGCGCGATACGCGCGGCTGGTTGCAGCATCATTACGCCCAGCTGCAGCAAAAGCTGGCGGCGCATCAGGTTGAGATCCCCGACTTCGAGAAGTTTTGGCAACAAGGCGTGCTGGAGTTGCCGCAGCTGAAAGACGGCGGTCGTATGATCAACGCGTTCCGCGCCGACCCGGAAGCGTCGCCGCTGCCGACGCCGAGCGGGAAAATTGAAATTTTCTCTGCCACCATCGCCAGCTTTAACTACGAAAACTGTCCGGGACATCCGGTGTGGCGTGAACCGCAGCAAAAACCGAATCCCGATCATCCGTTTTGGTTGATCGCCAATCAGCCGGCGACGCGTTTGCACAGCCAGCTCGATTTTGGTGATTACAGCCTGAGCGGCAAACGCCATGGCCGCGAAGTGTGCAGTTTGCATCCGGCGGATGCGGCGGCGTCAGACATTAATGATGGCGATATTATCGAGCTCTACAACGCGCGCGGCCACGTACTCGCCAGTGCGCGTCTCACCGAAACCATCATGCGCGGCGTGGTGCAGTTGCCGACCGGCGCCTGGTATGATCCGGTCGATCCTACCGCGCTGCGTCCGCTGTGCCGTCACGGTAATCCCAATGTGTTGACGCTGGATATCGGCACGTCTTCATTGGCACAAGGTTGCAGCGGACAAATCACCGTCGTGCAGGTGCGTAAATATCGCGGCGAAGTGACGCCTGTACAGGCGTTTATTCCGCCTGCCTAAAAGCAGACGCATCTCAATAAATCAAAGTGTGACTTTGTCTCACCGAGTGATAGACTCAGTGTGACAAAGTTACACTTTGGAGGATGTATGGCTTTAACCAAACTGCGTCAGCAAGGCGGAGCCGTAGTGCTAACGATTCCCAGTGACATCGCAACCAAAGCGGGTTGGCATGTGGGGATTGAGCTAGATGTCACTGCAACTGACGAGTCAATCAACATCAAACCTGTTAACCGGCTCGCACGCGGCAGGAAAACGATGGACCAACTGTTAGCTGGCATTGATCAGGAAGAGATTCGCCAGTTTAATGAAGCCGTCAGCGACGATTTGCAGGATAAACCGCAGGGCAAGGAGGCTATCTGATGATATCGCGCAGAGTTCCGCAGTTAGGTGAAATCTGGCACGTCAACGGTGATCCCGTTGAAGGCAGGGAGTTTAAAGGGCCGCATTATTATCTGGTGATTTCACGGCGGGAACTCGTCGCTGCTTTAGGGACAGCGGTTTGCATTCCGGTAACCAGCGGTGGCGGCGCATCACGCTCGAGTGCTGTTGCGGTGTATCTGGATGGCAGCAGCACGGATACCGGCAGCGTAACTGGCGTAGCGTTGTGCTACCAACTTCGTTCTCTTGACCTGACCGCGCGGAAGGCAAGTTTCGCCGCGAAAGTTGAATCGCACGTCATGGATGAAATCCTGTCGATGGTAGTGGATTTGATTGATCCGCGTTAAAAAGCTGAATGCGCACCCTACGAAAATCACGATGACAATCGTAGGGACGCCATTCATGAATGCCGCCCCGTTCACCCTAACTGACTAGCTTTTTCATCTCACGCCGTGGTTTTCCGGTTATGGGTCAAATCTTTCACCGTTTCCGCTGCACGTTTACCGGCAAGGAACGCGTGGTCCGAGTTGTAATATTCCCACTCGCTGTAGCGCCCGGAAAGATGGATGCCTTGCGTCGCCAGCCAGCTACGAATCAGCGTGACGTTGGCGGTGCGTTGATGGTCGTACACCACATAAGCGTACGGCATATCCACTTCGCTGGCGGTAACGATCTCATCATCGGCATTGATGATGCCGACCCGAATACAATCCGCAATGCAGCGTTCAATCAACGCATCGCCTTCGCAAGGAAGCGGCTGATCGTCGCGATAGGTCATTTCGCAGGTCAGGCCAAAACCGCCTTCTGGATTGCAGTGCGGGCTGGCGTTGCCCTGTAAAAAGATGCGGTGGAACAGCGTGTTGCCGGGATAGTAAATCCAGTGTTTGTCGCTGATATTGGCGCGGCCAATGCCCAGATTGACGCAGCGCACCGAGATATGACGCAGTTGCCTCGCCGCTTTCTGCACCGCTTCTGGTGCAAAGCTGCCCATCAATCGCACCAGTTCTGGCAGCGGCAAGGTGCTGATCATCTGGTCATAATGAAACTGTCGGCCATCACTTAACAGCACGCGCCGTTGCAACGGCTGAATTTCGCTGACGCCCGCTTCCATCTCCAGCGTGCAGTCCAGATGTGGCAGAAATCCCTCCATCAGCGCCTGAAAACCGCCGCGCAGCGGATAGCCAAAGCGCGCATTGGGGCCGACCGGCTTATCCAGCGGCGCCAGCGCGCCGGAGATGATCTGCTCCAAATCGGGCAGCGGCACACGTCCGCCGAGCCATGAGGTTTCCATATTCACCAGCGGTGTTTTCCACAGTTTCTGGTTATACGGCAGGGCGAAATGGCGGGCGATGCCTTTGCCCCAGGTACGGAAAATAAAGCTTTCGAAATCTTCGCTCTCCGGCTGACAAACCAGGCTTTCACCATCCGGGATGGCGCCATCGGCGCAGCAATCACGCCGCGCCTCGGTGGCCACCGCCTGTAAAGCGGGAGGCGACGCATAGCGCGCTTCAATCGCGCCTAACACACACTCGCCAATCACTTCGGCAGGCAAACCATGCAGCGCCGACTGAAACGGATAGCGGGTGTAAACATCATGGCTGTAAACCCAGGCTTCACGCGTTTGCCAGTGCTGATTGTCGCCCAGCAGGATATCGTACAGGCGCAACACGTAAGGATCGTTGGAGAACATAATGTGGCCGGCGTGATCGAAGGTGAATCCCTGATCCTCGACCGAACGGCACCAGCCGCCCACGGTGGCATTTTTCTCCAGCACCACTGCGCCCGCGCCGTAGTGATAACCGGCGCTCAACCCCGTTGGCCCGGCCCCCAAAATCAAGCACGCAACGGTATTTTGCGCCAGCGCGGGCGGAGGAGCGGCGGCTATTTCGGGATGGGAAATCTGACGTTGGGTCAGCGCCACGATATGCGCCTGCATCTCGTCGACGGTGCGATCCCACGAGGTTTCCGCAACGCGTGCCGCCATGTTTTTCGCTAGCTGATAGCGGGTTTCCACCGGCATGCTGAGCGCCGCTTCACAGGCCTGAACAAAGCTCTGATGCGAGTCGGCGATGCTCACCACGTCGGCATAGTGTCGCGCCACATCGGCAATCGCGGTGCTGACAATCGGCAGCTGCGCTGCCATGTACTCCAGAACTTTGGTAGGACTGATAAAGCGCGTCGAAGCATTGAGCGCGAACGGCATCAGGCAAAGATCCCAGCCGGCGAGAAAGTGCGGCAAGGCGGCGTACGGTTGCTGGCCGAACCAGTGCAGATTGCTGCGCTGGGGCAGGCTGGCGGCATCAATTTTCACCACCGGACCGACCATCACGATCTGCCAGTCGGGATGCGCATCGGCCAGCGCGGCAATCAGCGTCAAATCGAGGCGTTCATCAATTACGCCGTAATAGCCGAGGCGCGGTTTTGGCAGGTTTTCCTGCAGCGGATGACTGTTAGTGCGGTCCAGCGCCTGTTCAAAATGTCCCGCATCGACGCTGCTTGGGCAGCAGAAAACCTGCGGATGGCGATGTTTCTTCGCTTCATACAGGCTGGTGCCGCCGGTGAACACCAAATCGGCGCGGCTCAACAGCGCCGATTCACGCTGCTGAAGCTGGCGCGGCGCCTGGTTAAAGGCGGAGAGCTCATCCATGCAGTCATAGATAATCGCGCTCGGTGTAAAGCAGGCCAGCAGCGGCAGCGCCATCGGCGTATAAAACCACACCATCGGCGTTTCATCGTCAGCAAGCAGTTCAGCCAGCAGCGGTTGCAGCACGGCGATTTGGCTATCGTGAAAGCCAGGCGCGGCCACATTGGTATGCGGTTCGATCACCGTCACGTTTGGGGCGGGCTGATATTGGCGTAACGCGGCTTCACCGGGCTGATAAATCGGCTCTTCAATAAACACAATGCGGTGGAACTGGGCGAGGCGCGATAACAGATGCTGTGGACGTTGAAAGACAAATCCCCAACGTAAATGACTGAATACCACTAATACGGATTGTTTCATGACGCTTTCCTCTGGCCTGCTGGCCGCGGTGATAAGACCCTGAAAACGGGCTAATAATCGTTGTGATTGCTGTAATGACGCGGCATAAACCGGGTTCAGCAGACGCTTTTTGTTGGGATCGACATCCCACAATCCGCTGCGTGGCCAGTGTTCGGGATCTTCCCAAAGTGGGCGATCGATAATCGGATAAAGACAGATGCCGCGGATATCACAGCCGTTCAGCTGTGCCTGCGCGACATCTGCGGTTACTTGTGAAATCCAGGCGGCGCGTCCGCTGCCGACGTGGCTGGTTTCCGCCAGCAAAATGGGCCGTTGGTAACGCTCAGTTAACTGCGCCAGCAGCGGATGCAGCGGCACGCGGCGCGCATCGCCCAGATGCCATTCCAGCCGGCAGCCGGACCCGGTGAGCCACTGATTGCCGTGGTAATAATTGGCGCCAACCACATCGAGATAGTGCGGTTTGCCGCCGAGTTCCGGCTCGCGCAAACCGGCGATCATGTCCCACGCCTGATATTGCGAAGCGTTGATATCGCGGGTGCGCTGCCGACACGCATCGCTGTCTTCATCCGGCACCACGTGAATAATCGGGTCGCAGTGCAGGAAACGCGCACGCGGATCTGCAAGGCGAATGGCGGCGCAACCCGCCAGCGTGGCGCGAATCAATTGACGTTTAATCTCATCGGGATCGGTATGGGCATTATTACCAAACAGGCCGACAGAAATTCCCCACGCCAAAAACGAGATTTCATTCATCGGCGAATAAATGGGGGCGTCTTCATAATATTCCGCGAGGAAGCCCGCCATGCGCTGACAAAAAGCGGCGAAGCGCGGCACAAATTCGCTGGAAAATAAGGTTAAGTCATCCGGCCAGCCGTAATGGCAAAAGGTCCAGTTAATTTGCACGCCAAAGGAGCGCGCCGAATTCATGCGTTTTTTTAAACTTTCGAGCGTGGTTTGCGGTTCCATTTCCGCCAGTCGCCAGCCAATACTTTCGCGGGCGGAGGTAATGCCAAACTGCTGCAGCGCGGCGTAATCGTTATGGTATTGCGATAAATGGTCGGTCAAAGCATTCATTGAAAGCCGCTCGCCGAAGGGATTGATATGATCCGCTCCCTCATAACCGGCTTGCCAAAAGCTGGAAAATGGCGACATGATGTTCCCCCGGAATAACATTCAGGAAATAGCAATAAATAAAAGAAGTTAATCGTGTTATAGGGGCGCCATTTAAGGCAACCAGGGAAATCGACTGTTCAACCTAATTCAAATTATAACCACGCTTTGGCTTAGCGCAAATGGCTGAGCTGAAAAGAAAATAAGCCCAGCGTGAGTTTTGCTTATTTAAGTGAAGCGGTGCAAAGAAATGAAGATATTATTGTTGCGCGATTTCTTACGCTTAACTCACATAATGAAAAGAAGGGCGATGTTTAATTTATTTCATTACTACACTTTAATTAACCCAATTCGGGTTTACGGAGGTACGTATGTCAGAACGTCCAGATGATGATGTAATTCCACTGCCAGGTGATGATGAAACATTACCTGACGAAGATGATGATTTACCCCGCGATACTGAATTCCCTGAAGATCAGCAACCTAAAATCTGAAAATCAGTCGAGCCGCCGCTGGCGGCTCACTATTTAGAGTGCACTCTGCTGTAATTCCCCCATAATACCTCTCCAGGATTCATTTATTTTTTTAACACTTAAGGGAGAGATACGATGGTCAACGACTATTTCACACAGCCACCGATTGGCGTCACGGTTGAGCAGCATAAACGCACCGTTGCGGTTGCGGCGGCATTAGCGGTGGCAAAAGAGTCAGTTAGCGCCTCAACCTCTGCCAGCGGATCAAAGGCATCGTGGGATTTGCAGGCGGTTGCCAATGAGATTGCAAATCTGGCCGATGCCATTCAGGATGCGCTGGAGCCGGTTGAAACGCTTTAAGCGAGCAGTTGGGTTAACTGCGCCAGATGCGCGCTGTTAGCCAACTCGCTGCTGTTCAGCAGTTGTTGCTGACGTAGCGGGGACTCCTGCTGCAGTGCCGCGCGCAGCTTGCCTGCGACATCCACCGCATCGGCCAGCGATTGCTGACGAGTGCGGTGATGCTGCATCTGCAAGCCATCGCGTAGCGTAATCGTCACCAGATGAAAACGCAGCGCCGGGTTAATCGCATCCGGTGGCGCACCTTCATCTGGCGTACGACGCACCTTTGCTGCCAGCGGCATCACCTTTTGATTCAACTCGCCTTCGGCAAAATCCTGTAAACGCAAATCGCCATACATCAGCATTGCGGCGATCACATATTCCAGACTGAAACGCGCTTCGATGCCGTTGGTTGGCACGCGCACCGATGCCGCAATATCACCGCCCGGCGGAAACGCCACGCTAATTTCGCTAATGTTTTCCAGCAAACTTTCCAGTGATTTACCGCTCGCCAGCCATTGATTGCGCAAAATGCGCGTGGCTTCGGCGGCGCTGTGCGTACCGGCGCAGGTGGGGAAGGGTTTGAATTCCAGCCCAGGCGCGACGATGCGCCACGGCTGCGCCCAATGCTCAATCAGTTTTTCCGGCTGCGCCTGGCCATTGCTGGTGGCGGAGATGAAAGCGTCAATCACGCCGTCCTGCTTGCCATCAAAGCCTGCCAGCGCCAGCTGTGCGGCGCTCACCGCGCGTTCAGCTGCAAACCCGGCATGCAGCGGCTTTACCGCCGAACCAAACTGCGCGCGTAAGCCGCTGGCCTGCGTGATGGCGATGCCGAGCAGCGTTGCGGTGGCAGCCACATCTAACGCCAGCAAACGCGCCAGCGCGGCGGCAGCGGCAACTGTGCCAAGCGTCGCGGTATTGTGATGACCTAAAGCGTAATGCTGCTGGCTGACGGCGAGACCTAAACGTCCGGCAACCTCCACGCCAACCGCATAGGCATCAAGAAACTGATCCAGCTCAGAGGGCTGCAACTGCTGCCAGGCAAAGAGCGCAGGCAGAATCACAACGCTGGGATGCCCGCGAAAATCCGCATGGAAATCATCGTAATCCAGCGCGTGGCTGGCATATCCGAGCAGCAGGGCGTTGGCTCGCGCGCTGCCGTCGCCATATACGCTGCGCAGCGCCGGTAATCCGCTGTCTGGCACCTGACCTTGCAGTACCGGCCAGCTGACGGCGAGGAAATCACGAACCCCTTCGCGCGCCGCATCACGTGCGGCGGCGTCCGGTTGGCTGTGAACAATGCGCTCAGCCAGCGCGGCAGTGAGGCTCATCAGCTCACGCTCTTCAGCGCTGCGACCGCCAGATTGGCGAGATAGCGCGACGTCGGCAGCAGCACATCATCATTGATGCGAAACGCCGGATGGTGCAGCGCGTAAGGCTCGCCGGTGCCAATCATCATAAACGCGCCCGGCAGCTGTTGCTGATAGAACGCGAAGTCTTCGCCGATTGGGCTGGCTTCCACCACGCGCGCCTCAAAGCCGCTGGCGCTGGCCTGCTGCAAGGCAAAATCCGCCCAATGCGCATCATTTACCACCGATGGCGGACCCGCGTGCCAGTTGAATTTCACCTCGGCGGCGAAAGCGGCGCCGATACCTTGCACGATTTCACGGAAGCGCTGCTCCAGACGTTCGCGCGTTTCCTGCGAGAAGGAGCGCACCGTGCCTTCCAGCCAGGCGCTATCAGGAATCACGTTCCAGGTGCTGCCGCTGTGAATCTGGGTAATCGAGACCACCGCGTTATCGCCGGATGGGGCATTGCGGCTAATCAACGTTTGTGCGGCCGAGACAATTTGCGCGGCAATCACAATCGGATCGTTACCCTGATGCGGTTTGGCGGCGTGGCTACCCATGCCGGTGATGCTGATATCAAAGCGATCGACCGCTGCGGTGAGCGGACCGGCTTTGCTGCCAATCACGCCTGGCGGCAGCGACGGATCGTTGTGGATGCCGAAGATTGCCACCGCGTCATCCAGCGCGCCGGTCGCGATCACGTCGGGCGCGCCTTGGCCGGTCTCTTCAGCGGCCTGGAACAGAATACGCACGCGACCTGGCAGCGTATCTTCCTGCTGTTTGAGCAGAATCGCTGCCCCCAGCGCCGCCGAACTGTGAAAGTCGTGGCCGCAGGCGTGCATCACGCCGGGACGTTCAGATCGGAAGCTCACAACTGACTGCTCTTCAATCGGCAGCGCGTCAATATCGGAGCGTAACACCATCAATGGGCCTTTTTCCGCCCCGATTTCCGCCACTAAACCGGTTTTGAGCGGGAGATCCAGCACGCGAATCTGGTGTTGCTCTAATTGCTGACGAATTCGTGCGGTGGTTTCAAACTCTTGATTGGAAAGCTCGGGAAAACGGTGCAGTTCATGGCGGAAAGCGATCAGCTGTTCGCCTAAGGTGTCGAGAGATTGGCTCATGCTTTTACTCCTTGTTGTGCCGCCTGGCGTGTTAACCACGCATCGTGGGCGCTTTCATCCAGTACTTTCTTCATATATTGCGTGATGTGGCCTTTGCCGAGATCGGTGGTGTGCATCAGCTGGAAACCGCGCTTTTTGTACATCTCGATCAGCCACGGATGGTTGGTGGCGGTGCCGAGCGACACCGCAGGCGCGCGTAACTGGCCCAGCAAGATCTCCTGCTCGAGACGATCCTGCACCTGACGACCAAATTGCTGGCCGGGATAATCGGGATGCGCGCCAAACCAGCCGATATGCGGCAGGCCAAACGGGCCGGGCAGCGGTCCCCACGGATAGCGTACGGTAACGGATGAGACCATCACATCATCGGCATACAGCGCATAAACACCGTGGCTCTGCAGATGACGCAGTGTCTTGGCAAGGTCGGCGGTGGCGGCATCAAATTTAATGCCGAGCGCCAGCGTGGGTGCATACGCGGCATGCATCAGCGCCTGATAGGTTTCCACCTCGTCTTCTCTAACCTGACGAAATTCAAGTGACATAGACATCCCCGGGAAAAAACCGCCATCAGGCGGAGAATCAAAAAACAGGCACCTTCCATAGCGGCGCGATTCATCGCGCAATAAATTGCGCCGCTACGCAAGGTGCTCGTCTGTTATAAGGGTTCAGATTACCAGCAAAGCCATTCCCCGCTATATGTGAAAAATAACTAAGCTAATGCGAATTTGTGAAAATGAAATCGCCCCTTTTGCATTGCTTAAATCGTTATTTACCGTAGTATGCAGAAAATACATAGCGCTATAACTATTCTGTATTAACCCTCTGAATTATCTTAATTTAATCCGTTATAGCCTTATTCTTAATCAGGGTGACGCCGTGTTAGCGATCAAATCTCCGCGTGCATATGCACATGAGTCCGGTTTGCGTGCGCGCGCCGGTGAATTTATCAAACCTTACGCTTCCCATATTCGCGTCTTTACTTCCCCCCGCGCCTGGCAGGCCGTTAATCCGGAATTAACCCAGAGCCTTGAAGCCAATGATATTCGCTGGGAAATAGAGTATCTGACCGGTGAATGCACCGATGCCGCGATTGAAGCCCTGAAGCACAATGTCGAGCGGCAGGGCGCTGAACTGCTGTTTGCGATCGGCGGCGGGCGCGTGCTGGATGCGGCAAAAGCGGTGGGTAGCCAGCTGCCCGATCTCAAGGTGATCAACTTCGCCACGGTTGCCGCGACTTGCGCTGCCTGGTCGCCGGTGGCGATTGTTTACAACGAGCAGGGCGGCCATGTGCGCAGCCAGCCGCTGGGCAAAATGCCGGATTTGGTACTGGTCGATAGCGAGATTATCGCGCGCAGCGACGTGCGTTACCTGAAGGCCGGCATCGTTGATGCGCTGGCAAAATATTATGAGTTCTATCCGTATCAGCGTAACAATCCCAACGATCTGGCGCTGGATCTCAAAGTGATGACCGCCAAACGCGCGCTGGATCTTTATCGCGAGCTGGGCCCGGCGGCGGTAGCCGCTAACCAGCAACAGCAGGTCACGCCGGAGCTGGTGAAAATCATCGATGCCAATATCGTGTTGGCCGGATTAGCCAACAGCGTGCGCGATGTGCTGCCGACGCCAGGTTTTGCTCACGCCATTCACAATCGTTTGACGCATCAGCCGGAACTGCATCAATGGCTGCACGGTGAAAAAGTGGGTTACAGCCTGCTGGTGCAATCGCTGATTGAGCATGACGGCGTGCCGGATGCCGATCTGCTGACGCTGCTGCGTGCGTACGACATGCCGCTGACCTTAGCGCCGTTAACCGGTGACCGCGCGGCGACGATTCGCACCATCGCAGAACAGATTAAATTTCCGGCGGCCAGCGCCGAACGTCTGCCATTCCGCATCTCTGCCGATGCGCTGGAACAGGCGCTGCTGGCGACCGAGAACACGTTTTAAATCGCACCACTTTTTATTGACCAGGACAAATTAATGGCTAACTCAAAACAACAACGCCGCATCCGTTTAGGCCTTTTCGTGCAGCCGGTAGGACAACACGTCAGCGGCTGGCGTCTGACGGAAAAGCTCGGCGATCCAACTGACATCGACTGGCTGATCACCATCGCCAAAAAAGCCGAAGCCGGTAAATTCGATCTGTTCTTCGTAGGCGATGCGCTGGCCACCAGCATGTATCGTCTGCCCTCGACCATGGCGCGCCTTGAGCCGCTGACCATGCTGTCGGCGCTGGCGGTGAATACCAAACGCATCGGTCTGGCGGCAACGGCGTCTACCACCTTTAGCGATCCGTTCACCATGGCGCGCAGCTTCTCTTCGCTGGATCACATCAGCCGTGGTCGCGCGGCATGGAACGTGGTGACCTCGTTCTCTACCGATGTAGCGCGTAACTTTAGCCGCAACGATATGCCAAACCATGCCGAGCGTTATGCGCGTGCGCGCGAATTCCTCGAAGTGGCTGACAAGCTGTGGGCCGGTTGGGAAGAGGGCGCGGTGCAGCCGAACAAAGAGACCGGTGCGTACTTTGTTGATGAAAAAATCCAGCCGATTAACCATGAAGGCGAGCACTTCCAGGTGCAGGGTCCGCTGAATATCACCCGTTCGCCGCAGGGTCGTCCAGTGATCATCGAAGCCGGTTCCTCCGCCGATGGTCAGAAACTGGCGGCGGAAACCGCGGAAGTGATCTTCACCGCGGCTGCCAGCCTCGAAGAAGCACAAACCTTCTACCGTTCGCAGAAAGATCAGGTCATTGCCGCTGGTCGTAATCCGGATCATGTGGTGATTATGCCGGGCGTGATGCCGATTGTGGGCCGCACGCGTGAAGAGGCCAAAGCACTGTGGAAAGAGCTCAACACGCTGGTGGACATCGAAAACGGTCTGCGTCAGCTGTCGCTGCGTTTCAGCATGGATCTCAGCCAGTTCCCGCTGGATGGTCCGGTGCCAGAAGTGCCTCTGGGCGAGGGCAACCAGAGCCGCGTTAAACTGATGACCGATATGGCGAAACGCGAAAATCTGACGCTGCGCGAGCTGGCGGCGGTGGCTGCTGGTTCACGCGGACATCGCGTGATTGTCGGTACCGCCGAAGATATCGCTGACGATTTCGAGCTGTGGATGAACGAGGGCGGCGCGGATGGTTTCAATATTATGCCGGCGATCATGTCCGAGCAGCTGGATCTGTTTGTTGAGCTGGTGATCCCTGAACTGCGCCGTCGCGGCCTGTTCCGTGACGATTACGAGTTCGCCACGCTGCGTGAAAACCTCGGCTTGCCGGTGGTCTAACCCCTTCAGGAGCTCAACATGGTCACCTTATCAAAGCGTGTGCAGTCCGTGTCGCTCTCTGCCAATGCGGCGGCGCGTCAACTGACGCGCCAGCTGAAAGAGCAGGGCGTGGATATTCTCGATCTCACCACCGGTGAGCCGGATTTTGATACGCCCGCGCATATTCGCCAGGCGGCGGTGGCGGCAATGGAAGCCGGTGAGACGCGCTACACGCCGACCAATGGCACCACGCCGCTGCGCAAAGCGGTGCTGGCTAAGCTGAAAAATGAAAATCAGCTCGATTATGAGCTGGCGCAGATTTGCATCGCCAACGGTGCCAAGCAGATTATCTTCAACGCCTTTGCCGCCACGCTGAATGAGGGCGATGAGGTGATTGTGCCGGTGCCTTACTGGCCGACGTTCCCGGATAGCGTGCGTTTCAACGGCGGCGAAGCGGTGCTGCTGGCGTGTCCGCTGGAGCAGGAATACAAGTTGCAGCCGCAACAGCTGGCGCAGGCGATCACCGCCAAAACCCGCTGGCTGGTGCTGAACAATCCCGGCAATCCTTCTGGTATGGTGTACAGCGCAGATGAGCTGACCGCGCTGGCGACGGTGCTGCGCGATCATCCTGATGTGCTGATCATGCTGGATGAACTCTACGAACATATTCTGTTTGATGGCCGTGAACATATTAGCCTGCTGCACGTTGCGCCGGATTTAGCCGACCGTATTCTGCTGGTGGGCGGCGTGTCGAAAACCTACGCCATGACCGGCTGGCGCATCGGTTTCGGTGCCGGGCCTAAAGCGTTGATCGACGCGATGGTGGTGGTGCAGTCGCAAAACAGCTCCGGTGCCAGCGCGATCAGTCAGGCTGCAGCGGTGGCGGCGTATAACGGTGGACTCGACTTTTTGCCGCCGCAACGCACGGCTTATCAGGATCGCCGCGATGCGATTATGGCGCTGTTAAAGCCGGTGCAGGAAATTGACGTGCTTAATCCTGATGGCGCGTTCTTTATTTTCTGTCGCTGCGCCGGTTTATTAGGTAAAACGCGTCCCGATGGTCAGCAGATCGAAAGCGAGCAGGATGTGATGAATTATCTGCTGGAAAGCGGTGTCTCTGGCGTGGCGGGCAGCGCGTACGGATTATCACCTTATTTCCGTTTGTCGATTGCCACCGACATTGAAACGGTGCGTGAAGCGGGCCGCAGAATTGCGCAGGCCTGTGCGGTTCTGAAATAAGCTTATTAGTAAAAGACGTCAGATATTTCCGGGGGATTATCTGACTTAACGGCAAGTATGATGCGCAATCCGGTATCGCTTGCCAGGATTATGTTTACGACTTTTTAAAAGCGTATATCAAACAGATTAACGCGCAGAATTAATAACGAAAAAACGCAGCACTTACGCTGCGTTTTTACTGTTCATGCGCTGTACAGCAAGTCACCGATTAAATCAGGAAATCATCCATTGAACCGCCCGCTTCCAGTGCGGCTTTAATCGGTGATGGCGTACGGCCCTGGCCGGTCCACAATTTCTCGTTCCCCTGTTCGTCGATGAATTTATACTTCGCGGGGCGCGGAGCACGTTTCGACTTGGGTTTGCTTTCCTGGGTAGTTAATTGCGCCAGGTCACTAATATCAATGCCATCTTTCAACAACATCTCTTTATACAGCGCCAGCTTTTCTTCTTTTTCGCGCTGAGCTGCAGTTTCTGCTTCCGCTTCTTCACGGCGCTCTGCGACGACCACGGCGAATTTTTCCAGCATCTCTTCTAATGCTGCGACGTCAATATCACGCGCCTCGGCACGCAGCGTACGAAGATTGTTCAATGCTTTAAGTGCATCGCTCATGTATTAATCCTTATTACTTATTTGACTGGTGTAAAGGGAAGCATTCTACGAGATTTTTTGCCAAATTAAAATAATCAAACGTGGGCAGAATTGTCTGTAAAATATCCGGGTGATCAGAGATTCCTTTATATTCCGTGACGCTTTATCGAGCTATTTGGCTTATTCACGTGATGCGGGAGAGTAAGGAGAATAATAGTGGGTGATTTAATATGCGTGTGTATGCGGTGCGTGTGAAGGTCGCCATAAATGGTTACCGTACACATAAGAATCTGTTCAATTTCACATAGTTGCCGAAAGCCCCGCCATGAACCTTCCTGAAAATAACGTAAGTCAACTATTACTCGTTGAAGAATAAGGCTTTTCACCAAGTGTAAAAGTGTCAGTAAACTGGTAACAATTTCTTGCATTGGAAATCTTAATGCGTATATTTCTCATTTGCTTTCTTAACGGCTTCCTTACTGTCGTTCCTCTTTCCGACGTCAGCAGCGGTGCCGCAAAAAAATAACGATAAGTTGATTGAGGAATCGTATGTCTTTCAGTGATTTGCGCGTCAGGAAACCCGGCAGTGCGCCTCAGCGTGCGTTACGTCTCTCTTTACTGGCTGTGATGGTTGCGTCGGGTATCGCGCAGGCAGCAGAGACCACCAACACCGAACAAACGCTGAACGTGGATGCCAGCGCCAACGCCGATCAGCAACAGCAGGCGGCACAGGATTACAGCGTACCGGTGACGCGTGCCGGTACCAAAATGGCGCTCACCGCGCGCGATATTCCGCAATCGGTTTCAATCGTCAGCAAGCAGCGTATGCAAGACCAACAGCTGCAATCGCTGAACGATGTGCTGAAGAACACCACCGGTATCCACGGCGTCTCTTCCGATATGGACCGCACCAACTACTATTCGCGCGGTTTCCTGATCGACAACTATATGGTCGACGGTATTCCAACCGCCTTCGCCTCACGCTGGAACCTTGGCGACGCGCAGAGCGACATGGCGCTGTATGAGCGCGTCGAAGTAGTGCGCGGTGCCACCGGCTTGCTGACTGGCCCAGGTAATCCTTCCGCCTCCATCAACATGGTGCGCAAGCACGCCGATAGCAAAGAGTTCACCGGTGATGTTTCCGCCAGCTACGGCAGCTGGAACAAGCAGCGTTACGTTGCCGATCTCTCTGCACCGCTGTCGCCTGAAGGGAACGTGCGTGGTCGGCTAGTTGCGGGCTATGAAGACAAAAACAGCTTTATCGAACGCTACGGCGCAGACAAAAAGTTCGTTTATGGCGTGGTTGACGCTGATCTGACCGACTCCACCAAATTGTCGGTTGGTTACGAATTTACCCAGGTCAACACCGATTCGCCAATGTGGAGCGGTTCCCCGCGCTGGTATACCGACGGTTCTCAGATCAAAGCGCGTCGTGGTTACAACACCGCGCCAGACTGGGCTTACAACAACAAAGAAAACAAAAAGGTCTTTGTTAACCTGCAGCAAAATTTCGATAACGGCTGGAACATCACGCTTAACGGCACGCACAACGAAATGTTCCTCGACAGCAAACAGCTGTATATCGATGGCTTCTTTGATAAAACCACCGGCGCGGGCTCTTCCTCTTACGCCGGCTATCCGGTTATCGGCGGCACCGGCTATAACACCGGTAAACGTAAAGTGGATGCGGTGGATGCCTTCGCCAGCGGCCCATACGAATTGTTGGGACGTCAGCATGAGCTGATGATTGGCGTTAACTACAGTCGTCAGGACAACAAGTACTACAGCTCGTGGGAGAACATCTCATCAGCAGAGCTGGGTAACTTCAATAACTACAACGGCGATTTCCCGGAATCTAACTGGGATCCGCGCGAACCGGCTTCAGATACACAGCTGGTACGTCAGAAATCTGCTTATCTGGCAACCCGCATCTCGCTGGCCGATCCGCTGCATGTGATTCTCGGCGCGCGCTACACCAACTGGAATCGTCAGACGCTGAGCGAAGAGATGGAGAAGAACAACATCACGCCGTACGGTGGCGTGATTTGGGACTTCTATGACAACTGGTCGGCATATGCCAGCTACACCTCGGTATTCCAGCCGCAGGATTATCAGGATGCCTCGGGCGGATTCCTGGCGCCGGTGATTGGCAAGAACTACGAAGCGGGCTTGAAATCAGACTGGTTTAACAGCCGCCTGACTACCTCGATCTCCGTATTCCGCACTGAACTGGATAACGTTGGCGAAGCGACCGGAAAAACCAACCCGGAAACGGGCAATGCCATTTATGTGGGTAAAAGTGGCGTAGTGAGCCGTGGCGTGGAGTTTGAAGTAAACGGCGCGGTAACCGATAACTGGCAGATGACCTTCGGCGGTACCAGTTATGTGGCGGAAGATCGCGAAGGCGAGAATTACAATTCTCAGCTGCCACGCACCTCATTCAACCTCTTCACCAGCTATCGCTTGCCGATGCTGGATCAGTTGACCCTGGGTGGTGGCGTGACATGGCAGTCGAAAACCTACGGCGACATTGGCGGTCCAGACGGCGAAGGCACCTGGCGCGCACGTCAGGGCAGCTACTCGGTGGTGGATCTGTTCGCACGCTACGACGTCACCAAAAACGTCTCACTGCAGGCAAACATCAACAACCTGTTCGACAAAGAGTACGACACCAACGTCAGCAACGGCGGCATCGTGTACGGCGATCCGCGTAATTTCTCTGTCTCTGCGACGTATCGTTTTTAATCAAAATTAAGGGTGCGTGTCATGCGCACCCAATAATAACCCCGTCAAATCACCTTAAGCTGGCCTTTTATGGCAGCCCGCATTTCTTCTGATTACCCTTCAGACCAATAAATTCCAGCGTCATGATGTACTCCTCTCAGCAGAAAGGGCGGATTTGCCCACGGAAGTGAAAATGGCGTCGTCCTGCGGCGTATGAATGCGACCGCACAACACATTTCTCAGGTGACGTTGTAACGGATGGTGGCGCGTCAGCGCGTGGTTGCCGATGCTTTCCACCATCAGCTGCACACTGCGAATGGCGTTTTCGATTACCACCTGTTTGATTTGTGCGGCATGTCCGCTGGCGACGTGGCCTTGGGCGGCGCTGCTTAGCATAGTTTGACTGGTAAACAGCAGCGTATCGATGCGGCCCACCAGCTCCTGGAAGCGCGGCAATGATGCCAGCGGTGCGCCAAGATTGGCCGGCACGCGCTGCTGCAAAAAGCCGATAAACCAGTCGCGCGCGCTATGCGCAATGGCGTCGTACAGCGAACCGAGCAGCACCGCCATCCAAACTGATTCTTCTTCGTTGAGGCCCGCTCGCGGCGTGCTCCACGGCGCGACGTTGACCGCGTGATCGAGCGGGATCAGCACCTCGTCCAGCACCACGCGATGGCTACAGGTGCCGCGCATGCCGAGGTGATCCCACTCATCAATGATGTGGATGCCGGGCGCGTTGGCTGGCACCAGATAGCCGCCGACCAGCGGATCGGCATCGTCGCTGCTGGCCCACACCAGAAACCAGCTCAGTCCATAGCTGCCGGTGGAGTAAATCTTCTCGCCGCTTATGCGCCAGCCTTCAGCGGTGCGGCGTGCGCGGGTGGCGGGCAATCCGCCGCGCGCGGGCGTGCCTAATTCGGGTTCGACGCGCAGCGCGTTAATCAGCGCACCGTCGCGAATCACGCTCTCCGCCACCTTGCGGCGCACCGCGTCTGGCCAGTTTGAGCTGTCGTCGAGGCGACGCGTGTTGAGATACTGCATGATGAGGATCAGCGCCGCAGAAGGTTCGCCGCGCGCCACGGCCTGGATAATCGCCTGGCTTGCCAGCAGATCGCCGCCGCTGCCGCCCGACGCCGTCGGCAATACAAAGTGCAGCAAGCCATGCTGCCGCAACACGCTAAAAGCGGTTTTGGGAAATTCGCCGCTGCGATCAACTTCTTCAGCGTCTTTTTCTAAGGCCTGAATAATCACCGGCAATATTTCAGCCAGAAAGGGCGGGTTATTTGCCATGCGTTATTAATCCCCTTATTAAATCAGGCTTAATTGTTTCCTGTTCTGCCACCGCTGTAAAAGCAATAAACCGGCTATATACATGCGGAATCGGCATAATTCTGCCGCCGGTGGAAGTGTTAATTTGCAATGGCTGTTTCTGCGCGAGCCATTAATTAGGGTCAACACCTTCACCTGCATTTATTTTTGGGAGTCATTTAATGCCAAATAATTATTTAGTTTCCCGTCGGCATTTTCTGGGATATTCCGCCGCAGCGGCGATGGCGGCAACGTTACCGGGCCGCGTGTTTGCCGATGATCATATGGCGGGCATGCAGATGCCCGGCGATTTACTGCAAGATGGCCCCGGAAAATGGGCGCTGGCGAAGCCAACGCATGTGCGTCTGGCGGTCAATCTCAACGCCATCTGCCTTGCGCCGGTAGTGGTGGCCGATCAGCATAACTTCTTTAAAGCGCATAACCTGGAAGTGGAGTTCGTTAACTTCGGCAACTCCACCGAACTGCTGCTGGAATCCATCGCCACCGGCAAAGCCGAAGCTGCCATCGGCATGGCGCTGCGCTGGCTGAAAGCGCTGGAGCAGGGCTTTGACGTCAAACTCACCGCCGGCACGCACGGCGGCTGTATGCGCCTGCTGGCGCGCGATGGCGGGCCGACCACGCTGGAGCAACTGAAAGGCAAAACCATTGGCGTCACCGACATGGCGGGCGCGGATAAAAACTTCTTCTCGCTGATGCTGAAAAAGCACGGCGTCGATCCCAATACCGATGTCGACTGGCGCGTGTTCCCGCAGGATTTGCTGCCGATGGTGCTGGAGAAGGGCGAGATTCAGGCCGCCAGCGGTTCCGATCCGGTGATGTGGCGCTTAACCCAGAAGCCGGGCTACCGCGAAATTGGCACCAACTTAATGGACGAGTACGCCAGACTGAGCTGCTGTGTGGTGGGCACGCGCGGCAGTTTGATTCGCGAGCAGCCGGAAGTGGCGGCGGCGATCACCCATGCGATTTTGCAGGCGCATGCTTATGCGGCCAAACATCCCGAAGCGATTGGCAGCGAGTTTAACGGCCAGGCACTCAACACCACGCCGCAAGAGATCGCCAGCGTGCTGAAAACCCATACGCACGGACACTATTCGGTGGGGAACGCGTTTGTGAATGAGATCGACGTGTATGCGCGTGATTTAAAGGCGATCAACGTGTTACGACCGGAAACCGATCCGCTATTGTTTGCTAAGGGGATTACCAGCAACGTGCTGGTTTAAATTGAAATCGCGCCGCTACGAATACATGCAGGATTCTGTAGCGGCTCGATTTATCGCGCATTATTTTCAGGCGATTTTCCTGGAGGTTTGCACGGCGCTCGCCAGCTTCAGCGATTCGGCTGGTACCTGATGCGCGAACAGCTGGGTGGTTAAATAACTGCTGCCGCCATCGGCCAGCAACACCACAATGCGCTTGCCGCGGTTCTCCGGTCGCGCTGCAACCTGTTGGGCCGCCCACAACACTGCCCCGGAGGAATCCCCCACCAGCACGCCTTCGCTCAGCGCCAGCTGCCGCGCCGCTGTATACGCCTGCCAGGTTTCCACCGCGATCACTTCATCGTAAACGCGGTGATCGAGATTGGCAGGAATACGCTCAGGCGTCTGGTTGCTGAACGCATGCACGCCGGTAATTTCCAATGGATCCGGCCGCAGTTCGCTCGGCTGTGAACCCACGCCCGGCTCGACGGCGATCACCTGTAATCCCGGATGCTGCTGTTTGAGATAGCGTCCGGTGCCGGAGAGCGTGCCGCCGGTGCCGACGGCGGCGATAAAGATATCCAGCTCGCCGCCGCTGTCGCGCCAGATCTCCGGCCCGGTGGTGCGCTCATGCACCGCCGGATTGGCCGGATTATCCAGCTGCAGCAGGAAGTGCACTTCCGGTTCCGCTGCGGTGACCTGCTCGGCCAGCCATTTGGTGGCGGCGACGAAATCGCCGTTGCTGGCATCGTAAAACGCTTTGAACCCTTCAATGGTGCTGAACGGCACCACTTCGGCACCGTACGCCTGAATAATCTGGCTGCGTTCGATGCTAACAAAATCATTGATATAGACGCGGAACTTGTAGCCTTTCGCCGCCGCAATCGCCGCTAACCCAATGCCGGTGTTGCCGCTGGTGGTTTCAACCAGCGTATCGCCGGGCTGAATAATGCCGTTGCGTTCGGCGGCTTCAATCATGCTGAGGGCGATGCGATCTTTCACGCTGTGATTAGGATTAAACAGTTCGAGTTTGGCGACCAAATCGGCCTGAATATCGTGTTGCTGTGCGTAGCGAGACAGGCGCAGCAGCGGCGTGTTGCCAATCAGTTCAGTGATAGAAGCAGAAATTTTTGCAGCCATAATCGAC
Source organism: Pantoea sp. GCM10028869 (assembly GCF_042666835.1). Classification (NCBI taxonomy): domain Bacteria; kingdom Pseudomonadati; phylum Pseudomonadota; class Gammaproteobacteria; order Enterobacterales; family Erwiniaceae; genus Pantoea; species Pantoea sp. GCM10028869. Next base: position 428,821 of record NZ_JBHTGO010000001.1, on the reverse strand, counting down.
CTCATAAATAGATGAGATGAGCCTGAATGATTGCGCGATAAATCGCGCCGCTACGGATGGGTGCACATACCGGATCGGCGCAATTCATTACGCAATGTATGTCGTTACCATTTCACCGCGCTGCGCTGCCATGACAACAGGCGATCGCGCACGAGGAACAGCAGGGAGATCAGCGAAGAGAACAGCAGCGCCATCACAATCAGCGCGGCGTACATATTGGCGTAAGCCGCCCAGCCTTGCGCCCACTGCAGATACCAGCCGAGCCCGGACTTCACGCCCATCATCTCCGCCGCAACCAGCACCGAGAACGACGCGCCCAAACCCATAAACAGGCCGACAAACAAGTGCGGCAGCGCTGCCGGCACCGCCACGCGCAACACGAGGAATAGCGAATTGGCACCGAGCGTGCGCGCCACATCGTAATAACGCGTATCAACGCTGGAAACGCCCGACCAGGTTAGCACCGTCACCGGGAACCAGGTCGCCAGCGCAATCAGAAATACCGCCGCCGAGAAGCTTGACGGGAAGAAGTAGAGCGACAGCGGCAGCAGCGCGGTAGAAGGCACCGGGCCAAGGAAGCGCAGAATCGGATGCACCCAATAACCCAAGCCGCGCGACCAGCCAATCGCTACGCCGGTAATAAAGCCAACCACGCTGCCGTAGATAAAGCCGAAGGCCAGCAGACGCAGCGAATTGAGCACGCTATCCAGCAGGCGCGGCCAATCGGTGGCGTAGGCTTCGACCAGCGCACGCGGCGGGGCGAAAAACGGCGCGGGCAGCAGCGCCAGTTTGCCAGTAACGGTTTCCCACAGGCCAATCAGCAGCGCCAGTACCATCAGCCACGGACCGCTGCGTTTGAGCGGCGCAAGTAAGGTCAGTCGCGGGAACAGACCCGAGGCAATCGCCAGCCCGGTGAGAAGCAGCGCGATGGCGGCAAACAGCTCGTGCGTTTCATTGACAAAGCGCGGGGCGGCAAAACCCTGCGGCTTATCCGGCACCGTCACCATCAGCGCGACCAGCGCCCACCACAGCAGGAGCGCACCCCAAACCGCCGGTTGAAGGCGGCGCGGCACATCACGGTTGCGGGCAATCGTCAGGGTTTCACTGGCCATTCTCGTCTCCTTAACTCGACATGTTGCTCATGTGCGCCATGTTGCTGGCGTGCTGATGGGCGGATTCCGCCGGCAACAGCTCCGGCACATAGTGTTCGGCGAAGCGCTGCGCATCGGTATCCGGGCGGATCACGTTGATTTTTTTCAGCTCATCGATATAAACCGCCACCTCTTTGCGCAGCTGCGTGCCGGTGGAGTGATGACTATGAGTGTGCTCTTTCAGCATCGCGGCGATATCCTCCACCGCGACGGAGCCGGGCACAAACGGCTGGAAGATTTTCGCCGTCTCGTCCGGATGTTCGGCGGTCCACTGCTGCGCATCGACAATCGCCTGAGTGATAGCACGCGCGGTGGCGGGATCGTCACGTACCAGCGAGCCGCGCAGGCCCAGCACGCAGCAGGTGAGGTTGGCGTATTCGCCTTTCAGGTTGTTATCGACTTCCACCAGGTTGTGCTGCTTCTTCAGCAGCCAGCCCTGTGGATCGTCGGTAGCCAGCGCCTGCACTTCGCCTTTGCGCAGCGCTTCGCCAAACAGGTCGGGCGGATATTGCAGCCAGTTGACCTGCTTATCGGGATCGATGCCCTGTTTCGCCAGCTGAATGGCGAAGAAGTTGCGAATCGGGCTGGCTTGATCGCTGACCGCCACCGATTTGCCCACCAAATCTTTTACATCGCGGATGCCGCTATTTTGCGGCGCGAGTAAACGCATGCAGCCGCCGTGCGTGCCGACGGTGAGATCCACATCAAAACCCTGCTCCAGCGGCTTCAGCCAGCGCAGCGCCATGCCGATGCCGCCATCGGCCTGGCCGGTGGCAATCGCCTGTAACAGCGCATCGGTGGGGCCGCTGAAGTTCACCGGCTCAACATTCAAGCCGTACTTTTTAAAGAAGCCTTGCTTCAGCGCCACCGAAATCGGTGACTGACACACTGCGGTTTGCCCCCAGGCCAGCTTGATGGTTTTGAGGGATTTTTCGTCGGCAAACACGTTGCTGCTCAGCAACGGATTCACCGCCATGCCGGCACTAAAGAGACCCAGCCCGCGTAATAACGCGCGGCGGCTCAGAGAGAATTGTTGCAATGCCATCCTGTCTTCCTTGTAGATAAAGTTCACAGGCACTATGGCAAAGGCAATTAGCGCGACCAAATAACAATCCCGCATGACATCATGCAGTTTTTCATTATGAATATTTGCGGATAGGTTTGCCGAAATGGCTATTTCGATGTGGGAAAGGCGAGGCTTATGCTTTATTTCTTAGCAAATCAAGCAGGAGCGAAAATATGGCTACCACTTCGGCGGGCGTTAATATTGCGATTGAGAAGGTGAATCATCACTTCACCTTAGAAGGCGAAGATTTACCGGTGCTGGAGAATATTAATTTGCAGGTAGAGGCCGGTGAATTTGTCGCGCTGCTGGGGCCGTCCGGCTGTGGCAAATCGACGCTGCTGCGTTTGCTGGCAGGCCTCGAACCGCCCGCCAGCGGGTTACTGGCGGAGGAGGGCAAAGCGATAACCGCGCCCGATCCGTCGCGCGTGGTGGTGTTTCAGGATCCCACGCTTTATCCGTGGCGCACCGTCTATGACAACGTCGGTCTCGGTTTGCAGATTCGTGGGGAGAGCCGGCCGGTGCGCGAACAGCGCATTAACGCGATGCTGGATCGCGTCGGCCTCAGGCAGTTTGCTCGCGCGTGGCCACATCAGCTTTCGGGCGGTATGGCGCAGCGTGCAGCGCTGGCTCGCGCGCTGGTTAACGTGCCGCGTTTGCTGATCCTCGATGAACCGCTCGGCAAGCTCGATTCCCTGACGCGGTTGCGGATGCAGCAGGAGATTGTCGACCTGTGGCAGGAGCAGCAGTTCACCACGCTGATGGTGACGCACGATGTTGAAGAAGCGTTGGTGATGGCGAATCGCGTGGTGGTATTCAGCCCAAGACCGGCGAAAGTGGTGGATGTGATCGAGGTGGATCTGCCGTGGCCGCGCCGTCGCGATGATCCGCAGCTGGTGGCGCTGCGCAGCAGGATATTGGATTTGTTGGGGGCGGATCGGGTAGCTGCGTGATGTGGGTCGCCATTCATGGCGACCTTCTGGCATTTACCCCTGCACGATCCGGCAACCGGCCAAAATATCATCCGCAGGTTGATACTCGCTGGTCTGAATCCCCGTCAATCCCAGCAGTGTGGAGAACAGATTATCCTGCGAATAACCCTGATGCGCCGCTTGTTTATCGACACAGCGTTTACTCACGCCATAACGCTGCTGGTAATCTGGTGACAGCCAAATCAGCATCGGCACATGTTTCTGCACATCTGGTGCAATCGCATACGGCATACCGTGCAAATAAGCGCCATTCTCCCCCAACGACTCACCGTGATCCGATAAATACACCAGGCTGGTGGTGTATTGATCCTGATGAGCCTTCAATACATTGATCGCCTTATCGACAATGTAATCGATATACAGAATGGTGTTGTCGTAGGTATTCACCAGCTGCTGTTGCGAACAATCCTGAATTTGATTGGTATCGCAGGTCGGCGTGAATTTTTTAAACTGCGGCGGATAACGGTTGTAATAGGTTGGGCCGTGACTGCCAATGGTATGCAGTACGATCACGCCGTTGCCTTTAAGGTTTTTAATAGAGTCCTCGATACCGTGAAATAATACTTCGTCATAACACTCCCCATCGTGACACATATTCGGCAGATTCAGACTGGTCATATCCTGATGCGGGACGCGATCGCAGGCACCTTTACAGCCGCCGTCATTATCATTCCATAAAACCTGCACGCCGGCGCGCTGGATAATATCGAGCATGCCTTCCTGATGTTCAGCAAGCTGGTCGTCATAATGCGCGCGCGGCATATTCGAGAACATGCATGGCAACGAGACCGCGGTAGCCGTACCGCAGGATTGTGTATTGGGGAAATAAGAGACGTTATCTTTCGCCAGCAACGGCGTGGTTTCGCGGCCATAACCATTAAGCTGGAAATTCACCGCGCGCGTGGTTTCACCCACCACCAAAATCGTCAGATTGCGCTTTGCACCCGCCAGCATCTGCGGCTTTTGTTTGGCATCTAAGCCAATTTTCACCAGCGGCAAATTGGCGGTGCGGCTGTGGTGATACCAGGAAAGTGTCGCCACAATGGAGTTCGACGGGCTGAGCGATTTGATCAGCTCTTTTTGGTTACGAAACAGCGAGGCGTAATCCTTATAGAAAAATGTCGCCACCAGGGCGATGCAGATGACCGACACCACAATTGACGCGGCGCGTTTGGCGATGTTTTTCCACAGAGGTTCGTTATGTTTAATCCTAATCCAGAATACCAAAAGGGCAGCGAGCAGGCCGCTGCCACCCAGCGTGATAATTAACTTAGGCGACAATAAAGCAAAGGACTCGGACGGTGTGGTATCCAGAATATTCACGATCATCGAGCGATCAATAACAATGCCGAAGGTCCAGATGAAATATTGCGCAGCCGCCGCCACTGATACGAACAGCGCAAGAATAAGCCGGTCAAGCCAAACAAAAGAGGCGAGGGTGGCGATAATATTGATCACGCTAAATGCCACCAGCGGCATTGAGACGAAGACGAATATCGTGCGCAGCGTATCAAGCGGCATTGCTGCAATCACCTGACGATAAAAGGCAATATTCAGGAACACCGCAATATAAATTGAAAATAGCGAAATAAACGTCAGCCGACTTAGCGTCGGTCTTTTGCGCAGCGAAAACGTCATTGGTCCATCCGTAACAGTGAAGATGGCGCCAGATTAAGAAATGAAGGTTAAGTCAACCTTAGGCTGAATCCTGTCAGGCAGATTTATCTTTAGACAGCATCATTGCGGCTGACCGTGGTGAACAATAATTCGCGCAACCAGCGATGCCCGGCATCGCGGTGCGTTCTTTCATGCCACGCCACGGTTTTGGTGAAGCCCTGAATCTCCAGCGGCGGCGCGAGCTTCCCATCGCATTCAAAGCCGCATCTGTGACGCCGTGAAAATTTCCGCCGAGATAAGACACCTGCGCGTGATCCTGTTCGCAGGAGTGGTTAACGTAAGATTTCCAGGGTGGGGCAGCGATGATCGTCTGGACGTGCTGCATGCATGGTTGATCGAAGATCTTTCCGATAATCGCGTGCGCATCCTGAAGCAGAAAACGCAAAACGGCAAACCGGCGGTTGAGCCGGCAAAAGCGCAGGCGAACCCGATGATTAACGGCCATCAGGATTGGCGTTTGGTCAAACTTGCCACGCGTGTCCATATTCATCAAACACCTATTGCGCGATAAATCGCGCGGTGATTAGATAATATTACTAACGTAATTTCATCACTTCCTCCTGCGTCAATCCGTTTTAATCCTCTATCTCCTTGAATAGAAGAAATTCTCCACTGAGGTCTAAAGTCATCGGCATTGCTGCCGATACAAACCTGTGAATTTTTTTTATCAATTAGCCTCAACCATTAATCATTGTTTCCTCCGCACGACAGAGGATTTTTCAATCAAGGATTTGATGTGAATTTACCCTTTTCTAAAAAAGCTGCATCCGTGCTGATCGCCGCTTCTCTGACTTCCAGTTGTGCCTCAATGAATGACTTTGCTCGTGATTACGGTACCGCTGCCGGTTGTATCGGCGGTGCCGCACTGGGTGGCGGCATCACTTATCTGGTGACTCACGACGCCAGGAAAGCCCTGGTGGGTGGACTGGCAGGCGGCGTAGCGGGATGCGTGGTCGGGAACGTTTGGCAGAATCGTGAACAGGCGCTGGCTAAAGTCGCCCAGGAAGAAAAAATTCGCATCAGCACTCAGGCGCTTAAGGCGCAGGAGAACAGCAAGCAGGAGCCGGTTGGGATTGTTGCACAAGTTGAGGACGGTACCATGTTCGCCATCGACAGTGCAGAACTGACCAGCAGCGGCATGCGTCAGGTGCAAAAAATTGCCACAGCGATGAAAGGCGGCCAGCAATCCTCCAACGATGTTTTGCTGGTAGTGGGACATACGGACGCCACGGGCAACGCCGAACACAATCAGCAACTTTCTGAAGCGCGTGCCCGCAACGTTGGGCTAGTACTGGAGCAAAGTGGCATTAAAGCCAGCCAACTCTATTTCCAGGGCGTGGGTTCCTCACGTCCACTGGCGGATAACGATTCCCTTTCGGGTCGGGCACAAAACCGCCGGGTTGAAATCGTGGCGTTGGCGAATGAAGCACTGTTACGCCAACGCCTGGCTCTGGAAAGCAATAACCCACTGTATTTGCGCCACAGCTCTGCTGCTGAAAATACGTTGGCGCGTACTTCAACCGCCAGGGCGGCACCACGTATAGCGAGCAAGAAGGCTGCGACTAAAAGCGCTGAAGTAAAAGCGCCGGGAGTGGTGACCCAACCCACTCAAGCCATTGCTGAGAGCAAGCCCGTTAACTTTGTCGATTTTGGTGGCAAGCCCACCAGCGCACAGGTTACGGGTCTCGCCAGCAACTTAATGCCGCTGTCGCAAGGTTTCAGCCTGATTAGTCAGGCCCAGGCCAGCAGTGTCAGCGGTAGCTGTCTCACCGATCTTCCCCGCGTCAGTGGGCTGGCTAAGAATTTAGCCAGCGGTAAGGCGATCGATCAGCATGATACGCGGGAATATCTGCCCAATATGAACGGGCGCGCGTGGGCTGGATTGGTGAATGGCAACCTGGTGACATTGACGCCAGTGTTTGTTCTCAAAGAGGGTGCCGTGGTAACGCAAAACCCACGAGTGCTCATCACGCCAAATTATGCGCAGGGCAACCGCAAGGCGCTACAAGGCATGGCAAGTGTCGCCAACAGTTGGGAAGGTGAAGACAGCATTCTTTACCGCGTCTACATCGCCGATGCCCAGCAACAACCGATCTCGTGCGTCGACCTCTTGCTGCCGAAATCGGGCAAGCCTGCGCAACAAGGACAGCTCTTTTATAGCAATCATCGTCAGCCGTGGCTGGCCAATTACGCACCTCAGCGTGGATAAACGGATAACTCTCTTATGGAAATTTTAGATACCTTAATGCAGGCGATCGCCACCTATCGCTACATCTTCTGGCCGCTTTTCGGGCTACTGGCGCTAACACTTGGCGTGATCAAATGGTGGGATCAAGTTCGTTACTTCTTCCTCAACCTGTTTTGTTCCCTACCGCTGTTTGGCCACATCACCCGTTTGTCGCGTAGCCATGAATCTCGCCGTGCGGGCACCGGCGGACGCATCTGGCATCCGGCAGAAGAAGCGTTGTGTGGCAAGTTCTATCAGTTTCATAGCATCTCCAACCGCGATGCCGATTTTTATCTGCGCTGCGTTAACTATCTGAACAAAGTCGATGAGCGGGGCCGCAAACCGACCAGCGTGGTGTTGTGGTTATGCAGTATCGCCCTCGTCATTCTGGAGGCCTTTATCTTTGCGCTGGTACTTTCGCCATTCATTGCCAACAACATCTCTGCGAACCAGGCGGAGCTGTCGGCGATTGTGGTTTCGGTGCTGATTGGTGTGATTTTGGTGCCCGCTACGCACTTAATGGGCACGCAGTTACACAAAAATACGCTGCTGAGCAAAATCCGCTACTGGCATAAAGAAGCGCGTCTGGAAGGCCATGCGCAGGCGTTGGTCAAAGACAACCGCGTCTCGCTGGAAAACAGCCGCATTGACGATGACGCACCAAGCTATTTGCAAATGCTTAACCGAGTGAACCACGGTATTGGCGCAAAACCGCAATATGTACAAACGGTTGTGACGCTGCTGTTGATCTTCACCTTTGCGGTAGGTGCCTATTTCATTCGCGCGGCAACCATTAATGCCGCCGAAACCCAGGCCGTCAATGGCACGCCGTTCAGCCAAACCAGCGCGGCGAGCAACGCTTCACCTTTTGAGTTGCCACAGCAAGCGGTGGAAGATAATCAGCAGGCTGATAAGCAAGCGGCGCAAGAGGTCAGTGACAACCGCGTGTTCGCCTCCAAATTGACCTTCATTATTTTGTCGGTGATTTTCATTGGCGTGCAGATTATCGGTATTTTGATTGGTTATTACCGTTCTCTGGTCGGCATCGAATCGCGCCTGGCGGCGAAATATATTGGTAATTTTAGTAGCTCTGAAGAGTTTGCCGCGTGGTACGCCATGCGCCGTGAGCGCGTAGAGCGTGATGCGCAGGATAAACTGGCAAGCTTGCAGAATCGTATGGCGATGCAACGCGCCAGTAGCGCCAGCATTGCACAAACTGATGTTCGGACCTTCGACGATTACGTGCGCGGTAAGCAGCGCGATAAAGCACTGGCCGACGATCAGCATCAGCAATTTAACGCCACACGCGCTACCGTTGCTCCAGAGCGCCCGGTACATCAGCCAGAACCGGCTTTGGTATTTGAACCTACAACGCCAACACCTGCACCGGTGGCACTGGAAACGGCACCTGCTGCTATCGCCGATGAAAAGGCGCGCATTGCGGAGTTGGGCGATTTGACAGCCTTAGATGATGAAGAATTGCGTTTGGTGGCTGAGGATTTGGATCTGTCAATGGAAGCACTGATCAGTCGTCGTAAAGTGCAGCGCGTGCTTAATAAGGCCAGAGGATAATCAGGTGAAGATCAGCAAATGGTGTTTGCTGCTGTTAGCCGGGGTGAGTGCCATGGCGCAGGCTGCGGATCGCAACGATATCCCGAGCTGTTATGACTATGCCAAACTCAGTCAATATCGCCCGGCCAACAGCGGTCGTGAGCTGGTGGTGATTATTGATCAAACGGTTAAAGTGCCGCTGCAGATCAAAAATACCAGTTGGCAGCAGATCATGCGTTTTAGCCAGCCCGGCGATCATGTGGTGCTGTATCAGTTCTCGGCGTTGCTGCAGAACAATTTCATGCAGCGCTTATTTGATGGACGTCTGGAGCCGCTACTCACGGACAAGAAGATCCGCGACAATCAAGGCATGGAGAGTTTGAAGAACCTCGACAAATGCCTGAGTGAGCAAAAGCAATATTTCGCGAGCGCAATGGGTGGGTTGATGGCAAAAAGTTTCGCTGAGAAGGGCGATAACATCGCTAAAAGCGAGATCCTCGATAGCCTGAAACGCATTAGTCACGATCTTGAGCAGGATGAAAACGCGTCACGCACTCTGTTTCTGATCTCCGATATGTTGGAAAACAGCGCTTTTGATAGCTTCTACCGCAATAACGCGCTGCGTTTGCTTTCGCCTGAGAAAGCGTTGCAGCAGGTTAAACAGCAGAATTTGTTAGCGGATTTTGCCGGCGCTAAGGTATTTGTCGCAGGTGCAGGATTGATTGATACCGACGCGAAAAATAATTATCGCTCAGGGAAAATCATTCAGCAGCTTGAGATATTCTGGCGCGACTATTTTACTGCGTCTAATGCAGAGTTAGTAAGTTTTGGTGCACCGGCGTTGAATGTAGATTTGCAATAAATTATTCAGAAACGATGTATTCACTGCCTCAACGTCTGGCCAGGGCAGTGAATATGAGTCGTGACTTCGTTACCATAATGGTTTTAGGGTGGATTACCCATGTTCATCTGCTCACCGTTGATCTGGGTAAAGCGCTTTAACATCTCCCGCATCTGGCATTGAAAAAATGTGTGCATATGGCAAGGTCCGCTATGAGTGAGGAGCGGAAGTTCATAATTTTTTCGACAATCTTCTAAGCGGTTATGCTAGAAATAAACAGCTACAAAGGGAATGGACATGACATTGTTTGAAGAATGTAAGGAATTGCTCAAGGCAGATTTTGATGTTGTGGAAGGAGATGATTTGAGCATGGTAATGGATATTTTTCATCAATATCCATGGCATAGCGGTAAAATTATGTGGCATGAAATGGAATTCAGCGATCATGAAATTACTGATGAGATGTTTAATGGGGGCGGCTTAGGTAATGAAACTGTATTTGTCATAGCGGATGATGCTAATGTGCCCGTGTTCAAAACGCATCTACAACTCATTGTCGATAATATCTACGATGTTATCTCCATATCATCTAACGTCTTTATATTTAATGATAATTTAATGATGCAACCATTATTTCCTCACGATTTTATACGGTTTAGTTTGCGAAAGTGATTCGCTGAAGTTCTGGCCAGAACCCCGCATATTAGTACATTCCGATGTTAGCAATGTCTGCTTTTAGCACGTAGCTGACCATCGGACTGAACTGAAGGTCCGCTGCGAACGAAAGCAGGCGTAGTTTTCAATTGCTGATTCTGTTATTTAATATCCTAACGCACGATTGACTTGCTCATATTGATACCCGTTACTCCAAAACCGCTGCTCTCGTATACATGGAAAGCACGAGCATTATCTCCAGCTACGCGTAGTCTAATCTCTTTAAAACCCTTATCCTGAAGATCCTCTTCAAAAGCGCGAAGAGCCTGTTTACCCAATCCCCCTCCCTGAAGTGAATTAAAAATATGAAAATCATAGATAAATACTGTGCGCATTGCCGCGTCTGGTTTGTACCAGAGATAGCCTACGTGCCTCTCAAATACATCTAATTTCGCGAAAATGGACAGTAAAATTTGCCCGTGCGTATTCACTCCTTCCGCAAGCAACTTTGATATTTCCTGCCTGGCCATCGTTAGAGAATCACTTTTAGACATTCTATAATTTGACGCTATCTCAATTGCATAATCAGGAATAAAATATTCCAGATAAGCAGAGTACTCTTCTTCTGTCATTGAGCGAAACGAGACCATCTTTTAATCCTTATTGAGGAAGTCATACAGACAGAAAGGGCCATACTAATAGCGCCAATACCAGTGTAACGTCAAATTATTCGTTTATGGAATAACAACACTTCCGATCGATTACATGAAAGTGATACTCAATGTCCGCTACTGGCACGAAGCGGACAAGCTAACTGAGCTGAAGGTCCGCTATGAGCAAAGAGCGGACTTTTAGTCAAAAAGATTCCCCGTTTTTGCTTAGCTGAACATTGCCTAGATGCGAAACGCTTGCACTGGCAATTTCAGAGAGTGCCAATTACTATCCAGAATCTATGGATATGAACATTTTGGGCTTTATGCCAGCCTTACTCCCTGTTGCCCTGTCTCCCGGAGCGAGCTTCACTCTCGTTATGAACAGTGCTCTGACAGGAGGTAACAAAGGTTTATTTAGAACCCTCGCCGGAACCGCTCTGGGCATATATACCCATGCAATTTTTATAGGGTTTGGTATCACGGCAGTGCTCATCTCGTCGTCAGCAGCGTTTGCTGTGCTTAAAGTAACCGGAACTGTCTATCTGCTTTGGTTAGGCGCGATGCTTATCCGGAGTGGGATAACGGTAAATTCAGGCGGGTTTACTGGTGCAAAGCATTCCGTGACTTTAAAAGAGGCTTGGCTGGCTAATGTTTTGAACCCTAAAGCCATCCTTTTTTATTTGACGGTCGTTTCACAGTTCGCAGGCGCGAAGGGTGGCGTTTGCAACTACCTTATACTGGCATCAGTTCATATAGCGGTTATGAGTATCTGGCTTTTTGCAATCACTCAAACGCTCGTATTCTCAGCCAAAAAAACTAACCCGCGAATGCTGAAAAAGTACGTCAACATTGTCGGCGGGATAATGCTCATTGCTTTTTCTCTGCACAGCCTTATCGATTAACTCCTTAGAAATACCGTTGTTCCTTACGGTCTCTACGGCCTGCAGGCCAGAGGCCAGCAAAGGCAAATTCCCGGTCAGGGGCTTCCGCGCTTGATACCATCCAAAAGACTTCAGATGTCTTAATGGTCATTTCCGGCCCATCCTCTGCATCCAGCTCTTTTCCCAGCGAGGAGGCGAGGGCAACGATGCCTTTGCGGCGGCCCACAAGTAACAGAATGTCGTTATCATTAAGCGGCATGTCAGGCGTAACGGCGATGACTTTATCGCCGCGTTTAATGCGTTCAACGGTAACCGGGAAAAGTGGATTAGCTAATGCTTCAATCTGAGCAACGCTTCTGCTCGCGGTCGCTCCTGCCAGAAACACCCGACCTATCAGTTCAGGTAAAGCAGGCATCTGTCTTGATGCCGGTATGATTACACCATGCATCAGTTCCTGTTCAGCTTTTATTGCGTCTTCACGAATAGAGCGCCCCATAATTTTGGCAAGAATGTTAACGCAGATAATGATGGCACCCAGGGAGCCGAAGATGTATGTCACCGCATATCCCACCGCGACATTCCCCTGCATCTGCTGGAGCTGTGCTGGATCAAGATTCAGTTTTGGATGGCGGCACTGGCAGTACCGATAATTGCTGACTGGGTTAACGCACCAGCGGCGATGCCGGCCGCAATTTCCTTGTCCAGCGCAAATATGCACCCAGTTTAAATTTACCGATCCACGTGCCTACAGCGAGAGAAAGAAAAAGCGCCAGCTCCGGTGATAATCGAAAAACTTCATGAATCAAATCCATAGAAATATATCCCGCAGAGAAAATTCTTAGGACTCAGGCATATTTTTCGGCCTGAAGAGTGATTATTCAGTTAGAAGAAACGTCAGCGTTTGATGCTTATCTCAGGGTAGCTTTATAATTTACTTTCGCAAATTTAAACCCTAAGAAACAGGTTTAAGGTAGTGCAAAATACTGATAAATAGTCTAATTTTAATCGTTACATTTTGAAGGCGAACCGGTAATTTATTACATACGGTTAACCTTTTTATTCATTTTGCGACTGAGTCAAACTATTTAGCATTATAAAATGGTTAATCATTATGGAAAATTCATGCAAAGTGGCTATATTATCCCTAAGCAAATGACTTGTACCTGTCATCTAAATGCTAATGTTATGTAAATAATTGATATGCAAATGCATGCGCATTGTTTCATAACATGCTCACCACGTGACGCTACAGTATTTAGATTACGCGGGTGCAGCAAGTAACATTCCACACTTCGCCACTCTATCGGAAAATATGAGGTCGTTATGTCAAGTGAATCAGTTAATGATATATCAAAAGACTTATCCGCCTTTGTAGGGACGCATTTTGTCTATACCTATGATAATGGATGGAAATATGAATGGTATGCGCGTAATGACAATACGTGTGATTACAGGATTCATCAGGGGTTGGTAGGTGGTCGTTGGGTGACAAATCAAAAAATGAATGCCGTGCAGTTCGCACCTGGCATTTATAAAGTCGACTGGCACGAGCCGACAGGAACCTGTGTGAGCCTGTTATTTGACATTGAAAGAAAGATCATTCATGGCACCATCTTCTTTCCTCAGTGGATTGCAGGTGAAAATCAACATCCTGAAAAAACAATTTGTTATCAAAATGAGTTCATTGAGGATATGCATCGCTTCCGCGATGAAGGACCGGCATATCCCTATGTTGTAATACCCGAATTTGCCAGGGTCACTTATATGAAAAATGAAGGGCCTGATAATGATGCTGTTATTAATATGCCCCCAGGTCAACTTCCGGACAATTTCTTCGATGGGAAATAATTAATTCCGGACATTACTGCTTCATTACACTGACACCTCAAAGCCAATTCATTTGGACGCTGAGGTGCCGAACAGAGTAGTAGAGATTTTAAGTGAGCGGAAGAGCCAGGAAACCTCGCTACTTTTTTCAGGCCAGCCAAATGGTTCAGCTGGCCTTTATTTAAACGTCTTTAATAAGGGAAGTGGTCAGCTCAGCGCAACCCTCACTTTTAGTGCAATCACCAGCGCGGCAAAACACATTATGCAACCCGCGGTAATGAAAACACCGGTTACGCCGCTGAGACCAAAAAGTAATCCTCCCAACGCAGCACCCGCAGCAATTGAGGATTGAACTGCTGCGACTACCATGCCGCCAGCGGTTTCAGCTTGATCGGGAACGGAACGCGCTACCCAGTTTGACCACGCAACGGGTACGCCACCAAATGCCATCCCCCACAACGCGACGAACAACATCAATCCTGCTTCCTCAAGTGGCAGCAAAATCATGCTTAATGCCGCTAAACCAACAAGTGCTGGCATCAGTATCAGGGTAAGACGCAGGCTTTTCTCCATCAGCCACCCGGCCAGCAGCGTACCGATAAAATTAGCGACGCCAAATTCAAGCAGTATCAAAGACAAACGATCCACATCAAGTTGAACGATATTTTCAAGAGCCGGACGAATATAGGTAAAGAGCGCATATTGACCCGTATGGGCAATCACACAACCCGTCATTCCCAACGCAATGCCTGGGCGGCGGAGTAAATCCATGACAGATGCCGTAATCATCATTTTACGCGGAGCCATCCCAGGAAGCGTAAACAGCTGGAAAAGCAGTGTCAGCAGGCCAACTGCGGTTGCAGCGATAAAAGCACTACGCCAGCCATAAAGCCCACCTAAATAGCTTCCCAGCGGGATCGAAACCACGGTACCGACAGCAATACCGCTAAAAATAATAGAGAGAGCACGCGGGACGCTTTTTGCAGGGACCAGCCGCATAGCTACGGCAGCAGCCATACTCCAGAAGCCTCCCAACGCGATGCCCAGCAAAATGCGCATGACCAGCAGAACAGCCAGACTGGAGGTGAGTGCGACAAGCAGGTTGGAGGCGATCATCAGCACGGTAAAACCAAGCAAAACAGCTCGGCGATCATAATTACGCGTCAGGCGGGGAACCATCAGACCCGCAAACAGGGCCACCACAGCTGTCACCGTCACAGCCTGACCAGCAAGCGCTTCGGTTACACCAAGATCCGCGGCCATGGGTGTTAACAGGCTGGCAGGAAGATATTCTGCAGTCAGCAAGCCAAACACGCCCATCGTCAGTGAAATAACGGCCATCCATGCGGATTCTTTGGGTTCCGCACTGTTCAAACTAACGTATGCAGCTTCAGTTGCTTCGTTTCTCATAAAACACTCTTTTTTTTGGAGAAAAAATGATAACTCCAAGTCTAGAGTTGAGCCGCTGGACGATCTATGATGCCACATCCTGATTTTTTACCCGAAACTCCGGTTATGCATGTGAATAAACACTTTGCCCTGTCATCCGAACTCATCAGTGAATTGCTGCTGGAAATGCGTCTGCGTGGCGTGCAGTATCGCCGTTTACAGACGGGCTCTGAGTTTGGCGTCGGTTTCAGCAGCAGACCCGGACATGCCTATTTTCATTACATCGCAGTGGGTACTGCTGTGCTGCGCACACACGATGGTACGTTGCACGAACTAAAAGCCGGGTGCATGGTATTCATGCCGCAGGGCGAGGAGCATCAGCTTTTATCGGATGTCAGCTGTTCATTTCAACATATCGACACGTTCGGCTCTGCTCCTTTAGGCGAGGCCGTAAGCGGAATTAATACCTGCCCGAGTTCGCATCCGACACCCAGCACAGTTCTGTTTTATGGCTGTATGGAGTTCGATCTTGGTGGAATGCAGGGCCTGGGTAAACTGATGCCGCAAGCCATCGTGGTTGAGGCAAATGAACAGATTTATCCGGGGCTGGTTCCCGTTCTGGGCGCGATGAAATCTGAAATCTGTTCCGGACGCGCGGGCTTCGCGGGCATTCTGGCACGCCTCGCAGAAGTGGCGGCGGCCATGATTGTTCGTGGATGGATCGAAAACGGCAGCGAGAACGCCGCTGGTCTAATCGCTGCGTTACGTGATCCACGACTTGCCCGTGCCATTTTGGCGATTCATCGTGATACAAGCCGGGAGTGGTCTGTTGCCGAGCTTGCTGCCCAGTCGCATGTATCCCGTTCTGTTTTTGCTGAACGCTTCAAATCAATTATCGGCATACCTCCGCAGCGCTATGCAAGGGAAGTGCGAATGCGCATCGCGGGTCACTGGATTACTCACGATAAGATCTCAATTGATACCGTAGCGCTTCGCCTCGGCTATGCCTCGCAGGCAGCCTTTAGCAGAGCGTTCAAGCGCATTAATGGGTATCCACCGGGCGCTATGCGTCAGCGAACAGCGAGAGGCGTTAATACAGTAAGTGAGTGAATGCTATTTTTGTCATTTGCTGGATTGAATGTAGAAGACCGTAAAAACTGAGCGGAAACGACTTTTCATCATTCTACGTATCGCAAATTTCTCCGGTGTCCGCTTCTGGTACAAAGTTGCTGGTTGTAAGAAGCGGATATCTGTAATGAGCAAAGAACTGACATAACGTTTACAGATGCTGGTGGTTTTGAAATTACGCAATCAAGCAAAATGATTAATTCTGATCTGACTGACTTTGTCACTAGACATTCTTTCCGAATATGCTTTTTCGTCCATGTAGGAAAGCACGATTTGTACGATGCGATATCGAATCTTAAAATCAGGAGTCTGGGATTCTAAATTGAAGTCAAACGAATTGACGTTTAAAGGAATAACGAATATGTCATGCTTAAAAAAATATGTATAGTGGGTCTTTCCCAGTAATGGAGATATAATCGAATGTTCTACATTTTACGTTACTTTACTCATGCTTCTAGTCGTGTCAGGAACCTGGGCTTCTAAATTGAAGTTAAACGAATTTACGTTTAAAGGAATAACGAATATATCATGCTTAAAAAAATATGCATATGCCCCATTTATATCACTACTTTATGGTGTTTCAGCAACGGCCTCACCAGATTTGATGTATGACATTGATAAGAAGGACTATTCGGTGTCAACAGAGGTGACGCCACAATTTTCCTGGGATAAAAGTGAGTCTCAAGGTGATAAAACCCAATATTGTCTTACTCCTCGCGATCCAGGATGCGGCAAAATGTGGCATGAGGAAAAAGCGAAGGATTATTCCTGGTCCACAGAGGTAACGCCAAAACTATCTTGGGAGAAAAGTGAGTCTCAAGATGATAAAACTCACTATTGTCTTACCCCTAGCGATCCAGGATGCAGCAATATGTGGCATAAGGAAAAAGCGAAGGAGTATGACGAGCGGAGGCAGCGTTCCCAACAAAAAAGGCTTTATAATTAACATAAGTGATCGTTCAAAAGCTCATATTCAGTTTTCCATAGTGGGATATTACGCCTGGCTTGTAACGTTCTTAATAGTTAGCTGTCACTTTTCACCTTTAGAATTCAGATTACTCCATGACGATATTTTACAACGCTCATAACGTAGCGGCGCAATTTATTGCGCAATATCAGGCTGGGTGCGCAATCGCCATCACATTGCGCGATAAATCGCGCCGCTACGGATACATGCAAAACGTGATTATTGCTGGAACCGCAACGCCACACCAAACGCCTGCTCGGCACCAACAATAATCGCCGACTCTTCTTCGCGGAACGGCACATCACCGAGCAGCAGGCTGGCTTTCACTTTGCGCAGATCCGAGGTGCGCAAACTCAATCCGGCCATGCGCGCGCTGCCGTCGTAATCAATCGGCAATCCGGCGAAGCGCTGCGTAACGTATTCCGCGGCGGCAAAACGCACCGTTGCCACGCCCGCTCTGAGCACAAACGCGCCTTCCTGACAGGCGGTGAGTTTATCGGCACCGAATAAACGGCTGTAGGGCTGCGCAGCGGCGGCGGGATCCTGCGCCACCACCACGAATTCGACGATATCGCTCACGCCATTCGGATGGACGCGCCACGCGTCCTGCCACACCGAATCCGGCGTGTCGTGCTGACAAAAGAAGCTGCGGCCGTTCGCCACCAGCGACGGGCGCAACCGCACGGTGCGGAAGCGTGCTTCCTGCTTGGTGCCGTCCGGCAAAGTAACGGGACGGAAAAAGCTCGCCGGCAGATCG
This sequence comes from Pantoea sp. GCM10028869, assembly GCF_042666835.1. NCBI lineage: Bacteria > Pseudomonadati > Pseudomonadota > Gammaproteobacteria > Enterobacterales > Erwiniaceae > Pantoea > Pantoea sp. GCM10028869. Next base: position 411,063 of record NZ_JBHTGO010000001.1, on the reverse strand, counting down.
CCGTCGATGTCCTGGCTCTCCAGATAGCGCCACACCGCATCGGCATCCTCGGTTTTCCATACTAAACCGCTGAGGCCAATCGGCGACTGCCACAAATCCTGGCGCAGATTGCCGCGCCCAGGCTCAAACCCCAACAGCTCCAGATAGTTATCTCCAAAAATCGCCAGATGATTACTGGAGCCGAGCGAATGATGGCCGCGCTCGGTCAGCTGAAATCCCAGGCGACGAAACAGCGCGCTGGCGTCATCCAACTGGCTGGCAACGTTGATCACCACATGGTCGAGACGTGGAACAGGTACAGAAATCGCCATCGCTTTTCTCCTTGCTCTCATGGTCACGATGCCAGCGCCTGTTGTTGGCGCAGCGTCATCAGCGCGCGCTGGGCCAGCTCGGTAAAGTAATGCACCGCCGGTTCCAGCATCGCTTCATCCGGATCGAATCCGGCGTGATGCAGGCCAAATTCACTGGCGCTGCCGATGCTGACGAACGCGCCCGGCAGCTGCTGCAGGTAGAAGGCGAAGTCTTCGCCACCCATCTGCGGCGTGCCGACCTGTGTTTGATAGCCTTGCTCTGCGGCCAGATCCAGCGCGAAATCGGCCCATTGCGGGGTGTTGAGCAGCGAAGGCGGACCTTCCTGCCACACCAGCTCCGCCTGTGCGTCAAATCCGGCGGCGATCCCGTTTATCAGCGCTCTCATTTTCTGCGGGATCTGCGCGCGAATCGCCGAATTGTGGGTGCGCACCGTGCCTTCCAGTTCCACCGTTTGTGGCAGCACGTTCCAGCTGTTGCCTGCGGTAAAGCGCGTCACGCTGACCACCAGCGACTCCAGCGAACTGAACACGCGGCTCGGCAGCGTTTGCAGCGCGGTGACGATGTGGCTGCCAATCACGATGCTATCAATGCCTTCATGCGGACGCGCGGCGTGCGCACCTTTGCCGTTGATAGTGATCTGGAAACGATCAACGTTGGCATAATAGGCACCGCCGCGCGTCCGCAGCGTACCGGTTGGCAGATCCGGCGCGTTATGCAGGCCGAAAATCGCCTGCACCTCTTTCAGCGCGCCCGCCGCCAGCAGCTGTTTCGCGCCGGTAAAAATCTCTTCGGCAGGCTGGAACAGAATGCGCACGCGGCCAGGCAGCTGGGATTCGATGCGTTGCAACTGCTGTGCGACGCCCAGCATGACGCTGCTGTGCAGGTCATGGCCGCAGGCGTGCATCACGCCCGGCTGTTGGGAGCGCCATGCTTGATCGGTTTGCTCGTCGATGGGCAGGGCGTCGATGTCGGCACGCAGCGCAATCAGCGGTTCACCGTGACCGATTTCTGCCACGACACCGGTTTTCAAATCCAGCGGCAGCAGCTTGACGTTGAGTTCCTGCAACCAGCGGGTAAGGCGCTCGGTGGTGGCAAATTCCTGATCCGACAGTTCGGGATGCTGATGCAGCTCGCGTCGCCAGCGCACCAGCTGTTGATGGGAAAGATCCGTCATGGTCATCCTTGTGTGTGTTCAGGTAAGAAAGGTTCGCCGAGCGTCAGCATCAGGCGATTCGCCCAGGCAAAGAAGGCGGCGGATTGAATCAGGTCCAGCAGCTCCAGCGTGCTGAATCCCTGAGCGCGCAGCGCCTGCAGCTGTTTCAGTCTGGTGGCGGCAGGCGTAATCGATAAGGTAGCAACCAGATCGATCTGCGCCGCCCAGCGCGCCGATTGTCCGTGCGACAGCTCAGCGCCCGGCGCGACATTCAGCAGCTTCTGCACCGCCGGTTCATCTTTCGACAGCTGGCTGGCTTTGCGCGCATGCACCGAGGCGCAGTAGATGCAGCCGTTGACCTTGCTCACCACCGTGGCGGCGAGTTCTCGCTCGGCGCGCGAGAGTCCGCCTGCGGTGTAGAAGATGCCTTTATCGGTTAGCGTGCGCTGCTCGAGCAGCGGCTGATTGCGGCCCAGCAGGCGGAAGTAATCAGAGTCGCTGTGGCCGAATTTCGCCAGCGTTGCCTGCTCTTCAGCGCTAAATTCCTGCAGCGGTTTTGCCGCCAGCCACGGTTCCCAGCCGAGTTCCTGCTGGGTAAAGGCGGTGAGGGCGGTTTTCCCGCTGACGGTGAGCGGCGCATCGTGCCATTTACCGGCCACCGCATGTGGCTGCGACGCCGTTTCTTCGCCGTTGAGCAAACGCAAACCCGCAAGCAAGCGGCTCTGGAAGCTGACAAAGGCAATCAGCTGCGCCAGCGTGACGATGCCGCGTGGCGACCATCCGGCAGTTTGCAGCGTCTCGATGTGCTGCGGCGCAGCATCGACCGGATGCAAGCTCAGCAGTTCCGCAAACGCCAGACCCGCAGCGAAGCGTGCGTTGTTGGGCTGTTCCGGCTGGCGGTAATGCGCTTCGAGACTCGACGCGCCATGCCAGGCCGCGACCTGCGCGGCGAGGGCGAAACGTTCTGCTAACGGCAAATCTTCATCATCCTGCGAAAACAGCACGTCATAGCTGCCTTGCGTGTGCTGGGTGGCGGCGTGACGCTCGGCGCGGGCTTGCGCCAGTTCAGACGCGGGATCGATATCCGCCAGCGCGGCCAGTAAATCAAACGTTTGAGACATGAAATTCTCCTGTTAAGCGTGGCTTAGCGCACGCAGCGCGGGCGCAATATGCTCGGCAATCAATTCGATAGAACGCAGAATGTCGGCGTGTGGCGGATCGATGGAGTGCACCTGGAAGCTGATATCGGTGACGCGTTGCAGCGACGTATCGGCCAGCAGCGATTGCCGCACCGTGTCGGCATCGCCGAAGTGCGCATCCAGCTGACGCGCCTGTTCGTCGAGCGTGTTGCCAATCACGTGTCCCGATTCACGGAAATGCTGCGCCTGGCGCTGTAAGCCCGGCTCGGCAAGACGGCGCGCGTAGTCGTTGGAATCGGCCACAAAAGCGGTGCGCGATGCCAGAATGCGCGGCGCAATGCCTGCTGGTAAAGCCGCCACATAAGCATCAATCATCGGGTTTTGTATCTGGTGGAGTGGCAAATCAGGCTGGCCCGCCGGACGCGGCTGGGTGCGCGACAGCATCAAACCGTGCCCGGCAAGGCCTGCGCGCGCCGCACCTTCCACCGAGAAGGTGGCGATCCACACGCGCTGCGCCAGCGTCGGCGCTGCGGGATAGAGGTGATTATCCGGATGGCCCAGCGTATCGCCGCGCCAGGCGCTCAGCAGCTGATGCAGATGATCGGCAAACACGCTGGCGCGCTGGTCGATAGTGATACCGAACGGCAGAAACGAGGTCGCGGTGCCGCCCGAACCTAAACCGACTTCGAGCCGACCGTTGCTCAGCAAATCCAGCACCGCGGCATCTTCGGCGACGCGCAGCGCGTTCTCCATCGCCAGCGTGATGATGCCGGTGCCAAGCCGAATAGTGCGGGTGTGCGCCGCAACGTGGGCCAGAAACAGCAGCGGTGAAGGCAAGCCGCCTTCTTTCTCGTTAAAGTGGTGCTGAGCAATCCACGCGCTGTCAAAACCGGTGCGCTCGGCGTGCTGAATCTGTTCAGTTGCCAGGCGATAGCGCTGCTGTGCGGAAGTGTCATCCAGCAGGCGAGTGAAAAAACCAATGCGTTTGCGCGTCATGCAGACTCCTTAATCAGCGGACGGAAAGCGGGTATCGCGTCAATCAGCGATCGGGTATACGGATGCTGCGGCGCGCTAAATAGCGTGACAGTGTCACCTTGCTCCACCACTTCACCGGCGCGCAGCACGGTGACGCTGTGCGCAATGCGGCGCACGGTGGCGAGGTCGTGGGTGATAAACAGATAAGTAAGGCCGAGCTCGCGTTGCAGTTGTTGCAGCAGTTGCAGAATCTGCGCCTGCACCGTGACATCCAGCGCTGAGGTCGCTTCATCCAGCACCAGAATCGCCGGTTGCAGAATCAGGGCGCGGGCGATGGCTACGCGCTGACGCTGGCCGCCGGACAACTCGCGCGGTTTGCGCGTCAGCAGCTCCAGCGGTAACGCCACGCGCTGCGCCACGGCTGCGACGCGTTGCCGGCGCTCGTCGCTGCTGAGTTTCTCAAAGTTACGCAGTGGCTCTTCAATGATGGCGAACAGCGTCTGGCGCGGATCCAGCGAGGCAAACGGGTTCTGATACACAAACTGAATCTTGCGGCGCAGCTGACGTTGCGCTTCGCCGCGCAGCGCGGTGGCATCGATGCCATCGATCACCACGCGGCCGCTATCGGCCTGCTCAAAGCCTAAAAGAATGCGCGCCAGCGTAGTTTTCCCCGAGCCGGATTCGCCGACCAGCGCGTGCGTGGTGCCGCGCGCCACCGTGACGCACACCTCTTTCGCCACCTGCAGCTGCTGCTGGCGACCGAGGGAAAACTGTTTATTGATGCCGGAGAGCTGAATCGCTGGCGACGAGAAGTTGGCATGTGTCGGCACAGACAGCGCGCTGTCGCCCGGATCGGCGTCCTGCAACAGCTGCCGCGTGTAAGCATGCTTAGGCGCGTTGATCACCTGCGCCGCCGGGCCTTGTTCCTGAACTTCGCCATGACGAAATACCAGCAGGCGATCGGCACGTTCTGCCGCCAATGCCAAATCGTGCGTGACAAACAGCACCGCCGTACCGGATTCGCGGCGCAGCACATCCAGCAGATCAAGAATGCGTTTTTGCACCGTGACATCCAGCGCGCTGGTGGGTTCATCGGCAATGATAATCTGCGGACGCAGGGCGAGGGCGATAGCAATCAGCACGCGCTGTTTCATGCCGCCGGAAAGCTGATGCGGATACTGCGTCAGACGCTGTTCCGGATGGCTCAGCCCCACTTTTTGCAGCAGCTCCAGTACGCGCTGCTGACGTTCGGTTTTGCTGATTTTCAGGTGCAGCTGCAACATTTCACCGACCTGATCGCCAATGGTTTTCACCGGATTGAGCGAGTTGCCCGGATCCTGCGGCACTAAGCTGATGCTGACGCCGCGCAGGCTATCAAGACGTTTAGAAGACCAACCGGCGATATCGGTGCCGTTCAGCACAATTTTGCCGCTGTCCCGGCGGCCGTTTTCTGCCATCAAACCCATAATGGCCTGCGCGGTGGTGGTTTTGCCGGATCCGGATTCACCGACCAGCGCCACCATTTCACCCGGCTGCAACTCAAAGCTGACGTTGTGAACCACCGCGCGCCACTCGCCGCGCTGGCGATAGCTGAGGGTTAAATTTTCAATGGCTAATAACGCGCTCATGCGTCACCTCCGGCCAGTTGACGACTGATGCGGTTAGCGGCCAGCACCACGGCGACCACCACAATGCCGGGGAAGGTGGTGAGCCACCACGCAGTCGCCAGATAGTTACGTCCTTCGGCGATCAATAATCCCCATTCGGGCGTCGGCGGCGGCGTGCCGTAGCCGAGGAAGCTGAGCGTGGATAACGCCAGAATCGCCTGGCCAAACTGCAAGGCGGCGAAGGCGATCACCGCCGTCAGCGAGTTGGGTAAAATGTGACGCCACAACACGCGCCAGAAACTGCCGCCGCTGCCGTAAGCCGCTTCGACGAACTCGCTGCGGCGTACGCGGACCACTTCGCCACGCGCCAGGCGGGCAAAGCTGGCAATCGAGGCGATGCCCACCGCCAGCGCGGCGTGCACGGTGCCAAAACCCAGCAGAATCAGAATGCTGAGCGACAGCAGCAGCGAAGGAATCGACAGCAGCACATCCACTAAGCGCATCAGCCAGTTCTCAGTGCGACCGCCCATCGCGCCCGCCAGCACGCCGAGCGTGGTGCCGCCAATCAGCCCCATCGCCACCGCTGCGACCGCCGCCGACAGCGACTGTGACGCACCATAAATAATGCGCGCGTAGAGATCGCGGCCCAGCTGATCGGTGCCGAGCCAGTAAGCGGCCTGCGGCGGTAGACGTTGTGCGCCAGGCACGCTTTCCGTTGGGCTGAAATGGGTAAACAGACCAGGCGCAAATGCCGCCAGCAGCGCCAACAGCATCACGCCCCACGCCAGCCACAAACCTGGCTGGATGTTGAGCACGCGGGACGCACGTGCGTTGCCGTTGCTTTGACGCGCAGTTGAGTAATCGACCAGACTCATCGGTTGCCTCCGGCAATGGATTGCAGACGCGGATCGAACAGCGGCATCAGCGCATCGACCAGCAGGTTAATCAGCACAAACGCCAGCGCCGAGATCATCACCACCGCCTGTAACACCGCGACGTCCTGATTATTCACCGCCTGCTGCGTCAGCTGACCGACGCCGCTTAGGCCAAACACGGTTTCGGTAATCAGCGCACCGGCGATCAGTTCCCCGAGCAGCAAACCGGCAACGTTCAGCACCGGCAGCAGCGCATTGCGCATCACGTGATGCCACAGCACATGGCTTTCGCTGGCGCCTTTAGCGCGCGCGACCGCCACGAACGGCTGGGTAGAAACCTGATCGATGCTGCGTAATAGAATCTGCGCCAGCGGCGCGGAGATCGGGATCGCCACGGTAATCACCGGCAGAATCAAACCCTGTAGCGGCGACGGATTGATCACCGGGATCCAGCGCAGCTGGAAGGAGAACAGCTGAATCAGCGCGATGCCGAGCCAGAAGGTTGGCAGCGAGATAAACAGCGCCGGAATTGATTGCAGCACCGAACGCAGGAAGCGCAGCGCCGGCAAGCGCGATAACGCCGCCAGCGCGAACGCGATAAGGGTTGCCAGCACAAAACCGAGCAGCGCCAGTTGCAGCGTGGCGGGCAGGTTGCTGATCAGCTGTTCGCTGACCGGCACGCCCGCCTGCACCGAGTAACCAAAATCGCCGCGCACCATCGCCAGCAGCGTGTGCACGTACTGCTGCCAGAGCGGATTATCCGCGCCGTAAGCCAGTCGCATTTCGGCGATTTGATCCGGGCTAAGGCCCAGATCCGGGTTCTGAAACTTGATCAGCACCGCATCGCCGGGCAGCACCTGCAGCAGAAAGAACGACAGGGTAAACGCGGCCCACAGCACCAAAACGCTTTGACCCACTCTTCGCAGCAGTGAACGTTGCATCATCAACCTGCCTTAGTGTTTTTCCAGCCACGCGCCGTAGAACGACGGACGACCGACGGCTTCAAAATTTACGCCTTTCAGCCACGGCGCACCGGCAAACACCTGCGGTTCTTCAAAAATCGGAATCACATAGGCTTGATCGAGCAGATAGCGCTGCGCCTCGCCAGTCACCGCCAGGCGTTTCGCCGGATCGACTTCCGAGGAGATCCCCAGCAGCAGCGTGTTCAGCTTGTCGTCGCGGAAGTTCTGCACCTTGTCGCTGGAGCCGCCTTTTTGCAGCAGCGCATCACGGTTAGTCGGATAGAACTGGCTCTTCACCACGTCAGGATCGGCGCGTCCCACTTCGGACACCACCAGCGGGGTTTTCAGCGGATCGAGGTTATCCAGCACGCGGCTGCCTGCATCACCGGCTTTCACCGCCAGCGCGACGCCAACCTGACGCCACTGCTGTGCCACCAGCTGTAGCACCTCTTTGTTCTGCGGCTGCGGCAGCGATTCATAAATGGTCAGCGCCAGTTTCTTGCCATCCTTTTCGCGGATGCCGTCGCTGCCCGGTTTCCAGCCCGCTTCATCCAGCAGCTTTTTCGACAACGCCGGATCGAATTTCAGCTTGTCGGCCAGATTGACGTAACCGGCCGCCGAGGTGGCGATCACCGAGGTGGCCTGCGGATAGTTCGGTGAGAACAGGGTTTGCACCACTTGCTGCGCGTTGGTGGCGTGCAGCAGCGCCTGACGCACTTTCACATCGCTGACCAGCGGGTTATCCGGGCGGAAGCTGATGCTGTCGTTGACGCCACGCGTGGGTGCAGCGTAAATCGGGAAGTTTTGCTGCTGCGCCTGCTTCTCGTCGTAGGCTTGCACCTGACGAATGAAGTCGGCCTGGCCGGCCAGCAGCGCGCCAATACGCACGCTGTCTTCCGGCGTGACGATGAATTTAATGCCGTCGAGATTGGCGGGACCTTGCTGGGCGAGGTTTTTCGGGCCCCATTGATAATCTTTGCGCGCGGTTAAATCGACCTCGCGGCCGAGTTTCTCATCGCTGACCACAAATGGACCGGAACCAATAATATGACGCGCATCGCCGAGTTGGTCGAAGCTACGCTGCAGCGTACTGAGGGAAACCAGGCCTGAACCGATGGTAGCGGTGCCCTGTAAAAAACCGGGAGAAGGCCTTTTGAAATAGAATTTCACCGTCTGAGGATCAATAACTTCACTGCGGTCGTAATTATTGATCACTTCGGAAACCGGCAGGCGCTGGGCTTTATTTCCCAGACCGTAAGTATCAAAGTTTTTGGCTACCGCATTGGCATCTAAGGGCGTGCCATCGGAGAAGGTGACGCCGGGACGAATTTTAAAGGTATATTCGGTTTTATCGGCGTTACTGCTCCAGCTTTCGGCAATCCACGGTTCCACTTTTAAGGTTTCAGGATTCTGCCACGTCAGCTTATCGGTAATTTGATTCAGAATACCGCCATTGGGATAAAAGCCACCGGCGGGTGGATAAAGGTTGGTATGTGCCTGTTGTTCGAGGTAAACCAGCGTGCCGCCTTTGACGGGCGTGTCTGCCGCGTGGGCGCTAAAAATCCCTGATAGCAGGGCCAAACTCAACGCCTGCAAGTGAAAATGCTTAGTCATGGTGTTTCCCTTTTTAATCAATAGCCCGACGGGCGGTTTTCATCATTGAATGCCGCACACGGGAGTTGAACCAAGGAATTGCACTAAGCTTTGCTAAAAAAAATAAATAGGCGTTCTGTTCATACGATGGGGCGCCATAAATGGCGTAATGCTTTTTAGCTAAGCCATTGGCGATGGCGCTGACCGGTGCCACTTTTGGTCCGGCGGTCCTCGCGCCGCTTACGCGGTACCTTCACTTCGCTCGTCTGCCTGACGGACCGGCGGAGACGGGACGTCCTGTCCCGGCTCCGCCTTTCGCCCGCGTCCTGCGGGCTCTCCTGGCTTCCTCGCTTCGTTCAGCGCTGCGGATTGCCGGCCCAAAAGCGGCCCCGGCCTGCTCCAAACCTTCAGTGCGTGTTGTTGAAAAGGGCACATTTGCCAGAGGCGCTGACGCGTCTGCTGCGGCAAAAGGGCTATCCGCAGCGCTGAGGCTTTTACGTTGGGCCAGGAGCCTCACGCAGGGATGCGTGAGGCAGTTCGGGGCCGGCCAGGACGGCCGATCCCCGAATGATCCGTCGGCACGACGTGAAAGCCGAAGGTACCGCGCTAGCGGTGCGAGGACGGCCCGTGACGCAGTAGATGTGTCAGAGCCCGCAGCAGATTTAAAGCACAATGATTTGACCGGTTGTTACATCACGCCCATTAAACGCGGTAGCCATAGCGATAACGCCGGAATATAGGTAATCAACATCAGCACAATAAACAACACGCCATAGAAAGGCAGCATGGCGGTGACCACTTGCTCAATCTTTTGCTTACTCACGGCGCTGGCGACAAATAATACCGTGCCGACCGGTGGCGTAATTAATCCGATGCCTAAGTTGGTTAGCATTATCATGCCGAAATGAACCGGATCGACGCCGAGTGCGGTGGCTACCGGTAATAGTACCGGCGTCAGAATCAGGATCAGCGGTGCCATATCCATTAGCGTCCCCACCACCAGTAGCAGCAGATTAATGCACATCAAAATCACATACTTGTTACTGGAAAATTGGGTAAAGGCTTCGGTAATAATGGTGGGTAATTGCATAAAGGTCATTACCGCACCGAAACCGGCGGCGAAGGCGATCAACACCATCACAATGGTTACCGTTTTGATGGTACGAAACACCAGAATATGCAATTGCGTCCATTTGAAATCACGATAAATAAACATGGTGACAAAGAACGCCCAGATGCAGGCAATGGCTGCCGATTCCGAGGCGGTGAACACGCCGGAAAGAATTCCGCCGAGAATGATGAAAATGGTGAACAATCCCCAGAACGCATCGAAGAAGATTTTCAACGCCTGCTTGTAAGGGATGCGCTCACCTTTGGGATAGCCGCGTTTACGCGCAAATCCCAGGCACATTACCATTAAGCAAAAACCCAGTAACAGGCCAGGAATGATGCCGGCGACAAACAGCGATGAGATGGTGACAACACCGCCGGTGGCGAGCGAATAAATCACCGAGTTGTGGCTGGGCGGGGTTAACACCGCTTGTACCGAGCCGCTGGCCGTTACCGCCGCTGCGAAATCACGCGGATAGCCTTTCTCCTCCATCTGCGGAATCATCACGGAACCAATCGAGGCGGTATCCGCCACCGAAGAGCCCGAAATCGCGCCAAAGAAGGTTGAGGCGACAATATTCACCAGCGACAAACCGCCGCGAATAAAACCAACGAAAATATAGGCAAAGTTGACCAGCCGTCGGGCAATGCCGCCTTCCGCCATAATCGCACCAGCCAAAATGAAGAACGGAATGGTTAACAGTGAAAACTTATTTATGCCGTTGGTAATCTGAATCACCACCGCTTCCAGTGGTAAATCGATCCACCATGCCCCGATAAACGCGCTCAATCCAACGGCAAATGCCACCGGGAAACCCACCAGCAGTAATACCACCAAACTGCCTATCAAAATCAGTGCGTCCATTTTCTTCTCCGCTTAGTGGGTGCCGCCAAGAGTCACGATGGCGCGTTGGCTTTGATCGCCATTAACCAATCTTTCAATGACAAACAGCAGGGTGAAAATCGCGCCGATTGGGATCGGCAGATACATTTCGCCATAGGTCACCACCGGTAATGAGGCCAGCGTTTGCACCCACATCGCTTCACACAGGTTGTAACTGGCGCGGAAAATCACCAGACAGGTGATGATCATCAGCGCGTCAGACAACTTGAGCAGCCAGCGCTGATTCACCGGCGAGAGCCGGTCGGTCATCATCGAGACGCAAATATGCGTACCGGCGCGGAACCCGACTGGCGCACCAATAAAGGTAAAGATGATCATGCAAATGATGGCGACCGGTTCTGGCCAGGATAACGCGTCGTTCAGCACATAGCGGGTGAAAATCCCGATGGGAATCACCGTGACCATAATCAACAAGGCAACGGCGGCGATCGCCATGCACAGCAAATAAAGCCCATCCATCAGACGAGAGTATGCAGTCATAATATTTACCTGATTAAAACGCCACGCAGGCACGTGGCGTGGGGAGGATTACTTCACATCAGCAATTTGTTTCATCAAATCCTGATATTTCCCGCCAAACTGATCGCGCACTGGCTGGGTGGCTTTCATGAAGGTTTCACGATCGGTTTCCTGGAAGGTCACGCCACCGGCTTTCATCTTCTCGATGGATTGTTGGGTGTAAGTTGCCCAGAGCTGACGCTCTTCCTCCTGCGCCTCTTTGCCTAATTTCTTCAGCAACGCCTGGTCGTCAGCCGAGAGGCGATTCCACAACGGTTTAGAGTAGAGAATCATTTCAGGCTGAATGAAGTGGCCGGTGAGGGTGTAGTACTTAGCGACGGGCATATAGTTGTGGGCAACAAAGGTTGGCGGGTTGTTTTCAGTGCCATCCACCACGCCGGTTTGCATGGCGCTGAACACTTCGCTCACGCCCATTGCCACCGGGTTTGCGCCCATGGCTTTTAAGGTCGCCAACGAAATCGCACTGTTTTGCACGCGGATTTTCATACCCTTAAGATCGTCGGGTTTGGCGATTGGCTTTTTAGTGATCATGTTGCGCACACCGGCGTCGGTCCAGCCGAGGAATATCATGCGGGCGTTAGGATCGTTATCGAATTTCTCGACGATATTTTTCCCGATATCACCATCAAGCACCTTGTGCATATGATCCTCATCGCGAAAAACATACGGCAAGGTTAATACGCTGGTTTCTGGCGCGATGGTGGTGACCGGTGCCAGCGAAACACGGATCATGTCAATGGCGCCCAGTTGCACCTGCTGCAGCGTTTGGTCTTCATCGCCTAGTACGCCACCGGCGTAAACCTTCATTTCTAATCGGCCATCAGTGGCTTTTTTTAGCTTCTCGCCCATGTGTTCAAGCGCCACCACGGTGGGATAACCCGCCGGTTGAACTTCGGCCACTTTAATGACCTTGGCAGAAGACACTGCCGGGCAAAACGCTGCCGCAGAGGATAACGAAACGACCAGAAGTAATTTTTTAAACGTCATGCTTTTTCTCCAGCTAAGGGGAGGCAGGAAGGTGCGGCGCATTAATTTGTCGAAGGATGCCGCGTGGTGTCAGCATAGATAAAATAGTGGCTGGAAAAATAAGGGAATGGCGATTGGATGAATTACGTCACATTTTGAAACGATGTTTTAATAATTTTATATTGAGTGTCACATTTTCAAAACATCACCACAACAATCCATATCCTGTGGGGATAATTATGTGTTTTCAAAGGAGTTTAAACCACATGGTCCAATCTATCTCCCTGATATGCATAAAGTAAATATAGATACGACAATATCATGTTTTACGAATCCGCCTTCTCCGCCACAAACTACTCGCCATATTCATGACGAAAAGGATAAGGCGCATGTCATACCGACTGAGTTTGCTGGATAAATCGCCGATTGCCGACGGAGAGACAGCCAGCCACGCGCTACACCGCACGTTACAGCTGGCGCAGCAGGCGGAAGCCTGGGGCTATCACCGTTTCTGGTTAGCGGAACACCACAATACCGATCGTCTGGCGAGTCCGTCGCCGGAACTGCTGATCGCCTGGATCATCGGCCAGACACAACATATTCGCGTCGGCTCCGGCGGCGTGATGCTGCAACATTACAGCCCGTACAAAGTGGCGGAAAACTTCAACTTGCTGGCGTCCTTAGCGCCGGGCCGCATTGACGTTGGTGTTGGTAAAGCGCCGGGCGGCTTGCCGCTCTCAACGCGTGCGTTGCAGCTCGGCGTGCATCTGCAGGAGAAAGGCAGCTTCGCCGAGCAGTTGACGCTGCTGGATAGCTGGTTGCAAGTGCCGCCAGTGGGCGATGAAGAGATTCTGCGCGCCACGCCGCAGCCGCCGCGTCCGGCCAATCGCTTCCTGCTGGGTGCCAGCGAAGAGAGCGCCAAACTGGCGGCGGAACTCGGCTGGCAGCTGGTGTTTGCGGCGCATCACAACGGCGATCCGCAACTGATGGAAAAAGTCCTTAACAGCTATCGCCAGCACAGCAACGGCCAGCGCGCGCTGGTGGCGGTGCAAGTGGTGGTGGCGGACTCGCCGGCGGAAGCCGATCTGCTGGTGGATAACCTGCGCGTTTACCACGTCAGCGTGAAAGATGGCCCCAGCGTTAACGTCGGCAGCGTCGAGCAGGCCGAACGTTATGTGCGTCAGGGCGGTTATACCGATTACGTGATTGAACCGCGCACGCCATCGCTGCTGAAAGGCACCGCCGCGCAGGTGCATGCCAAGCTGGATGCGCTGCATCAGAATTTCGGCATTGAAGAGTTCGTGATTGATACGCCGGTGGCTGAAGAGCAGGCGCGCGTGAAATCACTCGAACTGTTGGCCACTCACCGTTTAGTCACCGCATGATTCGCTGCTTCCGGAGGCAGGTATGACGCAATTTAGCGAACATCAGCTGATTGACTGGCGACGTGAGCTGCACAGCTGGCCGGAGTTATCCGGCCGCGAAGTCGAGACCACCGCGCGCCTAAGCCGCTGGTTACAGGACGCCGGTTTGCGTCTGCTGGATTATCCGCTGGAAACCGGCGTAATCGTGGAAGTGGGGCACGGGGACACGCTGATTGCGCTGCGCGCCGATATCGATGCGTTACCGATTCACGAAGCCACCGGACTCACTTACCGCTCGCGCAACAGCGGCGTAATGCACGCCTGCGGCCACGATGTTCACAGCGCCGTGATGCTGGGCGCGGCCTTGCAGCTGAAAGCCGTTGAAGATCACTTGCCGGGCCGCATCCGTATTCTGTTCCAACCGGCGGAAGAGAACGCCACCGGCGCACGCCAGTTGATCAATGCGGGCGTGCTGGACGGTGTGCAGGCGATTTTCGGCATGCACAATGAACCCGGTTTGCCGACCGGCACCTTCGCCACACGCGGCGGCGCGTTTTACGCCAATGCGGATAAATTTATCGTGCGCGTTTCCGGCAAAGGCGCGCATGCCGCGCATCCGGAAGAGGGCGTGGACAGCATTGTGGTCGCCAGCCAGATTATTCAGGCGCTGCAATCGCTCACCAGCCGCAGCTTCAATACGCTGGACAGCTTAGTGCTCAGCGTGACGCGTATCGACGCTGGCAAAACCTGGAACGTACTGCCCGGTGAGGCCGAATTTGGCGGCACGGTGCGCACCCACGACAAACAGGTGCGCGCGGAGCTGGAGCAGCGCGCCCGCACGCTGGTGGAGAATATCGCCGCCGCCAACGGAGCCAGCGCCACCTTTAGCTGGCATCCGGGTCCGCCGGTGCTGGAGAACGATGCGCGCTGGGCGCAGTTTGCCAGCAACGTGGCGCAGCAGGTGGGCTACCGCGTGCAGACCGCTGAGTTACATCTCGGCGGCGAAGATTTCGCTTACTACTTACAGCAGATCCCCGGCGCGTTTGTCAGCATTGGCAGCGCGAGCGAATTTGGTCTGCATCATGGCGGCTTCAATCCTGATGAAGCGCTGATTGCCCCCGCTGCACACTACTTTACGCAACTGGCTCAGCAAGCGCTGCAGCACCTCAACGCGCGATGTCGTGACGCCATTCTGAACTAACGCGATTCACCCGTTTAATTCCGGTTCTGCACGGCGACAGGCATGTCGCCGTCAGGCTGCGCCCTGGCAAAAGAGAGAACATTATGACTGCAAGACAACTGCGATTGGGCACCATTCTGCATGGCGCGTCCGGCAATATGTCCGCGTGGCGTCATCCGGCGGCGCTGGCCGATGCCAGCATCAATTTTGATTACGCCAAACACATTGCGCGCAAGGCGGAAGCGGGCAAGCTGGATTTCCTGTTTGTTGCCGATGGCCTGTTTATTAACGAAAAATCGATTCCCCACTTCCTCAATCGCTTCGAGCCGCTGACCTTGCTGTCGGCGCTGGCGGGCGTCACCGAACATCTTGGTTTGGTCGGCACGGTTTCCACCTCATACAGTGAGCCGTTCACCGTGGCGCGGCAGTTTGCCAGCCTCGATCATCTGAGCGGCGGTCGCGCGGGCTGGAACGTGGTGACCTCGCCGCTGGAAGGTTCGGCGAAGAACTTCTCGCGCCAGCAGCATCCGGAACACGCGCTGCGCTACCGCATCGCTGATGAGTATCTGCAAGTGGTGAAAGGGCTGTGGGATTCGTGGGAAGGCGACGCTTTCGTGCGTAATAAAGAGAGCGGCCAGTTCTTTGATCCTGAGAAGCTGCACACGCTGAATCACCACGGTGATTTCTTCCAGGTGCAAGGGCCGCTGAATATCGAACGCACGCCGCAAGGACGTCCGGTGGTGTTCCAGGCGGGCGCATCGGAAGATGGCCGCAAGCTGGCCGCTAAACACGCCGACGCCATCTTTACCCATCAGCCGACGCGCGAAGAGGCGCAGGCGTTCTACCGCGATGTGAAAAAACAGCTGGTGGCGAACGGCCGCGAACCGGGCGATCTGCACATTTTCCAGGGCGTTGGCGTGATTGTTGGCGACAGTGCGGAAGATGTGGAGCAGCAGTATCAAACCACCGCCGCGCTGGTTTCCATCAAAGATGCGCTCAACTATCTCGGTCGCTTCTTCGATCATCACGACTTCTCACAATATTCGCTGGATGAGCCGTTCCCGGAACTCGGCGATATCGGGCAAAACAGCTTCCGCAGCACCACCGACGAAATCAAACGCAAGGCGCGCGAGCATGGCCACACGCTGCGCCAGGCGGCGCTGGAAGCCGCGACGCCGCGTCCGCTGTTCCACGGCACGCCAGAGCAGGTGGCCGACGGTTTGCAGCTGTGGTTTGAGAGCGAAGCGACCGATGGCTTTATCATTCAGGGCGGCACGCCAGATACCTTCGAACGCTTTGTCGATCGCGTGGTACCGATTCTGCAAGCGCGAGGTTTGACCCGCAGCGAATACCCCGGAACCACGCTGCGCGCCAGCTTTGGTCTGAAAGATCCGGTTAACCAATACACACAAAAATAAAACTCGAGAATAAACGCTATGCAGAAAAAATCCCTTATTGCGCTGTTGTTGCTGGGCATGAGCAGCGCCGTATTCGCCGAAGATGTGGCGGTTAACGGTCAAAACATCAGTGTTGAAGCCAACAAAACGCCGATCAATACCGCGAAAAATGACGCCGCAGTGGCGCAGATCCCGGCTGGACATCGCTTTGCCGTGCCGGGTTCGTTCACCGTAGCGGTCGCCGCGCTGAATTCGCCGCCATTAACTGTATTCAGTGATGACAACAAAACCCTGCTCGGCAGCGAAGTGGATATCGCCCGCTTAGTCGCCGACAGCCTGGGTCTGAAACTCAACGTGGTGCCAACGTCATGGGAAGACTGGCCGCTGGGCGTGGCATCGGGCAAATACGATGCGGCGATCAGTAACGTGACCGTCACTAAAGAGCGCAAAGAACGCTTCGATTTCGCCACCTATCGCAAAGATTCACTCGGTTTTTACGTCAAATCCAGCAGTCCAATTACGTCGCTGACCAAAGCCGAAGATATTGCCGGACTGCGTATTATCGTCGGCTCTGGCACCAATCAGGAATCGATCCTGCTGGCCTGGGATAAAGAGAATCAGGCCAAAGGGTTGAAGCCGTTTACGCCGGTGTATACCAAAGACGATGCGGCCCAAACGCTGGCGCTGCAGTCAGGTCGCGCCGATGCCTACTTTGGTCCGAACGTAATTGGCGCCTGGAAAGCGGCGCTGACCAAGCAGACGCGTTTGGTTGGCAGCGTCGATGGCGGCTGGCCGAAGGCGGCGCACATCGCGGTGACGGTGAAGAAAGATGGCGGTTTAGTGCAGCCGATCAACACCGCGCTGAATGGCGTGATCAAGAACGGCGATTACGACAAGGTGCTGAAGCGCTGGGGTGAAGGCGTGGAGCGTATCGACAGTTCAGAGATCAATCCGGCCGGATTGGGCGATTAAGGAGGCCGCATGAGCGAGCAACTGTTCCGCGAAGTATCACCGGAAGCGCCTGAGCTGCAACCGATTTTGACCGGACTGTTTGGTGAATATACCGCGCGCTACGGCGCGTTCTTCACCAGCCAAAAAGAGGTGGAGCTGACCGAATGGTATTTACCGCCGCGCGGGCTGTTTATCGTGCTGGAGCGTGACGGCGAGATCATCGCGATGGGCGCGTATAAACCCTACGACGAGGTGACCGCTGAGTTTAAACGCATCTGGACGCGCAGCGATCTGCGTCGTCAGGGATTGGCGCTGCTGATCCTGCAGGAACTGGAGCGCCGTGCGCTGCGTGCGGGCTATCAGCGCGTGTTTCTCACCACCGGTTTCCGCCAGCCAGAAGCGGTGAAGTTGTATATCGGCCACGGTTATCAGCCGCAGTTTGAGCTGCTGGAGGATATGGAAGTCTACAGCCAGCCGCCACACGATGGACGCTTGCGCTTCCTGAAAGTGATTGATGTACATAGCGTGGCGCAGGCCAGCTAAGGAGTTGTAATGCGTAATGAACCACAACGTTTAACCGTGGTGCCGGCGCGATATCCGGCACGTACCGTCGGCGCGATTGTCGCGCTGTTTATTCTGGCCAGCGTGATTGATTCGGTTGCGTTCAATCCGCGCTAGGAATGGGGCGTGTTCGCCAAATGGTTTTTTGATCCGGTGATCCTCAGCGGTTTGGGGCAAACGCTGCTGCTGACGCTGTTTGGCACCATACTCAGCCTGATTTTTGGCGGTTTGCTGGCGCTGGCGCGCCTCTCGTCATCCTGGCTGCTGAGTACGCTGGCGTTTGGCTATATCTGGCTGTTCCGCTCGCTGCCGCTGATCGTGGTGCTGATCATCCTCTACAACTTCTCCTATCTGTACGACACGCTGTCGCTGGGCATTCCGTTTACCGCGCTGTCGTGGGGCCATTTCCAGACCATCAACGTGCTCGGCCAGTTCCCGGCGGCGGTGATTGGTTTGACGCTGGTGCAGAGCGCTTATAGTGCTGAGATCATTCGCGGCGGCTTTTTGGGTGTCGATCACGGCCAGTTTGAAGCGGCTTCGGCGCTGGGATTATCCTCCACGCGCCGTACCTTCCGCATCATTCTGCCACAGGCGCTGCGCGCGATTATTCCTACCACTTTTAATGAAATCATCAGCCTCGCCAAAGGCACCTCAATGGTTTACGTGCTGGCTATGCCGGAACTGTTTTACACCATTCAGATGATCTACAACCGCACACAGCAGGTGATTCCGCTGCTGATGGTCGGCGCGGCTTGGTATCTGATCATCACCACCGTTCTGTCACTGTTGCAGCACAGCGTTGAGCGCTGGCTGGCGCGCAGTGTCACCCGTGAACCGCAGCCGTCGCGCTGGCGTCAATGGCGTAACCGCAGCGCCAAACCTGCAACCGAGGAGCTTTCCCATGTCCGAAGCCATTGATTACCGCAATCTGCATACCGCTGGCGCCATTAGCATTACCGGCGTGAGCAAGTCGTTCGGCAAACTGAAAGCGCTGGATGATGTTTCACTGGAGCTGGAACCAGGATCGGTGACGGTGATTCTCGGGCCGTCTGGCTCGGGCAAATCGACGCTGCTGCGCACCATTAACCATCTGGAGCGCGTTGATGAAGGCTATATCCAGATCGATGGCGATTACATCGGTTATCAGCGTCGCGGCGACAAGCTGTATGAGCTGAAAGAGCAGGCAATTCTGCGTCAGCGCATCAACGTTGGCTACGTGTTCCAGAACTTCAATCTGTTCCCGCAT
Source organism: Pantoea sp. GCM10028869 (assembly GCF_042666835.1). NCBI lineage: Bacteria > Pseudomonadati > Pseudomonadota > Gammaproteobacteria > Enterobacterales > Erwiniaceae > Pantoea > Pantoea sp. GCM10028869. The sequence continues at coordinate 392,249 of NZ_JBHTGO010000001.1, read as the reverse complement.
CTGACGGTGCTGGAGAATCTGATTGAAGCGCCGATTGCGCATCGTCAACTGTCTCGCCGTGAAGCGATTGATCGTGCCGGTGAGCTGCTGAATGTGGTCGGTTTGCGCCACAAAGCCGATGCCTGGCCGCGCCATTTGTCGGGCGGCCAGCAGCAGCGCATCGCGATTGCGCGTGCCTTGATGCTCAATCCGCGCGTGATGCTATTTGATGAACCGACGTCAGCGCTCGATCCCGAGCTGGTGGGTGAAGTGCTGGATGTGATCAAAAAACTGGCGCGTTCCGGCACCACGCTGGTGATTGTCACGCACGAAGTCGGTTTTGCGCGTGAAGTGGCGGACAACGTGGTGTTTATGGTCGATGGACGCATTGTTGAGCAGGGCAGCAGTAATCAGGTACTGAATCAGCCGCGCCACGAGCGCACCAAACGTTTTCTGGCGCGGGTACTTTAATGGAAAGAGTGATTATTGCGGCGTTGCTGACAGTGATGTCAGGCGCGCCAGCCATCGCAGCAGAAACGCTGGATGCCAAAAACAACGAAACGCCCATCAATATAGCCGCGAATCCCCAGGCTATCGCGAAGATTCCGGCGGGTTTTCACTTTGTGAATCCGGGTTATTTGACCGTCGCCACCACAGCGATGAACTCGCCGCCGATCGGTTTATGGGCGTCGGATAATAAAACGCTGATCGGCAGCGATCCGGATATTGCGCGTCTGCTGGCGGACAGTTTGGGTTTAAAGCTGAAGCTGGTGCCAGCCGCGTGGGAAGATTGGCCGCTGGGTATTACCGCTGGACGGTATGACGTGGCGATGTTCAATATTGCCGTCACCGAAGAGCGCAAAAAGAAGTTCGATTTCGCCACTTATCGCGCGGATAACCACGCCTTTGCGGTGAAAACCAACAGCGCGATAACCGCGATTAAGGGCCGCGAAGATGTGGCGGGTAAGCGCATCATTGTGGGTTCGGGCACCAATCAGGAGCGGATTTTACTCAGCTGGGATGAGAAGAACCGCGCGCAAGGCTTAGCGCCGGTGCAGCCGATCTATCTCAACGATGATGCGGCGGCCACGCTGGCGCTGCTTTCGGGACGTGCGGATGCAACGTTTGGCCCTCAATCATTGGCAGCATGGAAAGTCGCTTCGCGCGGGCAGACCAAAATCGTCGGTCACGGCCCGTTCCGGGCTTGGGTGGCGGTGACCACTAAAAAAGGTAATGGATTGGATGTGGCACTGCAGCAGGCGATCAATGGCGCGATTGCCAGCGGCGAGTACAAACAAGTATTGGCACGCTGGGGCGAACAGGAAGAGGCGGTGGAAACCTCGCAGGTGAATCCGCCGGGGATTGTTTACCAGTAATTTCTGTTCTGCTTAATTTTGCGAGAAAGCTCACGATGTGAAAGTTGTGAGCTTTTTTTATTTCATTGGGTTTAAGGTCGGCTCACATTAAATTGTCGGTAGATTGTTACTTGCTCAGTTAATTGATTATCTTCTTTGTTTTTTTGACAGTTATTTTTATTTTCTTATTCAAACCACTAATGTTTGTGAAAAAAAACCGGTATTAAGATGTTCAGGGTTTTGGGCGAGTGCGGTGTTTAACGTTTACCCTTGCAAAAGGAAGTTTGATTATATGGCCTACCGTCAACCTGCATTACCCAATCAAAAATGGAAACGATTGGGTGAAATAATGTTAGCTGAACCGTTAAATAAAAGTGTTATCAATTATGCGTGCCGTCAACGTAAATGCAAACAAGGCGAACAACCACCCAGCGGAGGTAAAGGAATGCAAGAGCGTGTTAAAAGTCTGGAAGGCAATGTTACCGTATTGGTTTCTGACGTAGCGGTGATTAAGTCAAACTATGCCACGAAACAGGATGTCGAAGCGGTCAAAGCGGATGTGGCGGTAATCAAGTCAAATTATGCGACTAAAGAGGATGTGGCTGCCGTGAAAGCGGATGTAGCGGTGATCAAGTCTAATTACGCTACCAGGGAGGATGTTGCGGCGATAAAGGTCGATTTATATAAAGCAATGATTACACAAACCAAATGGATGGTGACTACCCAATTTGTAACCTTAGGAGCGGGTCTTTCACTTGCGAAACTGCTGTTTTAGTTAATATGCCGTGTGCCGGTCGCCATAAATGGCGACCCTGCAAAACAGGAGGTTATATTTTGGCTTTCTTGATCCATACCTGCGCATCTGCGGGCGGCAGCGGGCGGGCGAAATGGTAGCCCTGAAACAGATGACAGCCTTTATCGCGCAGGTAGGTGAAATACTCCTCACTCTCGATGCCTTCAGCCAGCACATTAAGACCCATTTCACGCGATAACTCGATGGTTTTCTGCACCACAATCGCCGATGACTCATTTTTAAAAATCTGCATGATTAATGATTTATCAATCTTAATATCATCAATGGCAAAATCGCTGATCGATTTAAGCGATGAATAGCCGACGCCAAAGTCATCAATCGCCCATTTAACACCTAATTGGCTAAAATGGCTGATTACGTCGCCAATACGCTTCTGGTCGTAGACAAAGGTGGTTTCAGTAATTTCAAACTTGAGGCGTTCGGGGCGGATTTTATAATGCGACAGCGATAACAAGGTATCCTGGGTGAAATCGCGGTGTATTAACTGCAGCGGACTGATGTTAACAGAAAACACCAAATCACTAAGGTGCTGACCGCGATCCCATTCGGCGATTTGCTGTAAGGTGTGTTCCATCACCCACTTGCCAATGTCGATAATCAAGCCACTTTTTTCGGCCACTGGAATAAACACTTCGGGTGAAATAAAGCCTTTAACAGGATGCTTCCAGCGCAGCAGGGCTTCAAATCCAATCAGCTTTTTATTGCTGTCGACTTGTGGCTGGTAATAGAGCTCCAGCTGATTCTTTTCGATGGCTTGTGAAAGTTCACGTTTGATCAAATCGGTTTCGGAGTAGTTGCCGCGCAGCGTGAATGCCGTTAACAACAGCGCGATCATCGGCACTGCACAGTTGACGATATAAAAGCCGGATTCATGCGGAATATTGAGCTGAAACGCGCTATGTTGCCAGGTTAATCCGGTCGAGATAAAAAACAGATAAACCACCAGGCAGATTAACGGGAATATTTTACTTAAGTAAGGTGTTTGCTGGCGTAATACCAATGCTGAGCCGACGGTTAACGCCACCAGATAATTGTACTCTGAGTGTTTTTCTACTCTGTGGTCATTATCCAGCAGAAACAACAGCATTATGATCAGTAACAAAGCATGCACGATGATGTAGAGATGTTTGTTCAGCTTGTCACGGAATGCCGCAATGACAATATAAAATCCCATCGCGGTGCTCAGGCAATATAAGGCGGAAACACCATTTTCTCCCTTAATGAAATTCGTCGCTACCATATAAAAACCCGCCAGGATGCTGGAAAATCCAGCAATGAGCAGAGTTAAGCGCAATTTTTTTTCTGGGTTATCACCCTGTAAAATGAAGGGTAAATCTTTTAGCATGGAATATCTGGAGCTAAAATAAGAAATCATCTGAGGTTCTCATTTTTACTGTCATATTTATTAAATTGAATCGCATAATTATTCTAGATTCTTGCATCGATAAAGTCATAATTTTGTTTTCTCCTATCAGAGATTGTTCCTACCCAGTGCCCGATAGGCGCGCTAGAATCAACGACCAACGGAAAGGCTTTTACAGAGCTTAAACTCACCTTCAACATACTGATTGCAATGAAAATACGATTCCTGTCTGCCAATGAACTAAAGCTGGCCGAGGTGCGTACCATCCTTGAGCCGGTCGGTGTCGAAGTGCTGCCCATCGCACGCCGTATTGAAGAGATTCAGACTGAAAATGAGGTTGAACTGGTGCGCGACAAGCTCACCAAAGCGTTCTCTATTATTGGTCGTCCGCTGTTTGTCGAACACACCGGGCTCTATCTGGATGGCCTGAACGGCTTACCGGCCGGATTAACGCGCATCTTCTGGAGCCGCCTGAATGCCGAGCGCTTCACCAAACTGGTGAACGGTTTAGATAGCGCCTGCGTCACGGCAAAAACCGTGCTTGGCTATTGCGATGGGCAAAAAATGTATCAGTTCGAAGGCGAACTGCGCGGCACCATCGCCACTGAGCCTGCTGGTCCACGCGAATTTCAATGGGACTGCGTGTTTATCCCGGAAGGGCACACGCAAACCTTCGCCGAAATGGGCGAGCTGAAAAATGAGATTTCGATGCGTCGCCTGGCGCTGGATCGCTTCGCAACCTTTTTGAAAACATCGCGGGGATTGGCATGAAACCCGAGCTAAAACGCGCCTATGACGCCGGTAAACTGATCCTGTTCGCCGGTGCAGGCATTTCACGCAATCTTGGCCTGCCGGAATGGCATGAGCTGATTGCGCACCTGGCTAAAGAGCTGGGCTACGACCCGAAAATCTTCAATACCTACGGCACGCATCTGTCGCTGGCGGAGTATTACAAGCAGCGTAAAGGCTCGCTGGGACCGCTGCGCAGCTGGATGGATCGCGAATGGCATCGCCCGGATATTGATGTGCGCAGTTCTGAAATCCATACCATGATCACCCAAGGCAATTTCTCACGCATCTACACCACCAATTACGATCGCTGGCTTGAAATGGCGCATGAGGCGCACAACGTGCCTTACAGTAAAGTCGCGAACGCGGCAGATTTGGTGTCGTTGACTGAAGATAAGCGCCACATCATCAAACTGCATGGTGATTTCGACGACGATACGTCAATTGTGCTGGATGAAAGCAGCTACTTTGAACGCCTCTATTTTGATTCGCCGCTGGATATCAAACTCACGCACGACGTCATGGGCAACTCGGTATTGTTTGTGGGCTACAGCATCAGCGATTTCAATATTCGTCTGTTATTCTACCGCCTGACAAAAATGTGGGGCCGAACCGGATTGGCCACCGCGCGTCCTAAATCGTACCTGTTCACCAACCGCAACAACCCGGTGGCAAAAGAGGTATTAGGGCAGTGGGGCATTGAGATGATCGTCTCGGAAGAGGACGATCCGCGCAAAGCGTTGGCGCTGTTCCTGGAAGAATTACTGGCTTAACAGCAGAAAGTCATTGCCTGGAAAAGTTTGATCAGAATATACTGTATATAAATACAGTTAATCGAGGTGCATCATGGCAGTCGAAACCAAATATGTTGTAGTCAGAAAGGGTGAAGAAAAGATGACGTTTGCCAATAAAAAAGACGCGGATGCCTGGGACAAAATGCTCGATATGGCAGACGCCTTTACCGATTGGCTACAGCAACATCAGCCAGAGTTGGGTGAAGCGCAGGCCGAAGCATTGGGTCTGCTGTTGGCTGAACAGAAAGACGCGGTGCAGCATATCCTGCGCACCAGCAAGCTGCCGGATATTGTAAAGGCAGAAGAGGTTGCGCAAGCGCCTGAAGCCGCTGCGGAAACCGAGAGCGAAGCGGAAGCGGTAGCGCCGGAAAAGAAAGTCCGCGCGGTTAAAGCGGCGTAAGCCGTTTTGTCAGGTGCGCATTGATGCGCACCTGGTTACTCATCAATGTTTAATCTGGTAGCGCGTGCTGCGCCCGCCGCCGGGTAATTTCTCCAGACAACCTTTCGCCAGCAGTTCTGTCAGATGTCGCGTCGCCGTGGCTTTACTCACTTTCGCCACCTTCTGATACTGGCCGGCGCTGATGCCTGCGTTAAATCCCTGTTCACCGCCATCCAGTAAGCGATTCAGCACGCGGGTTTGCTCCGCACTCAGCTCAGCAGCATTGTGCATTAACCAGAAGCGCGCTTTGTTTTGCGTGCGCGTGACGGTTTCCAGTGCGCGCTCAAGGCTGTCATTCAGCACATCACAAAACCACAGCAGCCAATCTGTGACGTCCAGCGCACCGCACTGCGTCTGCTGCAGGATGCGGTAATAATCGGCACGTTGCGCCAGAATCGATGCGGACATGGCATACAAGCGGATGCTCTGGCTATCCGCCTGCGCCAGCGCCAAATCGGTCAGGGCGCGGGTGATGCGTCCATTACCGTCATCAAACGGGTGCAGCGTAACGAACCACAGATGGCACAGCGCGGCGCGCAACAGCGGGTCGAGCAGCGGATCCGCGCGGCTGTGATTAAACCACGCGATAAATTCTTCAAGCTGTGCCTCCAGCCCGGCGCGCGGCGGCGCTTCGAAATGTACCGTTGGCCGATCGATACGCCCCGAAACGACCTGCATCGGTTCATCACCGCGCAGCGTGCCGACATTCAGTCGCTTGATGGTCCATTCGCTTGCGGGGAACAACCAGCGATGCCACTGACATAAACGCACCAACGTGAGTTCCTGATCGCGTTGCGTGATGGCATCCATCATCATGGTTGCCAAACCTTCGGAACGTTCGGAAACCGGGTAAGGCTGATCGAGCGAAACGCCTAAACGGCGGGCAAGGGACGATCGTACCGACTGCGCGTTGACGCGCTCATCTTCAATCGCTGAGGAAGAGAGGATATTGCTGAGCAACGTATCCAGCGTTTGTTGATCGCTGTTATCTTGCACGCTAGCGCGGCCCAGCAAGACGCCGCGCTGCTGCTGCAGCTGGCGCAGGCGCGGCAGTAATTTCTCTTCCTGCCAGCGAAACTGCGGCCAATCGGGCTGCTGCCAAATCCACATCATAAAGTCACTCCTGCATCGCGTGAGCTGAATAGAACGGCTATTCGGCTCATATGGTGAGCTGAATAATAGTCTGTAATCGGCTCATTGACCAGCTGAGCTTGCAGGCATCTGGCGCTGAGCTAATGTCGGTGACCATCAATGGCAATCCACCGGAGTTTGGTACCTTGCCATCAAGTTCTACCGCCGCGCGCCGATAGAGTGTTCAAAGGGATGTACGCGCACAGGGAGTGGTTCTGAATACCGAAAAGTGTCAACTCCAGGAGCGCCATAATGGCCAAACACGCATCACCCAAGAAAACAATGAGCACCCGCACGCAGATGCTGCTGACGGGCGCCTTAACCATCACACTCGGCTTTGCCGTAACCATCGGCGTGCTGAGCTGGCAATCCAGTAACGAACAAAAGTCACTGGCCGAAAGCTATCTACAGCAGATTGCACAAAGCCAGGCGCTGCAAATTCAGCATGAACTTAGCTACGCGCGCGATGTGGCGCATAACCTCGGCCACAGCTTGATCGCATTGCCAGCGGCGGGCATTCAGGACCGTAAAGTTGCTGATAAGCTGATGGAATCGGCGCTGCGCGATAATCCCGATTACCTGTCGATCTCAGTGATCTTCGAAGAGAATGCCTTCGACGGACGTGACGCGGAGTTCGCCACCCAAGCCAATGCGGCACCGAAAGGTCGCTACGCCTTCTTCGTCGATCGCGATCAAACCGGCAATTTTAACCTGCATCCGCTGACCTCGATCTTCACGCCAGGTCAGGGCGATTACTATCTGCTGCCGCAAAAAAGTCAGAAAGATATGCTGATTGAACCTTACAGCTACGCCTACAACGGCGTGCCGACGCTGCTGACTTCGGTAGCGGCGCCGATTGTGAGTCAGGGCAAACTGTGGGGCGTGGTGACGTCCGATATTTCGCTGGCGTCGCTGCAGGAAAAGGTCAACAAAATCAAACCGTGGGAAGGCAGCGGCTATGCGATGTTGCTCTCCAGCGCGGGTAATGTGGTTTCCTATCCGGATAAAAGCCAGACCAGCAAGCCGTGGAAAGGTGATACCCATAACTTCAGCAGCAGCGTGATGGAACATCATGATGCGTTGCTGGGTGAAGATGCGCTGGTAACCTGGCAGCCGGTGGTGATTGGTAACAGCGATCAGAAATGGTATCTCGGCGTGGTTGCGCCGGTCAGCCAGGTGATGGCGGCGGCGCATCGTCAACTGATTAACGCAGTGATCCTGATGATCATCAGCATTCTGGTGGTGTGTACGCTGCTTGGCATGCTGTTCAGCCGCAAAGTGCTGAAGCCGATTGGTGGCGAACCGCTGGAAGCCGCGACCATCGCGCTGGCCGTCGCCGATGGCAAACTCGATAACGTCATCACGTTGAAAGGGCGCGATAACAGCAGCTTGTTCTATGCGCTGCATACCATGCAAAACCAGCTGCGCGATATCGTGGGACAGATTCAGGATGCCAGTTCGTCGGTGCGTCAGGGCGCGGGTGAAATCGCCAGCGGCAACCTTAATCTCGCCTCGCGTACCGAGCAGCAAGCTGCCGCCCTAGAGCAAACCGCCGCCAGCATGGAGCAGATCACTGCCACGGTGAAACACAACGCTACCAACGCGCATCAGGCGACAACGCTCACTGACAACGCCACGCACATTGCCAGCCGTGGTGAAACGCTGGTGGGCGAAGTGGTGCAAACCATGGCGCAAATTGACGACAGCGCGAAGAAAATTGGTGACATCACCGCCATCATCAATAGCATCGCCTTCCAGACCAATATTCTGGCGCTGAACGCCGCAGTAGAAGCGGCGCGTGCCGGAGAACAAGGACGCGGCTTTGCCGTGGTGGCGTCGGAAGTCCGTAATCTGGCCCAACGCAGCGCCAATGCGGTGAAAGATATCGGCGCGCTGATTGAAGAATCCACGCAGCGCGTCGGCAGCGGCGTGCAGCTGGTGCAGGATGCGGGCAAGACCATGCAGGAGATGACGCAGGCGGTGAATTCGGTGCGCACCATTATCGGTGAAATCGTGATTGCTTCCGATGAGCAGGCGCGCGGCATCAGCCAGGTGACCATCGCGGTGAACGAGATGGACAGCACCACGCAGCAGAACGCCGCTCTGGTGCAGGAGATGTCTGCCGCCGCCAGTTCGCTGGAAGATCAGGCCTCGCAGCTGGCGAACACCGTTGGGCGTTTCCAGCTGAGTTAATCGAGCCACAGTTAAGAACGCGCTGAGCGTGGCACGCCGTTTTTCTCTGAATAACGGCTGCCTATCCACCAGGTGATCAGCGCCGCCAGGGCAATTGCGCCTAGCACGGCAAACGCACTGCGATAGGAATAGGCTGCGGCAATGTTTCCCGCCAGCGCGGGACTCATTGCCGCGCCGACGCCCTGCATGAGCATGATAAAACCCTGACCCGCATTGGTATGTCCGCTGCCCTCAAGCACCTTCACGATATAACCCGGCACCGCCACGCCCAGCAGACCCGCCGCTACGCCATCCAGAATCTGTACCGGAATCATGAAATAAGCGCCGTCAAAAGCGGAGGCAATCAACGCACGTAATGGCAGCACCAGCAGCGCCGCCGTGATCAGCACGGGGTAGCCAAAACGCGGTGCGTGACGTGCAGCATACAGCGCCATGGGAATCATCACACATTGTGAAATAACCACCGTGGCGGCAGCATAAAGTCCAGGGCTGATGGCTGCGTTGTGCGCTGCCGCCACCCGCAGGCTCAGCATAGGTAATAGCGCGGCATTGCCAAGATGGAAGAGTAACAGCGTGACTCCCGTGATAATGACGGCAGGATTACGGGCAATCTGATAAAGACGCGGGACGTTGCTGGCCGATTCGCTGCCAGAAAGCCCGCGCGCGGCAAGGTTATCGATGTCGTTATGACGAATAGCCAGCACGGCTGCACCTGCGCACAGCGCCATCGTCGTCATGAGTACAAACACCGCACCCGTTCCCCACAACCACACTGAAGCACCCGCAATAATGGCGGCTGTCATATTTCCGCCGTGGTTGAAGGCTTCATTTCTCCCCATTTGATGGCTGAATCCTTGCGGACCGGCCAGGCCAAGGGTAATACCCGTCAACATCGGCGCGATGAGCGCGGCGGAAAGGCCAGTCACAATCTGCGATAAAACCACGATCCATCCCTGATGGAAATACCACAGCAGCAAGGTGGATAGGGTGATCAGGAGTGAACCGATGAGCAACAACGATCGTTTATGGCGAGTAGCGTCTGTGGCTAAACCCGCCGGCAGGGTGGCAACCAGCCCTGCAAGGCCACCGGCGGTCATCACCCAGCCAATATCTCCTGCATTCCAGTGGCGTTCTGTCAGAAATATGCCGAGAAAAGGCCCAAGACCATCTCGTACGTCAGCCATAAAAAAGTTAACCAGACACAGAGCCTGAAGCGAACGCAGTGGCATAGAAATCCTTAGCAAGTAATCGGAACGGGACGAACGTAATCATGGCAGGAAAACGGCAATTTTCCTGCTGTGATGGGCGTTAATTATGTTGCCGGGTACCAAACCGCTGCCGATACTGGCCGGGCGTGACGCCAGTGAGCTTGCGGAAAATTTTGCGGAAAGCGGAAGGGTCGCTGTAGCCAATCTCCCAGGCAATCTGATCGACCGAACGATTACTCAGCTCCAGCGCGTCGCGCGCTTTCATAATGCGTGCCTGCTGCAAATAATCCGTTGGCCGCAGGCCGGTCGCTTTCTGGAAATGGCGCAGAAAAGTACGTGGCGTCATGCTTGCCAGCGCCGACATGCTCTCAATGCTGTGCTGCTCGGCGACATGGGCATGAAGATGATGCTGCGCGCGCAGAATCTGGCTATCACCGTGATCGAAATTGGGGATAAATGCCGAATAGGTGCTTTGCTCGCGTCGCGGCGGGTCGATCAGTAAAAAGCGTGAGGTCGCCAGCATGGTGCCGGTGCCGAGCACTTTTTCGATCAGCGTTAAACCCAAATCGGTCCACGCCAAAATCCCACCGGCGGTAATAATGTCACCATCGTCAATCACCATATTTTCCACCGCGACGTCTACCGCAGGAAAACGCTCCGACAGCGTCTGCGCAAAGGCCCAGTGCGTGGTGGCGCGACGGTGATCGATCAGTCCGGTTTCGGCCAGCACAAAGGCACCGGCGCACACCGAACAGAGCGTTACGCCTGCGTTATAAAGCTCACTCATCCAGTCGGCGGGCACCTTCATGGGCACCATTTTCGCTGGCACCACCAGACTTGGCGGCGCAATCACGTGGCTCAGGCGATGTGCTGTATCGGGATGGCTATCCCAGACGCAAACCATATGATCGCTGTGCGCATCGATCTGCCAATGTGAGACACGAATCGTCCGCTTGCGCTCTTCACCCGATATATTCTCGGCCCATTCCGCAGCAATCCTGAACATATCAGTTAAGCCATATATCGCCGCGAGTTGGCAATCGGGATAGATCACCAAGCCAATCTCCGCGACAACGCTGCTTTCGTCAGTTTTTTTCATTTGTCAGTTACGGCCCTTAATGTGTCATATTTGACAATATTAGCCGCTGCCGCTTTCCATAACAATAAGCCCATCGAACGCAGACAATCACATACAGAGGACTTACTCATGAGCAACGGCATCATCACCACCCAAGACGGCACCAAAATCTTTTACAAAGACTGGGGCCCAAAAAACGCCCAACCGGTAGTGTTTCATCACGGCTGGCCGTTAAGCGCCGATGACTGGGATAACCAAATGTTGTTCTTCCTGGCACAAGGTTATCGCGTTATCGCCCACGACCGTCGCGGCCACGGACGTTCCGACCAAACCGATAGCGGCAATGATATGACCACATACGCCGCTGACGTGGCAGAACTGGCCAAAGCGCTGGACCTGCGCAACGCCATCCATATCGGTCACTCTACCGGTGGCGGCGAAGTGGCGCGTTATGTGGCGCATGCCGAAAAAGGTCGCGTGGCGAAAGCAGTGTTGATGGGCGCCGTGCCACCAATCATGTTGCAAACCGCCGCCAATCCTGAAGGTTTGCCAAAAGAGGTGTTTGACGGTTTCCGCTCGGCGCTGGCCGCTAACCGCGCGCAGTTCTTTATCGATGTGCCAGCGGGGCCGTTCTACGGCTTTAACCGTCCGGGTGCGAAAGTGAGCCAGGGTTTGATCGATAACTGGTGGCGTCAGGGCATGGCGGGCGGCGCTAAGGCGCAGTACGACTGTATCGCTGCGTTCTCGGAAACCGATTTTACCGAAGATTTAAAAGCGATCACGGTGCCGGTATTGGTGCTGCACGGGGAAGACGATCAGGTGGTGCCGATTAATGATTCGGCGCATAAGGCGATTAAGCTGCTAAAACAGGGCACGCTGAAAACCTACCCAGGCTTGTCGCACGGTATGTTCGCGACGCATCCTGAGCAGATTAATCCTGATTTGTTGGCGTTTGCGAAAGCGTAAATTACCGAGTTCACGAATCGTAGCGGCGCAATTATTTGCGCGATAAATCGCGCCGCTACAGCATGTGCAATGTATGTTTACGCTAAGCCACCGGTGTAATGCCGGTTTCCCGGCTGTTCGCAGCCGGGAAACCCTGCTTAGCACGCAGCGCAATTCCCAACGCGACCAACAGCAATAGCAGAATCGCCCACGGAAAAGATTGGGAGCCGACATGTTCCAGCAACATTCCGCCGGTCAAACCGCCGAGGGCGATAGCGCTGTTCCAGGTGACGACATTCATGGAGAGCGCGACATCGGCATATTCACCGGCGGCATCTGCCAGAGCCGTTTGCAGCAGCGTCGCGGCACCGCCGAAGGTGAGTCCCCAAACGGCTATGCCCGCATAGATCACGGCGGGTGTTGGCGTACTCAGACCAAAAATCACCGACACCGCAGCAAAGATGGAGAGTGACAGCAGCACCGCTTTGCGCAGATGCGTATCAATGATCTTACCGGTGATGAATATTCCCCCCAATGCCGCCATACCAAAGATCAGCAGCACCACATCCACGCGATCTGCCAGACCGGCTGAAGCAATGAACGGTGCAATGTAGGTATAGAGAATGTTATGCGCCAGCATCCAGGTCAGCACCACACCCAGCACGGCACCTACGCCGGGGAGGCGTAACACTGCGCCGAGCGGCATTTTTTGCGTAGCAGATTGGCCGGGATAGTTCGGCACGGCCAGCAAAATCCAGCCGATAAGAATGAGAGAGAGACCCGACATGGCGGCAAATGTCAGACGCCATCCCAGCAACGAACCCATCCATGTGCCTGCCGGAACACCGAGTGAAAGAGCGATGGGCGTGCCCACCATGGCGAGCGCCAATGCGCGTCCCTGCAGCGATGGAACCACCATTCTTCGCGCATAGCCCGCAATCAGACTCCACGCCAAACCGGCTGACGCACCAGCAAAAAATCGCGCTATTAAGATGATGACAACGTCAGAAGAGACGGCGGTAAGAGTGTTAAATAGCAGAAATCCACACACGGTGCTCAGCAGCACAACCCGGCGCGACCAGCTTCGGGTCAGCAATGTGAGCGGAATCGCGGCCAGTAGCGAACCGGCTGCATAGGCGGTAACCCATTGACCGGCCAGCGAGGGGGAAATATTAAGCCCCTGACTGATTTGTGGTAGCAATCCCGCGGGTATGGTTTCAGTCAGGATGCAGATAAAACCTGCCATTGCGAGCGCCAAAAGCGCCAGGATTGGCAGCCGTTGGGCTTCTTCGTGCTTAAACGTTGAATTCATTATTTAGCCTGCTCTTGATTTGCAACAGCGCCGCGAAGCGCCATGGATATATGTATCGATCGGTATTTATATTGCGGAGGCGAGCTGTGCGTTGTCAATGAATTCTGTATCGATTAGTATAAATGGCGGAGGATGTGATGATGAGAACAGGCAGACCAAGACAATTTGACCGGGATGAAGCGGTGATCAAAGCGATGCACCTTTTCTGGGAAAACGGCTATGAATCAACCTCGCTGGCGCAGCTCAAAGCCTCAATAGGCAAAGGCATCACCGCGCCAAGCTTCTACGCCGCGTTTGGATCGAAAGAGGCACTCTTTGCTGAAGCCGTGAACTGTTATTTGCAAACCCATGCTCAGGTCACGGAAGCTTTGTGGGATACCCGCGTGCCCGCTCGCCAGGCGCTGGAAACCGCGCTGCTCAACTCCGCCAGAATGCAGTACGATCCTGCGCATCCGCGTGGATGCATGGTTGCGCTAAGCGTGATGTCTTCCTGTTCTGAGGAAAATCGCCACGTGCTTAAACCGCTTGAAGCATCGCGCATGCGCACCCGTGAAGGGATAAAGCATTGCGTTGAAAGAGGGATCGGCAGCGGTGAGTTGCGGGATGAGGAGGAGACGCTTTCGCTGGCGGTCAGCTTCAACAGTTTTATGCTGGGGATCTCAACGCTAGCGCGCGATGACGTTCCTCTCCACGAAGTTGAGCGCGGAATCGCACAGATGATGAGATTGTGGGATGCCTCGCGGGCACTCCCACAATCTTAAGTGCGTTACGGTTTGCGCTGCAGCGTAATGCGGGTCAACTCTGAGGGGCGGCCCAAACGCACCGCCATGCCAGGCCACAGCGCGGTGCCGTTGTTGACGTAGAGTTGCATGCCGTCGACCTGATACAAACCCGACACGAAACCCGCGTTGGGTTTGGCAAACAGGCGATCGAAGCCAATAATTAGCCCGCCGTGCGTGTGGCCGGACAGCTGCAAATCGATGTTTTTCAGTGCGTTTTGCCGGGCGTTGCGCGGCTGGTGGTCGAGCAAGATCACCGGAGCGTCTTCCGGCGCACCGGCCAGCGCCAGTTCCAAATTGGGGCCAACTGCGCCACGTCGTGCTGCTGACGTATCCGGCATGCCGGCGATCACCAGCTCGGCGTTATCGCGCTTAATCACCGTATGGCGATTGAGTAACGGCTCCAGACCTAGCGACGCCAGATGTGCGGTCCAGCGCTCCTGCTCAAAGAAATATTCGTGATTGCCGGTGATGGCGAAAACGCCATCGCGGGCGTGTAATCCGCGCAGCGGTTCGACGTCCGCACGACGGTTCTGCAGCGTGCCGTCAATCACATCGCCGGTGACCAGAATCAAGTCAACGTCCAGCGTCATGGCTTTTTGCACCAGCGCGCGCGTCCATTTCTCATTAAAAAGTTTGGTGATGTGCATGTCCGTTAACTGCAACAGTTGATAGCCTTCGAATTCGCGCGGAAGGTTGTCGATCTCAATGGTCACATCTTTGATGGGCGGAACGCGGATAGCCTGATAAACGCCAACCGTGGCAAGAATCAAGGCAAACGCCGCCGCCACATAACGCACCGCGGGTACGATTTCGAACGGATGGCGGAACAACAGTGAAACCAGCGCCACCCCATCAATCACAAACTGCGTCAGCGCGAGGAATAAAACGGCGCTGAAACCCCAGTTGAACAGGATGACGATGGCGCGCGGCATTTCCGGCGAGAACATGCTGCCAGAGGTAAAACGGCTCACCAGCAGATATTGCGAAACCAGCAACACCAGCAGAGAAAGGATGATTTTTAACAGCAAGGGCATGGCTAACGGGAACAAAAATCGGGCGATCACATACCAGCTGGGTATGCTGAAAATCAGATGGAACATCATTCACTTCCCTGGTCTAAGAGCGCTGATTTAGCGCAAAAATTTATCCGCAAAGCACATTACTGACCGCCCTGTTGATAAAACCGCATCATCGGGTGATGCCTTCAGCCAGCGTGGCCATCAGCAATGCCCGACGAGATTCGAGTTCACTAATTTGGCGTTCAATATCCGCCAGTCGCTTATATTGCACAGCCTGAGTTTCCGGGCAGAATGCTGCCCCTTCGATCATGCGCATGCAATCCGGAAAAGAGCAGATTTCGGCAATGCTGAAACCGGTATTGATGAGCCGTTGAATCTGGCGCACCTGGGTTATCGCCTGTGGCGGGAAAAAACGGTATCCATTGCAGGCACGTGTTGAAGTTAGCAGATGATGGCGATCGTAATGACGAATGGCGCGCACGCTCACGCCTGTCTCTCTTGCCAGCTCTCCAATTGATAACTGCATAAGTGACTCCCCATAAAGCGGCTTGACTCTGACATCAGTGTCAAGGTTCAGGATAGCCGGGAATCATTCATTTAAGGAGATTTTTTATGCTGTTACTTTTTAAACGCACACTTTTTAGCGGCGTTCTCATGCTCTTTTCTGCCACGCTGTTTGCCGCTGAGAAGCAGTACACCATTACCGCGCCAGATGGCGTAAGGCTTGCAGTACAGGAATCAGGTAATCCTAATGGTTTACCTATAGTGTTTATTCACGGTTTGCTTGGCAGCCACTTAAACTGGGAAAAACAGATCAGTGATGCGCAGTTACAGCAACGCTATCGGCTGATTACTTTCGATATGCGTGGGCACGGTTTATCCGACAAGCCTGAACAAGAATCAGCTTACCGCGATGGGAAACGCTGGGCCGACGATCTCCGCGCAGTAATTAATCAAAGCCATGCCAATAAGCCGTTATTAGTCGGATGGTCATTGGGCGGGGCGGTGATCACCAACTATCTGGCGGCCTATGGTGACGGTAATATCAGTGGCGCTATCTACGTCGGCGGCGTGGTAGAGCTCAATCCCACGTTGATTCCGGCGCACGACGTATATGGCGCAATGACGGCAAGTGATTTGAAAACACATCTGGATGGCGAGCGGGCCTTTCTGCAGCTGTGTTTTTACCAGCAACCGGACCGCACCACCTTTGAACGCCTGCTGGCCAACGCCGCGCTGGCTGCGTGGCCCATGCAACGAGCGGTGCCCACCATGACCATTGCATTAGAAAAAGGAGTAAAAAATGTGCGTGTGCCGCTGCTGTTCATCTACGGTGAGCATGATGCATTGGTGAATCCTGCTGCATCTCTCGCCAGAGTAAAGCGTATCAATTCGCGCATTCAGATACGGATGTTTGCTGATTCTGGCCATGCGCCATTTATCGAAGAATCTGCGCGTTTTAATCGAACACTGGCAACTTTTGCTTCAGCTTTATAAAGTCTCAGGGCCGCCATCTTCGGCGGCCCTTATCCCGCGTTCACCACGGAGGATGCATGCAACGCCAGCAGCTGTTCGACTACATCATTCAGCACTATCAGGTAGAACCCGATTACCCGTGGAAAAAGCACAGTGAATATGCAGTGCTGCGTCATCCGCGGCACCGCAAATGGTTTGCGCTGGTGTTCCCGCTGGAGAGTCACAAACTCGGTTTACCGGATGGGCCGGAAATTGATGTGATGAACATCAAAGCGCGACCTGAACTGATTGGGTCGCTGCGCCAGTTGCCCGGCGTTTATCCGGCTTACCACATGAACAAAGAGCATTGGCTGAGCATCACGCTGGAGAACGGCTTGCCGGATAGCGAGATTCTGGCGCTGCTGGATGACAGCTTCAGTCTGACGTTTTAGCGCGCGAGCGGCGCGCAGGCATCATGCGCATTAACGTATTGTCTTTGAACAGATAATGGTGCGCCAGCGCGGCCACGGCATGAATGCCGATCAGCCAGTAACCGTAAGGCGCGAGGGTTTCATGCCAGTCCGCAATCATGTCGGCGAAATCCGGATCCGGATCGCCACTCACCGGCATCGGAATGCCAAAAATCCACCAGGTGCGGCCCATATAGAAGCGCGACAAAATGCCCAGCGTGGGCAAGACAATGAAAAACACGTAGATCGCCAGATGCATCAGATGCGCCAGACCGGTTTGCCAGTGCGGCGGCTTGGGCAAAATCGCCGGGCTGCGATGGCGGAAACGCAGCAGGATGCGTGACAGCATAATCACCAGCACACAACTTCCTGCGCTGAAGTGACCAATAATCATGGCAAAGCCTTGCCACGAACCGCGCGTCGCCAGTCCACGAAATTCCATGGTGCAATACGCAGTGACGACCAACAGAAAGGTCAACCAGTGAAGAAAAATCTGCGATGGGGCGTATTTATTGCTCATTTTTAATCCGTAAAAAGGCCTGGCGGGACGGTTACTTTAATGGAAAATGCGCTGAATTAATTCATTATTTGACACATCAGCGACAGCGTTTTTACCTTTCCGCTTCTGTTGCCACCAACAATTGACTCAGCAAGGTTTTCAGCTGCGCTTGCTGCGCTGCATCCAGCGTTTCCAGCAGGCTATTTTGCGTTTGCGTGTGTACCAGCAGGGCTTGCTCGATCTTCGCTAATCCTTCTTCAGTCAGCGCCACCAGCATGCTGCGCTTATCGTCGGGATCGGCAACGCGCACAATCGACCCCACTTCTTCCAGCCGATTGAGGCGATTGGTCATCGCGCCCGATGTCACCAGCAATGATTTATACAGCTGGGTCGGCGATAAGCGATAGGGCGCACCCGCGCGCCGCAGCGTCGCCAGCACATCAAATTCGCCATCGCGAAATCCAAACGGTGCCAGCGCTTCAGCGCGCGTTTTCGCCAGATGTTTCATGATACGCAGCATGCGACCAAATACCGCCATCGACGATGCATCCAGCTCCGGCATCGCGCTGGCCCACTGTTCAACTACAAAATCGACGTGATCGGTCAAATTGATTTCTCCAGATGTTGTTGTTGCCTGTTTGCACAATCCGTAGCGGCGCGATTCATCGCGCAATAAATTGCGCCGCTACGGATTGTGCGGTGATTAATATTCGCCATCTCATCCCCATTTGTTGCTTTGTGCGCATGGGCTGTTGCTGCTGCGAAAATTATCTTAACGTTAAGATACTTTTAATGAGCATGGAGATGCAAAGTGAATCGTACTTTACCTGCGGTTGGGATGTTTGCCTTACTGGTTTTTGTTATCGCACTGAATTTGCGGCCGATTATGGCGGCGATGGGACCGCTCTTTCCACTCCTGCAGCGCGACGCGCAGCTCAGCGCCACGCAGCTTAGCCTGCTGACCACGTTGCCGGTCATCATGATGGGATTGGCGGCGCTGGCCGGGCCGCTGCTGTTGCGCCGGCTCGGCGAAGTACGCGGTATCGCTGCCGGATTGCTGTTGCTGGCGCTGGCGAGCGTCGCGCGTGGGTTCGAGCAATCTGCCACAGCGTTGATTACCAGCGCGCTGGTGGCGGGGTGCGGTATCGGATTGATTCAGGCCTTAATGCCAGCGCAGATCAAACGTCACTTTGGTGCGAAAGCAGGCACGCTGATGGCGCTGTTCACCACCGGAATTATGGCGGGCGCAGCGATTGCCGCCGCCAGCGCCGCACCATTGGCGAAATCGCAAGGTTTAGCGTTAACGCTGGCAATTCCTGTTGTCCCCGCAGTCATCGCGCTGTTGCTGTGGTTGACGTTTTCACGCGGCGTAACGCCAATGCAAAGCAGCCAGGCTCCACGCACTGCTCGCTCACCGCGAGCCTGGCTGTTGATGATCTTCTTTGGCATTGGCACCGGCGCGTACACCTTGGTGCTGGCGTGGCTGCCGCCATTTTACATGCAGCACGGCTGGCAACCTGAACAAAGTGGCTATGTGCTGGGCGCGCTCACGCTGACGGAAGTTGCCGCGGGTTTTGTGCTGTCGGCGTTGATTCATCGCTTCCGCGATCGTCGCCGTCCGTTGCTGGTGGTGTTAACTTTGATTCTGCTGGGCTTGATCAGTCTGCTGTGGCTTGGTGGGGCGCAGGCGTGGTTGCCTACATTGCTGCTCGGATTAGGCATTGGCGCGCTGTTCCCGCTCTCACTGATCGTCACGCTCGATCACGCGCACACGCCGGAAGAAGCGGGCGCATTGCTATCCTTCGTGCAGGGCGGCGGTTATTTGCTGGCGGCGTTGATGCCGCTGATCGCTGGCATCGTGCGTGACCGCGCCGCCTCGCTCGATAGCGCGTGGATAATCATGAGCGTAGGCATTATGTTGCTGATGGTGATGGCGCTGCGGTTTAAAACGCAGCGATAATCGCGTAATGCTCGTCAGTTAAGACATGAAAACCCCTCATTACCGAGAGCACACATTGTAGCGGCGCAATTCATTGCGCGATAAATCGCGCCGCTACGGAAGGTGCGGTGATTCGATACGGCGCTTAACTGATCGGCATTAAGCGATAATCGTGCGGCAATCAATGTGATAAAACGTGGGACAATTTTTTCACGCAGGTTCGTCATTTATGACAGCCTGCAAACCAAGGAGCAACCATGTCGCCACAAGTGGGAATCGGCGTTTTAGTTTTCCGCGATGGAAAACTGTTATTAGGGCAACGCAAAGGCAGCCACGGCGCGGGCGACTGGTCTGCGCCGGGCGGGCATCTGGAGTTTGGCGAATCGCCGGAAGCCTGCGCGCGTCGCGAAGTGCTGGAAGAAACTGGCTTACAGCTTGGTAAACTGCAAAACGGCGCATTCGTTAGCGATGTGTTTCCCGAGGTCAACAAGCACTACATTACGCTACTGATGGTGGCGCAGGACGTAATCGGTGAACCACAACTGATGGAGCCTGAAAAGTGCCACGGCTGGCAATGGTTCGCACCAGAGAATCTGCCGCAACCGCTGTTTGCGCCGCTGCGCACATGGATGGCACGCGACGGATTGGCGGCGCTGCAGGCGTTGGCAAAATCCACTTAGAGCACCAGCTTCATCACCGTAACATCTTGATCAGCAATCTCGCGCTGCTCCACATCCTGCCAGCCGAAGCGGCGATAGAGCGCTTGTTGATCCGGCGTATACAGCCACAACGCGGTGATCCCACGCTGACGCGCTTCGGTAATTAAGCGCGTCACCAGGCCACTCGCCAACCCTTTTCCACGGTGTGTTGCGGCAGTAATGACTTCGCCGAGCCAAAACTCGCGCTCGGCGATATCGTGCAGTTCGTAATGGATAATGCTGGCGGTCGCCATCAATTCGCCATCGCTTGTGGTGGCCACCAGCGTCAGCGTTTTGGCCTCGGCGGCATTGCGCGCCTGTAATCGCTGCTCAATCACTGCCGCATCGCGCCAGTTGGGGAAATCTGACCATTCTTGATGCAGCATTTGCGTCACCGCATCCAAAAACTGTGGCTGTTGTGCCAGCAGGCTGATGTGCATTCCGATTCCTAAAAGGTGGCAGGCGAGAGTGACAACATAGCGATTAGTGATTGATATTGCCAAGTAAACTGCGTTCGATAATAGCGCCGGGCATCATCTGCTGAATACCTTGCTCCAGCATATCGCCCGCATGTTGCAATGCTTCGAGTGGCATCGCCGGTAATCGCTCCAGCACAAACCACATCTGCGTTTGCTCAATACTGAGACGCGTGCGCACACCTTGTCGCCAGTTCCAGCGACGACAGGTTACGCCTGCGTCATCCCGCCACACCACTTCGCCAGGTTCGGGAGATTCATGGCTCAAGACGCCTTCTTTATAGACATCGAAGGGTTCGCTGCCATCGGCGCACGTCAGCCGCGGGTTCCCCACGTAAGCGGCCACATTCTCACCACCAACCGGAATGGCGAAACGAATGCTCACCGCATTGTAGAGATCCACGATTGGATCGATGGCTGCCATTGATCCGTCGCGCTGCACGCGCTTGCGCAAGGCATCTGCCGAACAGGGCGTACGTTTCGGTTTGGCACCAAAATGTTTGAACATTTCCGTCCATTGCGTCAGATGTGCTTCAGCCCACGGAAAATCATCCTGCAGCATATCGCGACAAGCTTGTACGAGGGCTTCTTTACCAACTTGCGGACGCAACACTGGCGCAGCCTGAACTAAAATGCTGAGCGCGGTAAAGTCTGGCGCTAAAGCAGAAACGGAAGGATCGATTGACGGGCTTAAGGCGAACATAACATAATCCTGTAATGACTAATTTATTCCATGATAGTGACCGATGAAGACAAAAGTCAATAAATTGACCGAAGCAGGTTCTGATATCGACTATGTCAGCGCCGCCGTTTCAGCCAGCGTCAAAAGTTTCCGCCAACAGCAAAAACTGTCGCTGGATGAGCTCTCGCGCCGCGCGGGCGTCAGTAAAGGAATGTTAGTTGAGATTGAAAAGGGCAGCGCGAATCCCAGCATCGCCATTTTGTGCAAAGTGGCGGCAGCGCTAGGAATATCGGTGGCCGATATTGTGAATGTCACCGCCGATCCGCTGGCGCATCTGGTTGCTGAAGAGGACATTCCAATACTTTGGCAAGGGGACAAGGGCGGTACGGCGCGTTTGCTGGCGGGCACGCAAGGCCCGGATATGATCGAGCTATGGCGTTGGGAGATGTTCCCCGGCGAACAGTTCGCCTCGCCGGGCCATCCGCAGCGCACTTACGAGCTGCTGCATGTCGAGCAAGGTGAACTTACGTTGACGGTTGATGAACAGCAGTTGCAGGTGCCGCGCGGCAGTTCAGCGGTGGCGAAAACCGCCGCACCGCACAGTTATGCGAACCTCGGCGAACTGCCGCTGGTTTTCACCATGGTAGTCGCCGAAATTCACAGTTAACCCACTTCGTTCGCCAGCGCCACCGCATCTTCGCCAGCTGGAATGCGCATCGGAGCATGCGGATCGGTCGCCGCACGCCACACCGCTTCCGCCACATCCAGCGCCTTGGTGGTCGGTTGTGGCTGCTGCATCGCGCTGAACACGCCATCTAACAGCGGCTGATGCGGCTCAAGCTGCGTGTTTTCCATGCGCGGCGAATCGCGCCTGACCACGCTTGTGCAGTTGGTGATGGATGAGTGCCGCGCACAGCGTCCGGCGCGTCATGTGGTACTGGAACGCTTGCTAGAGCTGCTGTTAATCGAAGCGCTGCGATCAATGCCGATCTGCAATGCGTGTCCGGGCGTGATGAGCGGTTAGCTGACGAACGGCTGGCGGCGGCAATCCGCGCCATTCATGCCAATCCTGCGCACAGCTGGACGATGGCCGAACTGGCGAAAGCCGCCGCGCTGTCACGCTCCTCTTTCTTTGTGCGTTTCCGCGAAGTGGTTGGCGTGGCGCCGATGGTCTACCTGCTGACGTGGCGCATGGCGCTGGCGAAAAATCTGCTGCGCGGTAAAAGCATGGCGGTAGCCAAAGTGGCAGAGCGCGTCGGCTATCAATCCGCCAGCGCCTTCAGCGTGGCATTCAGTCGCTATGTCGGCCAGCCGCCTGCGTGGTTCGCCGCCGAAGAGGATGTTTAGCGATACGGCTTCAAATTGCCGGTTAAAAGGGTAATTTTTTTCTTTGGACCGATCAAACCGATCGCCACCAACTCAATCTGATCGCTGTGCGCGTCAGCAATACGATCGCCATACTCTTCGTACGTTTTGCAGGATTGCGCCAGCGGCGCGTAGATGACGCCGGGATAATCAACGCCATCCTGGCTTTGCTGATTCGGCCCCACCAAATTTCCTGGTAATTTGCCAAAACTAATGCCGATAATGCTGGCAGCGTTAATTGCCAATCCGGCGGGCAGTTGCTGATCAATCAAGATGGTGCAGCGATGGGTGTTTGCGTCGAAATCCATGTTGAGTATTTCACCTTGAGTGGGAATGCAAAAGTAAGCGATCGCTGGAGTATAAATTCCGCACATTTTGTAGCGGCGCGATTTATCGCGCAGTTGGAGATGCAGAGTATGTTTGTACTGCAGGAATTAAAGGGATTAGCGGCCTGGCCTTTGGCTGAATAAAAGATTCGAATAAATCACAATGAATTCATGAGAGTTTTATTAAATCCCATATAGCTTACTTGATGTTTCAATATCATCATCTTTACGACTATTAGATCCGGATAATTATAAAATCACCCTGGCTTAATTCCTAAATCCTTTCTCCCACCTCACAAATCCTTAACTCAAACTGGACGCTTGCCAGCTAAAGCGTAGATACTCATTTCACCCGATTTCAAACATTAAAAAGCTGAAACAAAATAATTCGATTACTTAAACAAACCTAAAGCGCAACGGTAATAATCCGTGCGCGTATTGTCTTTTCTCTGTTGAGGAAAACATTGTGTTTAAATTAAATCCGGTGTTACTAAGCCTTGTGGTTGCGCAAGGCGTGATGTTCCCTGTGTTGCCGACAACGGCTGCGATATTAAAGCCTTATACGCCTGAAATTAATGACAATAAAGTTGGTGCTTACTGTTTATGTAATGGCAGCACGCAAACGCTGAGCGGATTGCCGCAGTTCGCGCCGGGTGAAAACGGTACGGGCAGCGTAACGATTGGTGAGTTGCGCAATATTGGGCGAATTATCAATGACAACGTGATTGGCGCGGCGCGGCTGCAAATCGGTGCGCAGAATTACGCTATTGGCATCCCCAATTACGAAGAAAATACCTACACCACCTATCAGGTATTTAATACTGCAGAACTGGTTGATTTACCTGCTGTAGGTCTGGATACCGTCGTGCCAGATTATTTTGATGTAAACGACAAACAATATATCAACGCGCGTGTCGCTTCCGTCAGTAATGGCACGCTGAATATCGATATTGGCAAGCATAACGCGGCGACGACTTCCTCCAGTAATAGCTGGTCGATGGCGGCGAAGCAAAGCCAGTTATTTACCGCCAGCAAAAAAGGCAATTTGAACTGGAATTCCAATAACCGTATCGCCTTCACCGCCGGCACCACGCCGTACGGTGGAGATCGCCTGGCTTACGATGTCGGCAACGTGGTGGAATACGCGGGTGTGTTTACCGTCAACACGCTGGATGGCGGCACTAGCACGTTCAACGTCACCAATCTCAATGAACTTCGCAATTACAACGACTGGCTGATCGATCAGCTCTCCAACGCCAACCTCAGCACCGAAAGTTACAACACAGAATTCAATAAAGCCTACGCGCTGCGCGAAGGGCGCGTGGTGTATCGCATGAGCACCAACAACTTCGATGATGAAGTGGCGCTACCGATATTCGATCAGGTGGTGCTCAGCGCCGATGGTCCGAAGGCAACAGTGAAAATCAATCGCGGCAAAACGCTGGAAGTGGTGAACAGCAACAGCGCGGTGATGCGTGCCAGCAACGGGGCGAAGGCGATAGTCGATGGCAAACTCGCCAGCACCGGTTCTGGCCTCGAGTTGCTTAGCGGCGCGCGCGGCTTCAACAACGGCGTTATTAACGCCGGTTTTCTTAATAACGCCAATGGCAAAGGCGTCGATAGCAGCACGGTTGGCGCGGGCGGCAGCGCGGTCGACGTCAGTTATGAAAGTCGCTTTATCAATCGTGGCGTGATCAACCTGCAACCCGGCGCGGGCTTCAGTACCGGCATCAATGCCTACAACAGCAAAGTGGTTAACCACGGCAACATCAACGTTGGCGTCAGCGATGTCAGCAGCGGCGGCACGGCAGCGGGCGTATTGCTGAGCAGCGACGGCAAAGGCGGTTTCGTTAACGCCAAAGACGGCATCATCTACATCGGGCGCACGCCGCAAAATCGCAAAAATGATCCCTCCGAAGATGTCGCCGTCAATCTGGATGGCGGCGCCAGCGGCATCTATCAATTTCTTGATTCAAAAGCCGTGAATAATGGCCACATCGTGATTGGATCCAAAGTGCAAAACGCGGCAGGGATGAAGGTGGAACTCGCGCCTCACGCGGTCACGCTGAACAATGGCGTCATCGACGTTAACGGCAAGGCGCAAGTTCAACCCGCCGAGAACGTGGGCATGTTGGTGCTGGATTCTGGCAGCCTTGGCAAGGTTGGCAATATCGGCACCATCAATGTCAACGGCTACAACAGCACTGGCCTAAAAGTCATCGCGCGCGATGGCAATGACTCCGTGGCATTTTCCAGCGGCGCGATCAACGTGCCTGGCGATGGCGATCGGTTTGTTAATTCCTTTAACACGGCGGTATGGGTGAAGGGCGATTCGGGCGGCACGGCTTACGCGAAACTGACCGGGCCGATCAGACTCGGCGGAAACTCGAATATTGGTATTCGTGCCGAAGGGCTTGCGGTGGTTGATGTCAGCGCTAATGCGGTGCCGGTATCCGTGCCTGATCCCAACGTGTATACCGCACGGCATATCAGTTTTTACACCCTTGGCCCCAACGCCAGAATCAACTTGCCCGCCAACGGCAGCTACAGCACCACCGTGCCGTACGGCAATATTTTCCGCGTTGCAGATGGGGCAGATTTTGACGGCACCGGCCGCACGCTTTCCATGACCAACTCGTTCGCCACGGGCGTGTACGGCAGCGGTGAGTTCACCGACGTCAACACCAATGGCGCGACCTTCAACGTTGCCGGCAATTACGCGCGTGCTATTGAGATCAGTGACGGCGCGCATGCCACCATTGATGCGGCGACCCGCATCAGGCTGCTCAGCAATGGCGCGACCGGCGCGGTGGCGGATGGCAATAAATTCACCCTGACAGGCGACCCGATCAATCCGCAAACCCAGTTCAATCCGGACACGCTGCTGGTCAACCATGCGGCGCTCAGCGGCGTTGCTGACAATCAGCAGGCGCTGGTTGTCAGCAATCACGCCCAGTTGATCAATACCGGCGACATTACCTTAGGCGGTCAGAGCACCAACGGTATTTATGCGCAAAATGGTGCCTTTGCCTTCAACCGTGGCGATGTCACCGTGACGCGCAGCAGCACCGGTCTGTATGCGTATGGCAATCCCGAATACACCGATGGCGTAACGCCGACGGAAGTTATCAATATCGGCTTGCTCAATGTGTATAACGTGGATTCCGAGAGTTTTTCTCCCAGCCGAGGATTGATCTCTTATCACGAGCTGGCGCGCTTCTATCAAAACGGCACCATCAATTTGTTTGGCTCAAACGCGCTGGCGGGCGCGGTGTTTGCCGGTGGACTGCTTGATTTAGGTGATGGCAATAGCGTGGTGTATCACGACAGGAACCAATACGGATTTCGCGCGGCGGATCCCGGCACGCGTTTGATCAGCCACGGCGGCAGCGTTGATGTCAGCACTGAAAACTCAAGGCTATACGAGATTGTCAACGGCGCGTGGCTGTATGCCGAAACGCCAGGCAATGTAACGCTCAGCGGGGAAAACAGCACTGGCATGGAGGTGAGCGGATACGACGCGATGGTTTCCCGCACCGACAATTACACCGTGACCGGCAAAAATGCCACCGTGATGCGCGTCAGCGGCAGCGCCGAGGGCGTGATCACCAGCGGCATTGCCCTGAATGGCGAAAACGGCACCGCGGCGGTGGTCGGCGGCGATGAGTCGGAAATCTACGCCGCCTCGCAAATCATCGGTAACGGCAGCAATAGCACCGCTTTTGATGTGAGCGGTGGCGCACGGTTGTTTAATCAGTATCAAGGCGTCGTCGATCTCACCGGACCAAACAGCACCGGCGCGCGCGTGCATGACGGCGGTAACTTCATTAACCGTGGCAGCATGCGTATCGCGTCGGGCATCGGTGTGGATGTCAGCAGCGGCTACGGCCAATACGTACCGGTGGACAGTTCCCTGCGCGTTGATGACGGCACCGCAGCGTTACGCGTTGGCAACGGCGGCTGGCTGAAAATCTACGGCGACGGGCAGGGCGCGAGCAATATTTATGCGATGGGCAAAGCCGATGGCTTGTTGCTGGATAATGGCGCGCAGGGCTTTGAAGCCAACGACATCATTCTCGGCGCTTATGGCAGCGGCAGCGTAATCAACAACCGCGCGGAAACCAGCAATATCTCGCTGGATAACGTGATGCTTGATGTGAGCGGCGGCAACGGCGTGCGTTCGGCGACCTCGTTTGATCCCAATGGTCGCGCGTTGATCAACGTCAGCGGTGGTGCTACCGGTTATCGCTTCGAAAATGCCGATGGCTCAACCACCAGCAACGATCTGGTGATCGGCAAGGATTACGCCATTCTGGTTTCCGGCCAGGGTACCGGCGTTCGCGCGAACACCAGCGGCAAGGTGATTTCGCAGGGCTCAATTGGCATTCGCGATTTCAACGGCGGTTCGGCGATCGTCACCAGCACCGCCAGCCAGGTGATCAATCAGGGTTCGATTGCCTCACTCAGCCGCGTCTCTCCGCTGATCGATTTGCGCGGTGGCGACACGGTATTTATCAACCAGGGCACCATCTCCGCGCCGTTCCCGGATCAGGTCGTCGTAGCCGGAGGCGCAGGCAATGATGTCATCGCGCTGCTCGATGGTGCGGTGGTCGGCGATGTGAATACCGGCAGCGGCAGCGATGAATTGGTGGTGACCGGCGGCACGCTGAACGGCAGCCTGACGATGGGCAATGGTGCGGCGAATCAGGCGACGGTGCAGAGAGTCAGCCTGGCCGATACCCGTCACATCACCACCGAAAACGGCGCAGGCAGCACGCTCAATCTCAGCGAACTGACGGCGCGCGGCGGCTCGTTTAGCCGCGATAATGCCAGCAAAGGCACTAACCTCGGCGCGGGCTGGAGCACGCTCAACTTCTTCGCCACCCAATGGACGCTAACCGACAACATCAAGCTGGCGCACAGCACCATCAATATCGACGCCGGCAGTACGCTGTTTGCCGGTGATAACGTCAATCCGCTG
Organism: Pantoea sp. GCM10028869; assembly: GCF_042666835.1. Lineage (NCBI taxonomy): Bacteria > Pseudomonadati > Pseudomonadota > Gammaproteobacteria > Enterobacterales > Erwiniaceae > Pantoea > Pantoea sp. GCM10028869. Next base: position 364,157 of record NZ_JBHTGO010000001.1, on the reverse strand, counting down.
CTGCAAGGCGCGACCAATGATTCGCTGGTGATAAATAACGCCGGTACGCTGGATCTCACTAACGGCGGCAATGCGGCGGCGAATGTTTTAACCATTGATGGCGAACTGGCATCGGCGGGCGGCAGCCTGAAACTCAACTCCTCCGCCACGCAGAGCGACAACCTGCGCGTAAACGGCAATGTGTCGGGCACCACCTTGATCGACGATACGCTGATCGGCGGCCCGCAGCTGGATAGCAATCGCGATGGCGTGATTGCCGCCAGCGAAGGTGTGTCGCTGGCGCAGGTAACCGGCAGCGCCAGCGCAACCAGTTTTGCGCTCAAGAGCGGCTATGTGGCGTCCGGGCCGTGGCAATATGGTTTAGCCAGCTTCGCGCCGGGCAGTTCAACATCCGGTGCGTGGGATTATCGACTCGCTAACACCTTTGTCTGTGAAGACGGTTCGCTGTGCCAGCCACAAGCGGGCAGCAATCAGCGTGCCGCGCGGCTGGCCGTGACGCCGCAGGTGCCGTCCTACATCTCCGCGCCGGTGGGTTTGGCGTATTACTCGCTGGCGGTGACCGACGATCTGCATAAACGTCTCGGCGAACTGCATCAGCAGCAAACCGCGTCCGATGCCGTGGGCGGCGAGATGTTTATCCGCTATCTCGGCTCCAACCTGAAATATCAAAGCAATCGCGGTTTGGCCGATTACGGCTACGACTTCGATCTGGATTACAGCGCGGTACAGCTGGGCGGCAACGTACTGCGCGCAGACGGCCCGCAAGACAGCTTGCGCGGCGGCGTGGCCTACACGCGCGGTAATACGCGCATTCGCCCTCACGCAGCCGACGGTTACAGCTCTACCAGTTTCGACAGCGATAGCATTTCGCTGTACGGCACCTGGCTGCGCGACAGCGGATTCTACCTCGATGGCTCGCTGAGTTGGGGTTGGTATCGCGGTGAAACCGACATCGCCCGGCAGAAAGAGGTGGCAACACCGAAAGGCAAAGGCTGGACGGCGTCGGTGGAATCGGGCTATCCGTTCACCTTCGCCAACGGCGTGCGCCTCGAACCGCAGGCGCAAATCACCTGGCTGCAGATGAAGATGGACAGCTTCACCGATCAAGATCGCACGCGCGTGTCGTACAACGATTACGATCAAACCATCGGCCGACTCGGCGCGCGCCTCGATCGCACCTGGCTGGACGCCAGCCAGAATGCCTACACGCCGTACGTTCGCGCCAACTACTACAAAGGCTGGGGCGGCACCGCGAAAACTAAAATCGGTGCGGCGGATACTGAAGACAGTCAAATCTTCGAAAGTGGCAAGTTTGGCCAGATGTGGGATGTCGGCTTAGGCGGCAGCGCCACGCTGAATAAGGATGTTGCGCTGTATGCCGAAGCGGAATACCGCAAAGAGATCGACGGCAACGGCGCCAAAGGCTGGCGCTATAACGCGGGCGTGAGGTGGTCGTTTTAAAATTCAGCCTGTCCATCGCGCATGCTGGAGTGCGTCAATATAAGTGGTTTTCAACCCCTCAAGGATGAGGGGTTAGAGGTGATTTAATGCCTGGCGACCAAAATCATTAGCCATGCACGTGCTGCGTGCGCCGATCCTTCACCGTGACATATAAAAACGCCAGCACGAACAGCGCCGCGTAGATCACCACAATGGTTGGGCCCGGCGCGCTATCGAGGAAGAACGAGGCGTACACGCCGCTGAAACCTGTCACCACCGCAATGCCAATCGCCAGCAACATCACCTGCACGAAACGACGTGCCAGCAGCAAAGCGATAGCGCCAGGCGCGATCAGCATGGAAATCGACAAAATCACGCCCACCGATTTCAGCGCAGCGACGATGGTTAACGAGATTAAACACAACAAGCCGTAATGCATCAGTTTGCCGTTGATGCCGCAGGCACGCGCCTGATTGGGATCGAATGCGTGCAGCAGTAAATCTCGCCATTTGATGCCAATCAACAGGCTAACAATCAGCGCGATAGCCGATGTCTGGATAATATCCGCCAGGCTGATGCCCAACATATCGCCGAACAAGATGTGGTCGAGATGCACTTCGGGCTGCAATTTCAGATACAGCACCAAACCGGCGCCAAACATGCCGGAGAAGACGATGCCCATTACCGTATCGGGTTTGATGCGGCTGTTCTCACTGATGTAGCCGGTAGCGACGGCGCACACCATGCCAGCGACAAACGCGCCGATGGCGTACGGCAAACCAATCAGCCAGGCGATCACCACGCCAGGAAATACCGCGTGGCTCATCGCATCACCGAGCAATGACCAACCTTTCAGCACCAGAAACGCCGACAGCATCGCGCACGGCAGCGACAGTACCAAGGTGGTGATCAGCGCCATGTTCATAAATTCGAACTGGAACGGACTCAACAATAATTCAGCCATTTACGCCGTCCTCCATGGTCTGACGCGCACGGCGTCGCGAAGCCAGTACGCCATGTTTTGGCGCGAAAACAAAGGCTACTAAAAAGACCAGCGTTTGCGCGACCACAATTACGCCGCCGGTCGCGCCATCGAGGAAGTAGCTGCTCCATGCGCCGAGGAAACTGGTGACGCTGCCGATGGTCACGGCGATCAGCAACAGGCGTGGAAAACGATCGGTCAATAGATAGGCGGTGGCGCCGGGCGTCACCACCAGACAAATCACCATAAACGCGCCGACGGTTTGCAGCGCAGCGACGGTGGACGCCGAGAGCAGGGCAAAGAACAGGATCTTCAGCCGCAGCGTATTCAAACCGAGCGAGCGCGCGTGGCTCTCGTCGAAGAAGGTCACCATCAGGTCTTTCCACTTCAGCAGCAGAATGGTCAGGGTGATAAAGCCAATCGCGCCGAGCTGCCAGATATCGGCGGGCGCGACCGACAAAATATTGCCCAGCACGATAGTTTGAATATTCACCGACGTGGGATTGAGTGAAACCAAAAACAGGCCGATGCCGAAAAACGACGAGAAGATCAGGCCGATAATGGCATCTTCTTTTAAGCGTGTGCGCTGATTGAGAAACAGCATGCTGCCCGCCGCCAGCCCGCCGGAGAGAAACGCGCCGAGGGAAAAGGGCAGTCCGAGCATGTACGCGCCCGCCACGCCGGGCACAATTGAGTGCGACAGCGCATCACCGATCAGTGACCAGCCTTTCAGCATCAGGAAGCAGGAGAGAAAGGCGCAAATCGCGCCGACCAGCGCTGCGATCCACATCGCATTCAGCATGTATTGATAGCCAAACGGTTCAATAATCCACGACATGGTTCGCTCCCCGGTCAGGATTTTTGTCTTTCATCAGCTGCATTAACACCGCGTTACGCTCATGCAGCGCGCCATCAAAGGTCTGCGCCAGATTATCGGCGGTGAAGGTGTCATGCAGCAGGCCGCTCGCCAGCACGGTATTTTTTACCAGCACGCAGCGATCGCAGAAATCAGGGATGGCGTTGAGATCGTGAGTGGAAACCAGCATGGTGCGGCCTTCGTCGCGCAGCTCTTTTAGCAGGGCAATAATCGCGGCCTCGGTTTTAACGTCCACGCCGGTAAACGGCTCATCCAGCAGGATAATCTGACCACTTTGTGCCAGCGCGCGTGCCAAAAAAACGCGTTTTTTCTGCCCCCCCGACAGCTCGCCAATCTGCCGGTGGCGATAAGCGCTCATGCCCACGCGCTCCAGCGCTTGATCAACGCTAAGTTTATCGGCGACACGCGGAATACGCAGCATGCCCATATAGCCGTAACGGCCCATCATCACCACATCTTCCACCAGCACCGGGAAGCTCCAGTCCACTTCCTCGGACTGCGGGACATAGGAAACGATGTTGTGTTTGAGGGCCTTATTGGCCGGTAAACCCGCTAGCGTTACCGCGCCCGAGGAGAGCGGCACAAATCCCATGATCGCTTTGAACAGTGTGGATTTACCGGAGCCGTTGACGCCAATCAACGCGGTGATGCTGCCAGCGGGCACGCTAAAAGAGGCTTTATGCAGCGCCGTGTGGCCGTTGCGGTAGGTAACACCCACATTCTCGACGATTAATCCTGCGGCTGGGTTCATTTCTGACTTCCTTCTGTGATGCCTTTAACCACGGTTTCGGTGGTGACGCGCAGCAGATCCAGATAGGTCGGCACCGGGCCATCGCTGTTGCTCAGCGAATCGACGTACAACACGCCACCGTAATGAATGCCGGCTTCACGCGCCACTTGCTGAGCGGGTTTGGCAGAGATGGTGCTTTCACTAAAGATGGCAGGAATTTGATGATCGCGCACCGCATCGATCACCTTACGCACCTGCTGCGGGGTGCCTTGCTGATCGGCGTTAATCGGCCATAAATAGAGCTCTTTCAGACCGAAATCGCGCGCCAGATAAGAGAAGGCACCTTCACTGGTCACCAGCCAGCGTTTATCGGCGGGAAGCTTGTCGACAGCGGCACGCATCGGCGCGATGGTTTGCTGAATCTGCGCTTTGTAACGCTCGGCGTTGGCCTGATAAATTGCGGCATTGGCGGGATCGTATTTCTGCAGCGCGTTGCGGATGTTATCGACGTAGATCAGCGCGTTATCCGGCGACATCCACGCATGCGGATTCGGTTTACCGTTGTACGGACCTTCAGTAATGCCCATCGGCTCAATGCCTTGCGTTACGGTGACCTGCGGTACATCGTTAAGACGCTGGTAAAACCGGCTGAACCACAGTTCCAGATTAAAGCCGTTTACCAAAATCAGATTGGCACCCTGCGCGCGACGAATATCGCCTGGCGTGGGTTGGTATTCGTGGATTTCTGCGCCGGTTTTGGTAATCGACGTCACGTCCGCCGCATCGCCCGCGACGTTTTTCGCCATATCGGCGATCACCGTAAAGGTGGTGACCACTTTGAATTTTTCAGCCGCTGACGCGGTAAATGCGCTGAGTGACAACAGAACGGCAATCGCAGGCAAAAGGCGTTGAGTGAACATGATCATCTCCAGAGTAATATAGCCAATGCTATAATATATAGCTGATGCTATCTATATGAGTCATTTTTGTTCACAACGCCAGTGTAAAGACAAAAATTTACGAAAGGGTCAAGTGTCATAAAGACGGAATTAAACGGCATTTCCCCTAAAACATTAAATATGGTTACATCAACAAAAAGCGGACAGGATTTAAGACGATGCGCATCAAAATCAATGCAGTAGCAGACAGTGAACGCTTTCCCGAATCCGTTGATGTGATTGTGATTGGCGGCGGCATCATTGGCACGTCAGTAAGTTACGAACTGGCAAAACAGGGCGTTTCCGTGGCGCTGTTTGAAAAGGGCGTGATCGGCGGCGAGCAATCCGGCCGCAACTGGGGCTGGGTTCGCCAGCAAAACCGCGACCTGTACGAATTGCCGATGGCGATGCGCAGTTTGCAGCGCTGGGACGAGTTGAGCAGTGAAATTGGCCTCGATCTCGGCTTCTCGCGGCAGGGCATTACTTACGGCACGCAGAGCGAAAGCGATCTGGCGCGCTGGGAAGCGTGGGGCAAGCAGGCGCAGCAACTGGGTCTCGTCAGCCATTTGATGACCGCACAAGAGACGCGCGAGCGCATCGGCAACAATGCGCCGTGGATTGGCGGCGTGTGGTCGCCCAGCGATGGTCGCGCAGAGCCGTCGCTGGCAGCACCGGCGATGGCGACTGGCGCGAAAAATCTCGGCGCATCAATCCAGCAAAACTGCGCGGTGCGCGGCCTCGATGTATCTGGCGGACGCGTCACCGGCGTCTGGACCGAGCGCGGCCTGGTGAAAGCCAACCGCGTGATCTGCTGCGGTGGCGCGTGGAGTTCACGCTTCTGCAAGCAATATGGCATTGAACTGCCGAGCGCCAATATCCTTGGCACAGCGTTCAAAACCACGGCGGCGCCTGAAGTGATCAAAGGCTGTCTCAGCACCGGCGGGTTGTGTATTCGCCGTCGTCAGGATGGCAGCTACACCGTGGCGCTCGCCGGACGCGGGCAGATTGATCTCGCGCCGCAAAATATCCGTTACGCCACCAGGTTCTATACGATGTATCGCAGCAAAATCGCCAAGAAGCTCAAGGTGCGCATCAACGGCTCATTCTTCAACGGCCCGGAAGCCGCCGGTTCGTGGTCCAATCAAAGCGAGTCGCCGTTTGAAAAGATCCGCACCCTCGATCCGGCAGCGGATAACGGCATTGTGCAGGAAGCGATGCAGGCGCTGGTGCAGCTCTATCCGGAGTTGAACGGCATTAAGGTGGATTACGCGTGGGGCGGCTGGATTGATACCACGCCGGATTTGGTGCCGGTGATTGATGAGATGGCGAGCATACCGGGCTTATTTATCGCCTCCGGCTTCAGCGGCCACGGTTTTGGTATTGGGCCAGGCGCAGGCTTGCTGTGTGCGCAGATGGTCAATAACAAACCGCTGTTCACTGATGTGAAGCCGTACAGCCTGGCGCGGTTCGCCAAAGGTCAGGCGATCCGTGAACCGCAGATGATGTGAGGGTTGGCCGGTGCGCGTTGTTGCACACCGGCCGAACATTACACATCCAACCGATGAATCACATTCACAAACTCATGTACGCCACTGTTAATTTCTCGCAGGCTGCGTGACAACACGCTGATTTTATCCTGCTCGGTCACCACAAACTGCTTGACCTCATTAAGCTGCTGCTCCATTTGCGCAATCAGGCTGGCGTTGTGTTCCACCACTTGCGTGATCTGCTTCGTCGCGCTGGAGGTGGACGCCGCCAAACGTCGCACTTCGCCCGCCACCACGCTGAATCCGCGTCCTGCTTCACCGGCGCGCGCAGACTCAATTGCCGCATTCAGCGCCAGAATATTGGTTTGCGAGGCAATCAGGTTGATGGTCTCGACCACTTCACTAATGCTTTTCGCCGAGGCGTTAAGCTCGCCCCCGATCGCCGTTGCTGCATTAACCTGCAGCGCCACCAGACCGGAGTTGCGGATGGTTTCGTCCAGCACCTCGTTGGCGTTGTCGGTAATTTGTGACGTTTCTTCTGAGGTCGTCAGCGCGATGTCGGCCACGCGCTTGGCGGCTTCCACGCGCGCGGTGATATCTGAGGCGATTTTGATCACCTTGTACACCTTGCCATCGGCGTCATAAACCGGGTTGTAGCTGGCCTCAAGCCAGATGCGTTCGCCGCCGGCGGTTTTGCGTTCGAAGCGGCCGACAAAGTGCTGGCCTTTGGCCATTTTGCGCCAGAAGTCGGGATTTTCACTATAGAAGTTATCGAAGCAGAACATGCGATGATGCTGCCCTACAACCGCAGCCAGCTCATATCCCATGTGCTTGAGGAAGTTATTGTTGGCAGTGAGGATTTGTCCGTCCGGCGTGAACTCAATCACCGCCATGGAGAGATCCAGCGCGGTGATCACCGCTTCTTTATGCTCCAGCTCCTGATGACGTTCTGTGATATCCGATGCCACCTTGATCACTTTGTAAACCTGGCCTTTGTCATCGCTCACCGGGAAGTAGGTGGCGCTGAGATAGAAACGCTGACCTAGCTTATTGAAGCGCTCAAAAATGCCGGTCACCGATTCGCCAGACGCCAGCGTTTGCCAGAAGGCGAGATAGCGCGAGGATTGGCTGTGTTGTGGGCTGCAGAAGAGGCGGTGATGCTTCCCCTGAATCTCATTTAACTGGTAGCCGGTGGTGGCAAGGAAGAGGTGATTGGCGGTGAGAATCTCGCCGTTAGGCGTAAATTCAATCCATGCCACATGCTGTTTGATCGCATTGATATCTTTAGCCACATCGCCACTTTTATAAAACGGCAAAGAAAGACTCGACTTTTTCACACCAAACATGGGAAGCCTCAGGTGATTATTGTGCTGTTGAACGTAATGCGTGCAGTGCAAAATTGGTCACGCTCAACATGCGTCACCTATGCTGCCCGCAGATTCCCCTTCGCCGTACACTTAAGTGTCTCTGTGCGCCGCAGCGCCGCACGGGGTATGTAATTAACCTACCTGATGTTTTCAAAATGTACCGCTCAGAGCGTACTCGCACTCCGCAACACTAGTTATCGGCGGCCTTATTTAAAGGTTTAATTTAAATGCATGTAAAAGGGCTGTTAATAAACTTGAGTTTATTTGCCGCTGCAAACTGGCATAACGCCCCCTTCCTGACTAAATAGTTAAACGTCCTTGATATTTTCTTTACGCATTCCTGATGCGATGTTGCGGGTTCGCTTGATGCGCGGACCTTACCTTTTGCCGGTCAGACGCTGCATCTCTGGCCCATCACGGAGTTGATGATGAACAACCACAAATCTGCGCTTTCTGCCGTCGCCATCGCCACACTCACTGCGTTATTGACGCCCGCACCTGCGCTGGCATGGGACAGTCTGACCGTGTTTGGCGATAGCCTGAGTGATAGCGGCAATGTGGGCCGTTTTACCTTCGACGGTGCACAACATCCTTTATATGATGAGATTCTTGCCGCGCATTTGGGGGAGGATTTACAGCGCTCAACGTTAGGCGGCAGCAATTATGCGCAGGGTGGCGCGGTATCGGTACCCAAGCTCGATCCTGATTTAAACACCCAGGATCAGCTGGCGGGTTATCTCGCTTCAACCGGCGGTCGCGCGGATAGCAACGGTTTGTATATTCACTGGGTCGGTGCCAATGACATCGCCGTTGCCGTCACCAATCCCTTAACCGCCAGTGAAACCATCAGCAACAGCGCCAATCAATCGGTTGCGCAAATTAAAACCCTGCTGGATGCCGGCGCAGGCGCGGTGATTGTGCCCACCGTGCCGCAGCTCGGCTCAACGCCCTATATGATTCAAACCGTGCTGCGCGTGCTGGGAAGTGAAGCCACACCAGCGATGGTGGCGGCGTTTCAGTCACTGGATGGCGTGACCACGCCAGATAAAGCCGCGCGACAGCAAGCGGTGCAGGATGCCTTCACGCAAGCGGCAGGCGAAGTTTCGTCGGTTCCAGCGGTGCGTGACGCACTAGCGCAACAGCTTTATAACGCATGGCAGGAGCTGAGCGAGCAGGTCACGGCGCTGTCCGACGGTTATAACCAGCAGGAAGAAGCTGGGCTGGCGACCTTGAATGGCAATATTGTGCGCGTGGATATCGCCGGGCTGTTCGATGAAGTGATCGCCAATCCGACCCAATATGGCTTAACCAACACCATTGGCATCGCTTGTCCGATTGGCACCTCAGCGGATGAGTGTCAATCCAGCACGCCGGGCTTCTCCACGGCGCAGGATTATCTGTTTGCCGATCGTCTACACCCGAGCCCAGCGGTGCACGCGATGATTGCCGATTACATCCAGTCGATTCTGGATGCGCCAGCGCAGGTGGCGGCGTTATCACAATCGCCACTGATGATGGCGCGGGATACGCAAAACACGCTGGATGGACATTTGCAGCAGCAGCGTCAACAGCCCGCCAGCGCCGGAAAGTTCACGGTATTTGGCGGCTATGCCGGGCAACATGTCGATTATCAGGGCGACAGCTGGAGCGACGGAAATGCCAACACCACCAACTTAACGCTGGGTATCGGCTATCAGATCACCGACAGCTGGCAAACGGGTGTGCTGTTCTCCAACACCAATCAGCGCCAGGAACCTTCGTCGAACTACGACTACAAACTACGCGGCAATCTGGTGGAGCTTTACAGCCAGCTGACGGTGTTCGATCAGGGCTGGATTAACGCCGATCTGCATTATGCCGATCTCGATTTCGACAGCATCGAGCGTGATATCCACATCGGCCCGGCCAAACGTACCGAGCAGGGTAGCACCAGCGGTAAATTGCTCGGCATGCGCGTGCAGACTGGCTGGACGCTGCCAATTACTGATAATCTCAGCACCGGGCCGGTCGCCAGTTACGCGCTGGATTACGGTCGCGTCGGCGGCTATAGCGAGAACAGCGACAGCAGTACCGCGATGCGCTATTCCGATCAAACCACCCATTCACAGATTGGCTCAGTGGGTTGGCGCATCGACAGCAAACAGTGGGTGGTTAATCCCTGGGCACAGGTGAGCTACAACCATCAGTTTGGCGATACCGATTCCACGGTGCGTGCCGGATTGAAATCGACGCGTACTTCGTTTGAACGCAGCGTTGAGGCGCGCGATAAAAACTGGCTGGATCTGTCGCTGGGTGCCAACGTGCCGCTCGGCGAAACGGTGAATGCGTTTGCCGGGGTTTCAACCGTCGGTGGGAATAGCGATTACCATCAGGTGACCTGGAATGTCGGTGTGAACGCCACGTTCTAAGCATGCAGGCCAGTAACTGTTAGTTGCTGGCCTGTTAATTTATAACGATCACAAATGCTTTCTCTGCTTAGCTATCAACCTTGTAATTCCGCGTAACCTCTCCTGTTTCGTGCCATGTAAATAAAGAAGTTGTCTGCGATTAATCTGTAAATCGCCTCGCTGCCGCTACGCTTTTTTCCATTAATCATATTGTTGTCTGGCCATGCAAAAATCACATAAGTCAAATGCCCCAGTTAGCGTGGTACGCATCAACACATTAATTTTCAGTTACTTATACTCGATGGTGCAGTTACTTTCTCTTAATAATTAAGGGGTACACCATGGCGAATGCGTCCAGCAATACGAATACCACACCACAAAACACTGTCACGGCGGCGGCACCGGTTATTCAGGTCATAGATATCGAACAGCTCAAAGCCACCGAACCCACCACCGGCGGTGAACTCGCTACGGTGCTGGAATATAAGCGCGGAACGAAAGCCGGCGGCGGCGTATTTGTTTATGACGCAACAGATACCACATCGCCAGACGATGGTGGGTTGGTGATTGTGACAGCGGGAAAGAAACGCTGGAAAAGGGTGATACTGGATTATAACTCGGTCACCGTGCTGGATTTTGGCGCGGTGCCTGACGGGAAAACCGACTGCATCGAGGCGGTAAAACGTATGTTTAACTGGTCGCAGCGCGTGCTGCCATCAGCAGGGATACGTTTTACTGCGGGCGAATTTAGTATGTCGACGTTTGATATCTCAGATATAGAAATTAACCGTTTTAAGGTGACCGGTGCGGCGGTCAATTTCGGTTATTTTCCAACAACGACGTTGTTTTTCGACTGGGATACCAAACCTCGTGGTCAACATTTCTTTAAAGTGCAGGCACGCTATGCCGAAATTTCTGGGCTGGTTGTGAAAGGCAAGAGTTCGGACAGCGGTGGTGATGGCGGCACGGCGTTCAATAATGTCGGTTTCTATGCCAACACCATTATCGGCGGCCAGTTCTTGCGCGTCAGCAGTATGGAATTCCGCTATTTGGGCGGACGTGCGCTTGATCTTATCGATACGCTGGATTGTAAAATCGACCAGTTCTATTCCCGTGGTTGTCAGGACAGCATTGTTTATGCTCGTTGGTCCGGTCGGGTAGAAGGCGCCTGGGATCACTCTACGGCAATTGAACTCTCCAATTTTAATTTGCAGGGCGGCACTAAAAAGCCGGTGCTGGATTTACCGCGTTGTACGCAATCCTTTATTCGCAACGGCTGGATTGAACACTCCGAATTCGCCGGTGATCTCTCCAATGGCCAGTGGGTGATTGAGGGATTAGCGATTGAATCCACCGATAACCCATTAAAACTGGGTTATTGCCGCGCCACTATTATTCAAAAAAGTATTCATAACCAAAGTGCCGGATTCGATTACAGTACCGAAGGTATTGAGCCGTGGACGCTTATCGGTGAAGGCGATCGTGGCATACTGGAGATGTCGGATTGGGGAATCGTTGCGCAAGGTTCATTGAGCTATGACTATATCTCCTCGCAGTATCACATGGATAATCAGGGGAAGGAGGCTGAACAGTGGTTTTATGTCGGGGAATTCGCCTTCTCTAATGCCAACTCGCAAATACATGTGCGCATTATTGGCACCGCACAATTCCTCTCACAAAGTGAAACCCAAACTGACTTTAGTAGCCGTACGCCGGAAGGCGTGGCAAATATCTATCTGCAGGCAAGAAATGGTGCAGATTCTATTGGCAGCTGGTACGGCGAGGGTTCCAGTCCGGTGACCAAAGTGCATATTTCGGGTAATGGTGCCCGAACCAAACTCTATGTGAAAATTGCGGGCTTTACCGCCTATTCCATTGCGCTAGTCGATACCAATGGCAAAGACCGATACCAGGCTGGAAATTGCTTTATTTTCCGTAAAAGCTTCACGGCCTGTAGCGCCGAAGAGAGCACCAGACTGGATGCGGAGAAAGTTGTTGCCTTTGAACAGCACTGGATTGGTAATAAACAAGTTGGCTTTGGGTACAACGACAACAAAGAGTTGTTATTGCATGGTCCGGTGTTCGAAAAGAGCGTGCAAAATCCCGATGGAACATGGAGAACGCGTCGGTTCTTAAAAGTTCGAGTCAATGGAGCGGAGCGCAGTATTGAATTGCACAGTGCTACCGATCCCTATTAATTTTATCGAGCCAGCAATCGAGGTTGCTGGCTCGACAATAATAAAATCTACGTGGTTAATTCACGCCAGGGATATGCACATCCGGTAACGTATCGCGTACTTCCCAGCCGCGCAATTTGCCGGGATTTAATAAATTGTGGGGATCACAGGCGCGTTTCATCGCCACCACATCAGCACGCACCATGCCCTGTTTGCCATCTTCAATATGAATCACATGTGGATTATTAATATTCACGCCATTCGTGCGGTAAGTAGCCATAATCGCGTTGAGGCGATCTTCGTCCTGATAACGCACCAGCGGTAAACCGCTACAGGTAATGCTGCCTTTCATATCGCGTAAGAATTCAATGTGCGACATCACCTCATCGGATAATTGCGCTTCCAGCGTTAACGCCTGCTGCAAATAGTTATCCGTCGTGTAAGCAGTTTGCAGGTAAGTTAGCGTCTTATCGATTTTCAGCGCCTGCAGCGTGGTGTGATTCCAGCAATATTCGATCAGCGAATGGCCGCTGTTTTCCCCTGCGGCAAAATGCAGCGCATTGCGGCCCGCATGTTGGCTCAGCAGCGCAGGTAACAGCCCGTCGCTTTCGCTGCCCACCACTGAAATCACCCCATGTTTGCCCGCCACATCGGCATCGGCCAGATCGCTGAAGTAATCAAGCACCGGCGCGGCGAACACGGTGATTTGGCGCTTCACCATGCCTGGCGAACGGGCCAGCGCATCGGCAAAGGCCATCGCCGTAGGGAAGTCGTTGAAAGTGTCGAGACGTTCGATCCAGTCGTGGCGCGGTGCCAGCGCCAGTTCAATCTCCAGCACGATGCCATTGCTGCCGTACGCGTGATGCAATAGCAGCGCATCCGGCGCTTGCAGGGTGATAATGCGCGGTGTCTCTTCCATGGTCATCAGGCGCACCGACAACACGTTGCCTGGCGCGGCCAGCGGACCGTAATTAATCGAACCTACGCCGCCAAATCCGCCGCCAAACAGGCCGCCGAGCGTCGCCAGTTTCCAGGTGGAGGGCATGCAGCGCAGCTCCCAGCCAAGTGGACGCGTATGCGCTTCGAGGTCGCCAAGGCGAATGCCCGCCTGCGCACGCACCGTGCCGTGGCCGACGGCGGTCACCGCGTTGAGGCGCGTCATATCAACCATCACGCCACCGTGCAGCGGAATCAACTGACCGTAATTGCCGGTGCCGCCGCCGCGCAGATTGAGCGGCACGCGCTGTTTGGCGCAGGCTGCCACGATCAGTGCCAGCTCCTGCTCATCACGCGGACGTACCGCCAGTTCGGCAAACTTCGCTTCCAGCTGCGGTTTCAAGACCGGGCTGAACCAGTGGAAATCGCGCGACAGACGTTTGACCTTCGGCGCTTCTTTGATCCAGTCGAGTTCAGGCAACGCCGCGACCAGCGCCGCCAGTGCAGACTGGCGATCGGAATCAGACATGTTTATTTCCTGTGTGAAAAGGGTTAGTGCGCCGCTACGGCGCATGCGTGTTTCTTAACTGGGGCTCAATTCACTCTCATGCCATGCCGCCAGCACGCGGCGCGTTAGCCACGACATCAGCGCGAACAGCAGGAAGCCTGCCAGTGAAATCAGCAGCAGCGCGGCAAACATCAGCGGGATATTGAGCTGATAACCGGCCTGCAAAATCTGGTACGCCAGCCCGGTATCGGTGCCGCCGGTGCCAGCGACAAACTCTGCCACCACCGCACCAATCAGCGACAAACCGCTGGAGATGCGCAGCGCGCCAAAGAAGTACGGCAGCGCCGAAGGAATACGCAGGCGCAGCAGAATCTGCATGCGTGACGCATGATTAAGGCGGAAATAGCTCAGCAATCCTGGCGACACGCTGCGCAGACCTTGCGTGGTATTGGAGATTATTGGAAACACCGCCATTAAGGTGGCGCACACCACCAGCGATAGCGTGGTGTCTTTCACCCAGATGATGATCAGCGGCGCGATAGCGACAATCGGCGTCACCTGCAAGAACACGATATAGGGAAAAAGGGCGGTCTCAATAAAACGATTTTGCACCAGCAGAAACGCCACAATCGAACCAATCACAATCGCCACCGCAAAGGAGATGACGGTGATTTTCAGGGTGTAGAGCAATGACATAAACAGCGTCGGGAAGTTCTGCACCAGACTTTGCGCCACCACTAGCGGCGACGGCACCAGAAACACCGGCACTTTGAAGGTGGTGACCAGAAACTGCCACAACAGCAGCATGGCGACCGCGACGATGGCGGGAAACAGCCACTGCTGAAATTGCCGATGGCTTGCTAACGGTTTCATCATTGACTCTCCTTGCTCGCCGCCAGCAGGCCGCGTTGCAACTGTTGCGCATAATGCGTGAAATCCTGGCTGACGCGGAACTCATCGTCGCGCGGCAACGTGGTTTCAATGCGGATGTCATCTACCACGCGTCCGGGGCGCGCCGCCATCATAATCACCCGCTGCGACAGAAATACCGCTTCCTGAATTGAGTGGGTGACAAACACCACCGTCAGCTTCTGCTCTTGCCACAAATCCAGTAGATCGCTGTCCAGCTTGTTGCGGGTGATCTCGTCCAGCGCGCCAAACGGCTCATCCATCAGCAGCACCTTCGGGCGCGTGACCAGGCCGCGCGCTATCGACACGCGCATCTGCATGCCGCCGGAAAGTTCGCGCGGCAATACGTGACCAAACTGGCCGAGGCCGACCAGTTCGAGGATTTCGCGCACGCGGGTGTCCGCTTCGGCACGCGGCACGCCTGCCAAATCGAGCGGCAGACGCACGTTTTTGTGCACGTTGCTCCACGGCATCAGCGTCGCTTCCTGAAACACAAACGACAGCGGCAGATCGCGCTGATTTTCGCGCCGATCGCGGCGAAACAGCATTAACTTGCCATCGGTGGGCTCAATCAGCCCGGCGATCATTTTCAGCAAGGTGCTTTTGCCGCAGCCGGACGGGCCGAGCAGCGAGACAAATTCGCCCTGACGAATAGTGAGATCGACCGGCAGCAGTGCGCGCGTACCGTTGGGATAAATTTTCTCCGCTGACAGCACCTCAATCGCCGGTGGCGCCGCAGAACGCGGCACCGCTTGCGCATCGGGATGCAGCAGCGTCAAATGGCTGGCGCTATTCATGGCAGAACCTTGACGTCTTGGATGAATTTCAGCGTGTAGCTGCCGTCAAACGGCACTTTGGCCGCATCGATCAGCTTGGTATCGACCAGCAGCTGCCAGGTTTGCTTGAGGCGCGCTTCGGTCATGATGCCGATGCCACCGGTTTGCGCATCGCCGCCGGTCAGCATCTGGTATTTCTTCATCTGCGCAATGCCGAAAGCGATCTGTTCATCGCTCATCTGCGGGTTCTCTTTCTTGATCAGCACGTTGCCAGCGGCAGGATCCTGCAGATAGTTTTTCCAGCCCTGCATCGACGCCTTCACAAACGCCGCCACCGCAGCCGGCCGTTTCTCAATGGTCGATTTCATGCACACGATGCTGTTGCCGTACGGCGGATAACCCCAATCGCTGATCGGGTAAACATTGGCCTGCGCATTGGCTTTTTGCACTGCAAACGGTTCGGAGGTTATATAGCCTTGCTGCACCAGATTTTTATCGGCAAGGAACGGCTGAATGCTGAAGGTGTAAGGACGCACGCGGGCATTTTTCAGCTTCAGCGCGCTCTGCGCCCACGGCCAATATGAGGTGTAGGCTTCCGCCGCCAGCAGGAAGGTTTTGCCCTGCAAATCGGCCTGGTTTTTCACATCCGGATGGGTGAGAAAGGCAATTGCCGAGTGCTGGAAGGTGGTGGCAACCGGCATCGCCTGCACGCCTTGCTGCCAGATTTCCAGCGCCTGCATGTTATCGCTGATGATGCAGTCGGCCTGACCGGCCGCCATCAGCTGCATGGTATGCACCTGCGGACCGCCCATCTTGATGGTGACATCAAGGCCGGCATCGCGATACAGATTCTGCGCCTGCGCCTGATAGAAGCCGCCGTGTTCGGCCTGCGCATACCAGTTGGTCATAAAGGTGAATTTCTCCGCCGCCATGCTCGGGGCCGAGAGTGCCAGCGCAAGCGCGGCAACAGTGCTCAATGTCTTTTTCATCATTATTCCCTAGCGAGGTGGTAAAAAGGCGGCTGCGTCGTGGTGATCTAATACTTTGCCTTGCCAATGGCCGGTGCCCCACGCCGGTTCGGCGCGGGTTACCCATGTCATCTGGTGCACTTCGGTAATCACCTGCGCCCAGCTTTCTGCCAGTGAATCGAGAATGGCTGCACCTTGCTCGGGCGTGGAGGGCAGAGGATCGCCAATCACGCCGCTTGGGCCGAAATCGTAGGAGGCCCACGCCGCCATCGGTTTGTTGGTCGAAAGCGTCGGGCAGGGGAATGCCGGCGGATAATTAGCCACCGCTTTATCCATCTGCACGGTATCGGGTGCCAGCGCCAGCATCAGCGCGGTTTCGGCATGTCCCGCGTGCATCGCCATCTGCCGCTCTTTGTCGTCCATAAAGCTTTCCGCGCAGTTCGGCACTTTAAAGGTGTCTTGCATGATGATGATCATGTCGCCGTGGCGCAGACGCAGTTCGCGCGCCGCCATCTGTAACGGCTGTGGCTGGCCGCCGTGGCCGTTAACCATCAGGAACTTGCGGAAACCGGCGCGATAGAGTGATTCGCCAATCTCCAGAATGGTGTGCAGCAGGGTTTCGCCGGTCAGTGTCAGCGTGCCAGGAAAATGCAGATGCTCATCCGATTTGCCGTAGGTGATCGGCGGAATGGCGTAGGCCGGGATTTCCGCCGGTAAACGCGCCAGCGCATGGCCGACCACGCCGGAGGCGATCACGCTATCCACCGCGCACGGCAAATGCGGGCCGTGCTGCTCAATCGCGCCGGTCGGCAACACGATCACGGTGTTGGCTTTATTTTCCAGCGTGGCGATGTCGGTCCAGCTCAGGTACGGCAAAAAGCGGTTTGCCGGAATATAACCATGCAACATTTCAACTCCTCGTGTTATTGCGGCAACCACGCCGTGGCTTCAACTTCAATTAAGACGTCCGGACTCGGCAGCATCTCGCTCACCTGCACCACGGTAGAAACCGGCGGCGCATCGGGAAAAAATTGCTTACGTACCCGGCTGTAGTGGGGAAAATGGTCGAGATTGCGGAAGTACTGCACCAGTTTGAAGACATCGCTCATCTGGCCGCCGGCGCTTTCGATGGTGGCGCGGATGCTCTCCAGCACGTACCAACTCTGCGCCAGAATCGGCCCCTCTTTAATGTCGGTAGAGAACTCGCCGGTGCGGCCAAGCAGCTGTTGCGCCGCTGCGGGAATGTCGTCGTAGCCGCGCACAATGGTGGCGGTTTGCGGATTCACCGGAATAATGCCGGAGAGGAAAATGAAGTCACCCGCGCGTCGCCACGCGGCATATTTCGCCAGCGGTTTTCCCGCTCCTGCATCAAGCGCCATCTGTTGTTTATCCATAACGCACACCCCTTTTCAGCCGATAGCGCTGACGTTGACGCAATGGCCAGCTCGCCACATCGACATGCGGAAAAATCACCAAATCATTGGCCTGCAGCGCGTGGCGTTGGCAGATCAGCGCGGAGGCCTGATCAAAGGCCGCGCCCAGTTGCAGGCTCAGCAAACCGCTGAACAGCGTATCGAGCGGGTCGTAACTGCCAAACGGACAGAACGCGTCCTGCACGTTGTCCGCGCCGAGCAGCAGCGTAATGCCCAGCGCCTGCGCCTCTTTCACCAGCGTTAAACCGCGCAGACGCGGCGTGCGGCCGGGCACCGCGTCCTGCAATAGCAGGTTAGTGAGCGGCAGCGCAATCAACGTCACATTGTGTTGCGCCAGTAAGGCAAGAATCTGTTGCGCATCGTCCTGCTGCGCCAGCGCACAGCTGTGGCTGCAGGTGATCGCGCCGCTAAATGGATGCTGCTGCAAATAGTGCGCCAGCCAGCGCAATCCCTGCGCCTCAACGTTAAGTTCTTCATCAATATGCAGATCAATATCCAGCTGCCACAATTCGGCGGCTTCCATCAGATGCTGAAACGCCTGCGCATCCCAGTTGCTGCTGTGAATAAAGCCGCCCAATAGCGCGCCGGGACCACTGGTTGCGACCTGCGCAGCAATATGCTGCGCATCGCTGGCGTCGGCAAAGAAGGTGAGTGGCGCGAGGGCCACGCGCTCGATGCTGCACAGTGGATGGTGCAGATCGCCAATCACTTGCCACGCTAATGGTGCATCAACGGAGAACCAGTCGATGTGGGTGCGCAGCAAACCGACGCCAGCTTCTACCGCCCAGCGCAGCGCCTGCGTAGCGCGCTGCTGCAGATCTGCTGTGTTCCAGTGCACGCGGTCCTGATGCATGGCAGCAATCGCGGCCAGCAAACCGGGCTGTTGCGCCGGGCTGCGTTGAATAGTGAAGGTTTTATCCAGATGCGCGTGCGGTTCGATAAACGCGGGCAGCACCAGCGCGCCGTGAAGCGGCAGATAATCAGCGGGTGCTGCTGCATGGTCGGGTTCGAATTGCAGGCCCGCGGCGTGGAAATGTAAGGTCGCCAGCTGCGGTTGATTGTTGGCTTCAGGCCAGTTTTCTGGCAGCAGCCAGCGGGGTAAACGTGCGCCGGTCGCACCCGGATAGCCGCTCATAGATCCAGTACCAATAAAGGTGAACGCGCACGTGAACAGCACAGCACGATGCAATCGTTGGCCGCACGCTCTTGCTGGCTCAGCACATCATCACGGTGATCCGGCTCGCCCGCCAACACGCCGGTGATGCAGGCGCCGCACATGCCTTGTTCGCAGGAGAGTTCAATCTCAATCCCTGCTTCTTCAAGTACTTCAGCGATGGTTTGTTGCTCGCCCACGGCAAAGCGTGCGCCGGAGGAGGCGAGCTGCACTTCGAAGGCAGCGCCAGCCATCAGCGAAGATGTGGATTGGAAGCGCTCGCTGTGCAGCTGTGCTTCGTCCCAGCCATGTTGCAACGCCAGCTGCTGCAGATGATGCATAAAACCCGCCGGGCCGCAGAACACCAGCGCAGCGTTGTCTGGCTGGGTGAGATCTTCGGGAACGCGCTGGCGCAGGCTGTCGCCTTCGCTGCTGTAGTGGATGACCACGCACGCGCCGAGATTGCGCAGACGTTGGCTGAAAGCCAGTTGGTCGGCGTGTTTCAGGTAAAGGTGCAGGGTGAAATTCGCCTGACGCGCCGCCAGTGCTTCGGCCATCACCAACAGCGGCGTCAGGCCGATGCCGGCGGCAAACAGTAGCGTGCGCGGCGCGTGCGGCAGCGGAAAGTGGTTACGTGGCGCGGATATCTCTAGCTTATCGCCGGTGGTTAATTGCTGATGAAGCCAGCGCGATCCGCCGGTTGAACACTCATCCAGACGTACGCAGATTTCATAATACTCGGCTGGCGCAGAGCAGAGTGAATACTGGCGTTTACCGCCGTCAGGAATAATGACATCGATGTGCGCGCCGGGCGTGAAAGCAGGCAGCGGCTGCCCGCTGCGATTCGCCAGCGTCAGTAACACATTGCCTGCACCGTTGAACTGCTTTGCGATGACGGTGACGACGAGAGGATTGGATTTCATCATCTATCTGCCTGAGCAGGGATGTCGTCAGCTGGAAGGCCGCGCAAACCCTTGTTTTAATCATGGCAGCGATTATTATTTTGCCCATGTGTAAGCGTCCATCTGTTTAATTCGCATGATGCGTTGCAAAAAAGAGAGCACCCCTTATGTTCGCCTTCTCCCGATTTCTGCTCTATTTCACTGAGGTGGCCCGCCAGGGTTCGCTGCGCAAGGCTTCTGAGGTGCTGCACGTCTCGGCATCCTCAATCGATCGGCAGATCCTGCGCGTGGAGGAACAGCTGGATATGCCGCTATTTGAGCGCCATCCATCAGGATTACGTATGACCGCAGCGGGTGAGATCCTGCTGAATGCGGCGAAAAATTGGCAGCGGGATTTTGGTCGCGTCTGCACGCAGCTGGATGATTTGCGCGGATTACGTCACGGCCATGTGCATATCGCCACCATTGATGCGATTAATCGCGGCTTTTTTTCATCGATTTTGCAGCGCATTCGCAGTGACTATCCCGGCATCTCCTTCACGCTGACCACCATGAGCAACATCCACATCGCCAATGCGCTGACCTCGGGCGATGCGGATTTCGGCATCATGCTTAATCCGCAAAGTTCGCGCGAGTTGCTGGTGAAGTCGTTTGCCGATTTACGTCTGGGTATTGTGGTGAGCAGTCAACATCCGCTGGCCAATCTGGAATCGATCCGTTTCAGCCACTGCGAATCCTGGCCATTTATCGTGCCCGCCGCGCCGCTAATGCTGGCCGATCCGCTGGAGGCGCTGATCAACAGTTCGGGCATTAAGATCAACGAAGTGGCGCGCACCAATAACATTCATATGCTGCGTTCACTGGTGCGCGATGATGTGGGGATAAGCCTGATGTGCTGGCTGGATATCGTTGATGAGTATCGGCGCGGTGAACTGAAGTTTATCCCGCTGATCGATACGGTGCTGAAGCCATTTACCTTGTCGCTGTGTGTTGCGCCGCAGCGCCAGCTTTCGATTGCCGCTTCGATGATGCTGCGCGAGCTGGAGTCGTTTTTTGCACTGATGCAGAGTGAAGAGTTGCTGGCGTAATGCTCGTTAGTTAAGGCATGAAAACCCCTCATTATCGAATGCACACATTGTAGCGGCGCAATTCATTGCGCGATAAATCGCGCCGCTACAGAAGGTGCGGTTATATGATACGGCGCTTAACTGATCGGCATTACGCCATGAATGGCGACCTTACGATAATGTTAATCGCCCCAACGGCTGCGCAAATAATTCACCGCATCCTGGGTTTGTGGCTGATTAAGGTAATTTTCGCGGAACAAAATGGTGCCGTTAATTTGCGGTAGCGACTCGTTGAGATCGAGTTGCTTTTGCAACTCCGGCACGCCGCCATTCACCGTCCAGTCAGGTTCGCTTTTCGACGCTTCGCCGATTTTGTACAGCGCCACACCGATATAGAGCCGCGTATGCGTTGGCTTCACCACGTCCGCCCACCAGTGGGCTAACACGTCGTAACGGGCGGCCTGGCGCGCAAACGGCCAGTAGAGCTGCGGCGCGATGTAATCCAGCAGTCCCATTTGCACCCAGCGACGCGTATCGGCATAGGCTTCGTCGTAGGCGGCCGCGCCGCGCGTGTCGGAGCCCGCCGCATCATGCGACAGATTGCGCCACACGCCTGCCGGGCTGACGCCAAATTCTACGTTCGGGTTCAGTTGCTTGATGGTGCGCGACACCTGCTCAATTAATAGTAGCGTGTTGTTGCGCCGCCAGTCAGCTTTCGATGCAAAACCCTGACCATACTGGCGGAACGTGGCGCTGTCGTTGAGGGTTGAACCGGGCGTTTCGGTATAGAAATAGTCATCGAACTGCACGCCGTCGATCGGATAGTGCGACACCACTTCCGCAACGATGCTGGTGATCCAGTCGCGGGCGGCGGGGATGCCGGGATCGAGCACGAAGCGGTCGCTGGCGGTGCGGATCCAGTCGCGATGCAGCACAAATACGCTGGCCGGTTGCAGCGCAAGCGTATTATTCAGCGCGTTAACCGTGGAAGGTTTGACGTTGGTCGAGACGCGATATGGGTTGAACCACGCGTGCACCTTCATGCCGCGTTTGTGCGCCTCATCCAGCATAAATTTCAGCGGATCGTAGCCGGGATCTTCACCAATCCTGCCGGTGAGCATATCTGACCACGGCAAGATGCTGGAGCGCCACAGCGCGGTGCCATCCGGCTTTACCTGGAAAAATACCGTATTGATGCCGAGGCTTTTCAGTTTATCTAGCTTATCGGTCAACGCCTGTTGCTGCTGGTGGATGCGGTTGGCCGGGCTGGCATTCACGGAATTGATTGGCGGCCAGTCGAGGCGTGAAACGGTGGTGAGCCACACGCCGCGTACCGGTTCTTTGCTCAGCGCTGGTTTAGTCGGCATTGGCGGTTTGGTGACCGTCGGCAACGGCGTGACCAGCGATTTCGGTGGCGGCGAGGAGCAACTGGCCAGTGAGAGGGCGACAGCAATGGCGACCAGCGCAGCGGATTTTTTATAGGTGTTAACCCAGGGAAAACGATGTGAACAGGCTATGATAAACTCCCTTTTTTGCAACTTTCTGTTCGAAGAGCCTCATTCTCTTATCATGCGAACTAAAGTCAATAATGGTGTCATGGTTTGCACGATGAATCGCGCCGCTACTGATAAGTACGGGATTTTGTAGCGTCGCAATGAATTGCACGCAGTAAATTTATTTGAGGAACCCAAAACCTATGCAATACGAAGACCTTTATCGCCGTATCGGCCAGATCATCTTTAGCTGTGGCCCGCAAGGTGCGCGGGAATTGATCGTTCAGGCTGAACTGTTTGCGGACGATGATGGCGGGCAGTTTCAGTTCGATTACATCGATGAAAACGGTGAACCGGATTGGTTTGAACCCGATGCGCGCGCGATAGGCGATCTCTCGGAGGCGCTGAAAGATTTTCAGCAGTACTTCGTGGATAACAATATGACCAACGGTCTGCCGGTGTGGCGTAAATGCGCGATAAACCTGAACGTGCAGGAAGAAGCCATCAGCATCGACGTGCAGTACGACTAAGTTCCGCGGCATCCTTGCCTGGAAGTCATGCGTTACGAACGTAACGCCACCATCTCCTCGTTTTTCCGCGCCACGCGTTTGCGATGCACAATACGGCTGGCGGCGACGACACCCAGCGTCAACAGGCCGGTGGCGATAATCTCTGGACGGTGTTGTTGGTTGAAAAGCATGGCAACCAACACGCCAACGATGAACACCATCGTCGCCCACGTCAGGCCAGGGAACAGCCACATGCGATAGCTGAGGATTTCACCGCGCGCTTCGCGCTTTTTACGCAGCACCAGATGAGACGCGGCGATCACCAGATACACCAGCAACGCGATGGCGCCGGAACTGGCGAGCAGGAACTCAAATACTGCGCTCGGCGCCAGATAGTTAGCGATCACCGCGAGGAAGGCCGCCGCCGTGGAGAGCAACACCGCTACCCACGGCGTGCCGCTGCGGGTGGTGCGCGACGCGACGGCAGGCGCATCTTCACGACGTGAAAGCGAATAGATCATGCGCGATGCGGTATACAGCGCAGAGTTGAGACAGCTACACACCGCAATCAACACCACCACATCAACAATCTGCTTAGCGTAAGGCACGTTCATCATCTGCATCGCCGTCTGGTAAGAACCTGCTTTCATCAGCGACGGCGTATTCCACGGCACCAGCGCCACCACGATGAAGATCGACAGCAGATAGAACAGCGCGATGCGCCAGATCACCGAGTTGGTGGCCTGCGTAATTTGTTTCTTCGGCTCGCGCGATTCGGCGGCGGCAATGGTGACAATCTCAGTACCCATAAAAGAGAACATGGTCGTGAGGATTGCCGCCAGCACCGCGCCGATGCCGTTAGGCATAAAGCCTTGCGTGTCATACAAATGTGAGATCCCCTGCGTGCTGCTGCCCGGCATCAAACCAAACACCGCTAAGCTACCCGCGCAGAGAAATGCGACAATCGCCACCACTTTCAGCAGGGCGAACCAGAATTCAAACTCGCCATAGTTCTTCACGCTGAATAGGTTGCTGATGGTCAGGAACGTGGTGATCGCCAGCGTGTATTCCCATACCGGAACTTGTGGAAACCACGAATGCAGGATGGTGCCAGCGGCGTTGGCTTCCAGCGGGATCACTAACACCCAGAACCACCAGTAAAGCCAGCCGATGGTGAAACCGGCCCAGCGGCCCAGCGATTTGTCGGCGTAGGTGGAGAAAGAGCCGGAATCCGGTGATGCCACCGCCATTTCGGCCAGCATGCGCATAATCAGCACCACCAACGCGCCCGCGGCGATGTAGGCCAGCAGTACCGCCGGGCCGGCTTCGGCGATCGCATGGCCAGAGCCAACAAACAATCCGGCACCAATCACGCCACCAATCGATAACATCCGTACATGGCGCGGCTTCAGGCCTTGCGCCAGTACATCGGCATTCTGTGAACTCATCAATGTTTCTCCAAAGCGTCTCTCAGGCCGCGCGACGCGCAGCCGGGTTACAACAGGTGAGAAGCCCAGCCCGCCGCGCGAGCTGGGTAGATTGTTACGAATCGGCGTGTTGACTCAGCACACTGCTGAGGATCTCCAGCGCCTGGCCGAACTGCGCATCAGGAATGGTGAGCGGATAGAGGAAGCGGATGACATTGCCCTGCGGGCCACAAGTAAGCAGCAGCAGCCCACGCGCCATCGCGTGTTGCTGGATGGTTTGCGCGGTTTGCGCGCTGGCGAACTCCACCGCAATCATCGAGCCAAGGCCGCGAATGTCGGTGATGGAGGAACACTGGCTGCGTGCGCTGTGCAGGAAATCGGTTAACTGAGTACCGAGTTGTTGCGCACGTTCGCACAGCTTCTCGTCGGCGATCACGTCCAGCACCGCATGCGCCGCGGCAATTGCCAGCGGATTGCCAGCGTAGGTGCCACCCAAGCCGCCTGGACCCGGCGCATCCATAATCTCGGCCCGGCCGCTGACCGCCGATAACGGCATGCCGCCCGCGAGGCTTTTTGCCATGGTGATGAGATCCGGTTTCACCGCATAGTGATCCATTGCGAACAGCTTGCCAGTACGGGCAAAGCCGGTTTGTACTTCATCGGCAATCAGCAGAATGCCGTGCTCATCGGCCAGCGACCGCAGGCGGTTGAAGAATTCAGGAGGCGCGACGTGGAAGCCGCCTTCGCCCTGAATTGGCTCCAGCACGATAGCCGCAACATCCTGTGGCGCGATGTCCTGCGTGAAAATATCCTGCAAGCTGGCCAGCGCATCATCAACGCTGATGCCGGTGACGCTGTTGGGGTAGCGCGCGTGCCACACCGACGCGGGCATCGGACCGAAGTCGCGTTTGTAGGGAGCAACTTTGCCGGTCATCGCCATGGTCATAAAAGTACGACCGTGGAATGCATTGCCGAAGGTGATGATGCCGTGACGACGCGTCGCTGCACGCGCCACTTTTACCGCGTTTTCTACCGCTTCAGCGCCGGTGGAGAAGAACGCAGTTTTGGCTTTACCGGCAATCGGCACCACGCGGTTGAGGCGTTCCGCCAGCGCCACATAGCTCTCATACGGCGTCACCTGGAATGCGGTATGGGTAAATTTCTCTAACTGATCGGCTATCGCCTGCACGATGCGCGGATGGCGATGCCCGGTGTTCAGCACCGCGATGCCGCCAGCGAAGTCGATCCAGCTGTTGCCTTCACCATCGCGCAGCGTGGCGTTCTCCGCGTGCTCTACATACCACTGACAAAGATTGCCGGTGCCGCGTGGCAGGGCATCATCTTTACGTTGCTGCAACTGGCTGTTTTTACCTTCCATAACCTTTCCTTAGCGATAAGCGTCTTTACAAATCACGACAAACACGCTTATTTATGCCTGCGCTGAGTTATCTTGCCAGAGCCACTTTCAGTGAAAAGAGGGGAGCCAATTGCGAAGTTTGTACGCCGATCATGTATTAGAGCGCATGCAGTTTATGCCGGAAGGGACGTTGCAGCAGCGTTTGCTGAGTTGTATGCAAGCCGCTATTGCAGAAGGCATTTTTCCGCGCGCCACGCGCCTGCCCGCCACGCGCGATTTGGCGCGCGAGCTGTCGGTGTCGCGCAACACGGTGTTGAACGTGTATGAGAATTTGATGGCACAAGGCTACGTCACGGCGCGTACCGGCAGCGGAACATGGATTGCAGAAAATTTGCCGGAGGGATCGCTGAACACGCCGCGCAACGTGGCGCCGATCGAAACGTTAAGCGCGAAACCGGCGGCGATTTCCAAACGCGGCGCTTCGCTGCTCGGCCATGCCAATGCCTCGCCATATCAGTGGGGCGCTTTTGTGCCTGGCGCGCCGGATGTCACGCAGTTCCCGCATAAACTCTTCAGCCAGATTCAGGCGCGTCTGAACCGTGAACCGGATATCGAACGGCTGATCTACAGCAGCAACGGCGGCTGTGCACAGCTGCGTGCTGCTCTGGCGGAGTACCTGAGTGTGGCGCGTTCGGTACGCGCCGATGCCGACCAAATCATCATCACTGAAGGGATTCATCAGGCGGTGGATTTGGTTTCGCGCGTGTTGTGCGATCCCGGCGATCAGGTGTGGATCGAAGAGCCTGGTTATTGGGGGACGCGCAATCTGCTGCGCATTAACGGACTGAAAATCAACGCCATTGCAGTGGATGAGCAGGGATTGATCCCCGATTTGCCGCCGCGCAGTCGTGCACCGAAGATGATTTTCGTGACACCGTCACATCAATATCCGCTGGGCGTGCATCTCAGCCTGGAGCGGCGCAAGCAGCTGCTCGATCTGGCGCGCAAACACAAAACCTGGCTGGTGGAAGATGATTACGACAGCGAGTTTCGTTTCTCCGGCCAGCCGTTCCCGTCGTTGCAAGGCTTTGAGCCGGATGCGCCGGTGATTTATATGGGCACTTTTAGCAAGACGCTCTATCCGGCGCTGCGTCTCGGTTATCTGGTGGTGCCAAAAGCGCTGGCGCAGCCGCTGCGTGTGGCGGCGGCGGAACTCTATCGCGGCGGGCATTTGCTGGTGCAGCGCGCGCTGGCAGAGTTCATCCAAAAAGGGCATTACATGTCGCACATTCGCCGCATGCGCAAGCTCTACAGCCAGCGGCGGCGCTTTATGGTGAGCCTGATTGAGCGTTATCTGGGCGCCGATTTTCTGCCGGTAGTGAATCATGAGGCGGGATTGCACCTGGTAATGAATCTGCCAACCGGCTGCGACGATGTGGCGGTCGCCGCACTGGCGCTACGGCGCGGCGTTAAGGTGCGGCCGTTGTCGCAATATTATATGCATCCGCAGGAGCGGCGCGGCCTGCTGTTGGGTTTTGCCTGCGTCGATGAGCGGCAGTGTCAGGATGCGTTTGGTATTCTCAAAGGTTGTCTGGTCGAGGCAAAAATCATTTAAACAGTGAATAATCCGTAGCGGCGCAATTTGTTGCGCAATGTATATGGCAAAACACGCGCAATAAATGGCGCCGCTACGAAGGGTGCTCTATCGCTGGCCGATGGTGTTTAGCCGCTGCACAATTTCTGGCGTAAGTGTCACTTCGCTACTCGCCAGGTTCTGCTTCAGGTGCTCCGGCGATGACGTTCCCGGAATCAGCAGAATATTGGGCGAACGCTGCAGCAGCCACGCCAGCGCCACCTGCAGCGGCGTAGCATTGAGCTCAATCGCTACCTCGCTCAGCTGATCCGATTGCAGCGGTGAAAATCCGCCGAGTGGGAAAAATGGCACATAAGGAATGCCTTGCGCTGCCAGCTGGTCGAGCAGCGCCTCATCCTGACGATTGGCCAGATTATAGAGATTTTGCACGCAGGCGATCGGCGTCATCGCCTGGGCATCGGCCACCTGTTTAGCCGTCACGTTGCTCAGACCAATGTGTCGAACCAGCCCGCGCTCTTTTAGCTTGATCATCGCTTCAACCTGCGGCTCCAGCGAACCCTCTTTCGGTCCGTGCACGTCCAGCATCGAACGCAGATTAACCACTTCCATCACATCAAGCCCAAGATTGCGCAGGTTATCTTCCACCGCTTGCGTTAGCGCTTCTGGCGTGAATGCCGGTAACCAGCCGCCTTTATCGTTGCGGCGCGCGCCCACTTTGGTGACGATAACCAGATCTTCGGCGTAAGGATGTAACGCTTTTTTGATCAGCTGATTGGTAATGTGCGGACCGTAGAAGTCGCTGGTATCAATGTGATTCACGCCTGCTGCGACCGCATCGCGCAGCACCTGTAAAGCACGCGCTTCATCTTCCGGCGGACCAAACACGCCGGGACCGGCTAACTGCATGGCACCGTAACCGAGTCGTGCAACCTGGCGGTCGCCAAGGGTGTAAGTCAATGCTGGATGAGACATGGAAAGCTCCTTCGTCAGTGTGTGGTTAGATTGTAATCGCCAAAACGCTGTGCAACTATCCGTACAAATTGGGACACAGTGTACGAGGTAGCGAACAATGGCATTGGATATCGCCTTGCTGCACGCGGTGGTGGCGGTGGCCAAAGCAGGCGGGTTTCGCGAGGCGGCGCGCATAACCGGCAGTAATCCGTCGCGCTTAAGTGATGCGGTGCGGCGTGCCGAAGAGCAACTTGGCGTACGGTTGTTTAATCGCACCACGCGCACTGTGGCGTTAACAGAAGCCGGCAGGGCGCTGATGTCGCGCCTGCTTCCGGCGATGAACGAAGTGGATGCGGCGCTGGATGCGTTGAACACGTTCCGCGATACGCCGGGCGGCACCTTGCGCTTAAATGTGCCGGTGAGCGCCGCGCGTATTGTGTTACCGGCGATTGTGCCGGGATTTCTAAAGCGCTATCCCGATATCCAGCTGGAAGTGGTGGCGGAAAGTAATGTGCAGGATGTGTTCCGCGATAGTTGTGATGCCGGCATTCGTTATGACGATCACCTGGAGCAAGACATGGTGGCGCTGCCAATCGGTCCGCGCACCCAGCGCTTTGCCCTGGCGGCATCTCCCGCGTATCTGGCGCAATTCGGTAAACCACAGCATCCGCGCGACTTAGTGCAGCATCGCTGTTTACACGGACGCTATGCGACTGGCGTTATTGCCGAATGGGAATTTACCTGCGGCGAGGAAACCGTGCGCTTGCAGCCGAAAGGTCCGCTGATTTGCAGTATCGGCGCGGCGATGGACTTGACGGTAGAAGCGGCAATCGCTGGCTGCGGCGTGGTCTACTTATTTGAGGATTGGATTAGACCGGCGCTGAGTGATGGCAGCCTGCAGCCGATTCTGCCGGATTGGTGGCAAAGCTTCTCTGGCCTTTGGCTCTATTACAACGATCGCCGGTTGATTCCGGCGCCGCTACAGGCGTTTCTGGATTATGTGCGCGAACTGAATTCAGGTGCAGAAGCGAAAAAAAGCCGATAACCGTTGCCAGTTATCGGCTTATTCGCATCACAGGTAATTATGCGTTTAGCAGCTGATTCGCGGTTTTCTCAACCAGCGCCAGCAGGAGTTTAACATCTTCCAGCGTCACGGTTGGGTTCAGCAAGGTCAGCTTCAGGCAGGTTACGCCCTGATTCTCGGTCACACCTACGTTGGCGCGGCCTGAATCCAGCAGCGCATCGCCAATACGCTGGTTGAACAGCGCAATCTGAGCAGTATCGGTCAGTTGCTCTGGACGATAGCGGAACAGTACGCTCGCCAGCTGAGGCTGCATCACCAGCTCGAGGCGTGGTTCAGAGGTAACAAATTTCGCCACTTCCTGCGCCAGCGTCACACCGTGATCGATGATCGCCGCATACTGTTTCTGACCCAGCGCTTCCAGGCCCATCCACAGTTTCAGCGCATCGAAACGACGCGTGGTCTGCAGTGATTTGGATACCAGATTCGGTACGCCGGCCTCTTCGTCAAACTCAGAGTTCAGGTAAGCCGCCTGATAACGCATCAGCTCGTAATGACGCTCATCTTTCAGCAGGAACGCACCGCAGCTGATGGTCTGGAAATACTGTTTATGGAAGTCCAAAGTGACGGAATCCACCCGCTCCAGGCCATCGAGGTAGTCGCGATACTTCTCGGACAGCAGCAGCGCGCCGCCCCATGCTGCATCAACGTGTACCCAAATGTTGCGCTCGGCAGCAATGCCGGCAATTTCACGCAGCGGATCGATCGCACCGGCATCGGTAGTACCGGCAGTCGCCACGATCGCCAGGATCTGTTCGCCGTTAGCGTCGGCCTGCGCCAGTTTGGCTTTCAGGTCTGCCACATCCATACGGGCGAACTCATCAGACTTCACCTGCACCACAGATTGGTAGCCATGGCCAAGCAGCGCCATGTTCTTCTGTACGGAGAAGTGCGCGTTTTCAGAGCACAGCACTTTGATCTTACGCAGATCACCAGTGATCCCGTGCTGCTGCACCGAGTGACCCTGAAGCTGATAGAAGGCGTCGCGTGCCAGCATCAGACCCATCAGGTTGCTCTGGGTGCCGCCGCTGGTGAACACACCGGCGTCGCCAGCCGGGTAACCCACTTGCGCACGCAGCCATTCGATCAGTTTGATCTCAATGATGGTGGCAGAAGGGCTCTGATCCCACGAATCCATACTCTGATTGGTCGCGTTAATCAGCACTTCTGCCGCCTGGCTTACCACCAGACTCGGGCAGTGCAGATGCGCTACACATTGTGGGTGATGCACTGAAAGACTGTCTTTCAGGAAATATTCAATCGCGCGTTCAATCGCGGCCTGGTTACCCAGGCCGTTTGGATTGAAGTCGAGCGTGATACGCTCCCGCAGTTCGGCAACGCTTTTGCCTTGATACATCTCAGGCTGTTGCAGCCACTGCACAACCGCGGCGCTGCTCTGGGCAATCGCCTGCTGGTACGCCTCAATGCTCTGTGCAGAGGCGGCCAGAATCGGGTTTACTTCAGACATTTACTCTTCCAATCAAACAGGTTTGACGCCAGCGCCAATCAGCGCCTGCTCAAATTTATCCAGGAAAATCGCTAGCTCATCGTTGGTGATCAGCAGTGAAGGCAGCAGACGCAGAACTGCGCCATGGCGGCCACCGCGCTCCAGAATCAGACCTGCTTCGAAGCACTTCTTCTGCAGCAGCGCAGAGAGCTCGCCGTCAGCCGGGAAGCTGCCCATGTGATCGGCCGCTTCGTTCGGTTTAACGATCTCAATGCCGATCATCATGCCGAGACCACGAACGTGACCAATTACCGGGAAGCGTTTCTGCATTGCGGCCAGCTGCTGTTTCAGCCATTCACCCTGCGCGGCCACTTTGCCTGCAATATCCTGCTCTTTGAGGATTTTCAGCGTGGTCAGGCCGGTAGCCATCGCCAGCTGGTTGCCACGGAAGGTGCCGGTGTGATGACCAGGTGACCAAACGTCGAACTGCTTTTTGATGCCCAGCACAGCCAGTGGCAGACCACCGCCCACAGCTTTAGACATCACGATAATGTCTGGCTCGATGCCGGCGTGTTCGAAGGCGAAGAATTTGCCGGTACGGGCAAAGCCAGCCTGAACTTCGTCGAGGATCAACAGAATGCCGTGTTCCTGCGTCACTTTACGGATGCGCTGCAGCCACTCAGCGGGAGCTGGGTTCACGCCGCCTTCGCCCTGAACGGCTTCGAGGATTACTGCAGCAGGCTTACGCACGCCGCTTTCCACGTCGTTGATCAGGTTGTCGAAATAATAGGTCAGCGCTTTCACGCCAGCTTCACCACCGATACCCAGCGGGCAACGATACTGATGCGGATAAGGCATGAACTGCACTTCTGGCATCATGCCATCAACCGCTTCTTTCGGTGCCAGGTTACCGGTGACGGACAGCGCGCCGTGCGTCATACCGTGATAACCGCCAGAGAAGCTGATCACGCCGCTACGGCCAGTGGCTTTCTTCGCCAGTTTCAGCGCGGCTTCAACCGCATCGGCACCAGAAGGACCGGTGAACTGCAGGCAATAATCTTTACCCTGGCCTGGCAGCAGCGAGAGCAGAGACTCAGAGAACTGATCTTTCAGTGGAGTAGTCAGATCAAGAGTATGTAACGGCAAGCCGCTGGTAATGACATTTTGAATGCTCTGGAGAACATCAGGATGGTTGTGACCCAGTGCCAGCGTCCCTGCGCCAGCCAGACAGTCAAGATATTGTTTATTCTCAACATCTGTGATCCACACGCCATGGGCTTTAGCGATAGCTAAAGGCAGTTTGCGCGGGTAACTCCTGACGTTAGATTCAAACTCAGCCTGACGGGCTAAGAATGCGTCGTTATTTCCGTTGAATGCATTGGCACCAAAACTATCAATACGGACTTTATCCGTCATCATATCTCTCCTTCAACCGGGGCACGTAAGGCTCGCCAATTGACTAATTGAACAAAAAAGTAACAGCTGTGAAAAAACGCGGCCAATATAGAGCCTTTTGACCTACATCACAATGATTAATTTTGTTTAGATTTGTTTACTCTTTCCATATATGAATCAGGGCGTTGGCCAGAAATTGGCCACTTAATTTCGCACCGCAGTTGGGGTGGTTAAAAAATAATCGAATGAATAAAGAGACTTATAGCCGCTAAGGCGATCCACGGACCAAAGGCGATGACGTGATTGAGCTCGCGCTGCCCGCTAACTCTGGAAATCAAAACACATAAAATAGCGCCGCCCGAAGCCAATAAAAGCACCCAGGGTAAAAGCGACCAGCCCAACCAGGCGCCGATTGCCGCCAGCAGTTTTGCATCGCCCATCCCTAATGCCTCAATACCTCTAATCCATTGATATAAAATCGATAGCGCCCACAACACGCAATATCCCGCTATGGATCCCCATACCGCTTCTTGTAATGAGCCGGGTAGCCATCCCATCGCTTTAAACAGCAGCGCAATCCACAGCAAGGGCAGCGTAATCACATCCGGTAAAAGCAGATGTTCGAGGTCAATAAAGGCTAATACCGTTAACGCCCAGAACAATATGAGCGCGCCCAGCAATTGCATATTGACTGGCATCAGCCAGATAAGCAGCAGCGTCAGAAGCGCGGTAATTATCTCCACCTGTGGATAACGCCCGCTGATTTTACAATGGCAATAACGGCATTTACCGCGTAACAGTAACCAACTTATGAGCGGAATGTTGTCGCGCCAGCGCAGCGCGGTGGTGCATTGGTGGCAGTGAGAGGGCGGACAACACACATTTAGCGGAGTGTTCGGGTGCACTATTTGCAATGGCAACCGCGAGATCACCACGTTAAGAAAGCTGCCTACGGCCAATCCTAATAGGCCACTAATTAAGCCATGTACGTATTCCATTACTCATACCTCGCGCCATCCAGGCTTGTCGTTGCCAGGACTTTACGCCGAAGCGAGGATAGGTGCGAGAGGTAAAAGGGCGTTACAGCGGCATACATCGGGATTGCAGAGCGGGCTCCAGAAATGGAGAGGAGAAGATTAAGCTTGCTGCTTAAACAGCTGGATCGCTTCCTGCACATTGCTGGTATTCAATGACATTACGCGGTCGTTATTAAGGAACACATCGTAGTGGCCGGCGTTATAGCGGAACACATATAGATCGCCGCGATAGCGCAATCCTTTGGTTTTCACCCCAATATGGTGGCGGCGCAGCGCTGCCTGAGAAAGTCTGTCAGTAGCCGTACTCATCGCATTATCCTCCAGACGTTATAAGACATATCCTGACTTAGTATAGGGTCAAAACCTTAATTTAACCTTAAGAAGCGTGCTGGTTCATGATGATAAACCGGCAAATTTGTCCCTTCCTCTACCAATCCTCAACGTGTCAGAAAAAGCCGACTTAGTACCCTTCTCATTTAATGTTGCGTTAAGTTAACCCGCGTATTTTGGAATAAATGGCCGTTAAATAGTGCTTAATTCCAAGGTAACATAATGAATTTTCTACCATTCTCACGGCCCTCGTTGGGTGAAGAAGAGTTAGCCGCCGTTAAATCGGTGTTTGAGTCGGGTTGGATCACCACCGGCCCGAAAAATGCCGAACTGGAAGAGGCTTTTTGCCAGCTCACTGGCAATCAGCATGCGATTGCTGTCAGCTCCGCCACGGCGGGGATGCACGTCACGCTGCTGGCGCTGGGCATCCAGCCTGGCGATGAGGTGATCACGCCTTCGCTGACCTGGGTTTCCACCATCAACATCATCACGCTACTGGGTGCGACGCCGGTGATGATCGATATCGACCGCGACACCTTGATGGTAACGCCGGAGCTGATTGAAGCGGCGATCACGCCGCGTACGCGCGCCATCATTCCGGTGCATTACGCTGGCGCGCCCGCCGATATAGATGCCATTCGCGCTATTGGTGAGCGCCATGGCATTCCGGTGATTGAAGATGCGGCGCACGCCGCAGGCTGTTATTACAAAGAAAAGCACGTTGGCCAGCAGGGCACGGCGATCTTCTCCTTCCACGCCATCAAAAACATGACCTGCGCCGAAGGTGGCTTGATTGTCACCGATGATGCGGCGTTGGCCGACCGCATGCGCAGTCTGAAATTCCACGGACTCGGCGTCGATGCGTACGATCGCCACACGCACGGCCGCAAGCCGCAGGCCGAAGTGATCATGCCGGGTTTCAAATACAACCTCCCAGATATCAGCGCCGCAATTGCTTTGGTTCAGCTGAAAAAGTTGCCCGCCATCAATCAGCGCCGCGCGGCGATTGCGCAGCGCTATCTCACTGAACTGGCGAATACGCCGTTTCTGCCGCTGGCGCAGCCAGAATGGCCACATCAACACGCGTGGCATCTGTTCATTATTCGCGTTGATGAGGCGCAGTGCGGCATCAGCCGTGATGCGCTTATGGAAACCTTGAAAGCGCAGGATATCGGCACCGGGCTGCATTTCCGTGCCGCGCACACCCACAAATATTACCGCGAACGCTATCCGCAACTCTCGTTGCCGCACACCGAATGGAATAGCGATCGCATCTGCTCAATCCCGTTGTTCCCTGATATGCGCGATGAAGATGTCACGCGCGTGATTAGCGCATTACGTCATATCGCTGGAGTTTGACATGCTGGAAGAAAAAGCCATTCGCAAAGTCTCCGTGGTGATCCCGGTGTACAACGAAGAGGAGAGCCTGCCGGAACTGGTGCGTCGTACTGATGCGGCCTGTGCGGGATTAAATCTGGCGTACGAGATTCTGCTGGTCGATGACGGCAGCAGCGATCGCTCAGGCGAGATGATTGCCGATGCCGCCGATATGCCGGGCAGCCATGTGGTTGGCGTATTGCTGAACCGTAATTACGGCCAGCACTCAGCAATCATGGCGGGCTTTAGCCACGTCAGCGGCGATTTAATCATCACGCTGGATGCCGACCTGCAAAACCCGCCGGAAGAGATCCCGAACCTGGTGAAAGCGGCTAAGCAGGGCTATGACGTGGTGGGCACCGTGCGTCAAAACCGCCAGGACAGCTGGTTTCGCCGTCGCGCCTCACGCACCATCAATCACCTCATTCAGCGCGTCACTGGCAAAGCGATGGGCGATTACGGCTGCATGCTGCGCGCTTATCGCCGCCATATCGTCGATGCGATGCTGAACTGCCACGAACGCAGCACCTTTATTCCCATCCTCGCCAACACCTTTGCGCGCCGCACCATTGAGCTGCCGGTGGCGCACGCCGAGCGCGAATTTGGCGATTCAAAGTACAGCTTTATGCGGCTGATTAACCTGATGTATGACCTGGTTACCTGCCTGACAACCACGCCGCTGCGCTTGCTGAGCATCGTCGGCAGTTTGATTGCGCTGGCCGGTTTTGCCTTCTCGCTGATTCTGATTGTGCTGCGTCTGTTCCTCGGCGCGGCATGGGCCGGTGATGGCGTGTTCCTGCTGTTCGCGGTGCTGTTTATTTTTATCGGCGCGCAGTTCATCGGTATGGGATTACTCGGCGAATACATCGGCCGCATTTACAACGACGTACGCGCCCGTCCGCGCTACTTCATCCAACGTGTGATTCACCCACAGCAAAACGCCTCATCTGTACAGGAAATTGAGCAATGAAAACTGTCGTCTTCGCCTACGCCGAAATGGGCTGTGCGGGTATTTCTGCACTTCTGAACGCTGGCTATGAAATCAGCGCTATTTTCACCCACTCAGACACAGGAACTGAGAGCCACTTTTTCGACTCCGTTGCGCGTTTAGCCGCTGAGCAGGGCATTCCGGTCTATGCGCCGGAGGATGTCAATCATCCGCTGTGGTTCGATCGCATTAAAACCATGGCACCGGATTACATCTTCTCTTTCTATTACCGCGCTTTGTTGAACGACTGCATTCTCAGCAGTGCGCGTATGGGTGCCTATAACCTGCACGGTTCGCTGCTGCCCAAATATCGTGGCCGCGCACCGCTGAACTGGGTGCTGGTCAATGGCGAAACCGAAACCGGCGTAACGCTGCACCGCATGGTGAAGCGCGCCGATGCCGGTGACATCGTGGCGCAACAGCGCGTGGCGATTGACGAGCAGGACAACGCGTTAACGCTGCATCGCAAGCTGGTTGCCTGTGCAACGCAGGTGCTGGAAGGCGCATTACCGGCGGTGAAACGCGGCGATATCGTTACCACACCACAAAATGAGCGCGAAGCCACGGTTGTGGGGCGCCGCACGCCAGAAGATGGCCGCATTAAATGGGAACAACCGGCGCACACGGTCAATAATCTGGTGCGCGCGGTGACCTATCCGTGGCCCGGCGCGTTCGCCTATGCCGGAACGGTGAAATTCGTGGTGTGGAAAAGTCGCGTACACAGCACTGAACATCAGGCCAAACCGGGTACCGTGCTTTCTGTTGAGCCATTCCTGATCGCCTGCGCTGAAGGCGCGCTGGAAGTGGTGACCGGTCAAAGCGATAACGGCGTGTTTATGAACGGCAGCCAGCTGGCGCAAAACCTCGGTATGGTGAAGGGCGCCTTGCTCTATTCTCAGCCAGTGGCGGCGGTGAAACGACGCACGCGCGTGCTGATTCTCGGCGTGAACGGTTTTATCGGTAACCACCTCACCGAGCGTCTGCTGCAGGATGATAACTTCGAAGTCTACGGTTTAGACATCGGTTCTGACGCCATCAGCCGTTTCCTCGATCAGCCACGCTTCCACTTTGTCGAAGGCGACATCAGCATTCACTCAGAATGGATCGAGTATCACATTAAGAAGTGCGACGTGGTGTTGCCATTGGTGGCCATCGCCACGCCGATTGAGTACACACGCAATCCGCTGCGCGTGTTTGAGCTCGACTTTGAAGAGAACCTCAAAATCATTCGTGACTGCGTGAAGTACAAAAAGCGCATCATTTTCCCATCGACTTCCGAAGTGTACGGCATGTGTACCGATAAGCATTTCGATGAGGATCACTCTAATCTGGTGGTTGGGCCGATCAATAAACAGCGCTGGATATATTCGGTGTCTAAGCAGCTGCTGGACCGTGTAATTTGGGCTTACGGTGAGAAAGAAGGGCTGCGCTTTACGCTGTTCCGTCCATTTAACTGGATGGGGCCGCGCCTCGATAATCTGAATGCCGCGCGTATCGGCAGTTCACGTGCTATCACGCAGCTGATCCTCAATCTGGTGGAAGGCTCACCAATTAAGCTGATTGATGGCGGCGCACAGAAGCGCTGCTTCACCGATATTCGCGACGGCATCGAAGCGCTGTTCCGTATCATCGAAAACAAACAGAACAACTGCGACGGCCAGATCGTCAACATCGGTAACCCTGATAACGAAGCCAGCATCAAAGAGTTGGCCGAGCGTCTGCTGGCGAGTTTCGAACGTCACCCGCTGCGCAGCAACTTCCCGCCGTTTGCCGGCTTCCGTGAAGTGGAGAGCAGCAGCTATTACGGCAAAGGTTATCAGGACGTGGAACACCGTAAGCCGTCGATCAAAAACGCGCGTCGTCTGCTGGACTGGACACCAACCGTAGAGATGGATACCACCATCGATAACACGCTGGACTTCTTCCTGCGCACCGTTGAGCTACAGGATAAACCATGAAGAAAGTCGGTTTGCGTGTCGATGTCGATACCTGGCGCGGCACCCAACTTGGCGTGCCGGCGTTACTGGAGCAATTCAGTTTGCATCAGCTGCAGGCCAGTTTTTTCTTCAGCGTTGGGCCGGACAATATGGGGCGCCACTTGTGGCGCCTGTTAAAACCGCGTTTCCTGTGGAAAATGCTGCGGTCGCGCGCCGCATCACTCTACGGCTGGGATATTTTGCTGGCCGGCACCGCCTGGCCGGGACGTGAGATTGGTCGCGGTCTGGAGGAGATCATCAGCGCCACCGCCGATCATCATGAAGTCGGTTTGCATGCGTGGGATCACTTTGCCTGGCAAACCTGGGCGGGCGTGTGGCCGCAAGAGAAACTGGTTGAGCAAATTGCGCGCGGTAAACAGGCGCTGGAAGCGATCATCGGTGACAATGTCACCTGTTCAGCGGTGGCGGGCTGGCGCGCTGATGGCCGCGTGGTGGCTGCCAAGCAGCAGTTTGGTTTCAGCTACAACAGTGATTGTCGCGGCAGCGGTCCATTTATACCGATTCTCAGTGATGGCAGCCCCGGCACGGTACAAATCCCGGTGACCTTGCCGACCTGGGATGAAGTGGTTGGGCAATCGGTGAGCGCGGAAGGTTTTAATGACTTCATCCTCAAGCAGATCCATACCGCAAGCGGTTCGCCGGTTTACACCATTCATGCCGAAGTGGAAGGGATTGTCGGGCTTGAGGCATTCGCCGATCTGCTGAGGCGTGCGGAGCAGCAAGACATTCAGTTCTGTCCGCTCAGCGCCTTGTTACCCGACGATCTCACTACGCTGCCACAGGGCAACATCGTACGCGGGCATATTCCCGGACGTGAAGGCTGGCTAGGCTGCCAGCGTTAATTTTTACAGGAACCACGGATGCGTACAGGCACTAAAACCGCGTTACTTATCGCGCTCTTCGCGCTGTTTTACCTGATGCCAATTGAGTTCCGCGCCTTATGGCAGCCGGACGAAACCCGCTATGCCGAAATCAGCCGGGAAATGCTGTTTAGCGGCAATTGGGTGGTGCCGCATTTCTTCGATCTGCGCTACTTCGAGAAACCGATTGCCGGTTATTGGGTCAATAACCTCGGCCAGTTGCTGTTTGGTCACACCAACTTTGGCGTGCGCGCAGGATCGATTTTCAGCACCACGTTGAGCGCGGTATTGGTGTATT
This sequence comes from Pantoea sp. GCM10028869, assembly GCF_042666835.1. Taxonomy (NCBI): domain Bacteria; kingdom Pseudomonadati; phylum Pseudomonadota; class Gammaproteobacteria; order Enterobacterales; family Erwiniaceae; genus Pantoea; species Pantoea sp. GCM10028869. Next base: position 324,979 of record NZ_JBHTGO010000001.1, on the reverse strand, counting down.
GGCTCGGCACGCAGATGTTCGCCAGCCGTAAAATCGCGCTGAGCGGCAGCATTATTTTTCTCACCTCGTTGCTGGTGTACGGCGTCGGCACTTACGCGGTGCTCGATCCGATCCTGATGCTGTGGCTGGTCGCGGCAATGTGCAGTTACTGGCTGGCGTCGCAGGCCAGTAGCACGCGGCAACGATTGATCGGATATGTGTTGCTGGGTGCGGCCTGCGCGATGGGCTTTATGACCAAAGGTTTCCTCGCGCTGGCGGTGCCAGTATTGGCGATTCTGCCGTGGGCCATCTGGCAACGTCGCTTTGGTGAATTGCTGCGTTGGGGGCCGCTGACGATGTTGGTCGCTGCGCTGCTCAGCACGCCGTGGGCGCTGGCGATTCATCAGCAGGAAGGCGATTTCTGGCATTACTTCTTCTGGGTCGAGCATATACAGCGTTTCGCCGAGTCGGACGCGCAGCACAAAGCGCCATTCTGGTATTACATTCCGGTGCTGTTGGCAGGCTGTTTGCCGTGGCTGGCGCTGCTGCCGGGATCGCTGGTTGGTGCGTGGCGTCAGCGCAGCCAGCAAGCGGGTTCGATTTATCTGTTGAGCTGGGTGCTGTTACCGCTGCTGTTTTTCAGCATCGCTAAAGGCAAACTGCCGACCTACATTTTACCGTGCTTCGCGCCGCTGGCCTTGCTGATGGCGCATTACGCGCACAGCGCTTCGACAAAGGTGGTTACAGCGCTAAAGGTGAATGGTTGGATCAATCTGCTGTTCGCTTTGGTCATCACCATTGTGGTTTTAGTGGTGCTGGCACCCTGGGGCGTTGCGCATCGTCCGGTTTATAGCGGCGATGAAGGGATGGGCGTGCTCTGTGCGGCGCTCTCCTTTATAGGTTGGGCCGTGATGGGCTGGCTGAGCCGCAAGCCGGAGAAGGGGCGCTGGCAGTTAGCCGCGCTCTGTCCGCTGGCGCTGGCGTTACTGGTAGGTTTTGCCATTCCTGATAAGGTGCGCGATGCCAAGCAGCCACAAAGTTTTGTTAGCGCGGTACACGATCAGCTGGCGGATAGCCGTTATCTGCTGGCAAACAATCCTGGCGTGGCATCGGCGGTGGCCTGGGAACTGCAGCGCAGCGACATCAATTTCTACGATGCCAAAGGCGAATTGCAATATGGCCTGAGTTATCCAGATGCAAAGTCACATTATATTAATGCAGATAACTTTGCCGACTGGCTGCGTATCCATCGTCGTCTGGGCAAGGTTTCGCTGGTGTTGATGCTGAATGCCAGCGACAGCACGCCGGATAAAAACCTGCCGGAACCGGATGATGTCTATCGTCAGGGCCGCCTGGTTTACTACGGCTATGATGCTAAACCATGAATCTGCTGCTGATTTTACTGGTGAGCGTGCTGAGCTGTGCCGCCCAGCTATGTCAGAAGCAGGCGGCCCATCTCGGTATCAAAAAGGGGGTTTTTTGGCTAATGCTCAGCATCCTGCTGCTCGGTATCGGCATGCTGCTGTGGCTGGCGGTATTGCGCGTGGTGCCGGTGAGCGTGGCGTATCCGATGTTGAGTCTCAACTTTGTGTTGGTGGCCATCGCCGCGCGGCTGATCTGGCGTGAAACTTACAGCGTGCAGCAGTGGATCGGCACGCTGGCGATTGTTGCTGGCGTGGCGCTGATGGGAAGTCATCTATGAAAGGCGTGATGCTGGCGCTGTGCAGCGTGTTGCTGGTATCGCTGGCGCAACTGGTGCTGCGGTTGGCGATGCTGGATTTCCCGCCATTAAGCGAATTGCTGAGTGTGCAGCACTGGAAAGCGCTGCTGCTGTTGGCGATGGGCCTCGGGGCGTATGCGCTGTCGATGTTGTGCTGGATGCTGGCGCTGCGCCAGCTGCCGCTTAACCGGCTCTATCCGCTGCTCAGTTTAAGCTATGTGCTGGTGTGGCTGGCCGCGATTTCCTTGCCGATTTTGGGCGAAACCTTCCGCTGGAGTAGCTTTGCTGGCGTGGTGCTGATCGTGTTTGGCTTAATGCTGGTTTCGCTGCCGCGCCGTAGGTGATGGTGTTTATTTATGCACATACCGTAGCGGCGCAATTTATTGCGCGATAAATCGCGCCGCTTCGGAAGGTGCAGTGATGTGACACGGCGCTTAATTGAAAGGCATTACGCCACTCATGGCGATCTTTTTTATTTCTCCCCTTAAAGCCCTCCCTAAATAAACACATCACCCTGATGTAAATCCATCAAAATAAAAATCCCAAAATGCTTGAACTCACACTTCGAAAAACAAATTTCAAATAAAAATTAACATGAAATAAAAACACCGCTAGCGTGAGTGCTCTGTTTTGTTCTGCCGTATTTCCTTAATTTTTTTCACCAGGAGGTATTATGGAAAGAGAACTTTATATATCCACTAACACCGCTTCCGGCCCCAATAGCGCCACGCGCACCGAGCCATTTGTTAAAATTATTGCGCTGGTCGCCACGCTGGGTGGATTGCTGTTCGGCTACGATACCGGTGTAGTATCAGGCGCTTTACTCTTTATGCGTGACGATCTACAGCTCACGCCCTTTACCACCGGGTTAGTCACCAGTTCACTGCTGTTTGGCGCCGCTTTTGGCGCGCTGCTCGCCGGTCATTTCGCGGACGCGCTGGGACGCCGCAAGATCATCATTTCTCTGGCCTTTATTTTTGCCCTTGGCGCCATCGGTTCGGCCTTCGCGCCGGATGTCATCTCAATGATTGCTTCACGTCTGTTCCTCGGTATCGCCGTCGGTGGCGCAGCGGCCACGGTGCCGGTGTATATCGCGGAAATTGCCCCGGCGAACAAGCGCGGTCAACTGGTGACCTTGCAGGAGCTGATGATTGTTTCAGGTCAGTTGCTGGCGTACGTGTCCAACGCCACTTTCAATGAAATCTGGGGTGGAGAACACACGTGGCGCTGGATGATCGCTATCTCAACTGTGCCCGCAGTATTGCTGTGGTTGGGCATGATCTTTATGCCGGAAAGCCCGCGCTGGCATGTAATGCGCGGTAATAGCCAGCAAGCACGCAAAGTACTGGAGAAAACCCGCGCGGCCGATGACGTCGAATGGGAGCTGGAAGAGATAGAAGAAACCATCGAAGAGAACCGGCAACAGGGCAAAGGCCGCCTGCGCGATTTGCGTACGCCGTGGCTGCGCAAAGTGTTCCTGCTTGGTATCGGCATCGCGGCGATTCAGCAGCTGACCGGCGTCAACACCATCATGTATTACGCGCCTACCATGCTGACGGCAACCGGCTTGAGCAACGATGCCGCGCTGTTCGCCACCATCGCCAACGGCGTGATTTCGGTGCTGATGACGCTGATCGGTATCTGGATGATCGGCAAAATCGGCCGTCGTCCGCTGGTACTGGTTGGTCAGATGGGCTGCACCGCGTGCCTGTTTTTTATCGCCGCGGTGTGTTTCTTCATGCCGGAATATCACCCGGCAGGCGACGTCAATCTGCTGCGCGCCTATCTGGTGCTGGCGGGCATGCTGATGTTTCTGTGCTTCCAGCAAGGCGCGTTGTCGCCGGTTACCTGGCTATTACTTTCCGAGATCTTTCCAGCGCGGATGCGCGGTATTTGCATGGGCGGCGCGGTATTTGCGTTGTGGATGGCCAACTTCGCCATTTCCATGGCGTTCCCGTTGCTGTTGGCGGCATTTGGTCTGGCCGGTGCCTTCTTAACCTTTGCCGTGATTGGTATTGGGGGATCGATGTTCGTGTTGCGCACCATCCCGGAAACCAAAGGACGCAGCCTGGAACAGGTCGAGCACTATTTCCATGAGTTGTACAAATGATGTTGCATTGATGTAAATCAATCAAGGTTCTGGCAGAGCAGCAAAACAACATCGCTTACTATCGCAAGATATCGACGCGACATGACAAAACAGAACCTAATAAATATTACCCTTTCAGGATAGAACACACCATGACCTACAAAATAAGCCATGACCGACTCTGCGTTAATCGTAAAATCGCGCCTAATCTTAGTCTCGAGCGTTTTTTCTCGCTGGTTGAAAAGCTGGGGTTAAATAAAGTCGAAATCCGCAATGATATGAAAAGTGGTAGCGTGACCGATAATTTAACAGGCGAAGAAGTTCGCGATCTCGCGACGCAGCATGCTTTTACCATTGAAACTATTAATGCGGTTTATCCGTTTAACCAATTAAGCGATGACGTGCTGGAGAAAACGCGCGCTTTATTAAAAGACGCGCGTGCCACCGGTGCGAAAGCGTTAGTCCTTTGCCCACTGAATGACGGCACCGTTATTTCCCAGCAGCAAACCGTCGATGCGTTAAAAACGCTGGCGCCACTGTTTGCCGAATATGGCATTGCCGGTCTCGTGGAGCCGCTCGGTTTCCCGCAAAGTTCGCTGCGTTCTGCCGCGCTGGCACAACAGCTGATCAAACAAGCCGGCTCGCCGTTCAAAATCGTACTGGATACCTTTCACCATCATTTGTACGAAGGGGCTGAACAAGACTTTGCTGGCGGCGTCGACGTCAACAATATCGGGCTGGTGCATTTGTCCGGCGTGACCGACGCGCGCCCAACGCATCAGTTAACCGACGAAGAGCGCATCATGTTAAGCGCCGACGATGTGCTGAAATCGAAACAACAAGTGCAGCGTCTGGAAGAGATGGGCTATCGCGGCATTTACGCTTTCGAACCGTTTTCGTCGGTGATGGATAACTGGAGCGAAGAACAAATTGCTCGTGAAATCCACTCCAGCATTGCTTACCTGAATAACTAAGGAACACTTCCATGACGCTCAATATCGGTGTAATTGGCACGGGCGCGATCGGTCGCGAACACATTCGTCGTTGCAGCCTGGTGCTGCAACATTCGCGTGTGGTGGCGCTGAATGACATCAACCGCAGCAACTGCGAGCAGATCATCCACGATTTCGGCATTCAGGCGGAGATTTACGACAACGCACATGATCTGATTAACGCGCCAGAGGTGCAGGCGATTCTGGTCACCTCGTGGGGCCCAACCCATGAAGAGTTTGTGCTGGCAGCGATCAAAGCCGGCAAGGCGGTGTTCTGCGAAAAGCCGCTGGCGGTCACCGCGCAGGGTTGTATGAACATCGTGGAAGCGGAAATCGCCGCCGGTAAGAAGCTGGTGCAGGTCGGCTTTATGCGTCCTTACGACGCGGGCTACCGCGCGCTGAAAGCGGTGATTGAGAAGGGTGACATCGGCGAACCGCTGATGCTGCACTGCGCGCATCGCAATCCCGAAGTCGGCGATTCCTACACTACTGATATGGCGATCACCGATACGTTGATTCATGAGCTTGATGTGCTGCGCTGGTTGCTGAAAGATGATTACGTTAGTGCGCAGGTGATCTACCCGCGCTCAACCAGTAAAGCCGCCTCGCATCTGAAAGACCCGCAAATCGTGCTGCTGGAAACCGCCAAAGGCGTGCGCATCGACGTCGAAATCTTCGTTAACTGCGCTTACGGCTACGATATTCAATGTGAAGTGGTCGGCGAAAGCGGCATTGCGTGCCTGCCTGAACCGATGTCGGTACAGACGCGCAGCGCGGCCAAACTCTCCACCAGCATTCTTACCGACTGGAAAAAGCGTTTCATCGATGCCTATGACGTGGAGTTGCAGGACTTCATCAATAACGTGTTGTCGGGTGAGATGACCGGCCCGTCTGCTTGGGATGGCTTCGCTGCGGCGGTTGCTGCCGATGCCTGCGTTGCGGCGCAAAAATCCGGAGACATCGTACCGGTCACTATGCCAGCGAAACCGGCGTTTTATAACTAAGTTGCTTTCCCTTCCTTAAACGCGCGTTAGGTTGAACTGGCGCGCGTATTATCGCGTATCACACTCTCTTTTCAGCGTTTTCCCGTGTATCATCGCCGCCTTTAAGATGTTTTGTAGGGAATAAGTGATGACGGAGATGACATTGTCCCGCCGCCAGCCTTCCGTATGGTGGGGCGCGATGATTATTTGCGGCACCGTGGTGGGCGCAGGGATGTTTACGCTGCCGGTGGTGATGGCGGGCGCGTGGTTTGGCTGGGCGATGATGTTACTGCTGATCAGCTGGGGCGGCATGTTGCTGTCCGGCTTGTTGTTTATGCGCGTCAGCCTCACGTATCCGCCGGGCGCTGGATACGACACTTTAACCAAAGATTTGCTTGGACGCGGCTGGGCGGCGCTGAACGGCCTCAGCATCTTATTCGTCCTTGGCATCCTGACATACGCCTACATTTCAGCCAGCGGCCCGGTCTATCAGCACTCAATCAGTCAGTTGGGATTACCCATCTCAACCGCGGAAGCCAAGGTGTTGCTGACGCTGTGCGTCGCCGTCGTCGTTTGGCTCGGTACGACGGGCGTCAGTCGCTTGATGACCTTCTGCGTGCTGGCGAAAATTCTGCTGTTGATCGTGCTGTTTGGCGGCCTTCTGACGCAGGTGAACGTGCCGTCGTTACTGAGCGGACCCGCTGCCGGTGAACGTTACTGGCCTTATGCACTCGGCGTGCTGCCGTTTTGTCTCGCTTCGTTTGGTTACCACGGCAACATCACCGGTCTGGTGAGCTATTACGGCGGCAATAAGCAGAACATCACGCGGGCTTTGGTGTTGGGAACGCTGCTGTCGCTGGCGCTGTATCTGTTTTGGCTAACCAGCACCATGGGAAATCTACCGCGCGCCGCGTTTCCTGAGATTGTGAAGCAGGGCGGCGATATCGCTGCGCTGATGGCGGCGCTGCGTGCGCATCTGCACGTCAATGCGCTGGCGCTGATGATGTCGATCTTCTCGCATTTCGCCGTGATTGCCTCATTCCTTGGCGTCACCGCCGGTCTGTTTGATTTCATCGCCGATCGTCTGGGATTCGGGAATTCATCCGTCGCACGCCTGAAAACCGCCAGCCTGACTTTCCTGCCGCCGTTACTTGCCTCGATTTGGTGGCCGAATGGCTTTGTCGCCGCGATTGGTTTTGCCGGACTGTTTGCTACCTTGTGGGCGGTGATCATCCCCGCACTGCTGGCATGGAAATCTCAGCAACGCTGTTCGCTGGCGGTGGCTTTTCTGTTGGTGTTTGGCGCGATGAATATATTGGCCTGGCTGTTGAGCTGGTTTGGGGTGTTACCGGAATTTGGTGGCCGTTAGAGTGAGAAGAAGACAACGTCAGCGCGACGTTGTCTTCAATTTAATGCGTAGAACCGGCTAATACGTTAAGGGCATGCGAGAAGAAGTCGCGCCGACCAAAATTCCCCGATTTAAGCGCCAGCGCCAGCGGCCGCTCGCCCTGAGCAAACAGGGCGGGCACGCCAGGATCGATTTCACTTCCAACCTGCAGCGAACCCAAATTTAACGCGCTGACCACCGCGCCCGAAGTTTCCCCGCCGCCAACCACTAAGCGCTGAATGCCTGCTTCAAGCACCAATTTGCGTGCCGTATCACCAAATAACCGATCAAGGCGTTGCGAGATGTTGTGTTGGCCAAACTGCTGCTGCGCTTGCTTCACTACTGCCGGATCGCCTGAGGAATAGATCAGCGGACAACGTTCCTGATGGGTGAGGATGAAGTCCACGAGATCGTCAGCATCAATACGTTCCGCCATCACATCCTCAATCTCAATGGCCAGCACCGCATGCTGTTTTTGGTGTTCCTCTATTTGTCCGCGCGTCGCACCTGAACAACTGCCAACTAAAATGGCGCTGGAACCTTTAATGGCAGGAAACTTACTGTTATTACCTTGTGCTTTACCGGCGCTGATAAAGTTGTGCGGCAGGGCAAGCGCGATGCCCGATCCACCACTGATCAACTTCTCTCCTGCAGCGGCGATGCCGATCAGCGTTAAATCGTGATCGCTGAGGGCATCCACCACCACCAATTGCGTTTCCTCATCTGTTTGGTCTTGCAGTATCTCGCGCAGTGCTTCACTGCCTCGCACCACTTGCTGCCAGCCAATGTGGCTGACGCGCGTTTTCGCCTGGCGCGCCAGCAAACGGCGGATGTCCGCATCCTTCATTGGCGTCAGAGGATGATGCTCCATACCTGATTCATTCAGCGGACGGTCATGCACAAACAAATTGCCCTGATAAAGCGTACGGCCCATCGCGGGAAATGCCGGGCAGACAATCACATTGCGCGCCGCTAATCGCTGAGCCAGCGCATCGAGTACCGGACCAATATTGCCGGCATCGGTCGAGTCGAAGGTCGAGCAATATTTAAACACGATCTGCGCACAGCCTTGCTGCAACAGCCATTCACAAGCAGCCAGCGATTGTTGAACGGCTTCCTGTGCTGGCAAAGAGCGTGATTTCAAAGCAATGACGCCTGCTTCCACCTGTTCCTCGGCAGGCTGTTGCGGTACGCCAAGATATTGCGTCGTGCGCAATCCGCCTTCGCCCAGCAATCCTTTCGACAGCGTGACGGCGATATCGCTGGCACCGGTAAAATCATCGGCGATGACCCCAATCAGCATGATGAGCCTCCAATCGCTAACTGCATTTTTTTTACCGCGGCATGCGGTGCCGTTAACACCGGAATCGAGACTTTTTCACGCACGGCGTCGGCGGCGCGCGAGGTGGAGAAGTGAGCCAGCATAATTACATCGCAGTGACTTAACTGCGGCGCGAACTCTGCGACCAGACGATTGTGGCTGGCGACGTCACCTTTACGCAGCAGGTCAATGGCATCCGGAACCAGCACGCTTTCCAGCGTTGCGGATGAACCAATCTGTTCGGCATAGTGATAAAACTCATCGCACATCGTCACTAATGACGGACCAAAGGTCGCCAGCATGCCGATGCGTTCGCCTTGCTGCAGCGCAGCCTCGAACATCGCTTCATTCGGTTTCAGCACCGGCACCGGCAACGCCGCAGAGAGTTCATCAATCGCCGGGCCAAAAGCTGAACAGGTCACCAGAATTCCTTGCGCATTCATCGCATAACCGTAGCGGCCAAAAGCAACAAAGCGATCAATCAACTGGCGTGAAAGCTGTTCCTCTTTAGCGCGATCCAGCGTCAAACCATCATCCAGCAAATTCACCACTTCAGCCTCTGGCCAAAGATCGTTAAAGGCTTCCTGAATAGAGGGCATCGCCACCGGCGTGGCATGCAGTAAAACTATGCGTTGGCTCATCATTTTCTCCGACACTAGCGATACACAAGTGAATTACAGCACACCATACCTGAGGCGAAATGAAAATGTAAGGGCTTACATTTGTCTTGATAAGGTGATGCTCGTCACACAAAAAAACTGCGTATCTGTCAGGATAGAAATGAATGCATTCGTCTGAATGCCTATTTTGAAATCGCTTACTTTTAGCTAACCCTGAGAACGCACTATGACCATTCGTGGAGAAACCACCGCTATTAACGTTAACGTGACACCCGAAGCGCAGGTGCGCCCTGCGAATACGGTGCCGCGCCATTTTCGTGATCTGCTGGCGCTGGAAGATTTTGAACGCCATGCGCGTAAGCGGTTGCCGAATATGATTTATCAGTATGTGAAAGGCGGCGTGGAAACCGGCAGAGGACTTGCTGCCGCGCATGAAGCTTATCAGCAATATGTCTTTGTACCGCGTATGTTCCGCGATGTTTCGGGCCGCGATCAGCGGGTGAATTTATTGGGCCATGACTGGGCGCATCCCTTCGGTGTGGCTCCGCTTGGTGGCGCGTCGTTTGTCAGCTATCGCGCGGACTTAATGCTGGCGAAAGCCGCACGGGCCATGAATGTGCCGATGATCCTGAGCGCCTCATCACTGATTCCGCTGGAAGAGGTGATCGCCGCTAATCCGGACGCCTGGTTTCAGGCCTATCTGGCGGGCGATCAACCGCGCATCGATCGATTAGTCGATCGCGTTGAACACGCAGGCTATAAAACGCTGGTGGTGACCGGTGATACGCCGATGCTGGGTAATCGTGAACACAATACCCGCAGCGGCTTCAGCATGCCGATAAAAATCACGCCGAAAGTGATGTGGCAAAGCGCCATGAGTCCGCGCTGGCTGCTGGGCACGGTGGCGCAAACCTTCCTGCGTCATGGTGCGCCGCACTTCGAAAATACCGATGCTGAACGCGGCCCGCCGATGATGTCGAGCAAAGTGCGTAACACCAATGCACGCGACAAACTCAGCTGGAAGCACGTTGAAGCGATCCGTAAAAAATGGAAAGGCAATCTGGTGATTAAAGGGCTGATGTCGCCGGATGATGCCTTCATCGCGCGTGATCTCGGCGCCGATGCGGTGATTCTCTCCAACCACGGCGGCCGTCAGCTGGATCACACGGTGCCACCGCTGCATACGCTCGCTGAAATCGCGGCGGCGAAGGGCAATATGAAGGTAATTATTGATAGCGGCATCCGTCGCGGCACCGATGTGATGAAAGCGATGGCGCTGGGCGCGGACTTCGTGTTTCTTGGTCGTCCATTCCTGTATGGCGCGGTGATTGGCGCTCAGGCGGGCGTTGAACATGCCATGCATATCCTGCGGGATGAAATCGATCGCGATTTAGCGCTGATTGGCGTAACACGGCCTGAGCAACTTAATGCTGCGCTGCTGCGTCGCGCCCCCTTTTTCGCACGCGAGGATTAATCATGGCGTTAACGATTTATAGCGCGCTCGCACTGAGCGCGCCGTTTAACACGCTGGTTGCGCAATGGCAGTTGCAACATCCCGATATACCGCTGGCGATACGCTGGCATCCCAGCACCATTATCGAAAAAGAGCTCAACGCCGGCGCCGAAGCGGATGTGGTGATCGCCACGGTTGAGACGCTGGACCGTCTGACACAATCGGGTCTGGCGGATGCGGGCACGCGCATCGAACTGGTCGATTCTCCCATCGGAATTGCGGTGCGGGCGGGCGCTGCACAGCCTGATATCAGCAATCGCGAAACGTTGATTCAGACTTTGTTGGCTGCGCGTTCGGTGGCCTGGTCAGAAGCCGGAGCCAGCGGTGTCTGGTTCTCGCAATTGTTGAAACAACTCAACATTGATACGGAACTGCGCGCGCGTGGCACGGTAATTCCTGCAGGTTTCACCGCCGAGCAGCTGGTGCAGGGCAACGCTGACCTGGCAGTACAGCAGATCAGCGAACTGCTAATGGTGGAGGGCATTGATGTCGTTGGACCGCTGCCAGCGGGTACGCAGCAGGCGATTTCGCTCTCGGCAGCGGTGTTAAGCCGCGCCCGACAACCGGAGCAGGCGCAGGCATTTCTGAGCTGGCTGAAAACGCCGTCAGTTACGGACGTGTTCAACCGTTTCGGCATGGACAGGCGCGATTAGCGTTCCTGACGGGGCACCGAGCCGCTGCTGCCCCGGACAATCAACTCGGTGCTTATCTGCGTCTGCGTTTGCGCAGGTAAGTTATTCAGCGTGTTCAACAAATAGTGCGCCGCGTGTTCACCAATCGAGGCTAAATCCACGCGCATGGTGGTCAGCGGATGCTCAAGATGCTCGGCGTATTCATAGTCGTTGAAGCCCACGATGGAGACATCATTCGGAATGCGCAGATAACGCTCGCTCGCCGCGCGCATGGCACCAAACGCCAGCAGATCGTTCCCGCAGATGATGGCGGTGGGCGGCTGCGGCGCATCGAGTAAACGAAACACCGCTCTGCGCGCATCATTCATGGTGAAGGCGTTATCAATTAAATGCGTATCCGGCAGCGTCAATCCATACTGCTGCAGGGCGCGGCGCGTACCGTTCAGACGTTCTGAAATACGATCGTTCGAAGGCGGCGTGCCGACAATCACCGCAAAGCGCTGATGCCCTAATCCCAGCAAATGCTGCGCCAGGGTTTCAGCCGCACCCTCGCTGTCATAACCGACACAAGGTCTTTCTCTGTCTTGCGAAAAGGTCTGCACGCAGGCGATATCCTGCTGAATGATGCGCTCCCACAGTTTTGGATGATGGGTATTGCCCACCAGCATCAAACCATCGATACCGTACTCAATCAGCTTATTGACTTCTTTCAGCTCGGTTTCCGGATCAAAGTTGGAGTTGGCCAATAGCAGCGTGTAGCCGGCTTCATGAATCAGTTGCTGAAACGCCGCCAGCGGACGCGAAAAGGTTTCTGTCGCCAGCGTGGGGACCACCGCGCCAATTGTCATGCTGCGTCGCGAGGCAAGGGTGCGCGCGGCGCGGTTAATCACATATCCCAACTCCTCGCAGGCCTTTTCCACCGCTTCACGGCGTGACGCTTTGACCGTGGTGCTGCCGTTCAATACGCGTGAAACCGTCGCCGTTGAAACGCCAGAGAGACGCGCAACATCATCCAGTGAAACGCGGCCAGATCCATTTTGCTTCTCACTCATCAAGTCACTCCTGCAGAAAGAGTGAGCTTGCCCACAAAAATTGCAGACAACTCACAATCAATTTTGAAAGCGCTTACTTTTGGCTTGACTGAATTTTGTAATCGCTTACTTTTGACATCATGTTATCAGTTTGGGTGTGCCTGCTCACGTTTTTTTAACAGGTTCGCGAACTGTCACCCCCAAATTTAACCCCAACGCGGGCTGCAGCCGCTCTACGGCCGCAGAACCTCGTTAACCCTATATAAATCATAAAGGAATTCACCATGCGCAGATATCCACGAATTCGCTGGCTGATGATCGTGTTCTGCTTTTTCGCCATCGCAATCAATTACATTGATCGTATCAACCTCGCGATCGCCGCACCGCACATCAAAGCAGATTTAGGCCTCGATGACACCAGCATGGGACTGATTCTGGGCGCCTTCTTCTGGACCTATGCGCTGATGCAAATTCCGGCCGGACGTCTACTCGATCGTCTTGGAGCGCGTGCCGGACTGGCCATCGCCGTCGGATGGTGGTCGTTGTTTACGGTGTTTACCTCGTTTGGTAAAGGGTTCACTTCTCTTTTTGCGGCGCGCTTAGCATTAGGCCTGGGCGAAGCAGGAGGAAATCCGGGCTGTGTCAAAGTGGTTTACAGCTGGTTCCCGAAAAAACAGCGTGCAACGGCCAGCGGGATCTTTGATGCCGGTCCGCGTGCCGGCAGTGCGCTGGCGCTGCCGCTGGTTGCCTGGCTGATCAGCGTGTGGGATTGGGAAACGTCCTTCATCGTGACTGGCGCATTAGGACTGATTTGGGTGGTGATCTGGTTAGTCTTCTATCGTGAGCCTGAAGAGATGAAAGGCCTTGATGAAACTGAGCGCCAAAATCTGCTGGAAGATCGTGCTTTGCCCACCACGCAGGCCGACGCCAAAGTTGAACTGTGGTCACTGTTCCGCCATCGCAACGTGTGGGGAATGATGATTGGTTTCTTCTGCATGAACTTCGCTACCTATTTCTTTGTGACCTGGTTCCCAACCTATCTGACTGTGGCACATGGCTTCTCGCTGAAAGAATTGGGGACGCTGGGTGCGATCCCTGCGCTGATGGGGATTCCGGGAAGTCTACTTGGCGGGATTGTGTCGGATACCCTGTATCGCAAAGGATTTAGCCTGACGGCGGCGCGTAAAACTTGTCTTATCAGCGGCATGTTGCTTTCCAGCGTGATTGCTTTCGCCGCATTCACCGACAGCATTACGGTGATCCTGACGCTGTTTTCCATCACTTACGCCGGTTTAGCTTTTACCGCCGCCAACATTTGGACGCTGCCAGCCGACGTTGCGCCCGCCAGTAATTATGTGGCCACGCTGGGCGGCATTCAGAACTTTGCCGGTAACCTGGCCGGGATTGTTACGGCTTCCTTCACAGGCTTAATGCTGAGCCTTAGTCACGGGTCATTTGTGGTGCCGTTGCTGGTCGCGGGTGGCATCTGTGTGCTGGGTGCACTGACCTTTATGTTTGTGCTCGGCAAGCTGGAGCCATTACCGATTAGCTCCAAATCTGATGCCAACGTCATTGCCACCGCCAATCAATAACAGGAGAAACCACATGCAAAACGAACAGTCCTTACGAGAAGAGATTTGCCAGGTGGGAGCCGATCTGTTTAACCGCGGCTATACCACCGGCACCGCGGGAAACATCAGCGCTCGGCTGGAAGATGGCTGGCTGATTACGCCAACCGATGCTTGTTTGGGACATCTGGAGCCCGGCCGGATTGCCAAGGTTAATCGCGCCGGTGAATGGGTTTCGGGCGACAAGCCATCGAAGACTCTGCTGTTACATCGCCAGATTTATGATCGCAACCCGGAGGCGCACGGCGTGGTGCACACCCATTCGACGCATCTGGTGCAACTGACGTTAGCGGGTGTGTGGCAGCGCGACAGCATTTTACCGCCGCTGACGCCGTATCAGGTGATGAAAGTCGGTCGGATTCCGTTAATCGACTATCGCCGCCCAGGCCATGCCGATGTGGCTGCGCAGGTGGCTGAACTGGCCAATGACGTGCGAGGCGTGATGCTGGAGAGACTTGGCCCGGTGATGTGGGGCAAATCCGTTTCAGCGGTAAGCTTTGCCCTTGAAGAGCTGGAAGAAACCGCGCGCCTTTGGCTGAACTGCGTGGATAAGCCCGCCGCGCTGCCAGAACAAGCCGTATTGGAGCTGTGCGAACACTTTAATACGCGCTGGTAATACCCGCATTGTCCCTACAAAAACGAGATCTAAGATGAAAAAGACGGTAATAGCCGCAGGCATGATGCTTTTTGCATCAACGGTATTGGCGCAGGAGAAATCCTTTGTCTACGTATCCAACGGCGACAGCGGCACGGTGACGGCCTACGAACTGCAAAAGGCGCAGCGCCAGCTGAAACCGATTGGCGAATATCCCAGCGGCCTGAAAAGTATGCCGATGGTGGTTTCGCAGGATAACAAGACACTTTATGTCTCCGTTCGCAGTAAGCCTTACCATGTTTCGGCCTGGCATATTCAACCTGACGGCTCACTGCAGCATTTTGCGGATACGCCGCTGCCAGAGGCGATGGCGTATGTCGCGCTTGATAAGAGCGGGAAATTCCTGCTTTCATCTTCTTACGGCGGCGATCTGTTTAGCATCAATCGCATTGCCGCGGATGGTAAAGTTGAGAGTGCGCCGGTGCAGGTGGTGCATACCGGAAAACGTGCACATTCCATTCAGACCGATCCCAGCAACCAGTTTCTCTATGTACCGCTGCTGGGTGCCGATCAACTGCTGCAATACCGTTTCGATAGCCACAGCGGAACCGTTACGGTGAACACGCCAGCGTTTGTGAATATCCAACGCGAGTCGGCAACCGGACCGCGTCATTTCACCTTTGCACCGCAGCGGGACCAGAAGGGTGAGCAGAATCTCTATTTGCTGACCGAAATGGCCGGCAACATCTCGCGCCTGACGCTGAATAAAGATGGCACCCTGACGGAACATGAAGCGACACCGTCACTCGATCCAGCCATTGCCGCCAACATGCAGCGTGGCGAAGCGCGACCACTGACTGGCGATGATGATTTGCCAAAATCCGCCAAACCGCGTTTATGGCAAGCCGATATTCATATCACGCCGAATGGACGTTTCCTTTATTCCACCGAACGCACCAGCAGTCATATTACTGCGTTTCATGTATCACCGATCGATGGTCGATTGACGTTGATTAATAGCACGCCAACAGAAACTCAGCCGCGTGGATTTGCTATTGATAATTCCGGGCGCTATTTAATTGAATCGGGTCAGAAGTCGACACAAATTTCGCTCTATTCCATAGATCAAACCACTGGCAAACTGACATTAATTGAGCGCGTCCCTACCGGCAAGGGCGCTAATTGGGTCACTATCGTTGAGTAAATTTCTGCTCTACTTAATTCAATCGTAAGAAAAGGAGTGTTTATGTCGACTATTCGCAAAACATTATTCAGCACATTATTGTGCTCGACGCTGTTAAGCGCAGGATTACCGACACAAGCGGCTGAAAAAGGGGTTGCCACCGATCTGGAACCACTGCACCACGTCATTCTGGAAAATAAATACGTCACGGTAATGCGCGTATTAATTCAACCCGGACAATCGACGCTATTTCATGAGCAGCATCTGGATTATGTTAATACGCACATTGAGGGTAGCCCGGTCAAAATAGAATATCCCGACAAGCCGGTAAACATGACCGAAATGAAAAGCGGCAATGTTAAATTCGGTGAGCATCAAGGGAAATCGGATACGGATAAGGTCACCAATACCGGAAATAACGTCAATCATCAGGTGGCGTTCGAAATTAACATCCCAGGCCCGCAACATTTCGGTAACGCTTCGCGGCCTGCCAATGCCGCATTTAGTCAGGTGCTGGATAAGAAAACCGTCAGAGGCTGGAAGGTCACGCTCAAGCCTGGCGCCAGTACCGGCGAATATACGCAACACGGGCCTGGCGTGCGCGTGTTCTTCACCGAAGGGCGGGTACTGATTGCCGATCAAACTCATACCAATCGGGTAAAAGAAGTTTGGGTACATCCCGGCGATGCCTTTTTAACCGAGCCAGGTAAAGTCGATATAACGGCCGCAAGTGGCGAGAATATTATCTTCAATGATTATGAATTGTTATAGCACTGTTTGTATTTTGTGAATTGACGTTGTCTGATAATGTGCACTTCTGTTGGTTGCCACAGAAGTGCATTATTGTTTTTACCATACTAATAATTATTTACCGGAAGCAATTACAATGAAAGCAAGAAAGGTGAGACAGTGTTGTCTGCCTTTCGCGTTGAGCATTCTGATGTCTGCCACATTTTCAGCTCAAGCTGAAGATGCAGCTGAGTCTGCGGCTCTTATTGCGAAAGGCAAGTATCTGGCTATTGCTGCGGACTGTGGAGCTTGCCACACCGCACCGAATCAGGGCAAGGAAATGTCGGGTGGCTATATTATCTCCTCGCCGTTGGGGAATATTGTTGCCAGTAATATCACGCCATCAAAAACCGCCGGCATTGGCGATTATAGCGAACAAGATTTTGTTAAAGCCGTGCGAAGTGGCATTAATAAACAGGGGCAACATCTTTATCCGGCGATGCCTTACACCTCATACGTGAAAATTTCTGATGCCGATATGCACGCGCTGTATGTTTATTTTATGCACGGTGTAAAAGCAGACGATAATGTACCGCCAGCAACGGATTTGCCTTTCCCGTTTAATATTCGCTCAAGTATGTTCTTCTGGAATATGCTGTTTGCCGATAATAAGCCGTTTATTCCGGCAAAAGATAAATCTGATGTGGTTAATCGCGGTGATTATCTTGTCAATGCATTGGCGCACTGCGATACCTGCCATACGCCACGTAACGCGCTGATGGGGCAAAACAATGCTCAGGCCCTCAGCGGTGGCAGCCTGGGCAGTTGGTATGCGCCGAATATCACTCCCGATCAACAAGCCGGCATTGGCAACTGGAGCAATGCGCAGATCGCGCAATATCTCAAAACGGGCCATGTTGCAGGCAAAGCGCAGGCAGCAGGTCCGATGGCGGAAGCTGTAGAGCACAGCTTACAGCATCTATCTGATGACGATATCAAGGCGATAGTGGCTTATCTGCGGCAGATCCCCGTAGTGACTCTGGCCACCCATTCGCCACGCGACGCGCTTGGCAAACCTGCAACAGATGAAGCGGCGCTGCGCGCGGTTAAAAATCCTGATGCGGGCTGGCAGGTTTACGCCAGCTCTTGCGCTAACTGCCATCAGGCGGATGGTGCGGGCAATCACTTCTATCCTTCGCTGTTCCATAACACCGCCACCGGCGCACCGCAGGCCGATAACCTGATTGCCACCATTGTCTACGGCGTACATCGCCAGGCTGATGGCAAAGATGTGGTAATGCCCGCTTTCGGCCCGGATGGATTATTTACCGATCGACTGAGCGATCGGCAAATTGCCGACGTCAGCAACTACGTGCTGAAAAACTTTGGTAATGCTCAGCTGAACGTAACGCCTGAACAGGTGAAAACCGTGCGTGAAGGCGGCCAGCGCCCGCTGATTGCACGCCTGTCGCAGCCTGCTGTGTGGGGCGGTGGCGCGGTAGTTGTCATTATTTTACTGGTGCTGCTGGTTTCAATTTCGCGTAAGGGGAAAAAGCATGGCGCATAACCTTTCCCGACGTCGTTTGCTGCAAGGCATGGGTATTTTGTCACTCGGCGCGATGTGTAATTCCCTGTTCCCGGCGCGCGCTCTGGCTGCCGATCAGCTGGCTGAAAATGGTTTTCTGACCGTTTCGCAGTTCCTGGTGAGTCGCCCGGTCGGCCCGATTTTGGGGCAGCGCTATTTCGATGCCTTAAATCGCCATAATGCCGACTTCACACACCGGCTTAGCAGCCTGCAGGCATTGTTGCAGCAGCATAATTTTGCTCATGTCGACGAATTTCTTGCCGCATTTGGGGCCGATAATTCTGATTGGCAAACGGCAAAACGCATCATTTCTGCGTGGTACACCGGCGTTGTCGGCGACGGCAGCGATCTGGAGTTGATCGCGTATGCCGATGCGATGATGTACCTGCCCACCAAAGATATTCTGGTGGTCCCAACCTATGGCGGCGGGCCGTTCTACTGGGCAGTAACGCAAGATGGCAAAGTGGCAACCACAGGAGAAGGCGCATGAGTGCACAAAAAGTCGATGCCGATGTGATCATCATTGGCTCGGGCGTGATGGGCGGGTTGATCGCCTGCCAGATGGCGAAAGCGGGTAAATCGGTGATCATCCTCGAGGCGGGCCCGCGAGTCTCTCGTCAGGAAATCGTCGAACGTTTCCGTAATTCCCCATTCAAGATGTCGTTAACCAACATCAAATTACAGGGCGTGGGTTCGCCTTACCCCAATCCGCCGCATATTCCGTCCACCTACGGTGACTATTTGCAGCAGGTTGGGCCGGTTAAATATCCCACCAAATACCTGCGCGTTGTCGGTGGCACAACCTGGCACTTTGGCTCCGCGCTGTGGCGCATGATCCCCAACGATTTCAAACTTAACACCCTTTACGGTCGTGGCCGCGACTGGCCTTTTGGTTACGACGAGCTGGAGTCGTGGTATGGCAAAGCCGAGCATGAGCTGGGCGTTTCAGGCGTCGATGGACAAGATGAAAGTGGGCAGGGCGGCAAAGCCTGGCCACCGCGATCTACGCCATTCCCGATGCCGGGTTTACCAACCAGTTATCTGTTTGATCGCCTAACCGAGATGTTGGGTAAAGGCGGTTATAACCCGGTACTGGAACCGAACGGTCGCGCGACTAAGCCGTGGGGTAAGCGCCCGATGTGTGGCGGCAACAATAACTGCAATCCGGTTTGCCCCATCGCCGCCAAATATGATGGCTCGATGCATATTGATGAAGCGGAACGTTTGGGAGCGAGGCTGCTGGATAACGCGGTGGTCTACCGTATTGAAGCGGCGGATGACGGCAAAATCACCGGCATTTGGTATAAAAAGCCGGATGGTTCCGAGCACCATTTAACCGCCGACTACTTTGTGCTGGCGGCCTACGGTATCGAATCGCCCAAGCTACTGTTGATGTCGACGTCGGAGAAATATCCCAACGGCATCGCAAACTCTTCCGATCAGGTGGGGCGCAATTTGATGGGCCACACCGGCATTAGTATGAACGTGATGATGTCAGAAGATGTGTGGCCAGGTCAGGGGCCGACTGAATTACTGGTGTATCTGAACAACCGCGATGGCGCCTTCCGCAAGGATTTCCCCAGCTACAAGATCAAAGTGCGTAACACGGTGCCAACTGCAGATTATGCTGCATCGCTGATTGAGAAAGGCGTGCTGGGCTCCAAACTGGATGCTGAAATCCGCCGCCAGTCGGCGCGCTCGCTGAACTTTGCTATTGATTTTGAAACCTTGCCGCTGGCGGAAAACCGCGTTACGCCGAGCAAGACGAAAAAAGATGCGATTGGTATTCCGTTGCCGGAGATTTATTACAGCGTGACGGATTACTGGCATGCCGGGAAAGAAGCGGGCATCAAGGATTTTCACAGGTTTGCAGAGCTGCTGAATGCGGAAATATTATCGATCGATACTAAGTTTCAGGATCGCCAGCACATCATGGGCACCACCATTATGGGCGATGATCCCCACAATTCAGTGGTAGATCGCGATTGCCGCACGCACGATCATCCCAATATGTGGATTGCCGGGACCAGTGTGATGCCGTCGGCGTCATGCATGAACCCGACCTTGACCGGCGCGGCGTTGAGCTTGCGTTTGGCTGAGCATATGTTGCAGACCATGAAGTCGGAAGTAGCAGGTTAGGTGTGAATCGGTCGCCCTAATGGCGACCCTACGTTGGAGCGGTGCGCATTGATGCGCACCGGCTCAAATAATCACTTTTTATTCGAAATTAGCGTGCCTTTCAGGCCGTGCGGCTCGGAGCGCAGATACTGCGGTGGCGCTTTGGCCTGCGCGCCCAATTCAGCGGCGGCATGCCACGGCCAGCGCGGGTCGTAAAGTACTGCGCGCGCCAGCGCGATCAAATCTGCGTCACCTACCTGCAATGCTTGTTCTGCCTGCTTTGGTTCCGTAATCAAGCCTACGCCAATCACCGGAATCTTTACCTGTTTGCGGATGTCGCGTGCAAAAGGCAATTGATAACCGGGACCAACCGTGATTTTCTGCTGCGGTGACAAGCCGCCGCTGGAGACGTGCACATAATCGCTGCCCGCCGCTTCGAGTTGCTGGCTGAAGACAATCGACTGCTCAACATCCCAGCCACCGTCAACCCAATCCGTTGCAGAGAGGCGCACACCTACCGCCACTGAATCTGGCACGGCGCTGCGCACCGCATGGAACACTTCCAGAGGGAAACGCAGACGATTCTCCAGCGAGCCGCCGTACTCATCCTCACGCTGGTTACTCAGTGGCGACAGGAACTGATGCAGCAAATAGCCGTGCGCAGCATGCAGTTCAATCAACTGGATACCGAGTTTCGCCGCACGCTGCGCGCTGTCAACGAAGGCCAGTTTCAGGCGCTCAAGATCCTGTTTACTTAGCGCAACCGGTGCGCGATCTTCAGGATTAAAGGCTTGCGCGGATGGTGCAACGGTTTGCCAGCCACCTTGCTCCAGCGACAGCTGATTGCCGCCCAGCCACGGCGCGGCGCAGGACGCTTTGCGTCCGGCGTGACCGAGTTGAATACCAATGGGAGTGTCAGAATAGTGGCGGATATCTTGCAGAACGCTGGCTAAAGCCGCTTCCGTTGCATCATCCCACAAGCCTAAATCGCCCGGAGAAATACGTCCGGCGGCTTCCACTGCTGTCGCCTCAATGATCAGCAAACCGGCGCCGGAAAGTGCCAGTTGCCCGAGATGAATGCGGTGCCAGGCGCTGGCTTTGCCATCCTCCGCAGAGTATTGGCACATCGGCGCGATGACGATGCGATTATCGAGCGTTAACTTACCCAGTTGCGTCGTACTAAACAGTAAACTCATTGAAACCTCATCTTCAGTGGCTGAATGGCTTTAAGCTTAGGGCGAAAAGCGCATTTTGCAGAGGGCTATGAGTTTGAATGTTGTAGCAAAAAGTAAGTTAAGCGGAATGTGCCGCCGCAAGTCGAAACGCATCAGACATTTTTTCCTGCTCACGTTGTGATAACCCCAAATGTCTGGCGACTATGCGCCATTGCGCAACAATGCTGCTGAATTTTTCAATAATAGTTTCGGCTTCACGTGCCTTCAGCCGGAAATAGGGCGCAACTTCCCGCGCCAAATCGAGATCAAGCGCATTATCAGCTGCCGTCACATTTAATTTTAGGCCATCAGCATAGGGCACTGGATTAAGATCGAAGGCGGCAGATAACCGCCAGCCCTTGCCTGGAACCAGAATAAATCCATGATTGCGCAGATGATCATCGGTGTTAGAGACCAGCATATTAAAGACAATCCGCGACCACAGCTCGCGTAAATCAGCATTGGTTTGGGAGCCATGACGAATCAATACTTCTGCCAGTTCGAGATAACTCACTCCGGTGGACGCATCTTCGCCATCAATATGGCCAGTCATGGTCATCGCGGAGGCAAAGTGCAGACGCTTTCCTTCGGGCGTGCGATCGAAACGGCGCACCATGAAACAGTGATAATCGCTGGCAAATTTTTTCGCCATCGCAGCGGCAACGTCAAGTTCACAAGCCGTGGCGAGAGCATTGACGACCATTTCCCATCCACCCACATCATATTCATCGCGGATGCTGGGGAACTTGGCGATAAATAGCTGACCTTCCTCATCAACCACACTGGCTTTGGGCCGTGCGCCACCCAGAGAACCGCCTGGAGCGATCAACATCCTGAGCCATTCATGTCCCTGAACAGCACGGTTATCCGGATCGCTTTCCAGCGCGCGGCTTGCACGTTCAAGTGCTGCGATTTCAGTAAATGGGGGAGCCGCAATTTCCAATCTGTTATCAAGAAATTCCCCCTGATCCTCCAGCCGGTAACGCAAAGCACCCACGCGATACAGGTCATGAACCCCCAGTAAAAAATCGGATTCAAACATGCGCGTGCCGGAAGGCAATAATCCGCCACGGATATCGCGTTCCAGACGACGCTCCATCAATAAGCGTCCCCATCTGTCGGGGCTGGAATCGCCAAACACACCAAATCCAGCACGATTGTTGGCAGGATATTGTGGCCCTTCGAATAAGTGGATGCCGGGATCTAACTGGATCAACATCAAATCGGGATCGCTAAGCGCTTGCGGATCATACTGAAATTCAAAAGATTCACGCGCCCGGCTGCGGCGAATATGCAGATAACCGAGACGTTTTGGTTGCTTGAGTCCGTTCCAGTCGGCGTAGACGCTAATCATGGTCATTGTCGTGTCCTATTTTTTCTTCCCTGAAATTAGCAGTGAGGCGAGGCCGGCAGAGGTGACTGTCTGAGCGTTTTTTTGCTCAACTCCGCGCTTATTCGCCTCAGCTACCTGCGTGCTGTTCTCACCCTCATCAACCTTATACGCTGATTTAGCGGCAAATAATTTAGTCGTTGAGGTAAGACGTGCATCTTGCAGTTGGCGACCCAGAGTATCCTCAGCAGCCAGCAGATTGAGATCCTGTTCGAGTCCTAACACCTGCATCACAGCCAGATAGGCTCCGATAGTCACACCCGCGCTACCCGCTTCAAGCGAACGCAACGTCATCGGGGTCATTCCCGCGCGTTCCGCCACCTGTTTAGCCGTAAGTTTTCTTCTTTTACGAGCGAGTTTTAATCGCTCTCCAAAAGCGGCAAGCATTTCGCTCGTTTGAGGAAGAAGCAGAGAAGTTCGCTGTGCCATTGTGTCACTATTTTATCTTTAAATGGGGTTAATGGATAAAATATTAGCACTTTGTCGATCTGCATTCCATTTTTAATGATTAAAATAAAAACGAAAAAGTGCTAATAAATTATCATTTAATGAACCTAAAATATAAAATATTAGCACTTCAATTTAAAACGTCGCCGATCGCCAGCCGCGCGCTTTATCATTGCCGGTGCGCACCGCCAGTGAATGCGCTGCACGTTGCGAACGCGCCATCACCTCTTTTTGATTGAGCTGGGTAAACTCACCATTCCGCAGCAGATAAGCGCCATCAACAAACACATCGCTGACCTCGTGGCCGAGCGCCGAGTAGACCAACGATGAAACCGGATGATGGATTGGCGTCATCGCCGGATGCGAAGTATCAACGATCACCACATCGGCGCGTTTGCCGACTTCCAGCGAACCCACCAGATGTTCGAGGCCAATTGCCCGCGCACCATCGATGGTCGCCATCTCCAGCACTTTTTCCGCCGTCATAATGGTGGGATCGCGGTGCACGCCTTTTTGCAGCAGCGCCGCCACTTTCATCGCCTGAAAAAGGTTGTGATTGTTGCTGCTGGCCGGGCCGTCTGAACCCAAACCAACGGTTAAGCCGGCAGCCAGCATATCCGGAATCGGCGGCACGCCGGAAGCGAGGTAGAGATTGCTGCAGGGATTGTGCGACACGCGCGTGTCATGATGTTTAAGTGCGCGGATGTCGCGCGAATTGCACTGCACGCAATGCACCGCCAGCACATCCGGGCCGAGGAAGCCGATATCGCTGAGGAATTCGGTATCGCTGGCCTGAAAACGCAGCTTTGCCTGCTCGATCTCAAAATCGGTTTCCGCCACATGCGTAGTGATCAGCACGCCGGTTTCATCCGCCAGCTGGCGCGTGCCGCGCAGTACTTTCTCATCCAGCGCCCAAATCATGCTTGGTGCCAGACCGACTTTTACCCGGCCATCGACCTGGTGATAACGATCGATCACCGCGCGCGCATCGGCCAGCGCCTGTTCAGGCGTTTCGATCAGTTCGGCAGGAATACCGTGCTCAGCGCCGCTGGTGAGAAAACCGCGACACACATGACCGCGAATGCCGCTGACTTCAAAGGCCTCGATCACTTTGGCGGTTAATCCTCGGCGCGGATGCGCGTACATAAAATCGACCAGCGACGTGACGCCCGAACGCAGTGATTCCATGCAGCCGTGCAGCGCGGCGGCGTAAACATCTTCTTCTGTCAACGCTACGGCGCTGGGTCCGGTCATGCAGGTGAACCACTTTTTCAGCACCATGTCATCGCCGAGACCTTTCAGCAGCGTCTGAAACAGATGCGTATGCGTGTTCACCATGCCCGGCATAATAATGCGTTCGCGGCAGTTGATAATTTCCGCTTCAGGATAGCGCTGCTGCAAAGCGTCGCGCGTGCCGATGGCGCGAATGGTCTTATCTTCAATCAGCAAACTGGCCTGTTCCAGAATCTCGCGTTGCGGATTCATAGTGATAATCCAGCCGTCAGCCAGCAGATAACTCATGAGGCGTTCTCCAGTTGCTGCTGTAATTCAGCGGCATTGACCACAAAACCAAAGCATTGCTGCACGTTATACAGCGTGGCATCGCGGCAATAAGCCGGCGAGGTGGTGGCGCTGCAATCTTCCAGCAGCAGGCAGTCGTAACCGCGAAAGTTGGCATCCTGTAAGGTGCAAAGCACGCACTGATCGACGTTAACACCGGCAAACAGCAGCGTGGTGACGTTGAGATTGCGCAGAATGCTGTCGAGTTCGCTGTCCTGAAAACCGGACATGCGGTATTTGTTGACGCGAATGTCATTGGCATCCGGCGTCAGTTCGTCCACCACTTCCGCCGCCCAGCTGCCGGCCTGCAACACCGGCGCGCCGGAAACCGGCAGCGGATCGCCTAATCCCACGCCATCACCGTTCGGGTTATAGACGTGCAGCAGCGCGGGGCTGAGATTGAGTTTATCAGCGCGATTGCCCCAATTGAGCCAAATCACCGGTACCTGAGCGGCGCGCAGCGTTGGCAGCAAGGCTTGCAGCGGTGCAATCGGCGCGCGCGCGGGCGTGACATCGACGCCGATATGCCCGAGCCAGCCTTCGGCATGACAGAAATCGTTCTGCATATCAATCACCAGGATAGCCGTGCGCTGCAGATCAAAAATCACTGAACGTTCACGCGATGTAAGCTGCACGCTGCGCGACACCTGCGCTGGACGCCGCGTATCAACCACTTGCGCTGAAACGCGCCACTGATTGTGTCGACTGCTGCCTAAAACGTTCTCCGGCATATCAGGCTCCCGTTAACACGCGGATATCTTCAGCATCGAGCGTGACAGGGTCACCGCTACGAATCAGTTCGGAGAAGCCTTCATTCGGCGTCATCACCGTCAGCGTATAGAGCTTGCTGCTGCCGGTGTTACGAATGGCGTGATCGTTACCCGGATGCAGCAGCAGGGAATCGCCTTTGCTTATCTCAAGTTCATCATCGTTGCAGCGCGCCACGCCTTCGCCGTGCAGCACATAGAAGAACTCGTGCGCGGTGGCGTGTTCATTCGGTGGCGTCGCGCCGCCGACGTTGAAGATCTCTACCACAAAGATGTTCTCAATGCCGTCTGACGGCTTGTCGAACAAGATGGCGCAATAGTTGCTGCTGTCCGCACTGATACGGAACGCCTTAACATCCGCAAGATTGTTGAAACGAAACGATTTCATAAATTATTCCTTTCGATAAGGCTGCGTTAATGCGCCGGGTTGCAATGTGCGTCCCACCACGCCGGACATCGCCAGAATGGTGAGCAAGTAAGGCAGCGCCAGCAGCACCTGCGGCGGCAGCGTGTTCTCAAACAGCTGTAGCGAGAGTTGCAGGGCATCTGCAGCGCCAAAGATAAAAGCGGCGACCAGCGCTTTAAGCGGGCTCCAGCGTCCAAAGATGACAATCGCCAGCGCGATAAAACCTTGCCCGCTGACGATGTTGTCGCGGAACAGGCCGATCTGCGCCGTGACCAAATAGCTGCCGGCTAACCCAGCGCCCACGCAGGAGAACAGCACGCCCCACGTGCGAATCTTCAACACGTTGAGCCCGGCGGCATGTGCCGCGCGCGGGTTTTCGCCCACCGCACGCAGCGATAGGCCGAAGCGGGTGTGAAACAGACCAAAGTGCGCCAGCACCGCCAGCAGCAAAGTGAGATAGAGCGGCAGCGGCTGCTGGAACAGAATCGGGCCAATAAACGGCAGCGAAGAGAGCAGCGGCACATGCCAGGGTTCGAGCATTGGGATGGTAGGTGAGGATGCATTGCCTATCACCAGCGCGTAAATCCAGGTGGCTAATCCCGCTGCCAATATATTGAAGACGATGCCCACCACAATCTGGCTGGCATGGGCGCGCAGGTAGAGCGCCGCCAGCACGCAGCCAACCAGCAGTCCGCCGACGCCACCGGCGATAAAGCCCAGCGCGGTCGATCCGCTCTCAACCGCCGTCATGTAGCTGGAAAGCGCGCCCAGCAGAATAGTGCCTTCAATACCGATATTCAGTACGCCGGAGCGTTCGGCATAGATTTCACCGAGCGCCGCCAGTAACACCGGACCGGCAAGGCGCACTGCGGCGGCTAGCCAGCTGACGAAAAAGGCGGTATCGAGATTCATCCACAGATTCATGAGTGTTCCTCCGCCAGCTGGCTGCGCGACTTACGCCCGCCGGGCAGGTTGATGCGGTAATAGCGCAGCAGATCGCCCGCCAGAATCAGTAACACCACCAGACTTTGCAGAATCAACACTACCGAAGTGGGCAAGCCGGTTTGGCGCTGCATGGCGCTGCCGCCCACTTCCAGCCCGCCGTAGAGAATGGCGGTCGGGATCACCAGCAGCGGATTGAGGCGTGCCAGCAAAGCCACCACCACGCCGATAAAGCCGACGCCGCCGGAAATGCCTTCCATCAGGCGATGTTGCACGCCTAATACCGCGCACAATCCCGCCAGTGCAGCCAATCCGCCGCCGAGCAGCACCGCGCCCATTTGGCGGCGATTGACATCCACGCCGCTGTAGCGCGCCGCGCGCGGATTCAGCCCGGCAATTTTGATTTCGAAACCGGCGGGCGTGGCACGCATCAGCCAGAAGACAAACAGCGTGGCGACTAGCGCGATGGCGATGCCCCAATGTGCGCGCATGCCGTTCATCACAAACGGCAGCCAGCTCTCCACCGGCAAACGTGGCGTCTGCGGCAGATCGCCCGGCGCGCGCATTGGGCCGGAAACCAGATACTGCACCATGAACAGCGCCACATAGTTGGCCATCAGCGAAATCAGCACATCGTTGCCGCCAAATTTTACCCGTAACGCGCCAACCCAACCGGCCCAAAGCGCGCCCGCAAGGAAGGCGGCAATCAGCACCATCGGCCAGTAGAGCAGCGCGGGAATCGCCCACGGAAAGCCCTGCGGCGTACCCGACAGCGCGATCCAACTGGCCGCAGCGGCACCCAGCAGAAAACAGCCTTCGAAGCCGATATAACCGAGCCCGGCGCGCCACACCACGATGGTTGCCAGCGCGATCAGCATCAGCGGCGTGGATTGCACCAGGCTGAGACCGAAGCTGCGCAGCGAGCCAAAAGCGGCATCAAACAGGAAGCCATAAGCCGAGAGCGGATTGCCGCCAAACGGGATAAACAGCAAACCGGCAATGATGAAAGCGGCAAGGATGCCGCAAAAACTGGTTAACACTAGCGCGCCGCTGGATTCGGCGGGCGCCAGACGTCGCTCAAGCAGCTTCTTCATGGTTGCCTCCGTTTTTTTTCAGGTGCGCGCCCGCCATCAGTTCGCCGAGGCGTTCTGGCGTGGCGTCGGCGGCGTCCATTTCTCCGGCAATCTGGCCGCTGTACATCACCGCGATGCGATCGGAGAGATTGATGATCTCCTCCAGCTCGGCGGAGATCATCAGAATGGCGCATCCGCGATCGCGCGCCGCCATCAAACCTTGCCACACGCTCTCAATCGCGCCGACATCCAGCCCGCGCGTAGGCTGTTCAACCACTAATAAGCAGGGATTGCTGGCGACTTCGCGCCCGAGAATCAACTTTTGCAGGTTACCGCCGGAGAGTTTTCCGGCTTCGAAATCGGCATCCGGCGTGCGTACCGCAAAGCGGGCGATGATGTCGCGCGCATGCTGACTAATGCGCTGGCGATCCAGCAGCCAGCCGCCCGCGCGGGTAAAGGTGCGCTGGCTGCCAAGCATGGCGTTATCAGTAATCGATAAATCGGTCACCGAACCGACGCCACGCCGATCTGCCGGAATAAAACTGATGCCTTTATGGCGGCGCGTAGCGGGGGAATCGTCGCTGATGTCTTCGCCATTCAGCAGAATGCGACCGGCTTCCAGTTCACGCAGGTTAAGGAGCGCTTCCGCCAGCTCCGATTGACCGTTGCCTTCCACACCGGCAATGCCGAGGATTTCGCCCGCAGCGACGTTGAGCGACACGCGCCAGATTTTCTGCTGGCCGCTGGCATCACGCACCGCAATGCTATCCACCTGCAACACGGTTTTGCCCGGCTGGCACGGCGTTTTTTCGACGCGCAGCACCACATCGCGCCCAACCATGCGGCGTGCCAGATCGCGCTCCGAAGTGTCTTTAATATCCACTGAATCCACCATTTTGCCGCCGCGCATCACCGAAACGTGATGGGCAATCGCCATGATTTCATACAGTTTGTGAGTGACAATCACTACCGAACGGCCTTCTGCGCACAGTGATTTCAGGGTAGCGAACAGGCCGGCTTTCTCCTGCGGCGTCAGCACCGCCGTCGGTTCGTCGAGAATCAGCACCTGCGCATCACGGTACAACAGCTTGAGGATCTCCACACGTTGCTGCACGCCGATCGGCAAATGCTGCACTTTCGCCCAGGGATCGATCGCCAGCCCGTGTTTATCCGATAGCGCCTGCAAACGCGCCGCCGCCGCGCGCAGATCAAGTACGCCGCTAGCGCCTTCTTTTAATCCCAGCACCACGTTTTCCACCACGCTCATCGGCTGCACCAGCATGAATTCCTGATGCACCATGCCAATGCCGCAGGCGATGGCATCGCTGGGATCGCGAAAACGCTGCGCCTGGCCATCCACCTCAATGCTGCCTTCATCGGCCTGATACAGGCCGTAAAGGATTTGCATCAGCGTGCTTTTGCCCGCGCCGTTTTCACCCAGCAGCGCGTGGATTTCGCCGGCTTTAATGCTGAGCGACACGTCATCATTGGCCACCACGCGCGCAAAGCGTTTGGTGATATTTTTCAGCGCGACGCGGATGTTTGCTGTTGCTGTCATGATGGTTAAACCACTGGCTTCAGCGCGCCGCTATCAAGCTGCTGCCAGATCTGCTGGAAGCTAGCCCATGCGCTGGCACTCACCAGTTTGGCATTGTAATGTTCGCTGCCATTGACCACCGACCAGGCTTTGCCAACGGTGGGGTGCCATTCGTCGCCGCCTTTGAAGGTTTTATTCGCCACCGACTCGCCAACCTGTTCCACCATCCAGTCGAGGTTCTGGCGGAAGCTGCAGGCAACATAATCGGGCGCGACATCACGCTGATCGACATAGCAGCCGATAGCTTTGACTTTCGCCGCTGCCGCGCCTTGCATCGCGCCGAGGCCGGTGACGTCTGCGGCATGCCAAATCACATCCGCGCCGTTGCCAATCATGGTGGTGGCAGCTTCACGGCCTTTGGCGGCGTTGTCGTAATCGCCGGTCACCACGCCCATGCCTTTGATGCCCGGACGGGTTTTCTCAGCGGCCTGAATAAAGGCGCGCATCATTGCCTGCTGCGTGGGATTATCGCCGCCGCCCACAAAGCCGACCGCTTTGCCTTTTGCGGAGATCAGCGCCGCCAGCGCACCGGCGGCATAGGCGCCTTGCAGATAGGCGAGGTTGACGTATTCCACGTTGTCCGGTGATTTTTCGCCTGGCTTGAAGGTGGACGCGAAGAAATATGTATCAGGATATTCCGGCGCGATTTCGGCAAACGCCGAGCCGTATTCAAAGCTGTGGCCAATGATCAGCGTGTAACCGTCATCGGCGTAGCCACGTATGGTTTGATCCATCTGCGCCTGCGACACGCTTTCGCTGTGCGCCACGCTGAAACCGGCTTTTTGCAGGCTCTGCAATCCGGCATACGCCAGCGAACTCCAGCCGCCATCGGCAACCGAGCCGGGCAACAGCAGGGCGATTTTTATGGTGTTATTCGCCGCCATCGCTTTGCGCGACAACATCGGTGCCAGCGCGGGTAACAACAGTGCGCCAGCCACTAACTTCGCAAACTTTCTGCGGGATACGTCTGCCATCATGTGTTCTCCTGGTGTGGTTTTGATGTATTAATCACCGGAAGAGCATTATCTTAAAAGCATCATTTTTAGTACTTACCGATGCCTAAAAGGCAACGCAGGGGGAATATGCTGCAACATCGTTTGTTTGTGTATATCGATCAGGTGGCGCGCAGCGGTTCAATTCGCAAAGCGGCTGAACGGCTACACATCTCCGCGTCGGCGATTAACCGCCAGCTGATTGCGCTGGAAGAGGAGCTTGGCACGCCGCTGTTTCAGCGTTTGCCGCGCAAAATGATCCTTACCGCCGCCGGTGAAGCGCTGATTCATCATGTGCGTCAGAGCTTTAAAGAGATTGAAATCGCGCAGATGAAAATCGAAGAGCTGAAAGGACTGCGGCGCGGCGAAGTGACGGTAGCAATGATGAGCGGATTAGCAGCAAACCTGATTCCGCGCGTGGCAGCGGAGTTTCGCCGCGCCAATCCGCGGGTGAAATTGCTGCTGCAACAACTCACCACCGGCGAGAACATCACTAACGCGGTGGCAAGTGGCGAGGCCGATTTGGGGATTGGATTTGATTTCGACTTGCAGCCGGTGCATCGCAATATTGCCAGCGTGCCGGTGCGATTGGGCGCGGTGGTGGGCGCGGGGCACCCGCTGGCGGAGAAATCCAGTTTACGTTTGAGTGATTGCTTGCCGTATCCGGTGGTGATTGCCGACAAATCGATGGTGATTCGGCCTTACCTAAATGAAGTGTTCGCGCGTGCCTCGATCAATATGCAGCCAGTTATTGAAACCAATTCGATCGAGGTAATGCGCCAGTCGGCGATGATGGATCAAACTCTCACGTTTCTCACGCCGATTGACATTGAATCTGACCAGCGCAGCGGCCGGTTAATCTATATTCCGGTGCGCGAACTGGCGCAGCACACGCAAACGCTGATGTTGATCGGCCACGATCGCGGTACCAGCGCGATTGGTAGCGTGTTCGCCGAAACCATTAAAGGGATGATGTCGGAATTGCGTTAATCGTAGGGTGCGCATTAATGCGCACTTGGTCACCTTACATGGCGACCCTACGAGAATGCGGTGCGATCGGTCAGGAAATGAATATCGAAATCGTTCACTTCGCGTGCCAGCTTCAGCAGCGCATGTGCAGCACGATCGGTGGCAATCGCACCGCGCTCAGCATCCGCCGCTGCGGCGTTGCCGGTAGCACCAGACAGATGCAGATCCTGCGCCATCCAGCCAAAACCAATGCCGCCTTCCGGCGTTAAAATACCGCCGGTCGCTTCAAGCGCCACCGAAGTGGAAACGAAATGAGCGGCGTGCTGCATCTGCACCAGTTCAGGGTGCAAATGCAGCATCATGCTGGTTTCTGATTCACCGCCGTGAATGCCGTGATTAAGTTCATGCGCGCTGTAGAGATCCGATGCATCAATGGTACGGAACCAGCTGGCGCTGACGGCAAACATGCCCAGTTCGATGCGCAGCTGGCGACAGACGATCTCCATCAGCTGCGGCTGTCCGCCGTGCGAGTTCCAGAAAATCAGCTTGCGAATTCCGGCGCGCCAGGCGCTTTTTGCGACTTCGAACCACACTTTGCCTAACACGTCATACGGCAGCGAAAGGGTGCCGGGATAGGCAAGATGTTCATCCGATTTACCCATCGGCAGCGCGGGCAGCACCAGCAAAGGAAGATCGTCGGGCAATAATTCCACCGCGCGTTGAATAATGCCGGCGTTGATCGCCGCATCCACACGCACCGGTAGATGCGGGCCATGTTGTTCAACTGCGCCAATCGGCAGCACGGCGACGATATTCGCCATATCAAGTTCACTGAATTCCCGGGTTGAGAGATCCCACCACCAGGGCGAAGACGGTTTGAGCATGTTGACCTCCATTTTTTAACCCCAACATAGCGGGTTAATAGTGCAATGGAAGCAACAAAATTCGCACTTTGCGTTGCTTTAAAGGCATTGGTCATAAGCAGGTCGCCATGAATGATCGGCGACCCAACAAGAGCGGCGTTACTTCTGATTTTTACTGGTGAATTCCTGATAATTTTCTTTGGTCACCGTCTGGTATGGCACCCAGTTGTAGGCTTCGGTCTTTTTACCGCTCAACATGTCGTAAGCCACATCGACTGCACCGGTCGCCTGGCCTTTCGCATCCTGGAAGATCGTCACCGCCATTTTGCCGTTCTTAATAAACTGCAAACCATCCGGCGTGCCGTCGATGCCGGCGACTAACACATTGCTTTTCTTCAACTGATCGAGCGCCATAATCGCCCCGATCGCCATTTCATCGTTGTTCGCGATGATGGCGTTGATATCATTCCCATCCTGCAACCATGACAGGGTTTTATCGACCGCTTCGTTGCGCTGCCAGTTGGCGCTCTGTTTCTGAATCACTTTCAGGCCGGGATGATCCTTCACATAATCTTCAACCGCTTTGGTGCGCTGACGTGCTTCTTCGGTGGAGAGGGCGCCCATCAGAATGGCGATATTTCCTTTGTTATCCAGACGTTTGGCTAAAGCTTCGATCTCCATCTTGCCGCTTAACGCCGAATCTGAACCGACGTAAGCCATTTTGCCGGTCAGTTTCACTTCGGGTTTACGGTTCACGAAGATCAGCGGGATATTGGCTTTCTGCGCAGCGGCGATCACCGGCATTACGCCTTGCGTATCCACCGGGTTGATGATGATCGCGTCTGCGCCCTGATTGATGAAATCATCCACCTGCTGGATTTGCAGAGATACATCGCCTTTAGCATCGGCAAACTGGCTGTTAAGCCCTTTGTCTTTAAGCTGCTTTTCCAT
The DNA here is from genome assembly GCF_042666835.1 of Pantoea sp. GCM10028869. Lineage (NCBI taxonomy): Bacteria > Pseudomonadati > Pseudomonadota > Gammaproteobacteria > Enterobacterales > Erwiniaceae > Pantoea > Pantoea sp. GCM10028869. The sequence goes on along the minus strand of NZ_JBHTGO010000001.1, from coordinate 291,703 downwards.
CTGGCTTCGTAAGATGGAAACAAAATTGAGATCGAGATTAGCCAGAGCGACGCCAACCATGTAGGTTTTCGCCTGGGCAGTGAACACACTGAGCAAACCGCAGATAAGCATTAGTACTTTGAATAATTTCATTTTTTTATCTCTGTAGGGGAGGTTTCAATTATTTTGCATCCGGGTGCAAAATCAACGGGATGAGTCCCGCTGATTGACATCATGTTCAGACGGACAACGCGATGTGCTGCATTCACTCTCTGGCACGGTTGAAAAATAGTCAACGCAGCAAAAAGCGATTTCATCACCACGATCACAAAATCATCACGATTTGCACCCGAGTGCATTACAAAAATGCAACCGGGTGCAAAGTTTGCAAAAATCGCCTCTTGCTTACATGAGGAATCGCTCTATGCTCGCTTTTTGCCAGCTAATTTGCGGAAGGGAGCCGATGACGAGAACAGTAAAAAAAGCCACGGCCAGCGATGTGGCGCTTCTTGCCGGCGTATCGAAATGGACGGTATCGCGCGCGTTTATGCCCGGCGCTTCAATCTCTGAGAAGGCGCGCGAGAAGGTGATGCGCATCGCTAAAGAGCTGGGATATCGGCCCAATTTGCTGGCGCGTAGTCTGGTAAAGAAGAAAACGCATATTATTGGCGTGGTGATCGACGAACTGAAAAATCCGCATACGCTGATGATTCTCAATGAAGCTACGCAGCAGCTACAACGTCGCGGCTATATGGCGTTGATCCTCAACATCACCGACGGCGAGCCGTATCGATCGGTAATGACGCAGGCGGATCAATTGCAGATCGACGGCATTTTGTTTCTCGGTACGGTGTTATCGGCGCAGCTGATTACGCTGGTGGAGGATATGTACAACATTCCGCTGGTGCAGCTGTGTCGCAATACGCATGCGCAGGGCATCGATGTGGTGGCGATTGATGGTTATGCCGCCGGCAAGCAAATCGCCGAGCTGTTGCTGGCGCAGGGCGCGCAACGGTTTGGTTTTATGCAAGGTCCGGATACACCAACGTCACATCTGCTGCGCAAAGAGGGATTTGAAGCGACGCTGCAACAAGCGGGCTGTCAAATTGATGTGCTGCTTAAAGCCGGCAGCTACGATCGTGCACGCAGCTGGCAAGCGATGAGCGATTATCTGCGTCAACCGGATGCGCCCGCAATTGATGCGCTGTTCTGTGAAAACGATGTGCTGGCGCTCGGCGCGATGGAAGCGATGCGCGCCGCCCCGACCAGGCCAAGGATTGCGGTGGTGGGATTCGATGATATTGAAGAAGCCAGCGCGCCAGGCTGCCAACTCACCACCTTTAGCCAACGTATTGATCTGCTGATCGCCGAAGCGTTAAACCGATTGATTGATGGTCGCGAGAGTGCGGATGAGCATTGGCGGCGGGGTGAAATGCGAGTACGGCGTTCGCATTTGAGGTCGCCATAAATGACGACCCACGACGTAAAATCACTGTTCTATGCTGGTCAGCAACGCATTTTGAATAATTCTTTGCGCTTTTAGCGGGTTTTGCTCACGCTGCGCTTCCTGCAACGCGGCGATATCCAGCTTATCCAGCGCGCGATAGATATGTTTGAGGAAGCGAATCGACAGATTGGCGGCTTCAACATGATCTTCACGGAACGGGAATTGATCAAGCTGCCACACGCCGTCCCAGTTATTGATCTTCAGAACATAGAAGAACTCAAAAATCTCGGTCATGTGCACGGTACCGACCACCAAATCGTCATCCCAGCCGCGCAGGTTGTCGTTGACGTCCATACCAAACAGACGACCACGATCGATAATCAGCTGGGCGGAATCCGCTGGGGATTCACCGGCAAACAGTGCATGACCAAAATCGAGCAGCACGCCAACGTTATCCAGTCCAATATCCTCAATGCCAAGCAGCGTACGCGCAGCTGAATCCCAGGTCATTTTCACGCGTGGTTCACGCGGTTTGTACTCGATAGCAAATTTGACGTCTGGATTGGCGCTCGCCAGTTCGCGCATACCCTCTACGGCCATCTTCCACAGGTTTTTATGATCGACCTGGAACGGATAATCCCAGCCATCCTGACCCGGCCAGACTTTCACGTAGTTAGCCCCCAGCTCACGCACTACGGTGGCGGCTTCGTGCATTAAATCAAATGCCTGTTGGCGAATGGTGGCATCGGGATTGGTGAAAGCACCGCGTGAAAAGCGGCGCAGATAAATTTCTGGCGTCACGCCAATCGCTTTCAATCCGGCATCGGCGAGCGCTTGTTTAACCTGCGCTACGGTCACGCCTTCGGTGAAGGGATAGGGCACATCAACATAGGAAAGGTCCTCGACGCTGCCAGCGAGTTTAATCTGATCAAGGGTGCTAAGCGCTGGCCCGTAACCATCTACGGCGTAGCGATCGATATAGTTGGCGAAGTGCCACAATCCGGCACCAAATTTCGGATACGTGTAGGAACTCATTAGACCTTCTCCTCAGATGATTGCGTCATTGAATATATATTCATATATGGTTATATATTCCATTCTGCGCCTCGGCGTGCGCAGTTAACCAGCAATCATTGACGGAAATGCAACCGTAATCACACAATATTCGATGCCATGCCCCTTTGTTCAAACCGGTTTGCTGTGATATCCCATCCGGCTTAACCGGCTGAATAACTCTTTATTGTTGGCGCAGTTGAGCTTGCGAATAATACTCTGCCGATGATGGCTGATGGTTTTGCAACTGAGATGCAGTTTGTATCCAATATCGGTGAGATTGCTGGTTTGCCCCAGCATGCGCAATAAGCCGAACTCCCGCGCTGAAAGGGTTTGCTTGGTGCGGCGAACATCCGCCTCAAATTCTGTAGCCAACGGTAAACCTAATACAGCATCAGAAAGCGCTTTCAGACTGCACTTTTTAGAGAGAAAAGTAACACCTGGAAGCAAACTGACCACATAGCTTATGACCGCTTTCTCATGCAAATCGGTTAGCACGATAATCCGCGTGTCTGGCGAAGTCCGTTGGACTTTCAGCAATAATTCGGTAAAGAATTGCACATCGCGGCCATAAGCGGTTAATTCACTGATGAGCAAATCCGTTCCTGCGATCTTACTCAGCGCTGAGTCAATATCGTCACTATCTATATTTTTTACATGAATAAATTTCCCGGAAAAATAACGTGAAATCCCTTCAGTAATCCATTTGTTATTGTCTATCAGCGTTAATGACAACATAGTTATCCCCATCTTTATTATGCTGGCATTAAAGCGCGATCCCGGTGCTATGAATATCGGACTGGGGAAGGGAGGTTTGTACGAAATTTCCCAAATTCGCGATTACAGATTTAAAGGCATGTCAGTGTTGTTGAGATATAACCGCTGGGTGAACGTATGGACGCGCTGGGCGTTAGCCTTGCATCGGGCCTGCCGCTGGAAAAAATGTGAAACGAAAATAATAACATAAAGCGATTCACAGCCAGGAAAGGTAGCGGGTGGTGTATCAGCCTGGCGCCTTTCATTTGCTGTTGAGGAAAATAGCCGACATAGTTAACTGGAGCAGCAGTTGGATATTTCTGAAGCGTCACCGTATGCGATGACGCTGGTGTAGGCTCTTCATAAAGTGGAGGAATGATGGAATTAGAAACAACCCGACTGCGGCTGGAATCCTTTGAGCTGGCGCATTTTGACGGACTGCGAGCGATGGAAAGCGATCCGGAAATTATGCGTTACATCAGCAATGGCGTAGTTAAAACGCCAGAAGAAACCCTGACGAGTATCGAACGCGTTCAATCGCGCTGGCAGCGATATGGTTTTTCCTGGTGGGCGATGCGGGAAAAAGAGTCTGGCGAAATCGTCGGTGCTTGCTGTCTGCAGCATTTAGCCAATCAGGATGGTGCGCCATTGGAAATTGGCTGGCGTCTCAATGCCAATTATCACGGCAAAGGTTTTGCCACCGAAGCCGCGCAGGCGATAGTTAAGTTTGCGGTAGAAAAGGTTGGCGTTAAATATTTGGTTGCGGTGGCCGATCCTGAGAATGCCGCTTCGCAAAAGGTGATGCAGCGGCTTGGCATGACCTACAAAGCGATTGAGCAACACTACGATGTGCCTTGCGTGGTGTATGAGCTTCATCTTTAGGCATTAGTGAACAAGTGCCATCAACATTTTATGTCATATTCCAATTCTTCTTATTTTACAGGATTGGAATATGAAAGAGCACGATATTGGTTTTAGCCACATAGCGCTGCAAGTGAGAGATATAGAACGCAGCATCGATTTCTATCAACGTTACGCAGGGATGCAGGTGATCCATGAGCGGGCACCAGGCATTGCAGAAGCGCAAAAAGTCGCATGGCTTTCTGATTTAACGCGTCCATTTGCGTTGGTGTTGGTGCAATCTCAAACCACAGTGGATACGCCTCTGGGTCCGTTTGGTCATATTGGCGTTGCATGTGACAGTAAAGAAGAAATTGATGCCAGGGTTGCTCAGGCTGAATGCGAAGGTGTGTTACGCCGCCCAGCGCAACAATCAGCCGCTCCCGTCGGTTATTGGGCATTCTTCGCCGATCCCGATGGCAACACGCTTGAACTTTCATATGGCCAACAGATTGGCCTTGAGATTATTACCAGCCACCTTAACGCGGGTGTTTAACCTAAAACGTCACTTGAAAGGGTGACGGTTGATATCGGGTTTAGACGTGGTATGAGTGCGCGATGAGATGCTTGATTTAACATAATCATGATTATACGCACTTAGATTGATGAGGCATTTGAGCAGATATCAGGGATATTTGAGGGATAAACAACGTCGTCAGTATTTCGGAGTTCATTAAGATCCCACCAATGATAACTATTGATGACTGATTTTTCATTTTCAGTCCATCCGCTGGTACTGATATCTTCATCGCCTATTTTAATAAAATAAAATCGCTCATGTGCCAGAACCACCTCACCGCTGGGCAGAGTCATTTCAAAGGTTCTCTCCGTTAACGCCTGTCCTACATCATTAACATAAATGCCTGTTTCTTCTCTAAGTTCCCGAATGGCTGCCTGCTCAAAAGTCTCTTCTGATTCCACGCCTCCACCGGGAGTTGCCCAGTATACTTTACCTGCCAGCGCATCCTTCTCATGCCTGAACTTGAATAATAAGACCTGATTAAGGAAGTTCATAATAAGCAAACGTGCAGAATCACGGGTACGCAATGGATAATTCCTTTTTCATTTTCAATGCAGGTCAGCATAACTGATTTTGAGGATAAAAATAAAACAGAGCCCAAGTTAAATTATATGTTATTGCATAATGTCGTACATCTCAGATTTGCCTGAACCCGATCACTTCTACTCATACCCTTATTCTATTCATATCAAGGAGAGTAAAGCGACGTAGTGGCTTCACCGATGAATATTTATGCTTGCGTCAACGAGCGTTCGGCGCTGAATGCAAAGGTAAGAGCGTTTATTGCCTTTCTGGAACAACAACTCGCCGAAAGCGTTGATTAACTCCATAATATTGGGTGTTAAAGTCATTTTTGGACGTTAAGCCACAATATGCTGGATTTAACTCTTAGCAAACCCGTAGAAATCGTCAAGCTGTTATGGGTTGCGCAGAGATTAAACGCGCTCACCTATTAGCGCTCGGGCAACAGGAAACTGAACTCACGCCAGCGCAGGCAGGCGATATCATCGATAATTACTGTTCGGTTGCAACTGGCTTTGCCCGCAAAGCGGCCGATATGTTCCCAGAGCAAATCACTGCGGAAACGCTGCGCTTTCTCCAGGCGCGCATTGACGAAAACATCAAAAACCTGGCGAAATAGTTAGCCGCTACGGCCCCGGAAAAGCGCCGTTTTCTCGGGCCATTCAGCGCCCTAACCTGCTTTTATTACTCCCGCTCATAAACCCATTTAGTGATTACGGATAATGCTTTCGCAGATGCCGACTATGCTTACCCTTCTAAAACCATACAAAAATAAGTTGTACCCCAACATTTAACCCTTTTACTGGAGGTTTGGCATGAGCAGCCAACACTTAACAACACCTGTGCCGTCAATGGCGCCGATCAGCTTCAAAGTCAACGGTATACAGCAGCAATTAAACGTTGATACCCGCACTACGCTGCTGGACGCATTGCGTGAGCACCTGCATTTGACCGGCACCAAAAAAGGCTGCGATCACGGCCAATGTGGTGCCTGTACGGTGATGGTCAACGGACGTCGCATTAACGCGTGCCTGACTTTAGCGGTAATGCAACAGGATGCGGAAATCACCACCATTGAAGGTTTGGGAAATCCGGATGAGCTGCATCCCTTGCAGGCGGCGTTCATCAAACATGATGGTTACCAGTGCGGCTACTGCACGCCTGGGCAAATATGTTCATCGATGGCGGTGCTGGAAGAGATCAAAGCGGGCATTCCCAGCCACGTCACCCACGATCTGGTTTCCGCGCCCAACGTGACTGCGGATGAAATTCGTGAGCGCATGAGTGGCAATATCTGCCGCTGCGGTGCCTATTCCAACATTCTTGCGGCGATTGAAGAGTACGCGGAGGGCCTGGAATCATGAAAGCCTTCACTTACCAGCGGGTCAAAACCCCGGCTGAAGCCGCTACCAGCGCCCAGCAACATACCAATGCCAAATTCATCGCCGGCGGCACCAATCTGCTCGATCTGATGAAGCTGGAGATTGAGACGCCCGCGCATCTTATTGATGTGAATGGGCTTGAGCTGGACAAAATCGAGGCCACAGCCGATGGCGGATTACGCATTGGCGCGTTGGTGCGTAACACCGACCTGGCGGCCGATGCGCGTATTCGCCGCGATTATGGCGTGCTGTCGCGCGCGTTAGTGGCTGGCGCTTCCGGCCAGTTACGTAATCAGGCGACAACCGCTGGGAATCTGCTGCAGCGCACGCGTTGCCCCTATTTCTATGACACCAACCAACCGTGCAACAAACGTTTACCCGGCAGCGGCTGCGCGGCGCTGGATGGCTTCAGTCGCCAGCATGCGGTGGTCGGAACCAGCCAGGCCTGTATCGCCACCCATCCGAGCGATATGGCGGTGGCGATGCGTTTGCTGGATGCGGTTATCGAAACGGTCAGCCCGGATGGGCGAGAGCGCAAAATCCCGATTGCTGAATTTTATCGTGCGCCTGGCAATACGCCGCATCTGGAAACCGTGCTCACTCCTGGCGAGCTGATTGTGGCCGTTTCACTGCCGGCCCCGCTGGGCGGCACACACATTTACCGCAAGGTGCGCGACCGCGCGTCCTACGCTTTTGCGCTGGTCTCTGTTGCCGCCATCATTCAGCCGGATAAATCCGGTCGCGTGGCGCTCGGTGGCGTGGCACATCAGCCGTGGCGGTTGGAAGAGGCGGATAAGGCGGTGATTCAGGGCGCGCAGGCGGTGAGCGATCGACTGTTCGCCACGGCGCAACCTACCGCTGAAAACGAGTTCAAGATTATTCTGGCGCAGCGAACGCTCGCTTCCGTATTGGCAGAAGCGAGGGGATAACTGATGAAATTCGAAAAATCCGCAGGCAATAACCCAATTGATCAGCTCAAGGTAGTTGGTCAGCCACTCAATCGTATCGACGGACCGCTGAAAACCTCCGGCCTGGCGCATTACGCGTACGAATGGCATCAAGAAGCGCCCGATGCGGCGTACGGCTATGTGGTCGGCGCGCCGATCGCCAAAGGAAAAATCACCGCCATTGATGTGCAGGCAGCGCAAAATGCGCCGGGCGTGTTAGCGGTGGTGACGGCTAACAACGCGGGAAAACTGGGCAAAGGCGATAAAAATACCGCTCGCCTGTTGGCGGGCGACACCATCGAACACTATCACCAGGCCGTCGCACTGGTCGTGGCGGAGACGTTTGAGCAGGCGCGTGCGGCGGCGAGTTTAGTGAAGGTGGATTATCAGCGTGAGCGCGGCGCTTATGATCTCGCGCAGCTAAAGCCGGGCGTTACCTCCGCGCCCGAAGATACGCCAGATAAGTCCGTGGGTGATTTCGCCGGTGCGTTTACTGCAGCTGACGTCAAGCTGGATGCGCACTACACCACGCCTGACCAAAGCCACACCGCGATGGAACCGCACGCCTCGATGGCGACATGGCAAGGCGATAAACTCACCGTCTGGACCTCGAATCAGATGATCGACTGGTGCCGCACCGATCTGGCCGCCACGCTCAACATGCCGATGGAGAAGATCCGCATCGTGTCGCCTTATATTGGCGGCGGCTTTGGCGGCAAGCTGTTCCTGCGCAGCGATGCGGTGTTAGCGGCGTTGGGTGCGCGCGCGGTAAAGCGTCCGGTCAAAGTGATGCTGCCGCGGCCATTAATCACCAATAACACCACACATCGACCGGCCACCATTCAGCACATTCGCATTGGCACCGATAAAGCCGGCAAGATTCAGGCCATCGCGCATGAAAGCTGGTCGGGGAACCTGCCGGGAGGCACACCTGAAACCGCCGTGCAGCAAACGGAACTGCTTTACGCCGGTGCTAACCGCTTTACCGGATTACGACTGGCGACGCTGGATCTGCCCGAAGGTAACGCCATGCGCGCACCGGGTGAAGCGCCTGGGCTCATGGCGCTTGAAATTGCCATCGATGAAATAGCGGAAAAAGTGGGCATTGATCCGATCGCCTTCCGCATCCTCAATGATACGCAGGTCGATCCGGCCAAACCCGAGCGCCCTTTTTCACGCCGCCAGCTGGTTGAGTGCCTGAATACCGGCGCCGAGCGCTTTGGCTGGTCACGACGCAACGCCAAACCGGCAATGGTCAAAGAGGGACGCTGGCTGGTCGGCATGGGTGTTGCGGCCGGTTTTCGTAACAACATGGTGGCGCCTTCCGGTGCGCGTGTGCATCTGGACAATAAAGGCATCATCACCGTTGAAACCGACATGACCGACATCGGCACCGGCAGCTACACCATCCTCGCGCAAACGGCGGCGGAGATGATGGGCGTGCCGATCGAGCGTGTGGCGGTTCGTTTAGGCGATTCAGACTTCCCTATTTCTGCCGGTTCCGGCGGCCAATGGGGCGCGAACACCTCAACATCCGGCGTTTACGCCGCCTGCGTGAAATTGCGTGAAGCGGTCGCCAGCAAACTGGGCTTTGATGCGCAACGCGCTACCTTCAGCGACGGTCAGGTGAATGACGGAAACCAGAGCGCGCCGCTCGCCCAGGCCGCCGCTGAAGCGACTATCACCGTGGAAGACACCATCGAGTTTGGCGATCTTGACGAGCAATATCAGCAATCCACTTTCGCCGGACACTTCATTGAAATCGGCGTGGATGTCGCCACCGGTGAAGTGCGGGTGCGGCGCATGCTGGCGGTTTGTGCCGCCGGACGCATTCTTAATCCCAAAACGGCGCGCAGCCAGGTGATTGGTGCCATGACGATGGGACTTGGCGGCGCGTTGATGGAGGAGCTGTTCGTCGATGAACGCCTCGGTTATTTCGTCAACCACGATATGGCGGGCTATGAAGTGCCGGTTCACGCCGATATCCCGCAGCAGGAGGTGATTTTCCTTGATGACACCGATCCCATCTCCTCACCGATGAAAGCAAAGGGCGTGGGTGAACTGGGTTTGTGCGGCGTCAGCGCGGCAATCGTCAATGCTATTTACAACGCCACCGGCGTACGCGTGCGCGACTATCCGGTGACGCTGGATAAGTTACTTAAAGGCTTGCCTGCCCTTGTCTAAAGTTGAGGAGAAGCGCATTGCAGCAGCTACTGATTGATGACGATCTGCAACCGCAGATCAAGCCGCAGCAGGCTTTGCAGACCGATGACAGTGAAAGCATCCTGCGCTTCGCGCTTGAAGCAATGGAGGCAGATTCCGCTGCCGTGCTGGTCACGCTGATTGAGATTCGCGGTGGCGCGGCGCGGGCATTGGGTGCGCAGATGGTGGTGCGGGAAGATGGCCGCTATTGCGGCTATGTTTCCGGCGGCTGCGTGGAAGCGGCGGCGGCTTATGAAGCGTTGCAAGTCATCGCCACTGGTAAAGATCGCTTTGTGAGATATGGCGAAGGATCGCCTTATCTGGATATTGTGCTGCCCTGTGGCGGCGGCATCACGCTGGCTTTCCATCAGCTACGTGACGCGCAACCGCTGAGAAACGTGCTGGATTTGCTGGCAACGCGTCAATCCGCAGCGCTGCGCTATCTGCCGACGTTTCAGCGGCTGGCGAGCGCTGCTTGCACTGAGATGACCGGCTGGCAGGAGGATGCCTTTATCACCGGCTATCTGCCAAAAACACGCGTGGCGGTATATGGACGTTCAGTCGAAGCGTTGGCGACGGCGTCGATTGCGCAGGCCGCTGGTTACGAGGTGCTTTCTGGCGAGGATGTGCAGGCGCAGGCCGTTGATCCCTTTACGGCGGTGATTTTGCTGTATCACGATCTCGATCGCGAACTCCCAGTGCTTCTGGCAGCGCTGCGTTCTGCACCCTTCTATATCGGAGCATTGGGAAGTCGGCGCACGCATGCAACGCGCGTTGAGAAATTGCTGTCGCTAGGGTTTAGTGAGGAAGAGATTGCGCGTATCAAAGCGCCGATAGGCATCTTTGCCCAGGCGCGCGATGCGCGCACGCTAGCGCTATCAATTGTCGCGGATGTCGCGGCGGCTCGGCTCAACGTGGTTTAGCCACCACATCGAAATCGCGCTGTACAGCAGCATCCGCTTCAAAGGTGACCAGTAAGCGCGGTTCCAGCAGCGCTCTGGCACCTTCATCGCCCTGCAAATTGCGTAACGCCTCAGCGTAGCGCCCAGCAAACCCGACCGGATGGCCGGGTTTGCCTTTATAGGTAAGACGCACCTGCGCCGCGCCCTTTTCTAACGCCTCTTTTACTTGCCAATAATGATCCACCGTTAGCCACGGCATATCTCCCAGCGTAATGATCCATCCTTTCCATTGAGCGGTCATCGCCACGCCCGCCGCAATGGATTCGCCGCTGCCGCCACTTTCACACAGCACAAGCTGCACGCCTGCCTTTACTGCATGCTGACGCACCGCCAGATAGTCGGGACGCGTCACCAGCGCCACCGGCAAGCCACTCAGCTTTGCCTGTTCAATCACCGTTTCAATTACCGTCGGCGCATCGTCGTTTATGCTGGCCAGCAACTTATTGCCGCTGCCGCCGCTGGCGATATAACGCGAACCTTTACCTGCCGCGAGGATGAGAATGCCGGGCGTTGCTGAATCCATAGAAGTTTTAAACCTTGCGTTACCATCGATTGTTAATGAAATTATAGCTAATCCTATGATTTACAATAGATATTAACAAAAAATAGCCAATCCAAATTAGATTGACTTCAATCTAATTTATGTCAATATATTCACGTTTTTCAGTCTCAATGACTGCAACTCTGCCTTAAAAATAGTGGTGATATGAAAGAGTTAAACGATGAAGTTTGCTGTGTAGGTCCTGAGAGTGAAGCGCCGGTGACTGTCGACCAGTTTCTCTGCTTCGCGCTCTATTCCGCGTCCCTTGCGATGACCAAACTTTATCAGTCGCGACTGAAACCACTGGGTTTGACCTATCCGCAGTACCTGGTGCTGCTGGCGCTGTGGGAAAAAGACCATGTCACCGTTTCAGAATTGGGCGCGCGCGTGCAGCTGGATTCAGGCACGCTCAGCCAGCTTTTAAAGCGACTGGAGCAGGCTGGCATTATCAGTAGAAAACGCGATGTTGGTGGCGATGAGCGCAGAGTGTTGATCTCCGTCACTGAGCAGGGACAAGAATTAAAGATCGCGGCGGCCGGCGTTCCGGCTGACATGGTGTCAGTGATGGATACGCCTTATGAAGAACTGGCCGATCTCACTGCACGTGTAACCACGCTGCGCCAGAAACTGATCAATGCCCTGCCCTGAGGGCGCGAAATAATACATTCCTATGAATGCTTTGGAGCAAGCTGAAAAATGTTAATTAGCAAAGGGATTAAGGAGAAGGTGATGTCAGACGAGAAAGCGGAAAATATGGATGACATTCATGCTGTCATTGGTCACGCCGTGTCATGCCTGCTTAAATCCGATCAACCTTTGCAACTTGATCACATTACTGCGCTATTGAAGCAGCAAGAAGAAGCCGCGCCCGTTCAGCTTAAGCAGGATTATGTCAACGCGATGAGTAAGATTGCGGAAAAGTGTTTAGCATCGTAATCAGTGCTTTTTCTGATTCGGGATATTAGCATGCTTCTCACTACTGAAATCTTGTCCGTCGCGTTGCGTGTTGGTCCTGACGCTATGATTTCTGACATCCGCCAGTGCGCGTTGGCAGGCAACTCGCCTGTAGCTTTCCTCTTCTGTTTCCGCCATCTCTTCAAGTTTGGCTATCAGCGCCACAGAGGATACCGCAACCTGGTCTTCTAAAAGAGCAAGCAGCGCCTCACCAATCATTCGGTCCTTCATCTGTTCATCGTAACTGCTAGTCATTTAATTCTCTGTGTAGTCATATTTACTCAAGCTTAAGAGTTATTTACCAATGGCGTTGTTATCTTGAGAAAATCAACGTGCGTCAGTCAGGTTAAGAGAAAACAATTGTTTTGTAAAATCCAATTTAATTCATCAGCGCTATCATCAAGTCCTGCCGCATAAAAAATGATCGCCTCGGCGCGATGACATTCCCCGATAAAAACAAGCTCATCCAACTTGATTAAAGATAAGAAAAGTCTTAGTGGCCTCGCGTACGTTTTCATGGCGAAAAATCACCACGGGAAATAATTAGTATGAAAGCCGCAAACCCTGCTTTTCTCACCTCACTTTGCTTTACTGTTATCGGTTAGGATGCAGCGAAATTGAAAATCTATCAGTTCAGAAAATTCACTTTTAATGTGAAGAATCATGAAGTCACCTGCGACGGCAAGATGATGGCGGAGATAGCCACCACCGACTCTGCGCGTGTTATGCAAGGCGATGGATTGACCGTTATTTTCTATCACTATTTTCCGGAAAAAGCGGCGGTGATGAAGGATGGCCAGTTTGTCGATTGGGCCAGACTGAAACGTTAACGATAATGCGGGCAGCAAGGAGGCTGCTTCTCTTCTACAAACCTGATAAACACTCGCCAGCGCATTCCATTCGTCTGTGACTTTTATCAATGATTAATAATGTTAAATAAGCCGATTAAAAAGCGTTCACTAAACCGCTTTAGGGTATTACGCTAAAATATCTTTGTTTACAGTTTATAACGGTAGGATTTATTCCACTTACTACACTGGAAGCGTGTATTTACACGCTATTAACTTTATAAGGAATAAATCCAGTGCGTAAATTTTCTCTGATTGTATTAACTGCGGGCGTGCTGCTGTCGGTCACTTCTCAGGTCGAAGCGAAGGGCTGCATCAAAGGAGCGGTTGTCGGCGGCGTGGCGGGCCACGTGGCGCATCACGGCGTTGCGGGTGCAGCAGCGGGTTGTGCGGTTGGTCACCATATGGCGAACAAAAAGCAGAAAGAAGCGGACAGCAAACAGCAGCAGTCTAAGTAATTCCCTGAGCTGCCTGTGCAAACAGGCAGCTGTAACACGCGTTATAAACGTTTTTGCGAATCCGCATCAAACAGCATCGCGCGATCCGCATCAATGGTCACAGGCAGAATATCCCCCGCCTGTGCGCCAGAACGTTGCGTGGTGAATAGCATGATGTCATGCCCCAACAGCGATCCATGAATCAGCTCGGATAATCCCGTCGGCTCCACCAGCGACACTTCTAACGGCAGCGCATTCATCGCGCCCGCTTCGGCAATCGCCACATTCTCTGGTCGGATACCGTAAATTACCGCTCGCCCAGCCTGATGCTGCGACCAATGCTGATTCAACGGCAGCTGTGCGCTATCGCCAATACGCACGCCCTGCGCGGTCATCATGCCATTGATGAAGTTCATTGATGGCGAGCCAATAAAGCTGGCGACAAACTTGTTCGCCGGTGTGTCATACAGCTCGAGCGGCGTACCGACCTGCTGAATCACGCCGTTGTTCAGCACCACAATGCGATCCGCCAGCGTCATGGCTTCAACCTGATCGTGCGTCACGTACACAATGGTGTTGTTCATCTGCTGATGCAGCTTTTTGATTTCGACGCGCATCTGACCGCGCAACTGTGCATCCAGGTTCGACAGCGGTTCATCAAACAGAAACACCTGCGGCTGACGCACGATGGCGCGTCCCATGGCCACACGCTGGCGCTGACCTCCGGATAACTCTTTGGGTCGGCGATCAAGCAGATGCGTCAGGCTGAGAATTTCCGCCGCACGCCTCACCTTCTCTTCAATTTCCGCACGCGGACGCTTCTGGATTTCCAGGCTGAAGCCCATATTGCGCGCCACCGTTAGATGCGGATAGAGTGCGTAACTTTGAAACACCATCGAGATATCGCGATCTTTGGGTGCCACATCGTTCATCAGCTGGTTGCCGATACGAATATCGCCGCCGGTCGCCAGCTCCAGCCCAGCGATGGTGCGCAGCAGCGTCGATTTGCCACAGCCGGAAGGTCCCACCAGTACCACGAATTCGCCGTCTTTGATGGTGAGGTTAATATCGCGCAGCACCTCAACGTTGCCATAGCGCTTGTCGATCTGTTTGAGCGTGATTTCAGCCATGATTTACCCCTTAACCGCACCGGCGGTGAGTCCCTGAACCAAATAGCGTTGAATAAAGGCGAAGAACAGACAGGCCGGGATCAGCGCCAGCACCACCGCCGCCATCATCTCGCCCCAGGAAACGGCAAACTTCGACACGAAGCTGAGCAGCCCAACCGGGAAGGTCATCACTTCGTTTTTGTTGATCAGCATCAGCGAGAACAGCAGCTCGCTCCACGCTGCGGTAAACACAAAGCCCAATGTGGCCGCCATGCCCGGCAAGGTCAGCGGCACCAGCACGCGATACAGCGCCTGAAAACGCGTGCAGCCTTCCAGCATCGCCGACTCCTCCAGATCTTTGGGAATCGCATCGAAGAAGGATTGCATCAGAAAGGTGGCAAACGGCACGTTAAACGCGGTGTAGATCAGAATCAGCCCCAGCAAGCTGTTGGTCAGGCCCAGCGGCGCCATCACCTTGTAAATCGGCGCGATGATCATCACCAGCGGAAACATCTGCGTGAACAGCAGCAGTCCGGCGATTAGCACTTTGCCGCGGAACTGGAAGCGCGAAAAGGCATAGCCGGCCGCAGCGGCAATCAGCGTGGTAAGAAACGCGGTGCTAAACGAGACAATCAGGCTGTTGGTAAAAAAGGTCGGGAAATCACTGTCGGTCAGCACTTTTTTGAAATGACCAAAGGTCACGCCGCTCGGCAATAACGTTACGCCCTGACTAAACAACAGTTGGTCCGGCGTCAGCGAGATTTTGATGATCCAATACAGCGGAAACAGCGCGAACAGCAGATACGCCGCAATACTCAGACGATGGCCAATCAGCGGCAAGAGTCGCATCGTTGCCTCCTATTTCAGCAGCTGATGACGGATGCGCAGCAACACCAGCGCATAACAGGTCATCAGCAGTAACAGAAACACCGCCATCGCTGAGGCATAGCCAAAGTCGAGCTTGCGATAGGCGGTGGTGAAGATGTAGCTGGAGAGAATCGAGGTCGATCCCGCCGGACCGCCATCGGTCATCACCACAATGAGGTCGGCAAAATTGGCGATCCAGATGGTGCGCAGCATCACGGTGATAGCGATCATCGGTGCCAGAAACGGCAGCGTGACGCGACGAAACTGCTGCCAGCCGCTGGCACCATCAATCGAGGCCGCTTCGTACAGATCTTTGGGAATCGACTGCAGCGCCGCCAGCAGCGTGATGGCAAAGAACGGAATGCCAAACCAGACGTTGGCGATCACCGGTCCCCACATAGCCAACTGCGGATCGGACAGAATGTTGTACGGCTCACTCAGCACGCCCAAATCGCTCAGCCACTGCGGCAATGGGCCGACTACCGGATTGAACAACCATGACCAGGTCAAGCCAGAGAGAAACGCCGGAACCGCCCACGGCAAGAACACCAGCGCCTGCACCCAACGGCGAAAACGGAACTCGCGATTGAGCAGCAGCGCCAGCGCCAAACCGAAGAAGAACTGCAGCAGCAGCGAGCTGAGCGTCCAGTTCAGCGTGTGGCCCAGCGCTTTGAAAAAGCGCCGGTCATCAAACATCTCGCTGAAGTTATCCCAGCCGACCCAACCGGTCTCCAGCGGATTCAGCAGGTTAATGCTCTGAAACGCATAGGAGATGCCGATCGCCATCGGCACAAAGATGAACAAAGCGATCAGCAACAGGCCAGGCGACAAATACCACCACGGCTCAGCCAGTCGACTCCAGCGGAGGCGGCGGCGCGCCGGACTGTTGGGCAGAGAAGCATCAAGCATCATAATCACACTCCGCGTGGTTAAAGGTTACTGCGTAGCAAGCCAGGCTTTCTGCTCTTTGCTGAGATAGTTCGCCCAATCTTTCACCATGCTTTCGGTATCGTTCTCACCCAGCAAGGTTTCCTGGCTGCTCTCTTTCACAATCACCGAGTTGAAATAGCCCCAGCCTTTGAGATGGGTTGGCATGGTGAGTGGCACATAGTTAGGATCGTTCAGCTCTTTGAACCAGCCGGCGAACTGCGGCGTTTGGTAAAACGGGTCTTGCTCGGCACCTTTGTAAATCGGCAGCGTGCCGACGAATTTTGACCATGCGAGGTTGTTGGTTTTGTCACTGAGGAAGGTAATCAGCGGCCAGGCGAGATCCTTCTGTTTACCCTGCTTGAACATCGACCAGCCGGTATAGCCAATGGTCGGGAAAGCTTTGCCTGACGGGCCAACCGGCATCGGAGCCACAGCGAAATCATCGGCCGCCATGCTGTTTTTAATCGCGATCAGCGCGTCGGGATCCTGATCGAGCATTGCGCATTTACCTGAATAGAAGCCCGAAACGATCTCATTGAAGCCCCAGTTAACGCTGTCTTTCGAGGCGCCGCCCTTTTGATACATATCCACCAGCAGCTGCGCGCCTTTCATCGCGCCCGGCTCGGTCAGCGTGCTGTTACCTTGTTTATCGAAGAACTCCGGTGAACCGTTCATCGCCGCCATAAACATCATCCAGGCGTTGGTGCCGCCCACGCCACCACGCATGCAGTAGCCGCTGATGCCATTCCCCAATTTGCTGATGCGCTGGGCATCGCTGGCGAATTCCTCCATGGTTTTGGGCGGTTCACTCAATCCTGCCTGCTGGAACAGCTTTTTATTCCAGAACAGCGCGCGCAGATAAAAGCCGTACGGCACCATGGTGGCTTTGCCGTTGGCGGCGCGCGCCATGGCCAGCGTTTTATCGGTGAGCTGTGGCGTGGCATCCCAGCTTTTCAGGCGCGGCTCGAGGTCTTCCAGCATATTGTTACTGGCATACAATCCTTGCCAGGTATCCGGCATCTCCACCACATCCGGCACCTGACCGCTCTGCAGCATGGTGCCGAGCTTTTCAAACGCCTGGCCCCACGGCAGTGAAATCAGTTCAATCTCCGTGCCGGGATGCTGGGTTTTATACTCATCGAGCATTTTTTGCAGCAGCGCGGTGCGCGGCGGGCTGGTAATCACTTCCACTACGGTAAGCTTGGCGGCGAGGCTGCTCATCGCTGCACTCAAACCCACGGCTAACACTAATGCTTTCACGGCAAAACGTTGCGTCATGACTTTTCTCCAGTGAGTGATTACGCGCGATTCGCGCTGGCAAGGGCTTGCTGCAAATCGGCCCACAAATCGTTGGTCTCTTCAAGGCCGACCGAGATGCGGATCAGGCGTGGCGAGACGCCGAAATCCACCGCCGAGTTAAATTCACTGGCCTGGTTGATCACCGAAATCGCCGGCATCACCAGACTCTCAAATCCGCCCCAGCTCACGCCCATGTGGAACAGCTCCAGCGCGTTGCACAGCTGTGGAATATCCACCTGCTCCGCCACTTCAAAGGCAAACAGACCGCTGTAGCCGCGCAAGGTGGACCACGACTGCGGTGTAAGCCCCGGATGGCAGACGTCCGTCACCAGCGGATGCTCCGCCAGTTTTTCGGCAATGATCAGCGCGCTCTGGTGGTGGTGTTTCATGCGCAGCGGCAGCGTGCGCAGGCCGCGCATCAGCAGTGACGCTTCATGCGCCGAAAGTTTGCCGCCGAGATAAGGACTGATGTGACGCGTAATGTTGTTAATGTGCTGCTGGCTGGCGATCACCAGACCAGCCACCACATCGCTGTGGCCGCTGATATATTTCGACGCCGAGTGCACCACGATATCGATGCCGCACAGCAGCGGCTGCTGGAAAATCGGTGAAGCCCAGCTGTTATCGATAATGCTGACCACGCCCGCTTCGCGCGCCATCGCGCCGAGCTTATTCAGATTCTGTTCACTCATCACCCAGCTTGAGGGACTTTCCAGATACAGCAGGCTGGCATCCGATAAGGCCGCACCAATTGCAGCTTCGTCATCACCATCGACAAACTCGGTAACGATGCCAAAGCGCTGGCAGAAGCCGCGCAGAAAGCGATAGGTATCGGGATAAACGTGATTAACGCATACCACTTTTTTACCCGGCGCCACCACGCTGAGAATCGCATTGCTGATCGCCGCCATGCCGCTGCCAAAAGCCAGACAGGCTTCGCCGCCCTCCAGCGCCGCCATCTTGTCCTGCAGCGCTTTTACCGTCGGGTTATCGACGCGCGAATAGAGCGGCTGATCGCTCTCGCCGCGAAAGCGCGCGATCATGCTGTCGTAATCACTGAAGGTGAACAGCGAAGACTGGTAAATCGGCGTAGTGACCGCGCCCATTTCATGGCGTTGATCGTGAGTGAGCAGCGTTTGTTGCGGAATCAACTTATCGTTTGGCATTCATTACATCCTTCATGTCGCGTTCGGTGATATCGAGAATTTGATGGCAGATCGCGCGCGATGCCGTGCAATCGCGCTGGCGGATAGCGTTGAAGAGTTCACGGTGCAGCGGGAAAGAGTCTGAAAACAGCGCCTGTTCCGGCGGTGATTCGAAAAATGCATGAAATGAGTCGTAAATGCCGTTGAGCATTTGTAGCAGCAAAGGATTTCCGGCAGCCCGATAGATGCTGGCGTGAAATGCCCAGTCTTCCGCACCGGCAGAACCGATCGCCAGATGCACTTTTTCCATCTCATTAAGACGTTGCTCGATTTCGATCAGATCGGCAGCCGAGGCACGTTGAGCCGCCAACGCGCAGGATTCTGACTCGATAATGCGGCGCACTTCCAGCGCGTGTAGCATGTTGGCCGAATCGTTTTTAAAGCGCAGCGATAAGAAGCTGTCGTTAACGCCCACTTCCGCCTGCAAAAAAGTACCGCTGCCCTTTTTACGCAAAATAATGCCTAGCGCTTCCCAGCGTTTGAGCGCTTCACGCACCGTATTGCGGCTGACGCCAAGCTTCTCCGCCAGCACGCGTTCCGGCGGCAAGCGGCTGCCGGGCTGCGCACCCGACTGCGCCATATAGCGCGTTAGCGCATCGAGAATCAGCGTATCGCTGCGCGGCGTGGAAATAGGATGAAGCTCAGCCGGTATCTGCATGGCAATGCCCTAATTGGTCCAACATCTCTACCAATCGAATAGCAACGCGCGTGCCAGATTATTAATGCGCTGAATTAAATGAATTTTGTGCGGGGTTATAAGTGGTTATTATGCGTTTTACTGGTGCAAATCGAGGGGATTTGCACCAGATGGGTACGTGGCAAGGGTGTTGATCATCTTGGGAGGGATTAAGCCACGAGCAACTGAAACGCTTTTATTTATTTAAAACCTGCCAGCGTTTATAGACGTCGAGCGCCTGCGGTCGAGGCTGATATTTCATCGGCAAGCGACGTTGTTCAATTGGCTTGCTGTATTCAGCGTAAAAGGTGTCCAGTTCAAAGTATTTACGATCGTCACGGTAATACGTCGAATACTCTTCGCGTTTGGTGATGTATATCACCTGCTTTGGACTGCAATAATAGAGTGCACCCAGACACATTGGACAAGGGCTGGCGAGAATGTAAATGTCGCAGTCGGTGAGGTTTTCGCTGCCTGATTGACGGCAGGCTTCGCGGATGGCCAGTATTTCAGCGTGAGCCGTGGGATCATTCGTCTGTGCGACCTGGTTTGCGCTCTCAGCGATTACCTTGCCGTCGCGAACAATGACTGTTGCAAATGGTCGACCGCCCTCTTCAACGTTTTTCATTGCTAAATCAATCGTGCGTTGTACAAAATCCATTCGTTCCTCGCTTGTATACACAATTAACCATGACATGTTGAGCCTGGTTCAGTTTTGTATAATGCGAAAGCGATGAGCAGGCTAAACGTATACGATTTAACCGTTGAATGAGTAAAAGTTTATTTCTGATGGCGGTGATGGGCAGCACCGCCTTTAGAAAAGTAATAATCTTAATCGCAAGCTCGCATTTTTAAGACTTATTACTGAGAACTACCATTGATGAGGGTTACGCAAAAATTCTGCCTGGCTCGGCAAAATTTCAAGATCCCGTTTTCTACAAAAAACCTGCGGCGGCATATTTCCTGTTAACGGCGCAATGTCACGCAGTTTCATTTCACGGTTAACTTTAGGTAACCACTCTTGGAACTGTTTCGCGTAGGAATCCGCTAAATTTTTATCATGGGTGCGCCCGACAAAAAGCTTACTTTTAGCGAGACGGGAAATGTCCGTCGCATATATTTCGTAGAGCTCGCCACACTGTACAATTTCAATTGCGGTGAAATGCATATTGGGCCAGAAACTCACTTTTGCTGAAAAATTGCTGTAATTCATAAAATATCACTTATTGTTGGATTTATCTGTGTGCCAGATTATTCTGGTCGGGCCAGTAATTATAACGCCATTTTCATGGCCTGATACTGTCAGATAAATCCTGAACTTTTAAAATTGAATCGGTTTAAAACCCACGTTCTTAATTATGGGAGATTATCTTAACTGAAAAAGCCGTCATCATCCGGCGTCTTTCCTACCACGATTTGCAGCGTATTCCGCAGGCAATCCTGGAAAATCACATCATTGGTGCTCTCAAGCTCTGCCAGCAGATAGGCAATAATGCTCTTATTGGTAACAGTTTTTTTGTCTTTTATGATAGCGGTGATAACTGAGCCCAATATTTCGGCCTCAGATTTCAGCTTTACAGAACCACAATTGAAATAAGCGATAAAATCGGTACTGATATTCATTTTTTGCATGCGTTTCCCCTGGCGACGTTAGTGCCAGCACTTTATGGAGTAATAAAAAATTAATGGAATAGTCTGAAAAATGAGATCGCAAATGATCTCGTTAAGCTGGTTAAATTTAATAAAAGGGGAATATTGTTAATTTTAGAGAAAATGTCTATCAAGAGAGCCTGCTGACGTTTACATTGAGTAGCGTGGGTTTCGGGGTGAAAGAAGTTATGTCACCACTTGATCACAAAAATATACAAACACGTAATAAGAGTACAGAAGTTTCTTTTAATAAAACCGCTGTTATTTTAAGCAATTGAAATAAAATCAGCGATAACAGTCAGTTGAGTGATAGTTAGAGTCCAAAGAGAATTGTAAATTAGTCCTGTTAGGTGATTAATGCGCATTGTGGTTTATCGGTTTACAGATCACAGAAGCGCACATTGATGCGCTTCTGCCCCGGTGTTCAAGGCGTTACCGCTTCGCCGCTCACCACTTTTGCTTGCTGCAGGCTGGCCTCTTCCTCGCGGAACTTCAGACGATCCCAGACCCGGAAGAACGGATAGTAAATCACCAGTGAAATTGTCAGATTCACCACCTGCAAAACGGTGCCGGAAATATGCCCGCCGGTGGCCAGATAGCCGCTGACGAAAATCGGTGTGGTAAACGGCAGCGCAATCCCCGCTGGCGGCGCCACCAAACCGGTGCTCATCGCCGCCCACGACACAATCACCAGCACCACCGGCGTCAGGATAAAGGGCAGGAACAGATACGGGTTCATCACCAGCGGAATGCCGAACACTAATGGCTCACTGATGTTAAACAGCGCCGCCGGCGCGGCAATTTTACCGAGCTGTTTCATCTGGCGACTGCGTGAACGAATCAGCATGAAAATCACCAATCCCAGTAGCGCGCCGGTGCCGCCCGGTGCAATCCACAAATCATAAAACTGCTGGGTAAAGATGTGCGGGATCGGTTGGTTATGCTGAAACGCCTCGAGGTTTTCACTCATATTCGACAGCCAAACCGGTTGAATAAACACCAGCACAATCGCATCGCCGTGCAGTCCAAGCGTCCAGAGAATCCCAATCAGCAGCACCGAGAAAATCATGCCGGGCAAGGTGCCGCCCACGTGATGCATCGGCAAACCAATTACAGTAGCAATCAGGTTATTGATATCGCCGAACGGCGATGCTTCCACCGCCAGACGAATCACCAACACCACCGCCAGCACACAAAAACCGGGTACCAGCGCGAGGAAGGATTTCGCCACCGCAGGCGGCACGCCCTCCGGCATCTTGATTACCAAATTACGGTTGTGCACAAAGCGGTAGATCTCGGTCGATAGCAGCGCAACCACGATAGCCACAAACAAACCCTGGCTGCCAATCAGTGAAATCGGCAACACGCCGGTGACCAACTGCGTCGGCGCGCCCTCCACCGGGGCAAACAGCGTCTGCTGCGGAATGGTCATCACAAATGCCACTAACGCCATCGCGCCGCTGGTGAGCGGATCAAGCGTGCGATACTTCTCCGCCAGGCGGTAAGCGATGCCGAAGCTGGAGATCAGCGCCATGATGTCGTAGGTGGCGCGCACCGGATAAAGCAGTTTGTTGCGCCACGTCTCGCCAAACAGATCCGCCATTAAATGGCCCCACGCCGGAATCGGCAGATAGGCAAAGATCAGGAAGAAGCTGCCAATCAGCATAAACGGCATGTTGAGAATGATGCCGTCGCGCACGGAGAGCACATGCTTCTGACCGGCGATTTTCAGTGCGACGGGCAAGACATAACGGTCTATAAAAGTACGGTTAGACATAGGTGTTCCTCTGGCTCAGTGGCGCAACGGATTATGGCGTGGCGAACTGCGGCAGCCACGGCTTGTTTAGGGTCAGCACTTCGTCAAGCAAGGCTTCGGCGGTCGCGACATCACCGACTAACGGATTGCCGAGCAGCGCCAGCAGCGCTTGCTCACGATCGCCATGCACTGCGGCTTCGATAGTCAGGCGTTCAAACGCTTTGATCTGCTGCGTCAGGCCATTCATCAGCGGCGGCAACTCACCAAACGCCAGCGGATGCGCGCCTTGCGCATCAACCAGACAGTTCACCTCCACCACCGCGTCATCCGGCAGGCCATGAATCGCGCCGTTGTTGCGACAGTTCACCACCAGATTTTTGCCGCTGTTATTGTGAATTGCGCTGATCAGCTCAACCGCCACTTCGGAGTAATACGCGCCGCCACGGAAACTCAGCTGCTCGGGTTTGTGCGCCAGATGCGGGTCGGCATACAGCGCGAACAGTTCCGCTTCCACTTTCATCACCTGCTCCGCGCGCGTGCCTTCATGACCGTTTTGCGCTTTCTCCTGCTCTTCGGCCAGCATCTGCGGCGTTTGCCAGTAATAACGGTGATACGGGCACGGAATCGCTTTGAGCGCGCGCAGGAACTGCGGCGACCACGGCATATCTTTGATGTTGTTCATGGTGAGCGATTGGCCATCGCACAGTTGCTCGATCACCTGCGCGGTCACATCCTCGCCGCGACAGGTCACCTGATGCACCCACACCAGATGATTGAGCCCGGCGAAGCGCAGCTGCACGTCATCCCAGGGCGCGTCGAGCATGCCAGCAATCATGTGATGCATATTCACCGGCACATTGCACAGCCCGATGATTTTCGCCTTGCTATAGCGCGACACCGCCTCCGTCACAATTCCCGCCGGATTAGTGAAGTTGATGATGAAGGCGTCCGGTGCCAGCTCCTCGACTTTGCGCGCTACCTTGAGCATCACCGGAATGGTGCGCAACGCTTTGGCAAAGCCGCCAACGCCCGTGGTTTCCTGGCCGAGCCGACCATATTTCAGCCCGAGGCGCTCATCCGCCGCGCGCGCGGCCAACAATCCCACACGCAGCTGCGTCAGAACAAAACGAGCACCGCGAATCGCGTCATCCAGCTCAAAATGGACGCTCACTTTTACCTGCTCCAGCCCGTTTTGCTGCAGCATGCGGCGAGTAAGATCGGCGATGACATTAACCTTTTCACGCCCTTGCTCGATATCCACCAGCGCCAGTTCCGTCACCGGCAGCTGCGCATAGCGATTGATGATCCCTTCCACCAGCTCCGGTGAATAGCTGCTGCCACCACCAATAATTGCGATCTTAAGCATCTTTGCCTCCTGCCGCTGTGCGGCGGTAGAGTTCAATGATTTCGCCAGCCAAATCCTGAATCAGCATGGCGTTCATAAGATGATCCTGGGCGTGCACCAGAATCAGCGTGACCGGCAACTTACCGCTGCCTTCATCCAGACCAATCAGCGCGGTCTGCTGCTGGTGCGCAGCGCTGATGCTTTCACCTGCTGCCGCCAACTGTTGCTGCGCCTCGCTGAAGCGCCCTTCTCGCGCCAGTCGCAGCGCGCTGATGGCCGCGCTGCGGGCTGCGCCGGCCTGCACCAGCAGCAGCATAATTTCCTCTTCAAACTCGATAGCCACGATTTCAGACATGCAGAATCCCCCACAGCACAAAGCCGTGTAATGTCAGTCGGATGGGTTAAAAAGGACGTTTAGGAGGCGTGTAAGGCCAGCGCTTTATCGAGCACCTGTTCGCCACGCATCATGCCGTAATCCATCATGTCGATGACGGCGACAGATTTGCCTTGCGGCGCGGCAATAGCGCTAAGACGGGCTGCTTCGAACTGCACCTGCGGGCCAAGCAGAACCACATCGGCATCTGGCAGAATGCGTTCGAATTCCGCCACCGGCACGGCTTTAATGTCAATCTCCAGACCGCGACCTGCAGCGGCGTGCTGCATTTTGCTCACCAGCATGCTGGTTGACATGCCAGCAGCACAGCAAAGTACGATGCGCATAATTTCTTCTCCTGTGATTTGTCCCGACCATTTAAGACCTGTCTCACAGACGCTGTAAAGTGGCTACGGGCAGAGGATCTTCTGATGGATAGATAATTTATTGATACAAGTCAGATGGATACGATTATAATAATCATGAAAATATTTTTCACGAGTGTGATCTTAACCGTAATTTAACAGTGAAAAGCCCGCCAAACGGCGCTAAGACCCCGCAATAAGCTGAAAAAAAACTCAACATGAAAAATAATTTCATGCATGATGGACCTTCGCAACTGAGAATGTGATGAGCTGATGGATATTGTCTGGCAATTACGGCAGCAGTCGGAGCGCGCGGATGCGCAGGAATCGAGGCTGGCGCGTTTTATTCTGGCGAACCTGCACGCCAATGTACACGTCACCATGGAGAGTCTGGCTACACAGGCTGGTGTGAGTCCGGATGTGCTAAGACGCTTTGCCACCTCGGCGGGCTGTCAGGATCTCGATGATTTTCTCCATCAGGTGCGGAAAGCCGGTCAGCAGCAGGATGTTGAATTTATCGATGTCATCCGCCAGCGGCAATCGTCGCTGAGTCAGCAGGAGAAACGCGTTGCCGAAGCGATTCTCAGCGACACTGCTTTTGCCGCTTCCGCCACCATCGAGCAACTTGCCGGCCGCGCAGAAGTCAGCGCCGCCACCATCACCCGCTTTGCGCGTTCGCTGGGTTGCGAGGATATCCGTGATTTGCGTATGCGGCTGGCGCGCGCGCCTCAGAGACAACCCCCTCACGCGATTGCGCCGATTGAGGCTATTACTCAAGCGTTAACCCAGCAATATGGTCAAGCGGAAGCGGCGACCTGGCAACGTGCCGCAGAGCTGTTGCGTAAAGCCCGAAGCGTACTGCTGATTGGCGCATCGGGGCTGCAAACTACGCTGGTGGCGGACGTCCATCAGCGCCTGCAAAACGCCGGACTGGCCAGCGCGTGGATTCAGGATGATAACCTGCTGAGCATGACGCTGAGCCGTTTGCAACCGGACGATCTGTTGCTGATTCTCGCGCCTGATACGGTTAACAGCCACGTGCTCAGCGCGGTACACCATGCGCACATTCAAAAAACGCCGGTGATTGCGCTTTGTGCGAAGACATTAGATCTCGCCAATCAGGCAGATATCTGGTTGCCGCTGCCGGAAGCGCAACACGCGCGCCGTTACGGCATTTTGTTTGCGCTGGATCGGCTGGAGTCAGCACTAACTGTTCTCTAAGTAAATCTCCAACATCCTTAGATTTGCAAAAGTAAAACGATCGGTTTACTTTTAGAGGATGAAAAAGAAACTCGATATCATCAATGCCGCTGAGCGGCTGTTCTATCTCAACGGCTTTCACGCCATCAGCACCGATCGCATTTGCAGCGAGGCGAATGTCTCGACGCGCACCTTGTATCGCTATTTCCCCTCGCGTGAAGCGCTAACGGCCGCGGTGCTGGAGGCGCGACAAGATCGTTTCTTCGCCGCGTTGCAATCGCCGGACCATCCGCAAGCGGTCAGCCATATGTTCGATGCGATGGCCGACTGGATGCAGCAATACGGCAACAATGGCTGCTTGTTTCTCAAGGCATGGGGCGAATACGCCGGAGAAGATGCCGCGTTAGCCGAACAGGCGCTGGCTTACCGCCACAAGATGCGCAATTACATTGCACGCGCCATTCAGCAGGCGCTCGGCAAGCAGCATGTCGCGCTAGCGGATGCGGTTTGGCTGCTGTTTGAAGGTGTGCTGACTTCCGCGCTGATCATCGGCGCGGCGCAGGCGTGCGAAGCCGGTAAAAACGCCGCGCTACAGCTTATCGCGTTCAGCGAACAGTCATGAAGGGTACGGCGCTCGGCATCACCGGATTTGCACTTATCGCTGTGACCTACGGTATGGCGCGTTTCGCCTGGGGCTTGATGATGCCCGAGGTGATGCACGACATCCCCTTTACCCGGCGCGTTTCTGGCGTGCTTTCGGCCTGTAGCTTTGCCGCTTACTGTGTGGCGGTGTTGATCGCGCCGATGATGACCGCCCGCGCCGGGCCGCGATTTCCTGCTGCGGTTGCCGCGCTGTGTGCCGCATCGGGTTTGTTGATCATCGCGAGCGCGGTATCGCCGTGGATGCTTGGCGTGGGATTGTTTATCGCCGGTATGAGCGCCGGTCTCGCCTCGCCTGCGTTAGCGAGCGCCGTCAGCCAGCGTATTGAGGCTGAGCAACAGCCGCAGATGAACACGGTTATCAATGCCGGAACCAGCATGGGCATTATGTTGTCAGTGCCAATTTTGTACTGGCTGCCCGGCGGCTGGCGCATCGCCTGTGCGGTTTTTGCCGCGCTGACGATGATCTGCCTGGTGCCGATTTGGCGCCAGCTACCCAATCACAATGAAAACGCTCAACGTGAATCCTGGTTAAGCCACCTGCGGCAGCGTTCGCTGCAGCGCCTTATCTTCATTGCACTGTTCAGCGGCGTCGCCAGCGCGGCTTGGTGGAGCTTCGGCCCGGATCTGCTGCATCACATTCACGTCAGCGACCGCATGGTTAGCCTGTTGTGGCTCATCGCTGGCGCAGCAGGCATTATCGGCGCGCTCACCGGCCCGATGGCGAAATGGATGGGGATGAAGCGAGTTTATTGGCTGTCGCAATGCTGCCTTGCCGTGCCCTTATTGCTACTGGCGTTCAGCCATCACTATTCAGCCTGGCTGTTTCCCGCCGTGGCGCTGGGTGGCGCGGCGTATGTTACGCTCTCGGGCGTGTTGCTGGTGTGGGGCGCAGAAGCAACCAACAATGCCCCCGCCGTTGGCGTAGGCATCTTGTTCTATATGTTGGCTGCGGGTCAGGTGATGGGATCGCTGCTGTTTGGACAACTCTTTATGCTGGCAGGCGCGCCAACCGCATTAACGCTGTTTGCCGCGCTGCCGTTGCTAATGATGTTTGTTATTCGTCGTTAAACGGATCTTTTTTGTCGTCTTCACTGTCATCGCGCGTTCTGGGGATCTCACCGTGTTCGCTGGGATTGTCCTTGGCGGGATGCTTTTCATCATTCACGTCGCGTTTATCTTTAGGGTGATTGCTCATCTGAAGCTCCTTTGTTGATCACCCATTAAGTGTAGTTGATGGGGCGAGGCGTTCACCCCATACGCTTACTGCAACGCTTTCAGGATCTGCATCGCGGCTTTAACCCGCTCGGTATTGGGATAATTTTTGTTTGCCAATATCACAATGCCGACCTGCTTCTCCGGGATGAAGGCGACATAAGCACCGAAGCCACCGGTTGCGCCAGTCTTATGCACCCACGACGCGCTGACACGCGGATGTGATTCGGCATCCCGCACCGGCTGCGGCCCAAGCGCCACCTTGTTATCCGCGCCCTTCACCGCCATCTCCGCCTGAGCGGGCCAATCCAGCATCTCCCACCCCAAACCTTGATAGAGCGCATCGGTGCGATAGAAACGCGTTTGCGCGAAATCCAGCGCCTGCTGCAGCGGCTTATCGTTAACCTGCTGCGGATCCATATTGGCCTGCATCCAGCGCGCCATATCTTTAATCGACGACTTCACGCCATAGGCTTCAGCATCCAGCATGCCCGGCGACACGCGCACCGGTTTGCCTTCGCGGTAGCCCCATGCGTAAGCATTTTTCGCGGCGTCAGGCACGGTGATAAAGGTGTGCTTGAGCTGCAATGGCGTGAATACGCGCTGCTGCATTGCCTGTTCAAAAGTCAGCCCGCTGGGTTTCGTCGCCAGCCAGCCAAATAAGCCGATGCTGCTGTTGGCATATTGACGCGTGTTGCCCGGCGCCCACTGCGGTTGCCACTGTTGATAGAAGTTCGCCAGCGCCTTTTCATCGGTCACGGCATCGGGCACCTGCAGCGGCAAGCCGCCAGCGGTGTAAGTCGCCAGCTGCAGCAGCGTGATGTCGCGCCACTGCGGCGTGTTCAGTGCCGGCCAATATTTGCTGGCAGCATCGCTCAGCGCGATCTCGCCTTTATTCACCGCAACGCCACTCAGCACGCCGGTGAAGGTTTTACTCACCGAACCCAGCTCAAACAGCGTGTCTTGGGTGACCGGGCGCTGCTGTTTTACATCCGCCATACCCCAGGTGAAATAGTGAGGCTGGCCTTTAACCACCACCGCCACCGCCATGCCGGGAATCGATTGCTGCTGCATTAGCGGTTTGATCGCCTGATCAATGGTTGCCTGCACATCCGCCTTCGCGGCGAACGCCATGGAGCACGCCGAGGTCAGCGCTGTAGCTATCAATGTTTGAGAAATCAATTTCACTGTAGTTAACCTTCCGGGTTGTTGTTCCGCAGGCAGTTTGACCAATTTGACAGGGTGCAACAAACTGTTAATTTTAGCGCCAGACAATAGAAAATCTTACAGGTAGGCGCATGACACGACCCTATATTCCCCTGAACGCGCTTAGAGCCTTTGAAGCCGCTGCACGTCATCTAAGTTTTACTAATGCGGCGATTGAGCTGCACGTAACCCATGCAGCCGTGAGCCAGCAGGTAAAATCGCTGGAGCAGCAGCTCGGTTGCCAGCTGTTTGTGCGGGTCTCGCGCGGTTTGATGCTGACCACAGAAGGCGAAAGCCTGTTGCCGGTGCTCAACGACTCTTTCGATCGGATTGCCGATACGCTGGATCGTTTCTCATCCGGTCAAATGCGCGAAAAATTGAAAGTTGGTGTGGTGGGAAGCTTTGCCACCGGCTTGCTGTTGCCACGCTTAGAGGATTTTAACCGCCGTTATCCGCACATTGAGCTGCAACTCTCCACTCACAACAATCGCGTCGATCCGGCTGCCGAAGGCCACGATTACACCATTCGCTTTGGTAGCGGCGCCTGGCACGGCACCGAGGCGCAGTGTATTTGTCCTGCGCCGTTATCACCGCTGTGTAATCCGGCCATTGCCCGGCAGTTACAACAGCCTGCAGACGTGCACAAATTTACCCTGCTGCGCTCATTCCGCCGTGATGAGTGGAGCCAATGGCTGCAAAGCATGAACGAACATGCGCCATCGCCTGCGCATCCGGTGATGATTTTTGACTCGTCGCTGACGATGATTGAAGCGGCGTTGTTAGGTGCGGGGATTGCGCTGGCACCGGTGAGGATTTTCAATCACCTGCTGCAAAGTGAGAAGCTGGTGCGCCCTTTCGCCGCTGAAATCGATCTCGGCGGCTATTGGTTAACGCGTTTGCAATCGCGGCCCGAAAGCACCGCGATGACGGCGTTTTCTGGCTGGTTGATGAATACCTTTTTGCCCGGTGCGCACTAATTAAACGAACACGTGATTTATAGCGCAAATGCGCAGGCCGAAGTCACTATTGGTCCGGCGGTCCTCGCAGCGCTGAGGCTTTTACGTTGGGCCAGGAGCCGCACGCATGGATGCGTGTGGCAGTTCGGGGCCGGCCAGGACGGCCGATCCCCGAACGGTCCGTCGGCTCAACGTGAAAGCCGAAGGTACCGCGCTAGCGGCGCGAGGACAGCCCGTGACGCAGCAGATGTGTCAGCGCCCGCACGTAAGCCAGGCCTTACGCTATTTGTTTCGCCTTCGCCAGCGTGCGCGCAAGAAGCGCGGAGTACAGCGGTTTGCCGCCGAAGAATTGCGCGGCCAGCGTTGCGCCGAGACAGGTAATGATCATCGGCAAAATCAGCTGATAATTGTTGGTCATCTCCAGCACCAGCACAATGCCGGTCAGCGGCGCGCGCACCGACGCCGCAAACAGCGCGCCCATTCCGGCCACGGCAAAGGTTGCCGGCTCCAGATGTAAACCCGGCAGCCACTGCATGCAGAGCTGGCCGAAGCAGGTGCCGAGCAGCGTGCCTAGCGTCAGCATCGGGGCGAAAATACCGCCTGGCGCGCCGGAGGAGAAACAGCAGACAGTGATGAGCGTGCGCAGTGCGAAGAGCAGAAACAAGGCCAGCGCGCTATAGCTACCGCTGGAGAAATCGGGGATCAGGGCAATCCCGCCGTTGATGGCTTGTGGCAGCACCAGGCCAATCACGCCGCACGCGCCAGCCAGTAAACTTCCCCACATCACCCAAGCTGCCACGCGACCTTGGTGCAAGCGCTGAAACTGATCCTGCGCGAGGAAAATGAAGCGATTAAATGCCACGCCGCAGCCACCGAATAAAACGCCTAATACCAGATAAAGCCACAGCGTATTAGTTGGCGCATCCTGCAACTGACCAATATTGATGATCGCCTCATTACCATTACACACGCGGAAAACAATGCTGGAGACGATAACGCCGACAAACACCGCTTTGATGGAAATCAGGCTGTAACGAAACTGCGGACGCATCTCTTCAACAATAAACAGGATGCCCGCCAGCGGCGCATTGAAGGCGGCCGATAAACCGGCGGCTGCGCCGGTTGCTAGCAATGTGTGGCGAGATTCAGAAGATTTAACGCGGAACAGATCGACACACATGCCGCCGATATTGCCACCCAGTTGCACGGTTGGCCCTTCGCGACCCAACACCATGCCTGAACCTAACGCGCCCATGCCACCAATGAATTTCACCGGTAGTACGCGCCACCAGCGCACCGGTCGGAGCTCTTCAAGCGCGCCTTCGATTTCAGGAATACCCGATCCGCCCGCTTCTGGCGCGTAACGTCGCACCAGGAAATAGCCAATAGCGCCTAATAATGCCGAAAGGAAAAACGCACCGATTATTTTCGCCAGCAGATTGTCACCGGCATCCGCCAGCCAGCTCAATCGCGTCTGCACCACAAAATTCACGGCTTTATCAAAGGCCACGCCAACCAAACCGGTTAGCACACCGACCAGCGCAGCCAGCAGTAATAGTGCAACGGGCGTTTTGTCACGGCGTAATAGTTTCTGCATCAATAAGAAGCGCCCAGCACGTAAAATCGTTTTGGGCTCTGCGGAATGATGATGAGCAGACATGCAAATCCCTCTGTATTCAGAACAGTGTTCAAACGTTAGTTTGAAAAAAGAGGGATTAGCATACTGAGAATGAAGTGATTTTTAACCAGGAATTCGCAAGCGGATTTTTCAGGATGGAAGAGGTTGGGCATTTTTAGCCGATGCATCAACCTCTTCTACGGGGAATTAATCCTGCTCTTCAGCAATCAGCGTCAGTTTTTCATCAGTGGCTTTTTCTTCTTCCAGCGTTTCGCCCAGTAACCTGGCGGCATCCTGATAATCCAGCTTCAGGGCTAAAGCGCGCAAGGTGCCGTAGGTGGCGATCTCATAGTGCTCAACTTTCTGTGCGGCACCGATCAGTCCAGCATCGCAAACCGGCCCTTTTTCTACTTCATCGATAATTTCCTGCGCCTCTTCGGCCAGACCTTCCAGCGCATGGCATTTCATTCGTTTGATCTGCACGCCTTCCGTGAGCTCAACCAGTTGATCAATACGTTCAATTTGTCCGCGCGTTTCTTCGAGGTGCTGTTTAAAAGCCGCAACCAGATTAGGATCAGAGGCTGCGCGAATCATTTTTGGTAACGCTTTGGTGATCTGTTTTTCTGCGCTGTAAATATCAGAAAGATCATGCACAAACAGATCTTGCAGTGTTTTAATCGTCATAATATGGCCTTTTTGTAGAATAGAATATCAGATAGGTAAAAACGTGGGCGAGAGTGAATAAGGAATTACGCCGGCACATAAGCCTGACTTAATCCTGGCGGACAATAGATAATTCACAAGCGAAGCCTGAAAATAAACTCATCGCATTGTTTAAATCATTGCCAGACTTAAACCAGGTCAATCGGAGAGAACATAATGAAAAAGCCAGGCCCGCCAGAGCTCAACGGCGAAATTATTCACAAACGCAGATTAATGCCGCTCGGATTAATTTCTCTGTATGAAGTTACCTTCAACAATGGCAAATATGCCGTTATGCGTTTGGATAAAACTCAACCCTTTCATCAGGGTGCCGTTTTTAAACGTGTTAATGACTGCTGGTATTGTGATGAACAATTGATACATCCTTACGCTTTTCAGTTTGTCGATCAGGCTGAAGCGCAACGGTCATTTATCGAATATGAGCGATAATATTATCTTGTGCTCTTTCATATCGGCGAATGAAACGCAGCGAGTTGGTCCGGTTGCGCTGGCGGCAATGACATCCAGAAATTCACCTCCATGCTGGTTTCATATTCCGCATGCGCTTCAAGGAAAATATGCTCGCCGCTGCGCGATTGCCCGCCATAAAGCCAGCCGCCCTGCACCTCACCATTTTCAAATTGCACGATACACTCCTGCTTGTAGCCGGGCGCTTGTTCATTTACATCAATCCATTCAAGAATATGGCGCATTCGCTTACTCCTCGGCAATAAACAGTGATTTACAGTGCGGGCACAACATAGCCTGTCCGCGCGCTTGCTTTAAGGAAGATTGTGGGCAAAACTTTTTGCAGACTGGACACTGAGTTTTGACTTCCCGGCGTGATAAGCTTTCTAAAAATTGATTTAACCAGCTCATAATTTATTTCCTTTTTCCGTTAACTGATTCTAACACACCTGATTTTTTTCATTGCCACTCACACTTGACAACAACGTTAAAGATCCTCAACCCCATCATTACGTTCAGTTAAATGTTTTAAATTAACTTTTATTTTATAAACCAACCGTAAGATCGATTTGGCACTATACTCAAAACAGACAAATATTTTCCCTCGCCCTCTCTTATACCGTCGACTTTCCTGTTGATAGTGCTGACTTTTATAATCCATTGGATTTTTTGCGACGCCATTATGAAAAATAAACTTCCCACCGGGTCATTCATTAGCAGTAGTGCGCTTCCGGCAACGGCACGCAGTGGTTTTGAGTTTTTACATCACAGCGGTGTTTACCAGGCGAACCGGCCAGATGTTTTTTCCGAGCGGCAAATGGAAATATATGGCGAGCGTCTGGCAAAAACGCATCATCTTTCCGACGCCAAAAAAAGCTATAAGTTATTGCAGCGGTTGACGGAAAACGAACAGGCGCTGATAAAAAGCGCTGAAATATTAAGTACCGGTGAGAAGCGTAATTTGACACCGGCTGGCGAATGGTTGCTGGATAATTTTTATATTATCGAAGAGCAAATTCGGATGGTGCGCCATCTGTTGCCCACCAAATTTGGTCAGGGTTTACCTGCGCTGAAAGACCCCGCGCACTCTTTACGCATTCAGGCGATCGCGGATGAGATGATCAGCCACAGTGATGGCCGCTTAGAGTCAGCAGTATTAGCGACCTTTATTCATGCTTATCAACGCGTGACGCCGCTGCTAATGGGTGAACTCTGGGCGCTTCCCGCTATGCTGCGCTTTGCGCTGCTCGATAACCTCGCACGTATTGCGCAAGGCGTTGCCGAGATTCATCAGGAGCGCAGCCAGGCCGAAGCGTGGATTAATGAGATCGTTCATTACTCCGCCAGGGACGCCACTCGCGTGATTCAGGTGATCGCCGATATGGCGCACAAAAACGATCAGCTTTCCGGCGCGTTTGTCGCCGAACTGGCGCGTAAACTGAATGGGCAGAATCACTCGCTGGCGCTCACGTGGGTGGAGCAACATCTGCTGAACACCGGGCGTAATACTGCGGATGTGATTGAACAATTCAACCGCCAGCTGGCACTGAGTCAGCTCTCGGTCAGCAACAGCATTGCCGGATTGCGCCAGCTTGGCGAAATCAACTGGCAGGATTTGGTGGAGTCGCTGAGCCTGGTCGAGCAAGTGCTGGCGCAGGATCCCGCCGGGATTTATCCCCAGATGCATTTTGACAGCCGCGATCAATATCGGCATGTGGTTGAAGAGCTGGCTCGCCAGAGCGAATTCGACGAGCTAAACGTGGCCAATCAGGTTTTGGCGCTGAGTCGTCAGGCTGCATTGCCAGCGCGCCAACAGCATATTGGTTACTTCCTACTGGATAAAGGGCGTGCGCAGCTTGAGCAACAGCTAAAGCCGCGCCGTTCCTGGCTGAATCAGGCGCGCCATCATCTCAGTCAAACGCCGCTGCTCTCCTGGCTGGGCAGCCTGACGTTATTGACCACCGCTTTCAGCGCCGAAGCGCTGTTTTTCACTCATCAATCCGCGATGTCGGTGGTGCTGTGGCTGTTACTGGTGCCGGCGGTGATCTTAATCAGCAGCCAGCTCGCCCTGCAGCTGCTCAGCGAAGTGACAACCCGCACCCGCCATCCGGTACCGCTTCCGCGACTTGATTACGAGCTGGCGGTACCGGATGGCGATCGCACGCTGGTGGTGATCCCCTGTTTAATCAGCAGCAAACATGGTACCGATGCGCTGTTGCGGTCGCTGGAAACCAGCTATCTCGGTAATGCGCTCGACAACATCAGCTTTATGCTGCTGGCCGATTTCACCGACAGCGCAGCCGAACACGATGACGATGATGCTGAAATCATCGGTTATGCGGTGTTGAAAATTCAGGCGCTCAACCGCCGTTACAGCAGCAAGTCGCACAATGATGTGCTGTTTTCTCTGCTGCATCGCAACCGCGTGCACAACCCTTCGCAGGGCGTGTGGATGGGTTATGAGCGTAAGCGCGGCAAACTGCATGCGCTCAATCGCTGGCTGCAGGGCGAAGCGGAGATGTTTAACGTCATCGTCGGTGCCAGCCAGGCGCAAATGCGCACGGTGAAATACGTCATTACCCTCGATAGCGACACCATTCTGCCGCGAGAAACCGCGCACAAGCTGATTGGCATTATGGCGCATCCGCTCAATGCGCCGGTGTTTGATGACAGCCTGAATCGCGTGGTGGAAGGTTATGCCATTCTGCAGCCCCGTCTGGCGGAGGAGATTCCGCCCTTTGGCCAGGGCCGCTACGCGCGTCTCTCCAGCAGCGTGCCGGGCAACGATGCGTATTCATCGATGTCTTCAGATATCTATCAGGATCTGTTTGGCGAAGGTTCGTTTGTCGGCAAAGGCATTTACGATGTGGCGGCCTTTACCCGCGCGACGCGTAATACCTGCCCGGAAAATCTGGTGCTCAGCCACGATCTGCTGGAAGGCTGTTATGCGCGTTCTGGCGTGGTCAGTAATGTGGTGCTTTACGAACACTACCCGGATAACTATCTCAGCGATGTCGCGCGGCGTTTCCGCTGGGTACGCGGTGACTGGCAGCTGCTGAACTGGCTGAAACTACGCGTGCGACTGGAGGATGGCGGCTATCAGGCCAATCCGCTCAGTGCATTGTCGCGCTGGAAATTGTTCGACAACCTGCGTCGCAGTCTGATTGCGCCCGCCTTGCTGCTGCTGATGTTTCTGGCATTTAGTTGGGTGGCGAATCCGCTGTTTTGGCTCGGCTGCATGGCGCTGTTCCTGCTGTTGCCCAGCGCCTTAGCGTTAAGCATGGAAGGCATGCGCAAAAGCAAGACGCGCGCCTGGCAGCATCATCTCTCTATCCTGTCTTCGGATGCGTTAATGCGCCTGAGCCGCGCGGGACTGACGCTGGCGACATTACCGCATGAAAGCTACTGGTCGCTGAAGGCGATTATCGTCACGCTGTGGCGACTCAACGTGAGCGGGCAGTTTCTCCATGAATGGAAAAGCGCCTCGGCGGGCAGTTCGTCGCCCACGCCGTCACTGCGCCATTTTTATCAGGCGATGTGGTTTAACCCAGCGGCGGGCGTTGCACTGTCACTTTTAACCGCGCTGGTTAATCCTGAATTGATTGCGCTGGCGCTGCCGATCTCGCTGCTGTGGCTGATCACGCCGTGTCTGTTGTGGCAGTTGAGTAAACCGGCCCATTCGCGCCAGAAAAAGCTCTCCGCCGAGCAGCAACAGTTTTTGCGCCACACCGCGCGTCACACCTGGGCTTGGTTTGAAGATTTCGTCACCGCCGAACATAACCACTTGCCGCCGGATAACTTTCAGGAAGTGTTGCAGCCGGTGGTAGCGCATCGCACCTCGCCGACCAATATCGGGCTGTCGCTGCTGGCCAATTTAACCGCATGGGATTTTGGCTACATTACGCAGAAACCGGTGATAGCCCGTTCGCTCGCCACGCTGGATAGCCTCGATCGCATGGAGCATTTTCGTGGACATCTCTACAACTGGTATGACACTTACACGCTGAAACCGTTAAATCCGCGCTACGTTTCTACCGTCGATAGCGGCAATCTCGCCGCGCACCTCGCCACCCTGCAAGCCGGACTGGCGCAGTGGAAGCATCTACCGGTGCTGGCTTTACCGGTGATTATGGCGGGCTTGAATGACACCTTGTTGCTGGCGAAAGCGCAAATGGGCACAGAGCGTAACGATCGCTGGGATGAGTTAACCGCGCAGTTTGATGCGCTGCAACAGGCCGCGCCCGTTGCGATTGCCAGTCATCTCTCGTCGCTGATCGCGCAGAGTGAAATTCTGCTGGCGCAGATGCAGCTGCCGCCGTTGCAGGTGAAATGGTTCGAACGGTTTATCCACCAGCTCAGCGATTTGCAGCAGGAGTGGACGCTGTTTTTCAGCTGGCTCACGCCGGATGATGATCTGCCTGCCGCCTTACCTTCTCTGCTGTGGCTGAGTGAGTTAGAGCGTCATCGCCCCGGCCTCCATTCTCAGCTCGCGGCGTCTGTGATGTGGGCCGCACGTGAACGCATGGCGACTTTGCTGGAGCTGGAAGGACGGCTGGAAGATCATGCAAAAATGGATTTCCGCTTTCTCTATATTGATAAAACCGCGCTGCTCAGCGTGGGTTACAATCTCGACAGCGGCGCGCTCGATAAAGGCCATTACGATCTCTTCCCGTCCGAAGTGCGCCTGACGCACTACTACGCCATCTCTGCTAATCAGCTGCCGGTAAAAAGCTGGTTCGTGCTGGGCCGTTTGTTCACCCAACTGGATAACAAACCGGCGGTGATGTCGTGGAGCGGCTCGATGTTTGAATACCTGATGCCGCATCTGGTGATGCCGGTTTACCCGGATACGCTGCTGGAGAAAATGGCGCTGTCGGCGGTGAAGCAGCAGATCGCGTCCGGTGATGCCGCGCAGATTCCGTGGGGCGTCTCCGAGTCGGCTTACGCCGCGTTCGATGACAGCCAAAACTATCAATACAAAGCTTTTGGTACGCCAGAGTTAGGGCTGAAGCGTGGCCTCAACGATGATCATGTGGTTGCTCCCTACGCCTCGCTGTTGGCGCTGATGGTGCTGCCGCATCAGGCCACCGACAACCTGATGCGACTGAAGAAAATGGGTGCCTGCGGCAAATACGGTTTTTACGAGGCGCTCGATTTCACCGCGCAGCGCCTGGCGCGCGGCCAGCAATTTGTCGCGGTGAAAACCTACATGGCGCACCACCAGGGCATGGGTTTTCTGGCGATTTCGCACCTGCTGCATGAAGCGCCGATGGTGGCGCGGTTTATGTCGAGTGCGCGCTTCCAGTCTTCCTACTTGCTGCTGCAGGAGCGCGTGCCGGATGACATTGAGCTGTATACGCCGCGTCGGCAGTTCGTTGACACCAGCGAGATCAAGCCGCGTTCAGATACGCCCGAACTGCGCGAGTTCAGCGGCTCGGCGGCGCATCTGCCGCAAATCCAGCTGCTGTCGAATGCCAATTATCATGTGATGGTGACGCAATCCGGCACCGGGTATAGCCAGTGGAAAGGATTGGCGTTAACCCGCTGGCGCGCCGATGGCACCAGCAATCAGCACGGTATCTTCTGCTACATCCGCGATCGCCAATCCGGCGAGCTGATTAGCCCGACGTTCCAGCCCAGCGGTGATGCGCGCCCGCAGCACATTGCGCGCTTTACCGACGCCGGCGCGGAGTTTGAATCGCGCATGGAAACGCTCAGCACCCGCACTCAGGTGGTGGTGTCGCCAGAAGATGATGTGGAAATCCGCCGCATCGTCCTGACCAACCATTCACGCCAGCTGCGTGAAATAGACATCACCAGCTACGCGGAAGTGGTGCTGGCTTCTGCCGCCAGCGATATGGCGCATCCGGCGTTCAGCAACCTGTTTGTGCAAACCGAAATCGTCACTGAACTGGAAGCGATTCTGGCACATCGCCGCCCGCGCGATGAGAAAACCGAGCCGCTGTGGATGTTCCACGCCCTGCTGATTCACGGCACCAGCGAGCGCGATACGCATTATGAAACCGACCGCGCACAGTTTATTGGTCGCGGCAGAACCGCCGCCAATCCGCAGGCGATGGCAGCCGATGGCGTACTCAGCGGCAGCGCCGGTGCGGTGCTCGATCCATTGCTGTCGATTCGCCAGAAAATCGCCATCAAAGCGGGTAAATCCGTCACCCTCGATCTGGTGTATGGCGTCACCACGCAGCGTGATGTCTGCCTTGGCTTGATTGAGAAGTATCGCAACAATGTCTACGCCAATCGGGTATTTGAAATGGCGGCCTCGCACAGTCAGGTGGCGCTGCGTCAGCTGAATATCCTCGCTGAAGATGCCAGTTTGTATAACCAGCTCGCCAGCGCGGTGATTTTTGCCAGCCCTGAAATGCGCGGCGACAGCCAGCGTCTGCAGCAGAATCGCCTGGGACAATCGTCGCTGTGGCGACACTCGCTGTCTGGCGACTTACCGATCGTGCTGGTGCGCATCGAAAACGGTACCCAGCTCAGCCTGGTGAGCAATCTGATTAAAGCGCATCAATACTGGCGCCAGAAAGGATTGACGGCAGATTTGGTGATCCTCAACGGCGAGCAAATCGGCTATCAGCAGCTGTTGCAAAATCAGCTGCTCAAAATGATTTCATCAGGCGAGATGCAGATGCTGACCGATAAGCCTGGCGGCATCTTCCTGCGCCAAAGCGAGCATTTTGCGGCCGAAGATGTCACGCTGCTACTCAGCGTAGCTGCCGTGGTGCTGGAAGGCCGCAACGGCAGTTTGGCCGACCAGCTGACGGTGCTGTTAAAACCGCAGCCGGTGGCGCCGCCTTGCCGCTTCCTGGCGCATAAACAGGCCTTTCCTGCGCCCGCCCGCCTCGCTGTGCCGGAAAACATGCAGTTGTTCAATGGCACCGGCGGCTACAGCGCCGATGGCAGTGAATATCACATTTTGTTGTCCCCACATCAGCAGACGCCCGCGCCCTGGTGCAATGTGCTGGCAAATAAACAGTTTGGTAGCGTGATTTCAGAAAGTGGTCAGGCCTACACATGGTATGAAAATGCGCATGAATACCGCCTGACGCCGTGGCACAACGATCCGGTCAGCGATACGTCGGGCGAAGCCTTTTATTTGCGCGATGAGGAGAGCGGCGATGTCTGGTCACCTATGCCGCTGCCGATGCGCGGCGCCGGAGATTATTTGACGCAGCACGGCATGGGTTACAGCCGCTTTATGCATCAGGAGCAAGGCATTAGCAGCACGCTCACCACCTTCGTAGCTGGCGAGCAGGCGGCGAAAATCACCCTGATTCAGCTCAGTAATCTGTCTGGCAAAACCCGTCATTTGTCGATCACCGGCTACGTCGAATGGGTGCTGGGTGAGCTGGTGAGCCAATCTGCCCGCCATGTACAAACTTCTTCGGCGATAGTGGCAGATGGCAGCGCCATTCTGGCGGTAAATCCTTATACCAGCAGCGGATCGATGCGCACCGCCTTCTTCGCCGCATCCGGCAATCAGATTGCTTTCAGCGGTAATCGCCTTGAGTGTCTGGGCCGCAATGGCTCGACGCGTAAGCCCGCGATGATGCAAGTGCGAGGCTTGTCGGGTAACACCGGCGCGGGACTCGATCCCTGCGCCACTCTGCAAACGCTGACCACCTTGATTGACGGCGATACGCGCACGCTGGTGTTCGTGTTAGGCGCGGCGGAAGATACCGCAGCGGCGTTGACGCTGATGCAGCAATTTCTTCCCAGCGAACAGGCGGAAGCCGAACTGGCGAAAGTGCAGCAGCAATGGCGCAATCTGTTAAACAAAGTCGAGGTGCAGACGCCCGATACAGCGGTGAATCTGCTGGCGAATAACTGGCTGCTGTACCAAACGCTGGCCAGCCGTTTGCTGGCGCGCAGCGGTTATTATCAGTCCGGTGGCGCGTTTGGCTTCCGCGATCAGTTGCAGGATACGTTGTCGCTCACCCACGCCGCGCCAAACTTACTGCGCGATCAGCTGGTGCTGTGCGCTTCCCGACAGTTCCTCGAGGGCGATGTGCAGCATTGGTGGCATCCGCCTGCCGGACGCGGCGTGCGCACCCGCTGCTCAGATGATTATCTCTGGCTGCCCTTTGCACTCTGCCACTACATCACCGCCACGGAGGATCTTGCGCTGTTAGAACAGCCGATTAGCTATCTTGAAGCGCCACTGCTCACCGCCGAAGAAGAGTCAGTTTACAGCCTGCCGAACGTCAGTCAGCTGCAGGAAAACCTGTGGCAGCATGGCTTGCGTGCCATTCAGCATGGTCTGAGGTTTGGTGAGCATGGTTTGCCGCTGATGGGTTCCGGCGACTGGAATGACGGCATGAGCGAAGTGGGTATTGCCGGTAAAGGTGAAAGCGTCTGGCTCGGCTTTTTCCTTTACAGCGTGCTCACGCGCTTTGCCGCGCTCTCCACCCGTATCGATCAGCCGGAAGCCGCCAGCTTGTGCGAAAAACAGGCGGAGAAGCTGAAAACGGCGCTCAATCAGCTCGCCTGGGATGGTGAATGGTTCCTGCGTGGCTACTTCGATAACGGTGAAACCCTGGGTTCACAGCGCAACGCCGAATGTCGCATTGATGCCATCGCGCAGAGTTGGTCGGTGCTGTCTGCGGCTGGCGATCACGACAAATGCGCCTCGGCGATGCAGGCACTCGATCAGCAATTGGTGGATAGCGATAACGGCCTGATTAAACTGCTGACGCCGCCGTTCAATGGCACAGGCCCCAATCCGGGATACATTCGCGGTTATCTGCCTGGCATCCGTGAAAACGGTGGGCAATACACGCACGGCGCGCTGTGGGCAATTATGGCGTTCGCCGAGATGGGCCAGGTCGAGCGCGCATGGGCGTTGCTGGCGCTGATCAATCCGATCAATCACAGCCTGGATTCGAATGCTGTTGCAACTTACAAAGTCGAACCTTATGTGATGGCGGCGGATGTCTACAGCGCCGAGAACCATGAAGGTCGCGGCGGCTGGACGTGGTACACCGGATCGGCGGGCTGGACTTATCAGCTGATCATCGAAAGCCTGCTTGGCATTACGCGCCACGGCGATAAATTGCGGCTGCGTCCGCGTCTGCCCAAAGCATGGCCGGGCGCGAAGGTGATTTATCATGAAGGGTCCGCGCGCTATGAGATTGAGATGCGGCGCACGCCCGGCGCTTATCAGCTGTGGCTGGATGATGTGCTGAGTGCCGATGATGCCATCACACTCAGCTGCGACGTCGGAAATCATCAGGTACGAATTCATCTTGCTGAGTAGCAATCACTGCGGTCATTAGTTTTCACCATAGCCAGCAGTGGAAAATATCGCAGCGCCCTGCCAGCGGCTATTTTAGGGTTATTCTCCCCCTACAAGGAGAATAATTCATGAGCCTCTTATCACCCGGCAATCGCCGGGATTTTCTCTCCGCCGGCATGAAACTCAGCGCCGCAGGCACCTTACTCAGCGCGGGCATGAGCCGCAGCATTCAGGCGGCAGAAACCTGCCAACCAGCCCATGCCAGCCGCGTTGATGTCACGCACTTTCTGCTGCGCAATGTGCGCCTGGAAGAAGCCTTTATCCGCAAACAGGATGTCATCACCGCCACGCAAACCGGTTTGTATGATGTTGAGGTGAATGCTGGCGAGATTGCCGCCATTCATCCTGCGGGCGTCAGCCTTAATCTGCCAACGTGGGACGCCGCCGGCTATCTGCTGCTGCCCGCCACGCGCGACATGCATATTCATCTCGATAAAACCTTTTACGGCGAAAGCTGGCGCGCCCCGCTGCCGCGCCACAGCGTGATCGATATGATCCATCAGGAAGAGCAGATCCTGCCCGAACTGCTGCCGACTTCTGAAATCCGTGCCGGGAAACTGATTGGCCTGCTGCAATCCAAAGGCAGCAGTTCTGCACGCAGCCATTGCAACATCGATCCGGTCAGCAAATTACACGGTCTGGAACATCTGCAGCAGGCGATTGCCAGCCATCGCGATGATTTTCATGCCGACATTGTCGCCTTCCCACAGCACGGATTATTGCGTTCGCACGTTGAAAGCATGATGCGCGAAGCGATGAAGATGGGCGCGAACTACGTCGGCGGACTGGACCCAACCAACGTTGACGGCGCGATGGAGAAGTCACTGGATACCCTGTTCAGCATCGCGCTCGATTTTGCTGCACCGATCGATATTCATCTTCATGAAACCGAACCGCACGGTGTGGCGGCGATCCGCTACATGCTGAAAACGGTGCGCAACAATCCGCAGCTGAAAGGCAAAGTCACCCTCAGCCACGCCTTTGCCCTGGGGACGTTACAGGGTAACGAACTGACGGCGATGATTGAGGAACTAAAAGAGCAGCAGTTTAGTATCGCCACCACCGTACCGATTGGTCGCGTAATCATGCCGCTGCCGCAGTTGCGCGCCGCTGGCGTGCCAGTGTGGTCGGGCACCGACACCATCGCCGATCACTGGCAGCCGTTTGGCAGCGGCAGCATGCTGGAGAAAGCCAACGTCTATTCGCAACTCTATCGTGGGCCGGATGAGTATTCTCTGAGCCGCGCGTTAGGTATCGCCACCAACGAGGTGTTGCCGCTGAATAGCCACGGCGAACAGCAATGGCCGAAAGCACAGGACCACGCCACCATGATGCTGGTTAACGCCAGTTGCTCTGCGGAAGCTGTTGCGCACATCGCGCCGGTGATGGCGACGTTCTTTAATGGCAAACAGACGTTTGGCAGCCTGAAAAAGGTGTAAATATCGACCTGGTGCGCATCAATGCGCACCCTAAAAAAGCTGTATGGCGAAAGCCAGCAATTTATAGTCAATTTCGGCATTTGCCTGCGGCCGTCCTTTTCCATAGCTTGAAATCATCAACAGGAGAGGAATCTATGACAGCATCAGCATTACCGGTCGCGATTGTCACCGGCGGCAACAGCGGCATTGGCCTGGAAACCGTGATGTTATTGGCGGCCGATCATCAGGTTTACGCGATTGGGCGCAATCAGCAATCGTTGCAGGCTTTAGAACAGGTCACCAATGTGATTCCGCTTGCACTGGATATCACAGATTTTGCCGCCGTGGCCGCGTTCACCGCCACATTAAATCGGGTTGATGTGCTGGTGCATTCGGCGGCGATCTCGATTCTCAGCACTACCTTCTCCGCCACGCCAGAACTGTGGCAACAGCACCTGAACATTAATGTCATTGCGCCTGCAGAACTCACGCGCTTAACCTTGCCCGCCCTGCGCGCCTCACAGGGCAAAGTGGTGTTTATCAACTCCGGCTCCGGGACGCTGGCGTTAGCGGGACACGTCATTTACTCCGCCTCCAAATTTGCCCTTACCGCGCTGGCGCATGCGCTGCGTAGCGAAGAGAGCGAACATGGCGTGCGGGTTGCGACAGTCGCGCCCGGCCCAACCGATACGCCGATGAATCAAGCCTCGCGTGCCCGCGCGGGTAACCATGCACCGATCAATCCGCAGGAGTATCTCGATGCGAGTTCGGTGGCGCGCGCCGTGCGGTTTATTGTGGATAGCCCGGAAGA
The DNA here is from genome assembly GCF_042666835.1 of Pantoea sp. GCM10028869. NCBI lineage: Bacteria > Pseudomonadati > Pseudomonadota > Gammaproteobacteria > Enterobacterales > Erwiniaceae > Pantoea > Pantoea sp. GCM10028869. Next base: position 247,105 of record NZ_JBHTGO010000001.1, on the reverse strand, counting down.
TACGCAGATTGCAGATATTGTGATTCGTCCACGCCGCGATAAAGCCAGGCGCTGATTCAGCATTAAAAAATCCGTAATGCGAGGCTGCCATCCGGCGGCCTTTTTCTTTTTTACGTTTTTTTAGCAATATTCTCACTGCTCATTCGTCTACCTCATCACCAGCAGTTATCCGTTAATGTAATGAGGACAAAACAATGAGAGATTTTGATATGCACAGACGCGGTCATCGGGATCATTTTGGCGGTCATCGCCTGGCGAAACCGCTGCTGATGGGCGCGGTGATTATCGCCGCACTGGGCTTGTTGGTGATGTCGCTGTGGAATGCGTTGCTGCCGGGCATCATCGGCGTGAAAAGCATCGGTTTATGGCAGGCGCTGGGCTTGCTGGCGTTGTGCCGCATCTTGTTTGGCGGTTTGGGATTCCGTCCGGGCATGTTCGGCATGGCGCGTCGCCGCATGCACGAACGCTGGATGCAGATGACGCCAGAACAGCGCGAAGAGTTTATGCAGCATCGCCGCAATCGCTTTGGTCATCGTGGTCATCACGATCGCTGCGACTGGCATGGTCGTTATGATGAGCGAGGTGAAACGCGTCCGCAGCCAGAGAATAATCCGCCCAAATCCAGCGACGCCGGGTAAGCGTGATGGCGCAGGATTCACTGCTGATGTCGGCAATCACCGCCTGCCGCACTAAGCTGAATGCGTTCATTCGCGGGCGAACTGACGAAATAACCGGATAACCCGATTGCCTGGCAATCGGGCATCATTTACCACCACTTTTTCTCTTGCTGCGGCTGCAAAAATTGCACGCCTTGCCCGAGTTGTGGCATCGACACATTAATCTGCTGTTCCTGCGCCAGCGTCACTATTTGATTAAGCGGATCATTCCATGCATGAAACGCTAAATCGAAAGCGGCATTGTGAATCGGGAACAGCCATTTCGCGTTAAGGTCAATAAAGGCTTTGATGGTGTCTTGTGGCAGCATATGAATATCGGCCCAGCGACGGTCATAAGCGCCGTTTTCCAGAAAGGCCATATCGAACGGGCCGAATTTATTACCGATGTGTTTGAAACCATCGAAATAACCGGAATCCCCGCCATAGAACAGGCGGAAATCATCGCTGATAATGCTCCATGAGCACCACAGCCGCTTATTACTGTCGAACATGCCACGGCCAGAAAAATGCTGCGATGGCGTGGCGACAAAATGAATACCGCCGATATTCTTTGATTCCCACCAATCCAGCTGGGTGATTTTTTTCGGCGCAACGCCCCAGGATATCAGTAAATCACCGACACCCAGCGGCGTCAGGAAATAGCGCACGCGATCTTTGAGCTGCAAAATGGTGTGATAATCCAGATGGTCATAATGATCATGCGAAAGAATGATCCCTTCGATGGGCGGCAAATCTTCAAGCGCAATCGGCGCAGGCTGGAAGCGTTTCGGGCCAAACCACGTAAAGGGCGAAGCACGCTGCGTAAATACCGGATCGGTCAGCCAGTATTTGCCCTGCATTTTAAATAGCAATGATGAGTGGCCAAGGCGAAATACGCTGTTATCCGCCGCAGCCGCAAGTTGCTGCGCGTCGAGTTTGATGAGCGGCAGCGCAGATTCAGGTGTGGTATTTTTCGGTTTGTTAAAGGCAAAATCCCAGAATAGTTTGGCGAACTCAGTTAATCCTAACTGCTGGCGTGGGATCTTATTGTTAAACCTTTTGCCATCAAACTGAGCGGATTGCGGATAGCGTTTTATATTGCAGCGACAAATGCTCGAACTATTCAACATTGATCTTTTACCTCTCATCGCGGGTCCTTCAGAATAGTCACTTTTACGGCAACGCACATCGCATAATGGGCGGTTGATGACATCGCTAACGCCGAGAGTTAAAGTAACCCTTTTGCTTGATTTTATGAGGGAAAATGAAACGTTTATTTGTTTACGGTACGCTCCAGCCCGGCCATTCAAATGCGCATATTCTGGAAAACATCGGTGGCGAATGGCTGGCGGGAACGGTTTCAGGCACCTTTTATGAACGCGGCTGGGGCGCAGCAGCAGATTTCCCCGGCATTGTGTTGCAGGAAAACGGCCCACGCGTGCCGGGTAATCTGTTTATCTCAGAGAAACTTGAACCGCATTGGCCGATGCTCGATGAGTTTGAAGATGGCTACGATCGCGTGGAAGTTGATGTCACCACCAGCAATGGCGAGCTGATCACGGCGTGGATTTATCAGTTGCAGCCGCAACTTTAACTTCACAATGCCAGTATTTACGCCCGATTTCCTCTTCCACCCCAAATGCGGTGCAACGTCCTCAATACAATCTGTAATGATCTGCGCACGTCCTGATTTCGGCTTCTAGAATGAATCTCAAATAGACGAGAGGAATTCATGATGATCAAAGTCTGCACCGCCTGCGGCACATCTTACGATGAGCAACAGAGTCAAATCGAACACTGTAAAATATGTGAAGATGAACGACAGTTTGTGCCGGCTAGCGGGCAAAAATGGACTTCACTGCACAGCCTGCAAGCCACACACTGCAATAAATGGCAGCAGCACGCTGCCAACGTGTTCAGTCTGCAAACCGTGCCCAGCTTTGCTATTAATCAACGCGCTTTTCTGCTGCAAACGCCGCACGGCAATATTCTGTGGGATTGCATCGCTAATTTCGATAATGCCACCAAAGCGATTGTTACCGCGCTCGGCGGTATTCACGCCATCGCTATTTCGCATCCGCACTATTACAGCACCATGCAGGATTGGGCAGCGGCATTCGACGCGCCGATCTATCTGCATGCTGACGATAGTGAATGGATTATGCGCGACAGCCCGCATATTCATCTTTGGCAAAATGACGCGCTGGAAATTGTGCCGGAAGTGAAACTGGTCCGCCTTGGCGGACATTTTGCCGGCGGATGCGTATTGCATTGGACGCACGATGACGGCGTGCTGTTGAGTGGCGATATCGTGCAAGTCGCGCCTGGCGCGGATGCGGTGTCATTTATGTGGAGCTATCCAAATATGCTGCCGTTACCGGCGGCGGCAGTCAGCGATATTATGCGTCGGCTGGCGGCGCTAAAATTTTCGCGCTTATACGGCGCATTCGAGCATCGCCAAATTCTCACTGACGCGCAGCGGATCGTGATGCAGTCGGGCGAGAAATATATTGCCTGCTTGCAGAAGTCTCTCTCCTGAACGAATTGTAAGCAAACGCGCTGCGGATGGATGTACAGACGTCTAAACATCCATTATAGTCCGTTCCCTACGTTTAAAGGGAATCCGCGCAATGAAGAAAATTTTACTCACGACGCTGCTGGCTGCATCCGTGGCGCTGCTTAGTGGCTGCAACAAAGACGATGAAAATCAAATCAAAGTGGCCATTAATACCGGACCAGACCAGGCGCTGTGGGATACCGTGAAGCAAGTGGCGCACGACAAATATCAGCTGGATGTCGATGTGGTGGCCTTCAATGATTATGTGCAGCCGAATGAAGCGCTGTTCAACAAAGATGTCGATGCCAACGCCTTCCAGAGCCTGCCTTATCTGGAGATGCAATCCAAAGAGCGCGGCTACCACTTCGCCGTGGTCACCAACACCTTCGTGTTCCCGATTGCAGGTTACTCGCGCAAGATAAAATCGCTGAAAGCGTTGCCTGACGGCGCCACCGTGACCCTCTCCAACGAAGCCACCACGCTCGGCCGCAGCCTGCTGCTGTTGCAGGCGCAGGGCTTGATCAAAGTGAAACCGGAAGCGGGCCTGCTGCCAACCACGCTGGATATCACCGACAATCCGAAGAAGCTGAAAATTGTTGAGGTGGATACACCGCAGCTGGCGCGTACGCTGGACGATCCGCAGGTTTATCTTTCGATCATCAACAACAACTTCGCCGCGCTGGTTAATCTCTCTGCCTCGCGTGACGGCATGTTTATGGAAGGCAAAGCCTCACCTTACGTGAATGCGATTGTGGCGCGTGAAGATAATAAAGACAGCGCCAACGTGCAGAAGCTGAAACAAGCCTTCCAGTCACAGGAAGTGCTGGATAAAGCCAACGAGATCTACAAAGGCGACATTATTAAAGGCTGGTAAATTGGCGGAAACTGCGCAGATATTAACTGCGCAGTTTCAGCTTATTTGAAATCGACCTCCATCAACTCCGCAATAGTTGCATTACGCGTTGAAGCGACACAATGATGCAAATAGTCAGTAAACTTTGACGATGGCGGCATACCCAGCTCCAGCAATTTTTCATTGCTGAACACCACATTCAGTTTTGAAAAATGTCCATACAGATTCATGGCGCGTAATAAGATGCGTTCATTACAGGGACCAAACAGCGAAGAAAATGAGCTCCTGCTCGCTGCCAGTTCACGGTAATTCACTTTCTGATACGTTTCGGCCACCGCAACATGTCCCGAGGCTTGTGCCATCGCCTGATCAATCTCGGCAAACGTGACGCTGCTATTTTCACCCGCTGAAATATGAATAATCGTCTTCTCCACGTTGGGAACCGTCAATAACAACTCCAGCGCATCGGCACAGTAATCGACCGGCACCACATCGATACGGTCATTCAGCTCACACATAAATTTGCCTAACGTGAGCACCATACGAAATACCCAAAAAATGCTCGGCGACGGCGCACAGCCACAGTCCGAATGCCCCACCACAATGGATGGTCTCGCGATGACTAAGGGCAGATTGGGTAACATCTCGCTCATCATTCTTTCAACCGTTGCTTTACTCCACGTATATTCCACAACGTGTTGTTCGCGCAGCGTATTCAATTCACTTTCCACCACCAGCGAATTGGCTTCGGGCGCACACGACATAGCGGTGCCGACATGCACAAAGCGCTTGAGCCCTTTCACCCGCGCCATACGACTGGCAAATGCGAAGGTGCCTTCTACATTGACTTTCCAGATTAGGGGATTCGCGCCAAAAGAGGCGACAGCGGCGCAGTTAAGCACATGCGTAACCTTGGTCAAGCGCGCATCGTCAATAAACCGTTCCGGCTCAGCAAGATCGCCTATTAAGATGTTCTCGTGGGTGAGCCTGTTTAATTGACCGGCTGCAACGCCAAATTTAATCAGGTTTTCCTTAATTCGGTCTAATCCTGCAGCTTGACTATTAGCCCGCACTAATAAAAGTAGTCGGTAATGATCACTTTTCTTGAGCAGATTAACCGCGACCGCACCGCCCAAAAATCCAGTTGCACCCGTTATGAGTACTGTATTCATATTTTTTAACCCACCGGTTCGTTACAGGAAAAACTGTGCATTTAGCTGGCTCGAATCTATGCTCGCGTGGGTAAATGATGAATAAATGCCCTGTGCTTTCCTGCGGGTAAAACCGCTCCAGTGAGCATTGGTTTATATATGTTTAAATGTGATATTTGGGCCTCAGTGCGCAGTCAAATATTCCACTACGCTCAGCGTGAAAAATGAGCGCGATATAAAAATGGTGTAAAAATATCGGCGTTACGCGTAAAAATGCTGTACGTAAATTCGCCTGCCACTGTTCGCTTCGGTCGCAAACAGGTATGTTCGCCCTCATTAGCCTCAACCCTGATAAAACACAGGAAATCTATGAGTCAAAGTGAAAAACAGCCCTTGCCTGCTGGCATGCTGGCGGCCGCGGGGATCGTGTTTGGGGATATCGGCACCAGCCCGCTTTATACCCTTAAAGAGTGCCTCTCCATTTTGCCTAATGGCGCCGTCTCCACCACCGCAGTGATGGGATTTTTGTCGCTGATTTTCTGGGCGCTGACGCTGATCGTGACGCTGAAATACGTCTGCTTTGTGATGCGCGCCGATCATGATGGCGAAGGCGGCGTATTAACGCTGATGTCGCTGGCACGCCAGCATGTTGGGCCGAAAGCCTCGCACATCATTGTGTTAGCAGGCTTGATTGGCGGCGCGTTCTTCTACGGCGATGGCGTTATCACGCCGGCGATTTCGGTGCTGTCGGCGATCGAAGGTATCGAAGTGGTGTCACCTGAGCTGGATAAATATGTGGTGCCGCTGGCAGTGGCGATTCTCACGCTACTGTTTATGATTCAAAAACACGGCACCGAGAAGGTCAGTAAGGTTTTCGGCCCGGTGATGTTTGTCTGGTTTGTGTCGATTGCCCTGTTAGGCATTCGCGGCATCCTGCTTAATCCTGAAGTGCTTTACGCGCTGAATCCCTCCTATGCGCTGACGTTCCTGCTTAGCCACAAAGCGCTGTCGTTTGCCGCGCTGGGCATGGTGGTGCTGGCGGTGACCGGCGCGGAGGCGCTGTACGCCGATATGGGACATCTGGGCAAAGCGCCGATTCGCATGGCCTGGCTGGTGATCGCCATGCCCGCGCTGGTGCTCAACTACTTTGGGCAGGGCGCGCTGGTAATTGCCGATGCGCAGGCTCTCAATAACCCGTTCTTTAATCTCGCGCCGGGTTGGGGACAGATCCCGCTGATTGTGCTGTCAACGCTGGCTACGGTGATCGCCGCGCAGTCGGTGATTACCGGCGTGTATACGCTGACGCATCAGGCGATCCGTCAGGGATTTCTGCCGCCGATGCGCATCATCTTCACCTCGCACACGGAGTCCGGTCAGATCTATATTCCGGTGGTGAACTGGCTGCTGTTTGTCGCGGTGACGGTGATTGTGCTGGCGTTCCGACAATCTTCGGCGCTCTCTTCGGCGTACGGCATTGTGGTGACCGGCACCATGGTGATCACCGCTTGTCTGGCGGGCGTGGTAGCACTGCGTAACTGGAAGTGGCCGCTGCCGGTGGCGCTGGTTTTCCTGCTGAGTATGTTAAGCATTGATGTGCCGCTCTTCAGCGCCAACCTGATGAAACTGCTGTCCGGTGGTTGGGTGCCGGTGCTGCTGGCGCTGAGCATGATGGGATTGATGCTCATTTGGAGCAGCGAGCGTAATCGCCTAATCCGCAAGTTGAATAACGATCCTGAGAGCCTGCAGGCGCTGGTGCGATCGCTGGAAACCCATCCGCCCAGTCGTGTGCCGGGCACCGCAATCTTCCTCTCACGTAAAGAGCATGAGATTCCGCAGGCGCTGTTACATAACCTTAAACACAACCGCGTGCTGCATACACGTGTGGTGCTGCTGCATATTCGCACCACCGATATCCCGCGCGTCTACAACCAGAAGCGTCTGAGCATCAATCAATTGTCGCCAACCTTCTGGCAGGTGACCGCCGCTTACGGCTGGCGCGAGACGCCATCGATGGCCGAGATCCTGCATTTATGCGGACTGGAAGGATTAGGTTGTACCGTCAATGAAGCCTCGTTCTTCACCTCGCACGACACGCTGGTGATGAAGAAGAGAAAAGGTTTGATGCGCATTAAAGGCGGTATTTTCCACTTCTGCCAGCGCAACGCGCAGCGCGCACATGAGCAATTCAATATCCCGCCGAATCGGGTCATTGAATTGGGCGGGCAGCGCGAATTTTAATCTGCCGATGACATAAAACGCAGGGATTGTAGCGGCGCAGTTCATTGCGCGATAAATCGCGCCGCTACGGATCAGGCGTTATATTCAACATCCAGTCGACTGTTAGGGTTAACACACCAAATGTAACCAGATGCAAAAATAGTCGCGCAAGGTTGAATGAGTTGTGGCTGAATCTTTCTTAACATCTAATTAGCAATTAAAGCTAAAACGCTTAACTTGAAAAGGTGTTTATTAACTTCACCGGCAATCATCACTCGCCGTAAACATTTAGGGTGTCAGCACATTACCAACAATTGAAAGATTCGTAGCTGCGGCCATTGGCTCAGTTATTATTTGCGAGGAGTATCGCCATGAAACAATTAATTAATGACGTAATATCTATTTTCACACCGCAATCAGTTAAACCGGTTTTAATTCGCGGCGATTTAACCCATCGCGAGCTTTCATCGATTCATCCGGTAGGCTTTACTTCGGTGAGCTGGGCGACTTCAATGGAAGAGCTGAATGACGCCTTTGTGCAGAAAGCCGTTGCTGCCGGTGCGGTGGGTTATCACATCACCGAAGTGGAATCCCACGAACCGGCGCACGATGGTCAGCACGTCATGGCCGCCACTGCCACCCTTTATCACATCAATAGCAAAGTGGCTTATGGCTAATGTTTATCTTCGATCTGCTTAAATCACAGCCTGCCCTTCATCATCGGCAGGCTTTTTTTTGCAAAATAGTCGACAAGAAAATCAATAAACACTTTAATGCGCGGCGATTCAGACGCACGCTGCGTGTAAACCGCCCAGATATTCGCTTCCTGATACCATTGCGGTAATACGTGCAGCAATTGGTTTTCGCTTAAATATGGCGCCACATCCCAGGCAGAACGCAACGCAATCCCGTGCGATTTTAATGTCCAATTCAGAATCACTTTTCCGCTGTTCGATGAGTAATGGCTATTCAGGCGACAAACGATTTTATTTTCGCCGTCCGTTAACGTCCAATGCCCAAAGGTATTATTATTTTCATTAATAATAAGACAGCTGTGATCGATTAAATCATCCAGCGTCTCCAGCGGACGTGACCGGGCTAAATAATCTGCCGTAGCACAAAGAATACGCCGATTGGCGGCTAATTTTCGCGCAATGTAGGCGTGATTCACATCATCACCCACCCGAATATCGACGTCAGTGCCTGACTGCAATAAATCAATATCGCGATCGCTGAGCATCAATTTGATGTTCAGTGACGGATGACGCGTCATAAATTCGGCAATCGCATCGGACAAATAATCCTGGCCAAAGCCAAATGAACAGGCCACAGTCAAATCGCCGGTTAATTCGCCGCGCCACTGCTGAAAGTTATTCAGGAAGGAATCCATTTCGTGCACCACGTGCAACGCACCTTCCAGCGCCTTTTCACCTTCTGGCGTCAGGCGCATCACGCGGTTGGTGCGGAAAAACAGCCGGGTTTCCAACTGCTTTTCGAGGATGGCAATCCGCTTGCTGATGTAGGATGGCGACTGGCCGAGCTCAATCGCAGCGCGGCCAAAACCTTCATAGCGCGCTACGCTGATAAAGACATACAGATCTTCGACTGACGGCCAACCCTGAAGCGGCTTCTGATAACTTTTTCCGGCAAGCAGTATTTTCATCACCATCACGGCGTTAGCGAAATTTAGCCGGTTATAACACAGAATCCAGAAAGCACTGAAGCTGACTTAAAAACAGTTCAGGCACTTCCTCATGCGGTGAATGACCGCAAGGTAATGCGTTGCCCTGAATATTGCGCGCTTTATCCCGCCAGGTTTCCACCACGTTATATAACTGGCCAACCGTGCCCTTTTCTCCCCATAACAACAGAAGCGGCGCTTCAATGCGTTTTGCGCTGTCCTGCGCATCATCGTCTAAATCAATCGTCGCCGCGGCGCGATAATCTTCGCATACCGCGTGAATCATCTCTTTATTTTGATAACAGCGCAGGTAATCGTTGAAGATGACCTCCTCGGTGGCGCCCGGCGTTTTTAATTGCCCATCAATGTGTTTACGCAGGAATAATGCCGGATCGTGGCCGATCAGGGTTTCAGGTAATGGATAAGGTTGAATCAGGAAGAACCACCAGAAATAGCGCGTGGCAAACGCTTTGTTGGTTAAGGCGTACATGGTCGCGGTCGGCGCAATATCAACAAACACGCAGCAGGAAAGTTTTTCTGGATGATCGAGCGCCAGTCGATGGCCCACGCGTGCACCGCGATCGTGCCCGACAAACGCCACGCGCTCTAATCCCAACGCCTCGATTAACAGGCTGATATCCTGCGCCATCACCCGTTTCGAGTAAGCGCGATGCGCCTCATCACTCGGCGGCTTGTCGCTGTCGCCGTAACCGCGCAGATCCGGCAGGATTACGCGATACTGCTGCGCCAGCTGCGGTGCAATTTTGCGCCACGCCAGATGATTTTGCGGATGTCCGTGCAGCATCAGCAGTGGCGGACCTTCGCCGCCCATCGCAACGCGCAGCGTCACGCCGCTCGCCAGACGCACATCGCTCAGCGTAAAGCCGCTGATAAAGGGTGAATCACCGCGTGGCGTAATCTCACTCATGCTGGTGCGTCCTGTTGGATTTGATCGCGCTTCAGCCACGGACGCTGAGCAAAATGCTGCGCTTCAAACTGTGTAATGTCGGATTCGTACTGCAACGTCCAGTCCACCGCGCTTCCGCCGCCCAATAACATCTCGCGTTTTAAGGCACTGATCGAAAAGGCAATGCGTTGATTATTAAAGAGGATTGCCTGTTGTTCCAGCGACACGGTAATGCGATTACTGGCGGCATTGTTCGCAACCTCGCTTAGGCGCTGATAATCCTCTTCGCTTAACGTCAGCGTCAAAACGCCATTGCGCTGGCAGTTATCGTCGAAGATGCCGGCAAAGCTGGTGCCGATAATGGCGCGGATACCAAGCTGATTGAGTCCCCAAACCGCATGTTCGCGGCTGGATCCACAGCCGAAATTGGCGCCCACCAGTAAGAAGGCGGCGTTTTCCCAACCCGCTTGATTAAGAATGAAAGCGGGATTTGGGCGGCCGTCGGGCAGGAAGCGCAGGTCGAAGAACACACCGCGATCCAAATCCTTACGATCGATGCCTTTGAGAAATTGCTTTGGCATGATCACATCGGTATCAATATTGGCCGCCGGTAATGGCGCCAGCGTGCCCGTCATGTTGTTAAATGCTTCCATCTTAAGCCTCTGCAGTCATGAATTTGCGGACATCAACCAGATGGCCAGCAATCGCGGCGGCGGCGACCATCGCCGGGCTCATTAAGTGTGTGCGCGCACCCGCGCCCTGGCGGCCAGGGAAATTGCGGTTGGTGCCGGACGCACAGCGATCGCCGGGCGCTAACACATCTTCGTTCATCGCCAGGCACATTGAGCAACCCGATTGACGCCATTCGAAACCGGCGTTGACGAAAATCGCGGCTAACCCTTCCGCTTCTGCTTGCTGACGCACCTGTGTCGATCCCGGCACGATAATGCCACGTACGTGCGGCGCGATTTTGTGTCCGTCGATAATCGCAGCGGCAGCGCGTAGATCTTCAATGCGGCCGTTGGTACAGGAACCAATAAAGGCATGCGTGATGGCGATCTCCGCTAACGGCGTGCCGGGTTCCAGCCCCATATATTTCAGCGCGCTCCGCAGCGTCTGCTGTTTCACCGCATCTGTTTCCTGCGCCGGATCGGGCACGTGGCCGCTAATGGCACTGGCTTGATCCGGGCTGATTCCCCATGTCACTTTGGGTTCAAGATCGCTGCAGTCGATAGCGATGCGGCTGTCGAACCGCGCGTCCGCATCGCTGCGTAAATCGCGCCACTCCGCTACGGCCTGCTGCCACAACTCGCCAGTCGGCATTTGCGGTTTGCCGGCGATATAGGCAAACACTTTTTCATCCGGCGCGATAATCGCACCGCGCGCACCGGCTTCCACTGCCATGTTGCACAGTGTCATGCGCCCTTCCATGCTCAGCGCTTCGATGGCAACACCGGCAAATTCAATGGCAAATCCGGTCGCGCCTGATGCGCCAATCTGCTCGATCAGCGCCATGATGATGTCCTTCGCCGAACACCCAAACGGCAGCTCACCGCTTACCGTCACCAGCATGGTTTTTAGGGTGCGATAAATCAGGGTTTGCGTCGCCAGCAGGTGCTCGATTTCCGAGGTGCCGATGCCGAAACCGAGCGCGCCAAACGCGCCGTAAGTGGTGGTGTGGCTGTCGCCTGCGGCAATCACCATACCGGGCATTACCAGGCCTTGCTCGTGTGCGACGACGTGTTCGATGCCTTGTCGCGGGTCAAGCACATCGAACAGTTCGATGCCAAAATGCGCGGCGTTCTGGCGGAAGTAATCGACTTGTAACTGTCCGCCCGCGTCGGTCATCGCCTCATCACGCTCGGGGCGCGTTGGGTTAACGTGATCGACATTCAGCAAAATGGTGCCCGGATTGCGCACAAGACGCTGGTGATCGCGCAGGCCGCTAAACGCCTGCGGGCTGGTGTACTCATTGAGAATCGAGCGATCGATGTAGAGCAGCACATGCCCTTCGTCATCTAACTTACGAACCACATGCTGATCGATCAGTTTTTCATACAGTGTTTTGTTAGCCATGCCGTTGCCCACGCGAAAAGTAAAACAAGTCATTAGAGATGTTAGGGTAAATCAGTTTGTGCGCGGGGAACGAACACGCTTCGTGAAGTGATGTTTTATGAAATGTGCAGTAGGTAAGTTGGTCGCCATGAATGGCAGAACATCGCGCACGCATTGTAGCGGCGCAATTGATTGCGCGATGAATCGCGCCGCTACGCAATGTGCGTAAAATAGCAGGAGTTTTATTTGACCTAAGTCGCGTCTACCGATATAAAGAATAACCGCGCAGCTTAAGCGGTTTATCTCCGATTAATTCCCCCTTCTGCTTATATTTCACGCTATTTTCTTTTTTGTAAGTTAATTAATTAACACCAATACTTTATTAACTAAAAACAAGTTAATCATTCCGTAACAATCTCTTAATGTGCAAACCGAATTTTTAACGTTCACCTGCATTGCATAATAAGTAGGACTGGAATGACTCACACCAAAAAGATCGTGTCTGCCCTATCGCTGGCAGCGCTGCTTGTCTCATCAGCGGTTCGCGCTGAAGACGCACCAGAAAAAACTGACGTTCTGCTGATTGGCGGCGGCATCATGAGCGCCTCGCTCGGCACCTGGCTGCAAGAGCTGCAACCGGGCTGGAAACAGCTGATGGTTGAGAAGCTGGACGGCGTCGCGCTGGAATCGTCCAACGGCTGGAACAACGCCGGTACGGGTCACTCTGCTAACATGGAGCTGAACTACACGCCTGAGCGTGCAGACGGTTCAATCGACGTTAGCAAAGCGCTGGAAATTAACGAATCCTTCATGATTTCGCGCCAGTTCTGGACGTCGCAGGTGCAGCGCGGTGTGTTGCACGATCCGCACTCCTTCATTAACTCTACGCCGCACATGAGCTTCGTCTGGGGCGACAAAAACGTCGAGTACCTGACGAAGCGTTACGATGCGCTACAGAAAACCACCCTGTTCCAGGGCATGAAATTCTCTACCGATCATCAGCAGATCCAGCAATGGGCACCGCTGGTGATGGAAGGTCGTGACCCGAACCAGAAAGTTGCGGCAACCTGGACGCCAGTCGGCACCGATGTAAACTACGGTGAAATCACCCGTCAGCTGATCGGTAGCCTGAAGAAAGATCAGAACTTCAAGCTGGAAACCTCGTCAGAAGTCACTGATTTCAAGCGTAACGGCGATAACTCGTGGCACGTCACTATTAAAGATGTGAAGAGCGGCGATAAGCGTTCAGTTGATGCGAAATACGTGTTCATCGGTGCTGGCGGCGGCGCGATTAAGCTGCTGCAGAAAACCGGCATTCCGGAAGCAGATAACTACGGCGGCTTCCCGGTCGGCGGTTCGTTCCTGATGACCGAGAACCCAGAGATCGCTAATCGTCACCTGGAAAAAGTGTACGGTCAGGCTTCCGTAGGTGCGCCACCGATGTCGGTTCCACACATCGATTCACGTACCCTCGACGGTAAGAAAGTGGTGCTGTTTGGACCTTTCGCCACCTTCTCCACCAAGTACCTGAAAAACGGTTCGCTGTTCGATCTGCTGAGCGCGACCACCACCAGCAACATCATGCCGATGACGCATGTGGGCATCGACAACTTCGACCTGGTGAAATACCTGATTGGTCAGGTGATGCTGAATGACGACGACCGTTTTGCTGCGCTGAAAGAGTACTATCCAAACGCGCGTAAAGAGGACTGGAAACTGATTCAGGCAGGTCAACGTGTGCAGATCATCAAGAAAGATGCCGAAAAAGGTGGCTTGCTGAAACTGGGTACCGAAATCGTGACCGATCAGCAGAAAACCCTGGCGGCACTGTTGGGCGCGTCACCGGGCGCATCGACTGCTGCACCAATCACCCTCGACGTGATGAAAAAGCTGTTCCCAGAGCAGTTCGCTTCGCCAGAGTGGCAGCAGAAGATCCGCGCTATCGTGCCAAGCTTCGGTCAGAAGCTGAACGGCAACACCGCGCTGACGCAGCAAGTTTGGGACAACACCGCAGCGACGCTGCTGTTGACCAAGCCGCCGGTCATCAACATGGGTGATCAGACGGTTGCACCAACGCAGGCTAAGCCGCGTACTGAATCAGGCAAACAGGATATGGCGCTGTAATTCCCGCCAGAAGTGAATCAAGCCGGACACTGTCCGGCTTTTTTATTGTCTTTTCTAGGGGCGCCATTAACGGCGATCTCACGGAGATTTTTACGACTTTTTATAATCGGTGTAGGCGTTTTGTAAAACCACATGGTCGGCAATATATTTGGCATCGTGCCATACGCCATAAATAAACGATGATGCGCGATTCACCAGATTGGGCAAGCCAAGGAAGTAAATACCCCGTTCGGCGGAAATACCGCGTTTATGGAACGGCGCACCATTAGCATCAAAGGCATCCACTTTCAGCCAACTAAAATCAAATTTAAAACCGGTGGCCCAGATAATGCTGGTAATACCTGCGGCCTGTAGATCCAGTTCTGATAATGGATTAATTAAACATTCTGGATCTGGCAATAATTCCCATGCTTGCGGCTCGGGCGGTAAATCCAGGCCATTACGTTCAATATAGGCATCGGCATCACGCAGTACGTCGAAATACGCTTTGTCGCCTTCCGCAATATTGTCCATTATCCCCTCAGCAAAGCTCAGCACGCCGTTATCCCAGGTTTTGGTGATCCCCACCAACGTAATGCCCATGTGCGCCAGTCGGCGAAAATCGACCGTTTTGCCACCTTCATAACCACTCACGGCAAAAGCAACGTGCTGTTTCTTCGGCTTGATTTTGACTTCATCCCACAAGCCCAGCGCGCCCAGCCACCAGCAATAATCGCGGTCACGATAGGAACGTGGCGGACGGTAATGTTCGCCGATGGAGAGTGTCACTTCACGGCCAGATTTACGCAACTCTTCCGCAATTTGTGAGCCTGAAGCACCAGCGCCCACCACCAGCACGCCGCCCTGCGGCAGCTGCTGCGGATTTTTATACGCCGATGAATGGATTTGATGCAGCGCAGCGCTTTCCGGCACGATCTGCGGGAAAGCGGGTTTCTGGAAAGGACCGGTAGCCGCCACCACATTGTCAGCTTCAAATTCACCGGCCGACGTCAGTATCTTAAAACCGCTACGTTCTGGTAGACGCTCAACCGAATGGACTTCCACGCCGGTGCGCACCGGCGCATCGAGCATTTTTACGTAGTCTTCGAAATATTGCGCCATCCGCTCTTTCGGTGGGAACGCTTCCTGGGAAATATTATCGAATTTCATTGAAGGAAAACGATCGTGCCAGGCTGGGCCATTGGCCACCAATGAATCCCAACGTTCTGAACGCCAGCGTTCAGCAATACGGCTACGCTCTAACACCACATGTGGCACGCCCATTAACGACAGATGTTCACTCATCGCAATACCTGCCTGACCCGCTCCGACCACCACGGTATTAATTTTTTCTACTGACATGTGAGATCCCTAAAGATGATCGACCCCGATCTTTTCATGGAAAAGAGTAATCAGGTGCCGGATGACTACTATTCAGATTAATAAATGCTGTGCTATTCAATAAGCACAGCATTCCGTGCGAATACATTAATGCCCTGCTTCGACGTTCAATATTCTCCCCAAGCCTAAAAACTTATTCGCGATAATTAACATCGTCGCAGTTACGGCAATATAAATAACCGACAGTGCAGCCAGCGTTGGGTCGGCAAATTCACGCACATAGTTGTACATTGCCACTGGTAAGGTCTGCGTCGCTTGCGTGGTGATAAACAGCGAAGCGGTAAATTCGTTGAAGGAGAGAATTGCGGCAAATAACCAACCGCCAAACAAGCCCGGCAAAATCAACGGCACGGTTATGGTCCATACCACGCGCAACGGCGAAGCGCCGAGGCTTGCAGCCGCCATTTCAATACGTTGCTCAAGGTTTTTCAGCGACACATACACGCTGCGCAGCACAAACGGCAGCACCAGCACGACATGGCAGAAGATCACCAGTGAATAACCGCGTCCAATGCCCAACTGCGAGACCAGCATCAGTAAGCCGAGGCCAATGGTGAAGTGCGGAATAAAAAGCGGTGACAACAGCACGCCTTCCAGCACCTGTTTACAGGGGAAAGTGTAACGTTCAATGGCAATCGCCAGCGTGGCGCCAATAATTACCGCCAGCGTTGAGGCCCACGCCGTCACAATCAATCCCGAATAAAAGCCGTGGCGGAAGTCATCGTAGTTCACTGCACGCTCAAACCAACGCAGCGACCAGCCTTTCGGTGGGAAGAACAGCACCGAGGTGCTGCTGAAGGAAGAGATCAACACCACAATGGTTGGCAGCAACACGAACAACAAAATCGCAATCACCAGCGAGCGTCCCGCCAGGGTAATCAATTTATCATTGAGGGATCGGGTCATATCAGTGGTCTCCCATCGCATGGAGGAAGCGGCTCATACGTTTCAGCGCCATCAGCAGCAGAATGGTCAAAATCAAACCGGCAATGCTGAGCGCAGCGGCAAACGGAAAATTCATTGAAGAGAAGCCCAGTTGATACACCATGGTAGCCACGGTGCTGACGCGTCCACCACCAATGAGCTGCGGCGTAGCGAAGGCGCTGAACGTCCAGGCAAACGCGGTGGTCAGGCTGGAAACGATACCGGGAATCGACAACGGAATGGTCACCGTCATCAAGGTGCGAATCGGCCCTGCCCCCAGACTGGTGGCGGCTTTCTCATAATCAGGATTGATGTGCGACAGCGCAGTCGCCAGCATCATCACCATGATTGGCATGGTCACGTGCACCAGCGCGACTACCACGCCGGTTTGGGTAAACATAAACTGGATCGGCTTGTTTATCAGACCCATCGCCAGCAGCAAGCTATTGAGGAAGCCGCTATTACCCAGCACGATGATCCACGAATATGTCCGTACCACTTCGCCGAGAAACAGCGGCGTAATGGCGATAATCAAGATGGTGGATTTGATCCAGGTAGTGCGCGTTCTCACCAGCGCATACGCCAGCGGATAACTCATCAGCAGCCCAAAAATCGCCGTTTTCGCACTGAGCATCACCGTGTTGATAAACGCATCGGCATAGATTTTCTTGAATAGACCGTTAAAGTTCGCCAGCGTGAATCCGCCTACATCAAGCGATCCTGGAATATAGGCCCGCACGCTAAACTGCATCACGGCAAACATGGCCACCACCAGCCCAAGCGCCGTGAACGTGGCGGGGATAATGAACCAGGGTAAGAATGTCGGTTTTTTCGTCATAGACGTTGCTGCCTGAATAAAGTGTTGCGACTCATCGGGCGGCCAATCGGCCGCCGCTATTTGTCAATGTGACATGATGTTTTCAGAGAACCACTGACGCCACTCGGCGGTTTTCTCCGCGCGCAGTTGCGGATCGGTGTTGATGGTGGCATTCCACTGCTCAGGCGTGGTCAGCATGCCAGGCAGCTTCGCCAGTTCTGGATCGATATGCGCATTGGTCACCGTTGGGCTGCCGCGATAAATTTTCGCCACTTCCTGCTGGATTTCCGGTTTCAGCGCAATATTTATGAACTTGTAGGCCAGTTCCGCATGTTTGCTGCCTTTATTGATACCGACGGTATCGACGCCCAAAATCGCGCCCTCTTTTGGCACTGCCAGCTTAATGTTGACGCCTTCTGCAATCATGCTGTAGGCGTTCATCGACAGCATCACCTGTACCGGCGTTTCGCCCGTGGAGATCAGCTGCTGGCTGTTGGCATCATCGGTATAGAAGGATTTGATGTTCGGGATCAGCGCTTTCAGCCTGGACTGGCCTTGTTCCCAATGCGCTGCATCCGAGCCAGAAAGTTTGGCGGACACCGCGATGATATGGCTCGGATCCCAATCTGGCAGCGCAATCGAGCTCTTCAGCTCAGGACGCCACAGATCGTTCCAGCTGGTAAATTCTTCGCCCTTCGGCACTAAATCTGGACGGTAGCCGATGGTGTAAACGTAGCCCCACACGCCAAGGTGATACGGGCTGACTTTGGCCTGCTGTACCAGATTCACTGCGTTAGGGATTTTGCTCATGTCGAGCTTTTCAAACAGGCCGCTATTGGCATACAGATAACCGACATGCGCGGTGGTAAAGGTGACGTCAGTTTCCGGCGAACCGCCCGCCAGCTTGGCTTTGTTCAAACGATCGATGGTGCCGCCGGTGACGAACTGCACTTCTACGCCAGTTTCTTTGGTGAACTCTTTGGCGATAGTTTGATCAATCAGATCCTTAAAGCTGCCACCCCAGGTGCTGACAATCAGCTTATCTGCGGCCACTGCATTCCCTGCGCTCAATACACACGTGGTCAATAACGTTAAGGCACCCATCTTACGCAACATATTCTTGTCCCCAATGAATGAAATGGCTGTTGTCGCTGCTTTGCACCACCGTCTGGTCCATCGCGTCGCAATGCTCTAAAACAGTGCGAAGGCGGCTCTCGGGTGTTGAAGCGATAATGCCGTTGCGGTGAGATTGGGTAAAACAGCATTTCCCTCGCTGTTGCATCAGGATTTCTGAGGCTAAAAAAGTGGCCTGCTTAACAAGGATTTTCTGAAGCAGGAGTGAGGCAGACGCGAATGGTCGCTGGCGCAAGGACAGGTGATTATGCTGTGAGTCGGAATTTGGCATGAGAAATGCTTGAGTTGAATCGACCATATTAGAATGACTGACGCGACATGATCGTGTCAGCGATCTCAGGAGAACCTGCATGCTCAGTCGCATCACCCAGCGTCAGCTGGAATATTTTGTCGCTTCCGGTGAAGCGGGCAGCATTATTGGCGCCTCGGAGCGTATTCACGTCTCCTCTCCGTCAATTTCCGCCGCCATCACCCACATTGAGTCTGAGCTTGGCGTGCAGCTGTTTGTGCGTCACCATGCCCAGGGCGTTTCACTCACCGCAATCGGCCACCAGGTATTAAAAGAGGCCAAACTGATCCTCGAACAGATGTCGAACCTTTACACCATTGCATCGGAATCAATGAACAACGTACGCGGCCCGCTGCGTGTTGGTTGCCTCGATACGTTAGCGCCAATGTTGACGCCGGAATTGGTGTTTGGCTTCGGCCGCGCCTTTCCCGGCGTGCGTATCTCGCTGGTGGAAGGTAATCATGAGTTGCTGCTAAAACAGCTGCGCTCAGCGGATATCGATATCGCCCTCACCTATGATTTGGTGCCCGCCAGCGATGTGACTTTCCAGTCGCTGGCGCAACTGCCGCCCTACGTGATGGTGGGTGAGCATCATCCGTTCGCCACACAATCCGCGGTTTCGATGCAGGATCTGGCTGCAGCGCCGATGGTGCTGCTGGATATGCCGTGGAGTCGTGAATATTTTCTTGGCTTGTTCAGCGAAGCCGGGGTGACGCCGAATGTGGTGATGCGATCCAGTAGTATGGAAACGGTGCGCGCGATGGTGGCCAACGGTGTCGGCTTTGGTATCGCTAACGTACGACCTAAAGCGCATTTGTCGCAGGATGGTAAACGCTTGATTCGCGTGCGGTTGGCGGGGGTTAACAAGGCGATGCAGTTGGGTTATGCCACCATGGCGCAGGTACAGCAATCCAGGGTGGTAAGCGCTTTTGCCGAGCGTTGCCGCATGTTTATTTCCGACCAATACATTCCCGGCATGGCGGCTCCGAGTTATTTCGATCCGCAAGTGGTGCGAGTAGCGTGAGATCCCTGGTCGCCATGAATGGCGACCAACGGTTAATACCCCTGCTGCGGGAAGACCTGATGCAATACCGCTTCGCCGCGTGCGGCGCGCTGGATATTCGCGGCGACCTGCGATGCCGCGCTGGCCGGAATGGCAACCGAAGCCAGATGCGGCGTGATCAATACATTATCCATACCCCACAGCGCATCTTCGGGCGGCAACGGTTCGCGGTCAAACACATCCAGCGTCGCCTCGGCGATCTGTCCACGCTGCAACGCCTGCGTTAACGCCGCCTGATCAACAATCGCTCCGCGCGACACATTGATAAACGCGCAGCCGTGCGGTAACCGTGCCAGTCGTTCAGCACTCAGTAAGCCCTGGGTTTGCGGCGTGAGCGGCAGCATCACTACCAAAATATCGCTGCCGGCGAGGAAAGCATCCAACGCGTCTATTCCGCTGCTACAGGTAATGCCATCAATGGTTTTCTGCGATCGTGACCAGCCGCGCACATCCAATCCTTGTCGCGCCAGCTCCAGCGCGGCGTGCGCGCCCAATTCACCCAATCCCAGCACGCCAACGCGCACGGTCTCCGGCGAACGCGGATGCAGGTAATGCCAGCGTCGTTCACGTTGTGCCCGCTCAAAAGCCGGAATGTCACGCACATAACGCAGCACGGCAAACAGCACGAAGCTGGCCATCATCCGCGCCATATGCGGATCAGACAAACGAACAATGGGAATATCCGGTAAATCATCGCGCCCGACCAGCGAATCAACGCCCGCGCCCAGATTTATAAGCAGTTTCAGCTTGCGATAAGGGGCGAAAAAACCGTGCGGCGGCTTCCACACCAGCGCGAAATGCACCTCATCATCGTTTTGCACCTCTTCCGCCCGACAAAGCGTTACGCCCGGCAGATGCGGTGCGAGCAACGCTGACCACTGTTCAAAACTGTCGAACTCGCTGTAAAAGACTAAAATACTCATGCCGCATTCGCCTTGATCAACTCAACTACCGCATCTATTGCCAGTTCGTAACCAATCACGCCCAAGCCTGCAATCACGCCAGTGGCGGCTTTTGATACCAGTGAATGATGGCGGAACGGCTCGCGTTTCCAAATGTTACTCATATGCGCTTCGATGATCGGGCCATCAAACATTAGCAATGCATCGAGAATCGGCACCGAACTGTAGGTTAAACCGGCGGCGTTAATGATCAATCCGGCAGCCTGCTGACGCGCTTCCTGAATCCAGTCAACCAGCACGCCTTCGTGATTGCTTTGGCGAAATTGCAGTGCGATGTTGTGTGATGCTGCCCGGCGCTGGCAGCGTTCATCAATGCTGGCAAAGCTTTCGCTGCCGTAAGTGCCGTTCTTGTCCATGCCGTACAGATTAGCGTTCGGGCCGTTAAGGAAAAAAATCTGCTGTGTCATCTGAGCTCCTGAGTCACTGTGCAGTTGTCGCCCGAAAGGGTGACCGAATGACGATTAATGGCGATCAATGCGGGCGCGTGGCGGCCATCGCGGGATGGGTGTCGAACAGGACGAACCACGCGGCAGTCAGCGGATGGTTTGCCCGCCAGTTAAGAGCATCGAAGCGGAAATCGAGATAACCGAGCGCGCAGCCGATGGCAATCAAACCCACGTCATCAGGCTGCGTACTAAAACCCGCAACCTGACACTCAATTTCCCGTAGCGCCGCATGGACTTTTTTCAGCTGAGCATCGGCCCAGCCTTGCCACTGCTTTTCCAATGGGCGGGCACTGAACTCGTAACGCGCCAGCAAGGCGGCATCGATCAAACCGTCGCCTAACGCCTGGCGCGACAAACTCAACCAGCGCGCATCACCCTGTGACGGGATTAAGTCGCCCTTCGCGCGGGCATTGAGGTATTCGCAAATCACGCGGCTGTCGTACAGACATGCCCCTTGTTCGGTTCGCAGTGCGGGCACTTTGGCTAACGGATTAACGAGGGCGATGCGCTCATCACGTTCAATCGGATGCGCCGCCGAATCCAGAAGCTCAATCTCATTCGTGAGCCCTAGACAATGCGCAGTCACCATCACTTTGCGCACATAGGCAGAGGTGGTGGCGTAAAACAGTTGCATCATGCCAACGCTCCCTGCTGATCCACGCTCAGCAACACTTTGCCAATGTTGGCGTTGGCCTCAAGGATTCGATGTGCATCCGCCGCCTGCGCCAGCGGCAAAATTTGATGCAGCGTGGGGACGATTTTGCCTGCTACGATCAGCGGCAGCAGATGTTTGCGGATGCACGTCGCCAGGCGCGCCTTTTCAGCAGCGCTTTTGGGGCGCAGCGTGGAAGAGGTCAAACTCAATCCTTTACGCATCACCAATTGCAGATCGAGTTCGATCTTCGCGCCCTGCATAAATGACAAGCTCACATGACGTCCGCCTTGCGCTAATACACTAAGATTACGCGCCACGTAATCACCACCCACGTTATCCAGCACCACATCCACGCCTTGCCCTGCGGTTTCCGCTGCAATCACCGCGACAAAATCCTCTTTATGACGATCAATGGCGCGCCAGACGCCAAGCTGTTGCAGCGCCGCAGTTTTGTTGGCACCGCCTGCGGTGGCCACCACACGTGCACCACAGGCGTGCGCACATTGGGTGGCAAAGGTGCCAACACCGCTGGCGGCACCGTGAATCAGCACGGTTTCACCGGGGGCTAAGCGGCCCAGCTCAAACAGGTTGTGCCACACAGTAAATGCCGCTTCGGGGATGCCCGCTGCATGCGCCAACGGCAGATTATCGGGCACCGGTAAACACAACTCAGCGCGCGCCACGCAATAGTCGGCATAACCGCCACCGTTCAGCAGCGCCATTACCGCGTCGCCGATGGTGAAACCACTAGCCCCTGCACCTAACGCCACCACGTTACCTGCTACTTCCAGACCGAACACATCTGAGCTGCCCGGTGGGATTGGCATGCCGTTACGCTGCATAATGTCAGGACGATTAACACCCGCGCTGGCGACGCGAATCAATACCTCACCCGCCGCAGGTTGTGGCACGGTACGTTCTACCAACGTTAACACCTCTGCGCCGCCCGGCTGGCGGGCAATTACCGCGTTCATCATTTCAGGCAACATCGGATCTTATCCTTGCTTAGCGGCGGTAAAGGCGCACACGCCTTCATCATCAAAGGTGATGCCCACTACGCTACCCACTGGCCAGCGGGTTAGGGATTCCAGACCCGACTGGCGCGCAAACAGCGAGGCGCTGCCGAGCGCTGGCACATCAAGATGCACATCAACGTGATCGCCCTGAAACACATGGGTGATCACCGTGGCGCTCAGGAAACAGTGCGAAGAGAGCGGCCCCAATTGAATGTTTTCCGGACGCACATACACATCGAGTCGCTCGCCAACGCTCGCCTGCACGCGCTCTGCCGGCAGACGCAGCGCGTTGCCGCCCAGCTCAAGCACCGCAGCGTGATCGCGCCCGGCATAACGTCCAGGCAAGATGTTGACGTCACCGACAAAGCCCGCCACAAAAGGATCGCGCGGCTGGCGATAGATTTCATCCGGTTTACCGATTTGGCGCACATGCCCCGCTGACATCACCACCACACGATCGCTCATGCTAAGCGCTTCGCCCTGATCGTGGGTGACAAACACCGTGGTGACGCCTAACTTGCGCTGGATGGCTTTCAGTTCGACCTGCATCGATAAACGCAGATTCTTGTCCAGCGCGGAAAATGGTTCATCCAGCAACAAGACTTTTGGACGGATCACCAGCGCACGCGCCAGTGCCACACGCTGCTGTTGTCCGCCGGAGAGTTCACGCGGTTTGCGATGGCCGTAACCCGCCAGTTTGACCAACGCTAATGCTTGCTCAACGCGCTCCGCGATTTCGGCCTTTGGCACCCCGCGCATACGCAGACCATAACCCACATTTTTTTCCACCGTCATATGCGGAAACAGCGCGTAGTTCTGGAACACGATGCCGATTTCACGCTGGTAAGGGGGGATTTCCGTGACCAATTCGCCATCAATAAAAATCTCGCCGCCATCAGCTTCAGCAAAACCGGCCATCAAATTGAGCAACGTGGTTTTGCCGCAGCCCGAGGGGCCGAGCAGGGTAATAAATTCCCCTTCCTCAATAGTCAGGGAAATTTTGTGCAGTGCGATAGCGTCGCCAAACTTCTTCAGCACGCCATCCAACTGTACGGCGATGTTGCTGCTTTTCACTGCGGGGTGCGGCATATCGGGCTGTGGGAATCGGGTGATTTCTGCACTAACCATGAACTCTCCAAAGCAATTGGTGTGACGTTGTCACAGTAATTATTGACTCATCCATGCGGCTAAGCGCTGCAACATGGCGTCACAGGCATCCAACTGAGCGATGCTGATGAATTCGTCGGGTTTATGACCTTGCGCCATGCTGCCAGGCCCACAAATGACACTGGGAATACCGGCCTGGTGGAACAAGCCGCCTTCGGTGCCAAAGGCTACCGTGCTGAAGTTGCTGGATTGAGTGAGATAGGCGATCAATCGCGCAGCGTCACTTTGCGCATCGGTTAATAACCCGGGGTAGCCACTGATAGGATAAAAACGGATCGCGCTATCCACTGCGACTGCCTGCATACGCGGCACCAGCTCTGATTGCGCGAAGGTCTCGATCTCAGCGGCAACGGCTTGCGCGTCATGCTGGGGCAAGGTGCGCACTTCAAAATCAAAGACGCATTCAGCGGGCACGATGTTCAATACGGTGCCGCCACGAATAATGCCGGTTTGCACCGTCGTAAAAGGGGGATCGAAACGTGTGTCATGTTGTTCAGTCTGCGCCAGGCGCTCGCCGATCGCCGTTAATTGGTGAACTAGCTGCGCAGCATATTCGATGGCATTGACCCCCTGCGGCGCATAGGCAGAATGGCAAGCCGCGCCCTTCACTTCGCAGCGCACACCCAGTTTTCCCTTATGACCGAGCACCGGTTGCAATTCGGTGGGTTCACCAATCAGGCAGATTGACGGCTTTTCCGGGCGCTGCGACAGCGCTTCCAGCAAGGTGCGCACGCCCAGGCAGCCGACCTCTTCGTCATAGGAGATTGCCAGATGCAGCGGCTGCTTTAGCGGCTGTGCCAGAAAATGGGGCACTGCCGCCAGCATGCAGGCGATGTAACCTTTCATATCAGCGGTGCCGCGCCCGTATAACTTGCCGTCACGTTCGGTGAGCGCGAACGGTGGCACGCTCCAGTTTTGTCCCTCCACCGGCACCACATCGCTGTGGCCGGAGAGCATCACGCCGCCATCGCCAGCGGGTCCAAGACGTGCATACAAATTGGCTTTACTGCGTTCCGCGTTGTGAATTAGCTCACCGCTAACACCCAAATCATTCAGGTAACGCCAGACGAAATCGATCAATGCCAGGTTGGATTCACGGCTGGTGGTGTCAAACGCCACCAGCTTTTCAAGCAGTTGTCGGCTGGTAAACATGGAAATTCCTACTCGTCGCCCGGCACGCCATAACGGGGTGCCTGCGTTGGATCAATGGCGCGCGTCACGTAATCGTTCATTTGCGGTTGATAAGCCAGCCACAGCTGGTCGAGTTCGCTAATTGGATCGCCATCCGTCCAGTCAACACGCAGATCGACAATCGGCCATACCTGATCATCAACGATCGACAAGGCAGAAGAGTGCACCGGCCCCGCTTCCCCGCCCGCCTGCATGCCCGCTTGCATCGCCGCCATTAAGCGCTCGGCTAAATGACCTGAATGCTGTTCGAAGGCGCTTACCATCGCCGGAATTACCTCAGGATTAGCCAGCAGATTGCCCGCCGCAACACAGTGATGACCGGTTTGCGCGTTATGAATGCCCAGCGTTTTGTCACCGCTAAAGCAGGCCGTTTGGCCATCGGCGGCTAACACCGTCACCTGGCGATAAAAGGAATAGTCGTCGCTGGCGAGTCCGGCTTTGAGCGCGGCTTCTGCGCTGTCGCCTTGTTGCAGGCGATCAAGAATGCGCGGGCCTAGCGCGGGTAAGGTAATGTTCTGGGTTGATACTGCGCCCACTGCCGCGCGAAGCCATGGGCAACGTGCGCCTACCGCAATGCTGGATGAGCTAATGGCAATGCCGATTTGACCGGTTGCGTCGCAGCGTCCCACAATGGATAACGTCATCGTCTCGCGCCTCTTATTCCGCTTGCCAGTCGTCAGGAATAACCGCGATCACATCGATTTCCATCAACCATTGCGGCTGACCTAAACCGGAAATCACCAAACCGGTGGAGATCGGGAACACACCTTTCAGCCATTTGCCGACCACCTGATACACCGGCTCGCGATAGCGGGGATCAATGATGTAAGTGGTGGTTTTAACGATATGCGATAAATCGCTGCCCGCTTCTTCCAGTAGCTGTTTAACGTTTTTCATCGCCTGTTCGGCTTGAGCGGCGGGATCGCCTAATCCTACCAGGTTGCCCGCAAAGTCGGTGCCAATCTGCCCACGGACATACACGGTATTGCCTGCGCGCACCGCCTGACAGAGATCGTTATCCAGTGCCTGATTGGGATAGGTTTCTTTGGTGTTGAATTTACGGATGCGAGTATGTGTGGTCATGCTGGCCTGCTCTGCGAAAAAAGGGTTTCGCAAGGTATACCCTCCTACGCCTGGCAGCGAAAACAGCATTAACCGAGGTGTTGCTTTGAAAAATCCGAAGGAGCTAACGGTGATGATTTTTAGCATTAAATTGTGAACATCATCACCTGCCGACTAACCGGCGTTTACCGGACGTGCGTTCTGAGGTTTACCACCCTGCTTATTCCCCTAACTCTCAGATAAGGATATAAAAATGTTTGCAAAGCAGTATGAGGTGGATGAAAAGCATATCGATTTTCAGGGCGTGGTCGATGGCCTTTATTATCCGTTTTATATGGAGTGGACGCGCCACGCTTATATGCGTGAAGCTTTAGGTATCGATATTGAAGAAGAGTTTAAACAGGGCAAAATTACGCGCCCGCACCGGATTGCGGTGCGGGGGGAACCCGTTTTCCCCTCAGCCTGTTGATAGAGAAATAAATTTCCACATAACATCAGTGACTAAATGAGTGGAATCAGAAACCCCAGTTTTTCATCACTGAGGGTGATGCGGTCCCGGCCCAACTGATTCACGCATAATTAATTCCCCGGCAAAGGTTTTGTCGTTGCGCATTTCGCCGCCATCCAGCATGGAAATCAGGCGTTCAATGGTTTCCTGAATCATCTCGGTTACCGGCATTTTCACGCTGGATAACGCCGGAATGGTAAACGGCGCTAGCGGGATGTCATCGAAACCGATCACTGCCACTTGTGCAGGCACCGCAATCTGCGCGGCCGCCAGCGCTTTGAGCGCGCCCACCGCCATATCATCGTTACTGGCCACCAGCGCCGTGAAATTTCTGCCCTGCTTCAGTAACTGTTGCACCGCTGTCATGCCGTTTTGCGCCTGCCATTTTCCTTCGACCACCAGCGCATCTTCAACGGCAATGCCATGTTTGGTCAGCGCCGCGTGGTAACCCGCCAGACGTTCGCGGCCGGTCGGCGAATCCAGTGAACCGGTGATAAAGGCGATGTCGCGATGGCCCAGCGCAATCAGCTGCTCCACCGCTGCGCTGCTGCTGCGCTGTTGATCCGAGTAAATGCAGTAACTGTCGTGCTGACGCAGACGGCGGTTGATCACCAATATCGGGTGTTTATGCTGCGCAATGATGCTGTCCATTTCATCGGTGGTGAGAAAACGCGGATAGATGATCACGCCATCGCAGCGCAAATCGAGCAGGAACTGAATGGCCGCACGCTCCTCTTCGGCGCTGTGTTTACCATCCACCAGCAACAACTGACGTCCCTGCTGTTCCATCAGGCGCGCAGAGTGCTGCATCAACTCGCTGAAGTAGCTGCCGGTGTAAAGGGTATTGGTGATCACTAGCCCAATCGTCTGGCTGGATTTGGTCGCCAGATTGCGCGCCAGCAAGTTAGGACGGAAATCAGTAGCGGCAATCGCCTGATACACCTTCTCGCGTTTTTCCTGGCTGACATAGCCGTTGCCAGACAGCACACGCGATACAGTCGCTTTGGATACGCCTGCTACTTTTGCCACCTCGATTATCGTCACCATGATTCACTCTTTTTCCATACTCATTGCAGCAGTGTACCTAAGCCTCGAAACAGGCGGCAATTTTTCTGCCATTACCGCATAGCCGTCCAGTTAGTCAAAGCGATCAACTTCACACTTTCCACTATCAAATTTTAAAGTTCTTGCCTGGATTGGATTGCATCTTCATGATTTTATGAAACCGGTTTCTCATGATTAAAAATCACGCAGAAACCGTTGTACCCCTACCAAATAATCAGAGATTAAAAATCCATGGCTAAAAATTATGCGGATGTCTCGCGCGCCATCGTGTCTGCGCTCGGCGGCCTGAACAATATTGAAGCGGTGACGCACTGCATGACGCGCCTGCGTTTCGTGGTGAAAGACAGCGCCAGCATTGATAACGCCACACTGAAAGCCATTCCCGGCGTGATGGGCGTGGTGCACACCGACACGCAGTGTCAGGTGATCATTGGTAACAACGTGAACCTCGCCTATCAGGAAGTATTAAAGCTCGGCACGCCGAACAGCGAAGGCGCCGCGCCAGTGAAACGCAAAATCACCTTGCGCAGCATCGGTGCCGGTATTCTTGATGCGCTGGTGGGCACCATGTCACCGTTGATCCCGGCGATTATTGGTGGCTCGATGGTAAAGCTGTTGGCGATGGTACTGGAGATGAGCGGCGTGCTGGAGAAAGGCTCTTCCACACTGATCATCCTCAACGTGATAGGTGACGGCGCGTTCTTCTTCCTGCCGATTATGGTGGCCGCCTCCGCCGCGCTGAAATTCAAAACCAACATGTCGCTGGCGATTGCCATCGCGGGTGTGCTGGTGCATCCCAACTTTGTCGATTTAATGGCGAAAGCCGCACAAGGCCAGGCGGTGGAATTTGCTTACATTCCGGTGACGGCGGTGAAGTACACCTACACGGTTATTCCGGCGTTAGTGATGACGTGGATTCTGTCGCATATCGAATACTGGGTTGATCGCATCACGCCTGCGGTTACCAAGAACTTCCTCAAGCCGATGCTGATTGTGCTGGTGGCCGCGCCGATTGCCATTGTGCTGATTGGACCGCTCGGCATCTGGATTGGTAGCGGCATTTCCGCGCTGGTCTACACCATTCACGGCTATCTTGGCTGGTTATCGGTGGCGATTATGGGCGCGCTGTGGCCGCTGCTGGTGATGACCGGGATGCATCGGGTGTTTACCCCCACCATCATTCAAACCATCGCCGAAACCGGCAAAGAAGGCATGGTGATGCCGTCGGAGATCGGGGCCAACCTGTCGCTGGGCGGTTCTTCGCTGGCGGTGGCATTCAAAACCAAGAACCCTGAACTGCGTCAAACCGCGTTTGCAGCGGCGGCATCGGCGATTGTCGCGGGCATTTCTGAACCGGCGCTGTATGGCGTGGCGGTCAGGTTGAAACGTCCGCTGATCGCCAGCCTGATCAGCGGCTTTATCTGCGGCGCAGTGGCCGGGATTGGTGGGCTTGCCAGCCATTCAATGGCCTCACCAGGCTTGTTCACCAGCGTACAGTTTTTCGATCCCACCAATCCGATGAGCATCGTGTGGGTCGCTGGCGTGATGGTGCTGTCGGTGGTGCTCTCCTTCATTCTGACGTTGATTCTCGGCTTTGAAGATATCCCGGTCACCGAGCCCGCACAGCCAAAGCCGGTGACGGATGATGCCAACCCCGCCAACGTTAATTTATCCAAGGTGTAAAAGAGGTTTTTATGTCTGAAGTGACATTTCCAGAGGGATTTTTGTGGGGCGGCGCGTTAGCCGCTAATCAGTCAGAGGGGAGCTATCTGGCGGGTGGTAAAGGTTTAACCACGGTGGATATGATCCCCCACGGCGCGCATCGCATGCCGGTAAAGTTGGGCCAGGAAAAGCGCTTCGAACTGCGCAGCGATGAGTATTACCCAAGCCATGACGCCATCGATTTTTACCGTCGCTATAAAGACGATATCGCGCTGATGGCAGAAATGGGTTTTACCGTGTTTCGTACCTCGATTGCCTGGAGCCGTATTTATCCGCAAGGCGATGAATTGACGCCTAACGCGGAAGGCATCGCGTTCTATCGCAGCCTGTTTGAAGAGTGCCAGAAATATGGCATCACGCCGCTGGTGACGCTGTGCCACTTCGATGTACCGATGCATTTGGTGACCGAATACGGTTCGTGGCGCAATCGCAAAATGATCGAATTTTTCAGCCGCTATGCGCGCACCTGCTTTGAAGAATTTAACGGTCTGGTGAAGTATTGGCTGACCTTTAACGAGATCAATATCCTGCTGCACAGCCCGTTTTCCGGCGCAGGTTTGGTGTTTGAACCTGGCGAAAACCCGGAGCAGGTGAAGTATCAGGCGGCGCATCACGAGCTGGTGGCAAGCGCGCTGGTGACCAAAATCGCCCATGAAATTAACCCGGAAAACCAGGTCGGCTGCATGCTGGCGGGTGGCAACTTCTATCCGTGGTCATGTAAGCCTGAGGATGTATGGGCCGCGCTGGAGAAGGATCGCGAAAACCTGTTCTTTATCGATGTGCAGGCGCGCGGCGCTTATCCTTCGTATGCCGCGCGGGTATTCCGCGAGAAAGGCGTGGAGATTGCGATGGAAGCGGAAGATGCCGCTACGCTGCGTCACACCGTTGATTTCGTCTCCTTCAGCTATTACGCCTCACGCTGCGCCTCGGCAGAGATGAACGAGCAAAACAGCAGCGCCGCCAACGTGGTGAAATCGCTGACCAATCCGCATGTGAAACGCAGCGATTGGGGCTGGGGCATCGATCCACTCGGTCTGCGTATCACCATGAACATGATGTATGACCGCTACCAGAAGCCGCTGTTTCTGGTGGAAAACGGCCTCGGCGCGCACGATGAAATCAATGCCGACGGCGAGATTAACGACGATTATCGCATCAGCTATCTGAAAGAGCATATTCAGGCGATGGGCGAAGCGATTGCCGATGGTATTCCGCTGATCGGTTATACCACGTGGGGCTGCATCGATTTGGTGGCGGCCTCGACCGGCGAAATGAGTAAGCGTTATGGGTTTGTTTATGTCGATCGTGATGACAAAGGCAACGGCAGCATGGAACGCATCCGAAAAAAATCATTCTGGTGGTACAAGCAAGTGATCGCCAGCAATGGGCGGAATCTGGAGGCGCTGTAAATAAGTGGTCGCCATGAATGGCGTAATGCCGATCAGTTAAGCGCCGTTTCAAATCACCGCACCTTCCGTAGCGGCGCGATTTATCGCGCAATGAATTGCGCCGCTACAATGTGTGCTCTCAGTAATGAGGGGTTTTCATGTCTTAACTGACGAGCATTACTCCATGGATGGCGACCCTACTTAATGATTGGCCACGCTTGTTGCGGGAAAAGATAGAGCCGGATACTGAACAGATGGAACAGCGGCGTCAGCACCCTTTCGTCGTGCTTCGCCAGTTGTTCCAGCTTCAGCAACAGTAAATCCAGCTCCTCCTGCAAACCCGCATGCGGTGGGGTTTGCAGTGACTTCAGGCGGCGTTTGAGAAACAGCGCCAGCTCATGAAACATCTGTCCACTATCCAGATGATATTGCTGCAGCAACTCTTTGTGGCGCGCGTAGTAATCAAAACTGTTCACGCCCAGCCACACTTCCTTGAGCAACATGCCGGCTGAACGCATATCGGGATGCGGATCGAGCCTTAAGCGCGGCAACACCACATTCACTTTATCCAGCATCAGGCTGATAAAACGTTGCCGTCCCAGCAGTGACGAACCGTTTCGTTCGGTCTCTTTGATAAAGCGCAATAGCTCGCGCAGACCTTGTCGCACGGCGCGGCGCGCGGTCCATGATGGGCGTTTGTTACGCATGATGGCGGTGATGATTACCGCAAACATCACGCCCGCCATGGTGGCAATCGCGTTATTGATTAGCAGCACCAAATCAGGTTTTAAATGGTGGCCGAGGCCGATAAAGCCGGGGATCTGAATCGCTACGCTCAGGCCTATCATGTTGGTCGAGGGCCGCGCGATCATCAGCGCCAGAATCATCAGTCCGGGTGCAAGACAAATCATCAGCGCTTCAAACGAGGTGGCTTGCGGCAGCAGCAGCGCCACATAAATTACGCTGATAATGATCGCCACGATTACGCCACGTACAAACAGCTTCATCGAGGTCAGCGGCGTATCCTGGCTGGCGAGCAATGAGCAGAGAATCGCCGCCATCACCGGTGCCGATGCGCCATCACGCCAGCCCGTTCCCATCCACAGTAAGCAGGAACCGAAGGTGGCACAGAACGCGGTTAACGCCGAAAGCCGAATTAACCCTTTATCAAAAAAGCGGTGCGTGCGTTTGCCGCGCGCCAGTGTAGTGTCGCCCGACAGGTCGCTTACCAATCCACCAACGCTTTGATAGGCCCCGGCAATACGGACAAAATCCGCCAGCCGTTCCATTAATCCGGTAAAAAGCAGCCAGTTTTCAGTAGGCAATTCGCCGTTTTGCCAGGCGAGGTTAAGTTCAGCCTGACAAGTGCTTAACGTCTGCTGGATGCCGCTGGTTTCCCCTACCGCTTCACCATCATTGAGCCACTGTAGAAACAGCTGAAAGGTTTGCGCCACGTTTTCCGGAAAGGCGATTTGCAGTATCGAGAGCCGCTGCAGGCGCATCTCGATAGCCGTGAGAGTCGGGATCAAATAGGAGAGATGTTGATACTGCACGCTAACCAGGCGAATCAGTCTCCGCGCGGCGTCACCTTCATAAACGCAGTGGGTGATCAGCACTTCCACCTGCTGCGGATGCGTTGCCATGCGGATCAGAATATCGTCACGCTCGGGCGAACTGTCGCTGGGAATGCCGGAAAGCAAATCGCTGCACAGTTTGCGCGCGTTGAGATACCAGTGGCTGACACTCTGCTCCAGCAGACTGCGCATCGATACCGGAAACAACAGCGCATGCACAAGGCTGCTGCAGACGATGCCGAGCGTGATCTCTTCTATACGCGAAATCACCGTGCTGGTGATCGACAGCGGCGTGGTGACTTCCGGAAAACCCATGATCGCCGCGCTGTAACCGGCCAGCATAAACACGTAACTCTTCGGCGTGCGGTCGTGCAGTGACAGATAGAGGCAAACGCTGACCCATAACGAAATGCAGAAACAGAACAGCAGCGGATGCTGAACGGTCGGCGGAAAGATAAAGAAGACGAATACGCCGCCCAATAGTGTCCCCAGCAGACGGAACACCGATTTGGAAATGGTTGAGGCGGAATAGAGCTGTGATGCGAGCAATACCGTGGTCACCGCCCACGCCGGTTTATCCAGATTCAGTTCGAGTGCGAAATAGAGTGCCAGAAAGGCGGCCAGACAGGTTTTTACAGCAAAAAAAACGGCGTTTTTTGAAAACCACTGCATGACACGGTGACCAGGATGTACTGAATGTTGCGTATCCTGCCAGAATGTGAAAAAGCCTCACCTCGATAAATATGTCGAATTATTTCGTAATCGAAAACCATGTTCATCGCGCGGTTTGCACGTGGCGCAGATGCGTAAGCACGGCTAATGAAAATCCACGTTAAAGATGCGGTTTTGTCGCTAATTTATCCGGCATCAGCGATTTAAGCCGTTTTAACGCGTAGCAGTTATCAGGCCGATAAATGTGTGCTGGATCACACTTTGGTGAAGTGCGCCCTTTTTGGTCGTTTATCCATAAAATAATTTCGCGCAATGCCGTCTACAAATATCGCAGAAATTTGTGGAATGCTCGGGTGAGCATTTTGCGAGAAAAGTCGCCATGAATATCGGCCCTACGAACTGTAGGTACATTTTTAACCGTAGCGGTGCTACTATTTGCGCGCTGAATAATGCGAAGAACTCTCGGGAACGCAGTATGTTACGTAAACATCAACTTCATCGGGAAGCCGACGTCCTGCTCTCCCTGCTCCATATCTGCAAAATCGTCGTAACTGCCCTATTTCTGCTGCTGTTTATTTCTCGCTCAGCAATTGCTGAAATAAAAGACGATAAAGCCAATCGCATTGTCAGCGGTATTATTAGTTTTACCCATTGGCCGGGTTTAACCGGCGCGCCGCAACTCTGCGTATTTTCCTCCGCGCAACATCTCTCATTGCCACAAAATAGTGTGCCTTCAGCCGTTCCGTTTAGCGTGGTTTATCTCTCCAGCGAAAGTGAACTGGCAACGCAGCATTGCGATGCGGTCTATTTTGGCGATCAGACGCCGCAACAACAGGTTGAACTTTTTAATCACCTCAAAGGTAAGGCGGTATTAACCCTCGCTGAAAACAATGCGGAATGTACCATTGGCGCCGCCTTCTGCCTGATTTTTAAACCCGACCACACGCTGTTCTCAGTCAACCTTGATTCGCTTGCCAGGAGCGGCGTCAAGGTGAGTCCGGACGTACTGTTGCTGTCCCGCAATGGAAGCAAATAAGATGAAAATAGAAAATTCACTAAATGACAAATCATCGATTCGTAACAAGCTGCGCAAGATTAGCACCATCAACTCTGCGGTGATTTTATTGCTGTGCTGGCTGCTGCTCTCATCGACTTCCCTGCTGTTTATTAAAAGCTACGAGAAAAGAAATCTGGAATTAATTGCCGCCACGCTCAGCACCACGCTGACGGCCGCCACGGTATTTGAAGACAGCTACGACGCGCATAATAAAATCGCGCGCCTCGGCAATGAAGGCATGTTCGATTCCGCCAAACTGGTGACTGACGATCACACTGTTTTAGTTGACTGGCATGATCGACAAGAACAGACCGGCTGGTATCCGCGATTATTACGTGAGTGGATTTATCTTAAACCGCTCAGCGTTAATATTAACCACTCGGAAGCCAATGTCGGTACGCTGACGCTGGAAGGCACCGTTACCGGTGCGGCCGATTTCATCCGTTATTCGCTGATGATTCTGACCAGCGGCATGCTGTGCGTGTTAATCATCTCCTTCCTGCTGAGTGAATTTCTCCATCGCGGCATACTTGCCTCGCTGCGTAATATCACCAGCTCGATCCACTACGTGATCCATTCCGGTGATTTTTCCTTACGTATCCCGGAAAGCCCCACGCGCGAGTTTCAGCTGTTTTCCAATGACCTCAACTCGTTGCTGACAGAGATGCAGACGCTGCAGGCTTCTCTGATCCGCGATAATCACACGCTGGCCGCCAAAGCGCTGGAAGACCCGCTGACCGGCCTCGCCAACCGCGCCGCCTTTGTGGCGCGTTTAACCCAACTGCTCGATCAGCAACTGGCGAAAGAGCGCTTTGTTTTGCTGTTTCTCGATGGCGATCGCTTTAAAAGCATCAATGATAACTGGGGCCATGCCGCCGGTGATGAAGTACTGAAAGCGATTGGTTCGCGCCTCTCCGCATTGGCGTATAAACAGGATTTAGTCGCGCGTTTAGGCGGCGATGAGTTTGCCATGCTGGTGAGCAGCCGCGCCAGCGAGGCGCAATTGCAGTTGCTGATGCAGGATATTAATGAAGCCATCAGCCAGAAAATTGTTATTGCTGAAGGCACTCCGATTTCCACCTCGGTGACCATTGGCTACGCCTGGTCGCAGCACGGCGATACGGTTGAGTCGATTTTGGAACGCGCAGATATGAACATGTACAAAAATAAGGGAAAGAGTAAGGTGCGGAGATGAAGATGAAAATTTTCCTGATGGTGTGTGTGCTGGCGCTGGTCGGTTGCCAGGCAAAGGGACGTTTCAGCGATGAACAGATCGCGGCGATGCGTAATGCCGGTTTCAGCCAAAATAGCGAAGGTTGGGGATTAGGTTTGTCGGACAAAATTCTGTTTGGCGTTAACGAATCTGAACTCACTCCCGCCAGTAAAAACACCATTCAGACAATGGCGAAAAATCTGGCGACGACCGGCATTAAGCATGTGCGTATTGATGGTCATACCGATAACTATGGCAAAGCGGATTACAACCAGCAGCTGTCGTTGAAAAGAGCCAACGCCGTTGCGACACAATGGGCGCAAGGCGCAGCAATTCCGCGCGAAAATATCGTTACGCGCGGCTTAGGAATGAGCGCGCCGATTGCCAGCAACAATAACCCGCAGGGCCGTGCGCAAAACCGCCGCGTGGCGATTGTGATTACGGCGCCGTGATGATCTGACGCTCGACTGCATAATCGTACAAACGGTCGCGCGCTAAATTTTTCATTTTCACTTCGCACATAATATCGAAGGCATCAAACGACAGCGCCCAATCATTTAAGCTTTGATTGAAGTAATAATCGGCATGGGCGCGAAGTTTGGTTTTCGACACCGCCAAATCCTGCTGATCCGGGAAACCGTGATCGGGAATTAAACCTTCCTGCGCAATCGAATAGTGCAAAACTGGCCGCACACCGCGCCACGACGCTTTTATCAGCGCGATGCGCGCATCATCAGCCTGAATATAGTGATTCTCTTTCACCCAATGATGGTGAATATCCAGCACTACCGGACACAACTCACGCGCCTGCAACACATCGTCCAGCGAACATGATATTTCATCATTCTCCACCGTCAGCATATTGCGCGCTTCAGGGGTGAGCCGCAGAAACGCGGCGCGGAATCCCTCAAAGCCTTTTTTGCCGTTCATATGGATGTTGATTTTGAAATCCTGAAACTGTCGGCCATAACCCATTAATACCGCACAGGTAGCGTGATACTCCACATCCTCAATCGCGCGATCGACCACGCCGTCATTATCGGAGGCCAGCACCGTATATTGGCCGGGGTGGAATGAAAGCCGAATATTATTAGCGCGCGCCAGCTCGCCGCAGCGGCGTAGTAACGGCGTAAGATCGGGCAATAATTCACCGTACAGCTGAGTCGCTTGTGGCACCGTGTAAAGCGGCAATAGATCGCTGCCGATGCGCATCATGCGCAGCGCGTCGGGCTGCGTGGCCAGCTTTTCAAGCGTGAGAGTGAGATTTTGCAGATTGTTTTGCGCCAGTTGGTTTAGCAGCGTGATGCGTGATTCATCATTGAGACTAAGAAAGCGCGTGCGGGTGGTGCTTTTGAAGGGATACGGCTGTTTAGCCTGTTGATCCAGATACTTACAAGCAAAGCCTAATTTCATTTCATCCCCCGTTTAATCAGCGTGAAAGTGTAGCTGCGATCGGAGAAAGTGCCAGGTGCGCATCGCGGCGCACCTGGCTGACATCACACGTCCGGAAAAGTCATATTGCTGCCCGGCGCTTCACGATGCAGGTGGATAAAGTTCAGGTGACGTTCGTACTGATCGAGAATATCGATGATCACCTGCTCTTTGTTGTAGTCCATCAAATCATTGCCTTGGCTGCCTTCCAGCAAGAAGGTTTCCAGACGGTAATAGGTCGATTTACCGCTACGTGCGCGATAGGTAAAGCCCGGTACCGAATACTGCTGTGGCCAGATTTGATAAACGAAATCCTGCTCCTCGCCCAGCAACACGCGCAGATCAAGGTGGCCCAGCGGCTGCCCTTCTTCTGGCTCGGCACGCTCCAGTGATACACGTCCACCGCGCAGCTCCAGCTCTTTCGCCACATCCTGCATCGCCGGGAACAGCACCTCTTCCATCATCTTCTGCGTATAGCGCGTGCCCGGATAGTTCATCAGACGCGACAGGCGCTTCTTCCAGCTCAGGCGATCGTTACTGGCTGAAATGTACGGCGCAGTGTCGCGGCTGGCGCTGGCGCGGCGGTGATCTTCCACCTTCAGCGATTTATACAGCCCGGCCATCACAAAGAAGATTACAAAGCTAAACGGTAAGCCCATGATCACCGTGGCGTTCTGCAAGGCAGAAATCCCGTTGGTCATTAGCATGCCCATCGTCAGCACACCAATCGCAATCGACCAGAAGATACGCAGCCAGTTCGGTGCATCGCTGTTGATGTCTTTCAGCTTCGAGGTGAAGTTACCCAGCACCAGCGAACCGGAATCCGCCGACGTCACGTAGAACAGCATGCCGGTGATGGTGGCCACCGAAGCACTGAATTTAAACGCCGGATACTGCGCCAGCAGGCTATAGAAGCCGCGTTCGGCATGCGCCATCACTTCCTGCGCAAAGCCGGCATCGCCGTGAATGATTTCATACAGCGCCGCGTTACCAAACACCGACAGCCACAGCAGCGTAAAGGTGAACGGGATAATCAGCGTACCCAACACGAACTCACGAATGGTACGACCGCGAGAGATACGTGCAAGGAACAGACCGACAAACGGCGACCAGGCAACCCACCACGCCCAGAAGAACAGCGTCCAGCTATTCATCCACTCGCGTGGCTGATCGAAGGCAAAAGTATTCAACGTCATGCCCATAAAGCGATTGACGTAATCACCAACGTTCAGCACCAGTGCGTTGAGCAGGAAATCGGTTTTGCCCATAAACAGCACGAACAGAATTAAGCCCAGCGCCAGCGCGACGTTCAGCTCAGAAAGAATACGGATGCCTTTATCCACGCCGGATGTTACTGAGATGGTGGCGATGATCACCGACAGCACAATTAGCGCGGCCTGCGCCGTGAAACCTTCCGGCACATCGAACAGCACGTTGAGGCCGTAGTTTAGCTGCACCACACCAATCCCCAACGTGGTGGCGATACCAAAGATGGTGCCGATCACCGCGGCGATATCCACCGTGTGACCAATCGGGCCATTAATGCGTTTGCCGAAAATCGGATAGAGCGCCGAACGGATGGTGAGCGGCAGATTGTAGCGATAGCTGAAGTAGCCGAGCGCTATGCCCATTAATGCGTACATCGACCAGCCGGTGACGCCGTAGTGGAATAGCGTCCATACCATCGCCTGACGCGCGGCTTCCATGGTCTGCCCTGCACCTTCTGGCGGCTGCATATATTGGGTTACCGGCTCGGCAACCGAGAAGAACATCAGGTCAATACCGATGCCGGCGGCAAACAGCATCGCCGACCAGCTCAGCAAGCTGAACTCGGGTTTGGATTGCTCCGGCCCCAGCTTGATGGCGCCGTAGCGCGAACACGCCATATAGATGACGAACACGATGTACAGCGTGGCAGCGAGCATGTAGTACCAGCCAAACGTGGAGGTGACCCAGTTAACGGCGGTCAAAAGCCAGCTGGCAGCGAGTTCGCTGTAAAAAATCGTGACAAGTGAAAATGTCAGAATCAGTCCGGCGGAGGTGTAAAACACCACAGGATTGATTCTGTCTTTTTCACTGGCAGGTGGATTAATCATCGATTACCTCTGGTTAATTTCCTGTAGTACGTGCCAAAGAAGCTCGCGGAGATCGCCATTAACGGCATCCCGACGAGGCAAAATGCGGTTTTCGTGGGATGCGCGTGCATACGCATCCGCTAAGTCCCTTCGCTTCGCCGCTTCGTTTTTGTAACAATCCAAGCACAGCATCCTAACAAATTTCTTTTTTATATTGAACGTGCAATCAAAAAAAGTTTTAATAGTGTTCTAAGATTGAAGTGGAGCTGGAGTGTTATGCCAAAGGTGGGAATGCAGCCGATACGTCGTCGGCAACTGATTGATGCGACCCTGAGCACCATCAACGAAGTCGGGATCAACGATGCCACCATTGCGCAGATTGCGCGACGTGCTGGCGTATCGACAGGCATCATTAGCCACTACTTCAAAGACAAGAACGGTCTGCTGGAAGCCACGATGCGTGACGTAACACGTCAGCTACGTGATGCGGTAGCAGCAAGGTTAAAACCGCTGGCAGACGCCACAACGGAAGCGCGCCTGCTGGCGATTGTGGAAGGCAACTTTGATGATTCTCAGGTGCACAGCGCCGCAATGAAAGCCTGGCTGGATTTTTGGGCCAGCAGCATGCATCAGCCACAGTTGGGCCGCTTAGAACGCGTGAGCAGCCGGCGCCTGTTTTCCACATTGGCAGCCGAGTTTCGTCGCGTTATCCCGCGTGAAAAGGCGCGTCTGGCGGCACATGGCCTCGCTTCATTGATTGATGGCCTGTGGCTTCGCGCAGCACTCAGCGGCAAACCGTTCGATTTGGCTATCGCCAGACAGCTCACCACCCAATTCATTCGTCAGCAATTGGCTGACCAGAATCACTGAGGAAGGAGAAATCATGTCCCGATTCACCGAGCAACACCTTTATATTGATGGCGCGTTGGTTCCCGCTGCGGCAGGTAACACATTCCAGACCATCAACCCGGCGAACGGCGAAGTGCTGGCCGACGTGCATGAAGCGGAACGCGCAGACGTTGATCGCGCTGTTGCCGCCGCGAAAAAAGGCCAGAAAATCTGGGCGGCGATGACCGCGATGGAACGTTCACGCATTCTGCGTCGTGCGGTCGATATTCTGCGTGAGCGCAATGACGAACTGGCCGCGCTGGAAACCCTCGACACCGGCAAACCGCTGAGCGAAACCCAATACGTGGACATCGTCACCGGTGCCGACGTGCTCGAGTACTACGCGGGCTTGATTCCTTCTCTGGAAGGCCAGCAAATTCCGCTGCGTGATACCTCGTTCGTTTACACCCGCCGCGAACCGCTGGGCGTGGTAGCCGGGATCGGTGCGTGGAACTATCCGATTCAGATCGCGCTGTGGAAATCCGCGCCAGCATTGGCCGCCGGTAACGCAATGATCTTCAAACCCAGCGAAGTCACGCCGCTGACCGCGCTGAAACTGGCGGAAATCTATACTGAAGCGGGCGTGCCGAACGGCGTGTTCAACGTGTTAAACGGTCGCGGCGCGGTCACTGGCCAGCTGCTTACCGATCATCCGGGCATCGATAAAGTCTCCTTCACCGGCGGCGTTGCCAGCGGTAAGAAAGTGATGGCCAATGCCGCCGGTTCGACGCTGAAAGATGTCACCATGGAACTGGGCGGCAAATCCCCGTTGATCATCTTTGACGACGCCGATCTCGGCCTCGCCGCGGATATCGCGATGATGGCGAACTTCTACAGCTCGGGCCAGGTTTGCACCAACGGCACGCGCGTGTTTATCCCAGCTGATTTGCAAGCGGCGTTTGAAGCCAAAATCGCTGAGCGCGTGGCGCGTATTAAGGCCGGCGATCTCAACCATCCAGATACCAACTTCGGTCCGCTGGTGAGCTTCGCGCATCGCGACAACGTGATGCGCTTTATTGAATCCGGCATCAGCGAAGGTGCGCGCCTGCTGTGCGGAGGTAAACGTCTGAGCGGTGCGGCTTTCGATAACGGCGCATGGGTGGAACCGACCGTGTTCACCGACTGCCGCGATGAGATGACCATTGTGCGTGAAGAGATCTTCGGGCCAGTGATGTCGATTCTGACTTATGAAAGCGAAGAAGAAGTGGTTCGCCGCGCCAACGCTACCGAATTTGGCCTGGCGGCCGGTGTGGTAACCCAGGATCTTAACCGCGCGCACCGCGTAATTCACCAGATTGAAGCGGGCATTTGCTGGATCAATACCTGGGGCGAATCTGACGCCGCAATGCCGGTGGGCGGTTACAAACATTCGGGTGTGGGCCGTGAAAATGGCCTGATGACGCTGCAAAACTACACACAGGTGAAATCTGTGCAGCTCGAAATGACCCGTTTTCAGTCCGTATTTTAATTTTGGCTTTTAACCTGAGGAACGACTAATGGAATTTGATTACATCATTATCGGAGCCGGATCCGCAGGGAACGTTTTGGCAACAAGACTGACCGAAGATAGCAGCGTCAATGTGCTGCTTTTAGAAGCGGGCGGCCCAGATTACCGCTTCGACTTCCGCACGCAGATGCCTGCGGCGCTGGCGTTTCCGCTGCAGGGAAAACGCTACAACTGGGCGTATGAAACTGAACCTGAGCCGTACATGAACAACCGCCGCATGGAGTGCGGGCGCGGTAAAGGTTTGGGCGGTTCATCGCTGATCAACGGCATGTGTTACATCCGTGGTAACGCGATGGACCTCGATAACTGGGCCAGGGAGCCTGGTCTGGAAAACTGGAGCTATCTGAACTGCCTGCCCTACTATCGCAAATCAGAAACGCGCGATATCGGTGCCAATGATTATCACGGCGGCGAAGGTCCGGTGAGCATCACCACCTGTAAACCTGGTAACAATCCGCTGTTTGCGGCGATGATTGAAGCGGGCGTGCAGGCAGGTTATCCGCGCACTGATGACCTGAATGGCTATCAGCAGGAAGGTTTCGGGCCAATGGATCGCTTTGTGACGCCGAAAGGTCGCCGCTCCAGCACCGCGCGCGGTTATCTGGATACCGCGAAAACCCGTCCGAACCTGAAAATCGTCACCCATGCGACCACCGACCGCATTCTGTTTGAAGGTAAACGCGCGGTTGGCGTGCAGTATCTGCTGGGTTCCAGCAATACCTCGCACCAGGCGCATGCACGTCGTGAAGTGCTGCTGTGCGCCGGAGCCATCGCCTCGCCGCAGATTCTGCAGCGTTCCGGGGTCGGATCCGCTGAATTGCTGAAACAGTTCGATATCCCGCTGGTGCATGATTTGCCGGGCGTGGGTGAGAACTTGCAGGATCACCTCGAAATGTACCTGCAATATGAGTGCAAAGAGCCAGTTTCGCTCTACCCGGCCTTGAAGTGGTGGAACCAACCGAAAATCGGTGCGGAGTGGCTGTTTAATGGTACCGGCGTCGGCGCCAGCAACCACTTTGAAGGCGGCGGCTTTATCCGCAGCCGTGAAGAGTTCAGCTGGCCGAATATTCAGTATCACTTCCTGCCGGTGGCGATTAACTACAACGGCTCGAACGCGGTGGAAGCGCACGGCTTCCAGTGCCACGTTGGTTCGATGCGCTCACCGAGCCGCGGTCATGTACGCCTGAAATCACGCGATCCGCGTCGCCATCCAGCGATTCTGTTCAACTACATGTCACATGAGCAGGATTGGCAGGAGTTCCGCGATGCGATTCGTATTACGCGCCAGATCATCAACCAGCCGGCGCTGGATAAATATCGCGGTAAAGAGATCAGCCCTGGCCTGGATTGCCAGACCGATGAGCAGTTAGATGAGTTTGTGCGAAATCACGGCGAAACGGCTTATCACCCGTGCGGCACCTGTAAAATGGGTAACGACGAGATGTCTGTCGTCGATGGTGAAGGCCGCGTTCATGGCGTTGAAGCCCTGCGCGTGGTAGATGCTTCAATCATGCCGCTGATCATCACCGGTAACCTGAACGCGACGACCATCATGATCGGCGAGAAAATCGCAGATAACATTCGTGGTCGACAGCCGCTGCCGCGCAGCGAAGCGGATTACTTTGTTGCCGGTGATAAACCGGTCCGCGCTGAACCGATGCGTGGTTGAGGTTGATTTGGGGGCGACGTTGGTCGCCCTTTTCTTTGGTGGCTAGCTAGCCCAATCCTGAAGATCTAAATCAACTACCCGAGCGAATTCCCGAGTATTGTCAGGGACTAAAATTGTGCCTGCCGCAATGGCATGTCCGGCGATCGCCGCATCATTAGCACCCATCGGAGTACCAGACGCAGCCAAGGACATTGTCACTTTCGTCGTAGCATCTATAGCCGCGCTTCACTGTCACAACGACAATCGCACTGCTGCCAGGCTCACGATTAAGGAAACAATTAAAAGTATGTTGTAACTACAAACCTTAATGTTTGTCCCGTCGCATTTGTTCATACATAGCAATGCCCTCTTCATCTTTTCTGCTGATTTATCTGCTTCAATAAGCCTCCAATTTCGTGAGGATCCGCCATGAAGCGCCGCCATTTTTTGTCGTATCTCACTCTTTCCGCGCTGACAGTGCGCAGCGGGCTAATCTGGGCTGCTTCTAAACGCGTAACAACCCAAATCTTGCCGCTATGGCCAGATTTACCGCCGGGCGGTGGCGGTCCTGCTGGCGCTTTGGTGATTTCAACCAAAGGCGCGCAACGTAATATCGTACAGCCCACACTCACCGTATTAACGCCGCCCTCGCCTAATGGTCGCGCGGTATTGATTGCCGCAGGCGGCGGCTATTCGCGCATTGAAATGGGTAAAGAAGCCTGGCCTGCCGCAGCCTGGCTGACGGCGCGCGGATATACCGCTTATGTGCTGAGTTATCGTTTACCGCATGAAGGCTGGAAAGATGGTGCGATAGTTTCTCTGCAGGATGCACAGCGCGCGCTGCGCCTGGTGCGGCAACGGGAAAAAAATGTCAGCGTGTTGGGGTTTTCTGCCGGTGGGCATCTGCTTGGTATGGCGGTCTCGCGAGCTGATTTTCTATCTTATCGGGCAACCGATGCCCTGGATAACCTGCCCGCCACGGCCGATCGCGCGGCGCTGATCTATCCCATCATTACGCTGGAAGCGCCTTACACCCACACTTCAACCCATAAAATGCTGGTTGGCAACCACGCGCCCGCCAGTGAAAACGCCGCATGGTCAGTGCAGGAGTTTGTCAATCCGCAATCGCCGCCCTTCTTTCTGGTGCAGGCAGAGGACGATCCGATCTCCGATCCGCATAACACGCTGATTATGGCTGACGCCTGTAAGCGTGAGCATGTGCCGGTTGAGATGCATCGCTACAGTAGCGGCGGACATGGATTTGGTATGGGCAGGCCCGGCACGCCGACCATGGCGTGGCCAGAGCACTACGAAAAGTGGTTAAAGAGCTAATCCACCTCAACCGTTTGCTTGCTAATTAATCCCGCCAGCAAGGTCTGCGAACTGGCTACGGCACCAAAAATTCCGCCCTGCATATGGATCATGCTAAGCGCCGCTGCGTGGTGTTTCAGCTCCGTCGCCGCGCAGCAGTCTGACA
The DNA here is from genome assembly GCF_042666835.1 of Pantoea sp. GCM10028869. Classification (NCBI taxonomy): domain Bacteria; kingdom Pseudomonadati; phylum Pseudomonadota; class Gammaproteobacteria; order Enterobacterales; family Erwiniaceae; genus Pantoea; species Pantoea sp. GCM10028869. The sequence continues at coordinate 202,573 of NZ_JBHTGO010000001.1, read as the reverse complement.
AAACCAAACACTCAAAACCGCGATCGTTAGCCTCGCGCAGCGTGGTGTGGACGCAGACATCAGTGGTGATGCCGCTGATGATCAGATTGCGAATGCCGCGGCTGCGCAGAATCAGTTCGAGATCGGTAGCGTAAAACGAGCCTTTTCCCGGTTTATCGATGATGACTTCTCCCGGCAATGGCGCCAGTTCCGGGATAATTTCCCAGCCCGGTTCACCGCGCACCAGAATGCGCCCGCACGGACCCGGCGCGCCGATTTCCGCCTGCATGCGCCTGGATCGCCAACGCTTATTTGCGGGCAGATCACTTAAATCCGGCCGATGCCCTTCGCGCGTATGGATGATCGGGAAGCCCAACTCGCGCATCGTTGTCAGCACCTGCTGCAGCGGCTTGATAGGCGCGCGCGTTAAGGCAATATCGTAGCCCATGCTATCGACGTAACCGCCCTTACCGCAGAAATCGGTTTGCATATCGATAACGATCAGTGCGGTATCCTGCGGGCTGCAGCGACCGTCATACGGCCACGAGTAAGGGGTTGAATCAATGGCGTAATCAGGCATTTTTTTCCTCCATCACCGTTACTGTGCTTTCACCTTTTAGTTTCACAATCAGCGTATAGCTGGCGGCAGCAGTCACCAGGCCAATCACCGCTTCACCGAACTGTGGGAAAGCGATGTGCGCAATCACCGCACACAAGCTACCAATCGCCCAGGCGGCAAAGGCGCTGCCGCGCATACGGCGCAATTGGCGCTGTTCGCTGATTTTGGCCATGAAGATCAAATCGACAATCATCACCGCCCCAAACGGCGGCACCACGATGCCGAGCAAGCTCAGCCATTCGAGGAAATAGGACCACACGCCAGCCAGCGCCAGCGCCCCGCCGATCACGCCAAGGATCACCGTCCACAAACGCATTTTGCTGCTGAACAGATGACTAAAGCCGACTGCGCCGTTATACAGGCAGTGCGTACACACCGAACCGAGATTGATAAACACAAACAGGAAAGCAATCACCGACAGCAGCATGCCGTGCCCCATTAGCATTGGCAGGAAGTTGCCGCCGTTACTCGCCGGATCAACCGCCGCGCCCACCGCCACAATCACCACGCCAAACAGATAAGAGATAACGTTCGCCACCGGGAACGCTGAGAACGCGGCAATCACCGCCGATTTACCGTCTTTTGACCAGCGGGTGAAATCTGCCGTCATGGTGCCTGAATCGGCGAAACCGGCCACCACCATGGTGACCGCGGTGCCCATGCTCATCGCGCCCACTGCGCTGCTGCTGCCGGTAAACTGCGTGATGGTGCTGAAATCGTGATCCTTACTGATCAGCCACAGCGCCACCAATCCCAACACCACGAACAGCGGCGCAGCGATCATGCCGAGCACGGACAATGCGCGCACGCCGAGGAAGGTGATGGCGGTATACAGCACCATGGCAAACGCCGTCACCGCCAGCGCATTCCAGCCAAAGGTTTGATTAATCACCGTGCCGGTTAACCCGGTCTGGAAGGCGTACCAACCGATCACTACAGTAGAAAGGAAGCCCGAAACCAAAATGTAGCCTTTGGTGCCAAAGGTGCGTTTCGCCTGCAGCGCGAAGTTCATGCCGGTATTACCGGCGAACCAGCTCAGCGCACCCACATAGGCAAACAGCACCAGATTTCCCAGCAGAATGGCGATAAGCGCCGGCCAGAAGCCGAGATGCCAGGTAATGATGCCGCCAAATAGCGCATTGGTGAGGATCATCGGGAAACCAAACCACACCGCCGACACCGAACCCGTCGAGTGGCGATGGCTGAGCGGAACCGGTTCATGCTCGAACTCCTGCTCTAAAGCTGGTGAATTTTTGTTAGTCATGGGCAACTCCGATTGAAACAGGTGTGATGTAATTCCAGGGTTGTATGCGCTCGAACGCGGCACTCGCCGCCAGCACCAGGCCATCGTCCAGATGACGACCCACGATTTGCATGCCAATCGGCAATCCGCTGGCGGTAAAGCCCGCAGGAACAGACGCCGCCGGTTGGCCGGTGAAATTGAACGGGAAGCAGAATGAGAGCCAGTGATCGCTGCGCACCATGCGGCCATCGATGATCTCGGGTCCCTGCATATTGAGCGGGAAAGGCGGTACCGCCAGCGTCGGCGACAGCAGCAGATCGTAATGCTGCATAAAGCGCCACATCTGGTTACACAGCTTTTTGCGTGTGGTATTGGCGTCGGTAAAGGTTTCAGCGCGCCAGTCGCGTTGCAGCATGGCGCTGAGATGCGGTGACATGCGTGCCCCCAACTCGGCGTGCATGTGACGCATGCCGGTGAGATCGCTCTCAAAAGCCACCAGCGCGGCAAAGGTGGCACCTTCATCGGCGATACCGGGATCGACTTCATCCAGTTCAGCGCCGAGCTCACGGGCAAAACGACGCGCGGCTTGCGTGACAATGTCACGCACTTCGGGATTAACGGCGATGTAACCGAAATCCGCGCTGAAAGCGATGCGCAGACCGCTCAATGGCTTATCCAGCGAGCCCAGCCAATCCACGTCGTTGCAGGGAATCGAATGGCGATCGCGCATATCTGGCCCCGCCATCACCGACATCATCAGCGCGCTGTCGCGCACCGAACGCGTCATCGGGCCGATATGCTCCAGCGACTCCCAGCTGGAAACGCCGGGATAACGCTCGTCGCGACAGCCCGGCCATAAGGGTACGCGCCCCATCGACGCTTTCAGACCAAACACGCCGCAGTGCGCGGCGGGGATTCTTACCGAACCGCCGCCATCGCTGCCCAGCGCAATCGGACACAAGCGCGCCGCCAATGCCGCACCGGAACCGGCGCTCGATCCGCCCGGCGTTTTAGAGAGATCCCACGGATTACGCGGTGATGGAAACAGTGGATTGTGCCCAACGCCGCTATAGCCAAACTCCGGTGCGGTGGTTTTCCCCAGCAGCACCGCATCGGCCGCCAGCAGGCGCTCAACGGTGATGTCATCTTCTTCCGGGACAAAATCAGCGTAGGCATGCGATCCAGAAGTGGTTTTCACGCCTGCGGTACAAATCAGGTCTTTCACCGCCAGCGGAACGCCCGCCAGCGCCCCCAGCGTTTCGCCGCGCGCGCGTTTTGCATCAACAGCGGCCGCCTGTTGCAGCGCCAGCTTTGGCGTAGCGGTACAAAACGCCTGAATCTGCGGCTCGCGCTGCTCCATGCGATTGATGGCGGCTTGCGTCACTTCCTGCGCCGAAACGTCTCCGCCGCGGATTAACGCCGCCAGCGTAGTGGCACCTTCATCCAACAGTGCATCAAACATGCGAATACTCCCGATTTATCACTTATCGGAAACGTTGCAGTTTGCGTGCCAGAAAATTCCATAAATGAGGGCGCTAGCGGCCAGGCCAGATGGGATACGCTCTTGGATACAAGATCGAATACTTATGTTTCTTTACAATGCAGCGGTTGCGATAGGAAGCACGAAAATGGCGCAGTCTTGCGCCACCATGGAGAGCGGCTTAACCGGCCGCAGGAATTAACGCATCCACAACCTGTTCGATCACTTCCACCACACGTTTGACGCGCAGCGGGATAAAGCGCGCATCGGGGAATACCGCGTAGAGAAAACGGTCTGGCAGACGATATTGTGGCAAGATGCGTACCAGCGAACCTGATTTTAATGCCTCCTGCACCAGTGGTAACTGCATGCCGCCGACGCCGATGTCCGCCTGCAGCGCCTGCAACAACCCTTCGCTGCTGTTGGCGCGAAACACGGTATTCACGGTTAGCGCTACGGTTTCCTGGTTGGATATCAGGCGCAGCGGTGCCTGTTTGTCGATACCGCTAAAGCGAACATGCGGATGCGCGGCCAGCTCTGCCAGCGAGGTAATCGGTGTTGCGCGTACCCGCTCAGGCGCAGCAAACAGCGGCGTTTCAATACGCGCCAGTAATCTCGCCGGAAACATCTCCGGCGGCATTTCACTCAGGCGCAACGCGATATCCACGCCTTCACTCACCAGTTCGGCCACGCGATCGTCGAGCGCGATGGTCAGATGCAATTCTGGGTTCGCGCGTTGCAGCGCCAGCAAAGGCGGCAGCAAGCGCTGGCCTAATCCGCTGGGTAATTGGATATGCACGCTGCCTTGCAGCGCTTGCTGCGCCGGGCGCAACTGGCTTTCAACATCCTGCATCGCGGCCAGCAGCGGCTGCATCTGCTGTAAGTATCGCTCGCCCTGCTCAGTCAATTTCATCGCGCGCGTGGTGCGGTGCAACAACACGATGCCGAGTTCTTCCTCCAGCGCCGCGATTTGCTGGCTCACGGCGGATTGCTTCATCCCGCTCAGGCGCGCTGCTGCCGAAAACGATCCGGCTTCCGCCACGCGAATGAAGGTATTGATGGCATTGAGTTTATTATTCATTTAATGATTTTTCTGATAAGTGGCATCTGGATAGTGGGATATCAGCAATAAAAATAATAGATAACACTGTGCCTGTCTTGTTCACAGGAGAATCATCATGTCGCAAACACATCACGTCGCGCTGGTCGCGGGCGCAACCGGCATTGTCGGCAGTGAGTTGGTAAAAACGCTGCGTCAGCAGGATTGGCAGGTGATCGGCCTGACGCGCCAGCCTGCAATCTCAACGCAGAATATCCCTTTCATCCATGTCGATCTGCTGGATGCGCAGCACAGTGCACAGGCGCTGGCCCCGCTCAATCAGGTCACGCATATTTTCTACAGCGCTTGGCTGAATGCTGCCAACTGGCGTGAAATGGTCGAACCCAACGTGACGATGCTGCGCAATCTGGTGGTTAACATCGATAAAATCGCGCAGTTGCGCAGCGTCAGTTTGATGCAGGGATACAAAGTTTATGGCGCGCATCTGGGACCGTTCAAAACGCCCGCGCGCGAAAGTGATCCCGGCGTCGCGGGAGCCGAATTCAATGCGCAACAGCTGCGTTGGCTAAGTGACTTTCAGCGCGGTAAAAGCTGGCACTGGCACGCCTTGCGTCCCGGTGTGGTCGGCAGCGCGGTACCCGGTAATGCCATGAACCTGGCGCTGAGCATCGCGCTCTACGCATCTCTGTGTAAATCTCAGGGCTTACCGCTACGTTTTCCCGGTTCATCGCACGCCTGGCACAGCATGGTCGATCATACCGATGCGGGATTACTCGCGCAGGCCACGCTGTGGGCGGCCAATGCGCCTGGCGCGCGCAATCAAGCTTTCAACGTTAACAACGGCGATTTATGGCGCTGGAGTGAGCTGTGGCCTACGATTGCCCGGTGGTTTGAACTGGAAAGCGCGCCGGCGGTGAATCTGTCGTTTTCTCAGCTGTTTCAGGATTACCGCGCGCTATGGCAAACCATCGCTATAGAACATCAGCTGATCGCGCCGGATATCTTGCAGCTAAATGATGGGCAATTTGCCGATTTTGTCTTTGGCTGGGATTACGACATGTTTGGGGATGGCAGCAAAATACGGCGCGCAGGTTTTAACGGTTATCAGGCGACGGATGAGATGTTCTTTGCTCTGTTTGCGCAGTTACGCGCAGCACGCATTATCCCTTAACGCTAACAGGGAAGCCTGTGCTTCCCTGTTATTACTTCATTAATGCAGAATGGTTTTGGAGAAAACCTGAATCACCACAATGCCTAACCCGATTAACATCAAGCCCGCCATTGCAGCGAAATCTAGTTTCTGGTTGTAGAAAAAATAAGACATGACCGACACCAAAAATATACCCATTCCGGCCCAGATAGAATAAGCAATGCCGACATTCATCTGTTTAACCACTTGAGATAATCCATAAAATGAAATGGCATAACCTATTACCACAACCACGCTGGGAATAAGGCGTGAGAATCCTTGCGAGGCCTTCATCATGGTTGTGGCAATCGTCTCAGCGACGATGGATATCGCCAGTATCACGTAAACATTATTCATAAAGCCCTTTTAAATGCCCGAGAGTAAACACGCGTTATAGAGTAGCTGTTAGAGGTTGTTTTTCCAACGGATTAAATCGCGCTTCAGTAACGTCAGACCAATCGCCACCACTATAATATCTTTAAAAATAAACGAATCGAGTCCGCCTAACTGCGGTAACAAACTCAAGGTAACTAACCCGGTAAGTATCAACAATCCAGCGCCGATCATACCTAACAGTGGACGTTTAAAGCCTGCGATGAGCAGAATAACCGTCGTCATCTCCACTACGCCCAGGAAATAGCTGCTGCCATGGAGACCGAGGAAGTAGGGAAATATACTCAGCCATGTTTTTATAAATATGGGTTCCAGCGCCTGAACTTCGAATTCAAACCACTTAGCCACACCAAAAACCAGGAAAATAATAATCACCGATAATCGCAATACCATCGGTTCTTTGCTCGCGAGGAAATGGACCACTCGTGAAGTACAGACTTGATTAGCTGTTGTCATAATAAACTCTCCAGTGATTTATGCAGCCAGCTCAATAAGAAATGAGCTGGCATAAAGTCATGGTTCATGATGTCGATTACATCTCAACGCTGTCATATAAGGTGGCGGTGGCATAACCCTGCTGACGCGTATTGATATAGGTCACTCGATAAAAATCACTGCCCGTCATCTCGGCTTTCGCCATTAGTTTTGTCACCAGTTCACTGTGCGTGCCGCCCTGCACGCTGATACTGCCGGAACGCACCACATTTTCACTGCTGTTACGCGTGAGTTCCTGAGCTGCGTTAGAGAAAAATGGGATCAAAACCAAAACTGCGATGATTGCGCTTTTCATAATATCTTCCTTTTGTTAGTGTTCGCTAAAATATATAACGCAACCGAAGAGCAAACGCACCACATTTTATTAGTGAACGCTAATATATGTGATGGATTTATCAGAAAGTTCAGGTGGGAAGGGAGTTATGTCAATGAATGTCAACAAAAAATCAGGCAGACCACGTTTGTTACCCAAAGAAGAGCTGGCGGCGATCATGTTCTCGATCTTTGCTGACAAAGGTTATGAAGCCACCTCACTCAACGATCTTACCCAGGCAACCGGTACCAAGCCCGCCACCTTGTACCAGGGATTTGGTAATAAAGAAGGGATGTTTATCGCTGCGCTTGAACATTACAAAGCGACGTGGCTGGCAGATTTAGAGGGGATTCTTTCCTCTGAAGAATTGAGTTTTAGCAACAAGATTAAGCAGTTCCTGTTTTCGGCATTTAACCTTTTTTCCTGCGAAGGCAAACCGCCAGGCTGCTTGTTGGTGTTTTCCGCGCTCACATTTCGCCCTGAAGCCTCATCGTTAGGCGCGGAGTTATTCAACGAACGTCATGCATTTAAAGCGTGGATAATCGAGGAAGCGCAGCTTGCACAGCAGAACAACACCCTTTCATGCAAATTATCTCCTGACGAAGCCGCTGAATTTATTCTGACTTTTGAAAGTGGTTTAGCCCTGATGGCGCTGGATAATCCCGACCAGGAAGTGATTAACAGTATGATCGATAAGGTGATCGATGCAGTAATGTGCGAGTGATACTGAGCATTGTGATGTTAAAAACAGTCATATCTCCGCTTACTTAATCGCTATATACTCCGGTGCATATCGAATTCAGGAGCCTCTATGCACCTCTCTTTTAAGCGGATTATTCTCGCGGGATTACTGACTTTTACCTCGTTGCATAGCTATGCCAGCCGCATCGTGACCGATCAAATTGGCCGTCAGGTGGAGATTCCGGACAAGATTGATCGCGTGGTGGTGCTGCAGCACCAAACTCTGAACCTGCTAGTGCAGCTCAACGCCACCGATAAAATCGTCGGGATTTTGGCAAACTGGAAACAGCAGCTAGGTGAGGGTTATGCGCAATTAGTGCCGGAACTGACGCACAAAGCGATGCTCGGTGATTTGACGCATGTCGATCTCGAAAAGCTGGTGGCGCTGCATCCGCAGGTGGTGTTTGTCACCAACTATGCGCCTAAAGAGATGATCGACCAGATTTCTGCCCTGGGCATTCCGGTACTGGCGATTTCACTGCGTCACGATGATGCAGGTCAGCAAGGCAAAATCAATCCCAGCATGCAGAATGAAGATCAGGCTTATGATCTCGGCATTAAGGAAGGCATTACGCTGATTGGCAATGTGGTTAACAAGCCAAAACAGGCGCAGGCGCTGATTAATGCCGCCTTTGCCGGGCGCAAAATGGTCAGCGACCGTCTGAAAAATCTGCCTGAGCAGCAGCGCGTGCGCGCCTATATGGCGAATCCCGACCTCACCACCTACGGCTCGGGCAAATATACTGGCTTGATGATGGCGCATGCGGGCGCATTGAATGTCGCTGCCGCGACCGTGCAGGGTTTCAAACAGGTCAGCATGGAACAAGTAGTGGCGTGGAACCCGCAGGTAATCTTCGTGCAGGATCGCTATCCCAACGTGGTGCAGGAGATCCAGCAGGATGCGCGCTGGCAAACCATTGATGCGGTGAAAAATCATCGGGTGTGGCTGATGCCGGAATACGCCAAAGCGTGGGGCTATCCGATGCCGGAAGCGATTGGCCTCGGAGAGCTGTGGATGGCGAAAAAGCTCTATCCGGAAAAATTCCGCGACATCGACATGCAGCAGCAGGCTGATCGCTGGTATCAGCGCTTTTATCGGACGCACTATCATGACAATGCTAAATATTCTGACAGCCGGTAGTTTGCGCGCGGCGTGGCCGGATCTGGTGGCGGCATTTATCTCTTCAGCCACAGCGCAGCTCATCTTGTACCAGCATGGCTTCCAATCCACGGTTTAAACCGCGATAGCCAACAACACCATGCACAACAGCAGCACATAGACACGCGCATGCCAGACATCGGGCACCGCCGGAATACAGCGCCGGGCAAACAGAATTCCTAAAAATCCGGCGACCACCAGCAGCAACAATATCTTCAGGCTGATAAAGCCGAGATAACCGCTGACGGGAATCTGCTGCCAGCCGCTGATGGCGTAAGTTATCGCGCCAAAAACGGCGACCGGCAGCGAAAGCGGATTGGCCGCGCCGACGCAGTCGCGCATGGCATAACCATGACGCCGCAGCAGCGGCACGGTCATTACGCTGCCGCCAACGCCGAGCATGGCGGCGATCACACCAATCATTGTGCCGCCCGCGCTGACGGTCAACCGTGACAACCTTCGCGGTGCAGTGCGGCTAAAGAAGCCTTTCCGCAGCAGGCAATCAGCGATAGTCACCACCATGTAAAACATAAACAGCCTGCGCACCCAAATGTCGCTCATCACGCCCGCCAGCCACGATCCCATCACCGCTCCGAGCGCGATAAACCAAATTAGCGGCAACAAAGGAACATCATGCAATTTGCCAGCCCGCCAGTTTTGATAACTGGCCCAGCCGGCGTTGAAAATCATCACGGCGGTCGAGGTCGCCACCGCGATATGCATCGCCTGAGCCGCCAGTAACAGCTGCTGCGACAGCAGTTGATAGACAAACGGCACCACGACAAAACCGCCGCCAAAACCAAATAGCATCGTGGTAATTCCAGTGGCAAAACCCGCCAGCCCAATAATTAACAGCTCGTTCATCGCCTTTCTCTGCATCATGAAAAGAGCAATGCAGCTTACGCAGCGAGCTGCCCACTTCCCATTCGCGCAGCGCTCATTTACCCTTGCAAATCAGTCAATTTGCGGTGGATGTCGGGGATGCGAAATAGCCACATTGATGAATACGACCATATTGATCGTGACGTGGTGGCGCTGGGCAATGACTACGCGCAGAGATTTGTGCTGCCAGAGCATCGCCATCGCCGCGCACAGTTGCTGTATGGCGCAACGGGTTTGATGCACGTCGCAACGCAGGCGGGCGAATGGGTGGTACCGCCGCAGCATGCGGTGTGGATTCCGCCAAACACTGCGCACAGCGTGAAGTTTGTGGGTGTTTCGACGCGCAGTCTTTATATCGAGCCGGTTTGTGCGGCAGCTCTGCGTGAAAGCGATCGCTGTCGCGTCATCAGCGTCTCGCCGCTGCTGCGACAGCTATTGATTGAAGCCGTTGATTTACCGCTGTTATACGCATCCGATCGCGATAGAGCGCTGGTGCAGTTGCTGCTGCTGGAGTTAGCGGCGATGCCTGCACAGGAATTCGATATTCCGCTGCCGCAACATCCGGCGCTGTTGGCGCAATGCCAGAACTTCTTACAAGCACCAACCATTCACGACCCGGCCGATCGTTGGGCCAACACACTGTTTATGAGTCCCAGCACCTTCCGCCGCCATTTCCTGCAGCAGACCGGTTTGTCTTTTTCCGCCTGGCGACAGCGCGCCTGCGTGGTGACGGCGCTGGCGTGGCTGGTGGCGGGCAAATCCGTTAACGACGTGGCGCTCTCGCTCGGCTATGACAGCAGCTCCGCTTTCTCCACCATGTTCCGTCGCGTCACCGGTCAGGCGCCATCATTTTACATCGACCATAACTGAGCAAAGTTTCACCACTCATTTGGCGATTTCAGGCTGAAATCGGCTTTTTGAGGATACGATCTCATGCATAACACACTGAAAATAATCTAATTTCTTTTGAAACAGATACGTGTCGAAATTCAGGCGGTTAACTGCTGCTGCACCGCATCTAAAAACGCCCGCAGCGCCGCCGGTTGCCGTTCGCGTGACATGTAGAGGCCATAGATCGCCAGCGTTTTTGGCTGATAAGCCGGCAGCACGGTTTGTAGCTTTCCATTGTCGAGGGCGTGACGTGCCTCCATTTCCGGCACCATCGCTAAACCGCAACCGGCAATCGCCGCATCACACAACACCGACGAGATACCGGCGCTGAAATTCCCGTGCACTGCCGCTGAAAGGGTTTCGCCCTGCGCATCAGAAAACTGCCAGCTCTGCCCGGCGAAACGGCTGTAATGCAGGCAATTATGCTGTGCGAGATCGGCAGGCGTTTGCGGCGCACCACGCGCCTGCAGATAGCCAGGCGAGGCGCACACCACCGAAACACATTCGCCTAAACGTCGGGCAATGGCGCCAGGTTCGGGATCGTCGGTAATCCGCACCGCCACATCAATGCGTTCGCCGATTAAACTCACCGGTTGATTGTTGATCTCCAGTTCGATACGCACCGCCGGAAAACGCTCGAGAAATGCCGGAATTATCGGGCCCAGAATATGCGTGGCGGTGGAGTGCGCGCAGGCGACGCGCAAGGTGCCGTGCGGTTCGCTATCCGCACCCTGCTCGGCAATCTCTTCAGCCAATCTCGCCAGCGCGCGCGATTTTTCGAGGATCTCCTCGCCAGCGGGCGTAATGGTCAGTTTGCGCGATGATCGGTGCAGCAAACGTGCACCTGCCCACTTCTCCATTTCATCCAGATAGCGGCTGACCATCGGCCGCGAAATATCCAATGCACGCGCCGCAGCACTTAAGCTGCCCAGCTCGCAAATGCGGTTAAACACCGTTGCCGCCGTAACTCTGTCCATTTGGGCTCCATCTGATCGTTTTATGAAACTGATCATACCCAGTTTCGGGAATTCTACCAGCCAGCAATTTCTCTACAATAAAGCCCTCAAAGACGGCAAGGTGCCGGATAATGGAAAATTCGATGAAAATGAAAACGTTGACGCTGGCATTGGCCTTTGCCGCCCTGCCTGCCTTCGCTGCGCCGCTCAATTTAGACGTGTATAACCCGCAGGAGAACGGCATTTTCCCGGTCTCTTCGACGCTGGTTTCTGGTCCGCATGAAGCGATACTGTTTGATGCGCAGTTCAGCACCAAAGACGGCGAGAAGCTGGTGCAGATGATCAATGCCAGCGGCAAGAAGCTGACGCAGATTGTTATTACCTCCGGCGATCCTGATTTCTATTTTGGTCTGGAACCGATTGTAAAAGCGTTCCCGCAGGTGAAGATCGTGGCAACGCCGGAGGTGGTAAAACACATCGAAGCCAGTAAAGCCGCCAAGCTGGCATATTGGGGGCCGCAGATGAAGGACGGCGCGCCAAAGCAGCTGTATGTTCCGCAGATTACGCATGCCACGACGTTTAAAGTTGATGGTGAAACGCTGGAACTGCGTCACGCCAATGATTACGCGGCTTACGTGTGGGTCCCGGCGAACAAAGCGATTCTCGGCGGCACCGGCGTGGCTTCCGGCATTCACGTCTGGACCGCCGATACGCAAACGCCTGCCATTCGTCAGCGGTGGCGCAATGTGCTGAGCGAGATGCAAAAGCTGCAACCTAAGCAGGTGATTCCAGGCCATTATCTCGGCGAGCGCCCGGCGGGCGATGCGGCTGTTACCTTTACCCTGAACTATCTGCAAACCTTTGAGAAAACGCTGCAGCAGCACAAAGGTTCCGCGCAGGTGATCGAGACCATGAAAGCCGCTTATCTGCATCTGCCGGAGGAGAGTTCATTGGATTTGAGCGCCAAAGTGAATACCGGCGAGATGAAGTGGTAAATAATGTTTCAGTGAGTGTGGTCGCCATAAATGGCGACCAGCATCGCAGCAGTAAATCGAGCAAATACAAAGCACGTTTGATTTGATAGGATTTTGGCCCGAATTTGCGAAATAAGGTGGCGGGTCATGCCCCAAAAGAAGGCGACGCTGATTGGTTTGATGGCCATTCTGCTGTGGAGCGCGATTGTAGGACTGATTAAAAATGTCAGCGAAGGATTCGGCCCGGTAGGCGGTGCGGCACTGATCTACAGCGCCAGTGCGGTTTTGCTGATTTTCACCGTAGGCTTGCCAAAGTTGCGCACTTTTCCGCGCAGCTATTTGATTATCGGCAGCGTGCTGTTCGTCTGTTATGAACTCTGCCTGTCACTCTCATTAGGCTTTACCCACAGCGGACGCCAGGCAATTGAAGTCGGCATGGTCAATTATCTGTGGCCAAGTTTGACCATCGTTTTAGCGGTGATAGTGAATCGACAAAAAACCCATCCGCTGATTGTTCCGGGCGTATTGCTGGCGGTTGCCGGCATTTGTCGCGTGTTGGGCGGCGACCAGGGTTTTTCATTCAGCGAAATCGCCCATAACGTGATGGATAATCCGTTGAGTTACGGCTTGGCGCTGAGCGGCGCGGTTATCTGGGCGGTGTATTGTGTGGTAACCAAAAAAATTGCTAACGGCAGCAATGGTATAACGCTGTTCTTTATCCTGACTGCGCTGACGTTGTGGCTGAAGTTTTTGCTCTCACCCCAGCCGCCGTTTGTGTTATCACCTGAAGTTTGTATCAGTCTGGCGCTTGCTGCGATGGCGATGGGTTTTGGCTATGCCGCATGGAATGTCGGCATACTGCATGGCAACGTGACCCTTTTGGCCGCCGCGTCTTACTTCATTCCGATTATCTCTTCGATTCTCGCCGCCTTTATTCTGTGCTCGCATCTGACCGTCGCCTTCTGGCAGGGCACCGCGATGGTCAGCCTTGGATCGCTGATGTGCTGGTGGTCAACGCGCGTGCAGCAAGCATAATGCTTATCCTGAGAACAAAATTAACTCGTTGATCATTTCCTGCACAGATCGCGATGTGTTGCTACTATAGCGACGCAACACACAGCAATGCGTTGCTACGAGAATTTCAGATTGGTAACCTTTACCTGGCCCGCGCTTAGCGGGCTTTTTTTTGCCGGTTATAAATAACGCGGCTTTTCGGTGCGGAATCCGATGCCAATCAAGCGGCCAAACAGATGGCGCAGGAACGGAAAGCGGCTGATGATCTGCGGCACTTTGCTCGGTGTGCTGCGTTTGCGCTTGTTGCTACTCATTTTGATTTGCAGGAATTGGGTGGCGACCGTCGGGAACTGGCGGCGCTGCTGCACTTTTTGCAGATCCTGCAAGGCAACATTGCCCTGCTGCAGCGGTTTGGTCAGCATATTGGCTGCGGCCACCGCATCCTGAATCGCCAGGTTAACCCCCACGCCGCCAATCGGCGACATCGCGTGCGCAGCGTCGCCGATACAGAGCACGCCAGGTTTCATCCAGTGATCGAGGCGGTCGATGCGAATCGATAACAGCTTAAGTTTGTCCCACTCATCGACTTCCGCCATGCGCTCTGCGCTGAACGGAGCCACCTGCGCCATGGTGCTTTTTAGCGCGTCCAATCCCGCCAGCTTTAACTCGTCGAACTGGTTTTTCTGGATGGTGTAGCCGCACTGCCAGTAATCGCCGCGATCGATGACAATAAAGTTTTGCTTCGGCCCTTTATGGCCCATACCGAGTTGCGGATCGTCGGGATGTTTCTCCAGCCGGAACCACAACACATCGCGTGGCGCACCAAAGCTTTTCCCGGTTAATCCGGCTTTGGCTTTGACCTGCGAATTGCGGCCATCCGCGCCTATCACTAACGAAGTGCGAATAGTGTGACGCTCGTTACCCTGTAACGTTTGCACGCCACTGATTACGCCATCGTCATAAATGAAGTCATCAAATGCGGTGGATTGCAGCAAGGTAAAACCCGGAAATTCAGCGGCTTTTTTGGCGAGAAAGTTGAGGAAATCCCACTGCGGCATAAAGGCGATAAAGCGGCACTCAACCGGTAGACGTGAGAAATCGGCCATGGTGATCTCTTCACCCGCCACTTCCGCCTGCAGCTTCTCCGCGCGCTGGTGCGGCAAGGTGAGCAGCTCATCGAGCAATCCCAGCTGGCGCATGATCTCCAGCGTTGAGGGATGAATGGTGTCGCCACGAAAATCGCGCAGGAAGTCGGGGTGTTTTTCAATAACCACGGCGCGTAAGCCCGCGCGCGCCAGTAAATAGCCCAGCATTAATCCCGCCGGGCCGCCGCCAACGATACAACAATCCGCGCTTATCGCGTTTTCCTGTGCTACCTGCATCCTCATCCTCACGCCAAAAATGATAATCGTTATCATTTATAGCATAACCTTGCGCTAGTGTGATGAAACGAACGTCGAGGCCTGATGCGCCGGCGGCACGGCAAAGTTACGCTGCATGCGTTTGATCTCTTCGGCCGGCGGTAAACCGAACAGGCGTTTGAACTCACGATTAAACTGCGAGGCGCTTTCATAGCCCACCGCGTGACAGGCCGCAGCCGCCGTCATCTCCTGACGCACCATCAACATGCGCGCCTGATGCAATCGCACCGACTTCACATACTGCATCGGCGGCTGATTGGTGATGCTTTTGAAATGGGTGTGAAAAGTGGGCACGCTCATGCCCGCCAGCGACGCGAGTTGTCCAAGCGTCAGCGGCTGCGCGTAGTGCGCGTGAATGTGGCTCAGCGCTTTGCCCACTTTGCCAAATTGGCCTTGCAAGGTTAACGCCGCTCGCAGCGCGCTGCCCTGCGCACCGGTCAGCACGCGGTAATAAAGCTCACGCACCAGCGCTGGGCCGAGCATCTTCGCATCCAGCGGATGATTAAGCGTTGTGAGAAAGCGCAACACCGTCTCGCGCAAAGTCTGATCCATAGGGCTCGACATCATGCTTTGCGCCGCCTTGCACTCAAACACCACATCTTGTTGCTCCAGTTGCAACAGCAATTCTGTCGCCACGCTGAAATCGAGATGCAGGTAAATCGCCAGCAGCGGATGTTCCGCCGATGCCGCGGTTTCCATGGTAAAAGGCACCGGCACCGCAACCGCCAGATAGTGCTGCTCATCGTAGAGATAAACCTGATCGCCAAAGAAGCCGCGTTTCGATCCCTGACAAACAATCACGATGCCCGGGTCGTACAGCACCGGCGTACGCGCCAGCGGCCGATTGGAACGCAGGATGCGCACGTCCGGCAACGCGGTGAGATTGTAACCTTCCTGCGGCGCTAACGTTGTAAGCAGTTGTACGGTTTGCTGCTGGAGCGTTTCTTTCATCGAATAACATCACCTTCATAATATTAGGCAAGAATTAAACAAGATAAGGCCTTATAGCCGTTTCAGCGCCAGAATATTATGCATCCTCTACTTTTTGAGGAGAAACCGCAAATGTCCAACGTTAAAACATTATTCATCACTGGTGTCAGCAGCGGATTTGGCCGCGCGCTGGCACAGGTTGCGTTAAATCGTGGCTATCGCGTAGTCGGTACGGTGCGCAATGCTGCGGCAAAAGCCGAGTTTGAAAATTTGCATGCGGAAAATGCCTTCGCCTATGAATTGGATGTCACCCATTTCGCCGCCATTGAGGCGGTAATTGCCGATGTTGAAACCCAGCTTGGCCCAATTGATGTGCTGGTGAACAACGCCGGTTACGGTCACGAAGGCGTGATGGAGGAATCATCACTGGACGAGATGCGCCGCCAGTTTGACGTCAACGTGTTTGGCGCGGTGGCGATGATTAAAGCGCTGCTGCCCTTTATGCGCCAGCGCCGTCAGGGCCACATTCTCAACATCACCTCGATGGGCGGTTTTATCACCCTGCCTGGCATCAGCTATTACTGCGGCAGCAAGTTTGCGCTGGAAGGGATTTCGGAAACCCTGAGCAAAGAGCTGGCGCCGTTCAATATTCATGTGACCGCCGTCGCACCCGGATCGTTTCGCACCGATTGGGCCGGGCGTTCGATGGTGCGCAGCGCACGCAGCATCGCCGATTATGATGCGCTGTTCGATCCGATTCGGCAGGCGCGTGAAGAGAAGAATGGCAAACAGTTGGGCGATCCGTTTAAAGCCGCCAGCGCGATGCTCGATGTGATCGAAAGCAGTAATCCACCCGCGCATCTGTTGCTGGGCAGCGATGCTTTGGCATTGGTGCGGCAGAAGATGGAATCATTCAGCGCGGAGATTGATCGCTGGGAAGCACTGACGCGATCGACGGATGGCTGATGGAATAATTGCGGTGATATTCAGGTGCGCATGAAGGTACAAACCGGGCTGATGGGTAACACTTTAGACCGGGCACATGGGTAACAGTTATAAACGGCATAGCAGAGGAGACTCACTATGCCCTGGACTGAGACCGTTACCATGCAACGCCTTGATTTCATCCGTGCCTGCGAAGCAGGCACGCATTCCATTTCCGAACTTTGTCGCCTTCACGGTATCAGCCGTAAAACCGGCTATAAGTGGCTCCATCGCTTTGACCCCGGCGACGCCAACTCCCTTGATGACCGCTCTCACGCACGGCTGACCCAGCCCGAAAAAATCCCTCCCGACGTTGCTGACCGGCTGGTTCTCTGCCGCATGCAGCATCCTGACTGGGGGCCCAAAAAAATTCGCCACTGGTTCCTCAACCACAACGCCGACTTCATCGTCCCTGCCGCCAGCACCATCGGCGACCTGTTGAGCCAGGAGAAGCTCGTGCGGGAATGCCCGAAACGCAAGCGTACGCCCGGCAATATGCAGAAGCTCACCGCCGCCGAAAGAAATAACCATGTCTGGAGCGCTGACTTCAAAGGCCGCTTCCGCCTGAAAGACCGCAGCTACTGCCGCCCGTTCACGCTGACGGATAACCACAGCCGCTACGTTCTGGCCTGCGAGGCCGGCGTCGCCGAAACCACGGCGTTCGTCCGTGGGTGCATGGAAAACGCCTTTCGCGAAGGCGGCCTGCCGGAGGTCATCCGCACGGACAACGGCTCCCCCTTCGTGGCGCCGGGCATCCTGGCGCTCACCCAGCTCAGCGTGTGGCTGATGAAGCTGGGCATAAAAACGGAGCGCACGGATCCGGGATGTCCGGGGCAGAACGCCCGGCATGAACGCATGCATCGTTCGCTGAAGGCCGCGCTGAACTGCGGAAATATCTTCGCCACGCAGGCCGAGCAGCAGGCGTGGTTCAGCCACTGGCGTGAAGAGTTCAACCACGAAAGGCCGCATGAAGCGAAGGGGGGAAAGCCACCAGCCAGTGAGTGGACGCCATCGGCACGCCAGTGGGACGGAAAAGTGCCGGAGGTCAGCTATCCGCAGGGTTCGAAGCTGTACAAAGTGGGTGAGAAAGGCAACCTGAGTCTGAACGGCAGGATGTTCCTGAGTTCGGCGCTGCGCGGGGAATACGTGCGGTTCCTGGAAGTGGATGACGGGATCGACGTCATCCTGTTCGACAGGCTGATGCTGGCCTGGTACGACCGGGCAGAAAAACGTATTATCCGGATCGACTGAGCACAAATGTGTTACCTGTGTGCCCGGTCTGATCTGTAACCCATCAGCCCGGTCATACCTGAATGCGCACCCTATAAAATCTCGCCACGCTGACATTCATGGCGACCGATTTACCCTCAACTGACAGGCATCATTGCAGCACTTCCAACCCCTTTCGCTCGATAAGATTGAGCAATCGCAGTGCTGCTCCGTTAGGTTTTTTCTCTTCTCGTTCCCACTTCACTACCGTCCCCACTGACATGCCGACGTAGGCGGCCAGCATCGCCTGGCTCAGATTATAACGTTGACGTAACTGATTTATTTCATCTCCCGACATCATGTGCAGGACAGGTAGCGAAGCGCGCAATTCACGCAATCTCACACGAGAATCAATTTTTTCTTTTAGCTCATCGGTGAGCACGCCAATTTCATTAAAATCCTTGGCGATCTCTTGTAAATCTTTCAGATGATTAACCATCACATTTTACCTCACGCATTTTGCCAGTATTAATGGCTACTTTTGCTTGTTCTGATGTCATTTCAAACAGTTGTTTGGCCACTTCCTTGTAGAGAGCGAGATCAGATTCAGATATCTCTAGACCACTACTTTTGAATGCGGATTTAGCATAGCCGTTGACGAAAAAAAGATGTTTTTCAGTTTTAAAGGCTACAACCGCCCGGGCCCCGCCACTTTTCCAGCAACTAAAGGAATGCGCTTCTTGTAAACTCCCCCGCCGAAACTGGCTTCATAAATCCCTGCCATGACTTCCAGCGCCGCTTTGCATAATTTTGCACTATCGATAGCGTCACCTTTGGTGTTTCTATCGAATGGCTTTAAGACATAAATTGCCATGTGTTCCCTCCGTTCTTAATGAGGACTCTCCTTGTCCTGGCATGAAAACCTATTGTACTAAGTGCAATACATATACTCAAGAACAGCCTTCATCACTGAGCATTGTATGAAATACACTCAACCTCCCTGACCTGTTCCTTAAGTGATTGTTAACAATAAATTAGCACTTTTGGCCAAATGACTACGCTACTGATTCGCCATATTCCTGTACATATTAATTAAACTTGTATAAGTTTGATGGCTAAAGTTATACGTCAACCTTGAGGATGGAACCATGCGTCAGGATCGTAACTTTTCCACAGCGTCGGAAGCAATTGCACGCTACTTCAAAGAAGCCTCTTTGCCTTCGCAGCAGGAAACGCTGGGGCAGATTGTGGTTGAAATCTTACGTTCAGGACGGACGTTAAGCCGTAAAACACTATGCACCAAGCTGCTGTGCCGTATGGAGCAAGCACGCGGTACTGAAGCGGAAATTCACTATCAGCAATTAATCGGCCTGATGTTTTCCGTAGAACGAGAAGCCTAAATCAGGCGCCGCTGGCCTGAGAATTAACCAAGTGGTTTCCGCCTCATTCAGCTACTGGTTAGACTGAATCCACTTCGTTATTTGCCGCAGGTCTGCCGCGGTAATCAGAGAGAATATATGTACAGAAGTGATGAAGAACGGCTCACCGACATCATCATGGGCGATGCGATTTTACAGTTGCTGAAAAAATCCGGCCCGGTTTCTACTCGCGCGCTGCTTGATAAATTGCGCGTGATGGCTTCGATTGAACGCGATCCGCCGCGCCAGCAAGCGCTGAGCCGTGCGATGTCGGAAGTGATGAATCATATCGAAACCCCGCAGCAGAGCGGAATAGCGATCAAAAACACCGATAACGTGACGCATATTTTCCGCAATCGTGACGGTTCAGGTAATGGAACCAAGCACTAAACGTTGGGCGAATGCTGGTTGATCCGCGTTCGCCCTTTTTTTTTCAATGTAAACACATCACGCTTGTTTTCTTCGCGCGCCACACTGGACCGGAAGGATCGCCTTTCGCCGAGAGCAGCCTGCTGACTTAGCGCATTCTTAAAATGCAGATGGATGCATCGCAAGATTGGGTATTGGTGAAGCGTTCTCCTAATAAACTTACATCAACTCAATACCAAAACGCTTGAGCAGCGTGGCCCAAAGTAGAAATAGCAAGATGGTGAGTACGCAACTCGCGATCAACGTCGGCCAGAATCCGAGGCGTTGATAGAGAAATGGAAAGGCGACAAACATCGGCAAGGTTGGCACCACATACCAGAAGGTGTACCACGCGTGACTGGCAATTTTGGCCTGACTTTGGCCTTCCAGCTTCATCCAGATCAGCACCAGCACCGTCACCAAAGGCAGTGCGGCAATCAGCCCGCCAAGGCGATCGCTACGCTTAGCCACTTCAGATATCAGCACCACCATGCCAGCGGTTATGGCGTATTTGGCGATGAGCCAGAGCATCCGATTCTCCTTCCTGCTGAAGGCGATTAATGCCGAATCGCACATCCGCACTGCGACATTTCGCCCGGCACATGTTTGCCGTGATGTGAATGGCGCACCTGCATTTCGCCCTGCTGCCAGGCGTTACTGGTATCGGCACGGTTTTCCAGTAAACGATTCAGCGCTTCGGCCACCAGCAAATCCCGTCGCTGCGCCCAACTGGTGAGATGCCAGGTTGACGCGCGCGCCTCATCGACATCATCAAAACCCACCACCGCAACATGTGCGCCTTGCGCGAAGTCGCGCACCGCTTGTAACGCGCCGAACGCCAGCACATCGCTTTCGCAAAACAGCGCATTGATGCGCTCGGCAGCGCGCGTTTTCTTCAAGTACGCCATCATTGCCTGATAAGCCAGTTCGCGATCGTTGCCACTGGCAGAGAGCTCGATATTCAGTTCTTTCTGTTCAGCTTGTAGGCTAGCGACAAAACCGTCCATCTGGCGCGCGGGCGCGCTATTTTCCTGACTGTGCATAAAGCCGAAACGTTGATGACCTTGCGACAGCAGCAGCAATCCCATCTCTTCGCCTGCATCATAACCATCCGCAATCACAACGTTAGCATCCGCGCTGGCGCTGTGGCTGAGATGAACCGTTGCCGTCTGCGGCAGAATATCGGCCACCACACTCAGTTCATCGCTAAACAGCGAAGTCAGAAAAACCAAGCCGCCAACAGGAAGTTGCGCCGCATTACGCAGCGCGCTTTGAAAACTTTCGCGGGAATTCGCATTCAGCAGCAGCGTAATAAAACCACGCTCATTCAACTGGCGCGTGACTTCATTAAGCAGCTTTACGGTGTGGGGGTTGATGAACTCATCGCTGACAATGCCGACGATATTAGAATTAACGGCCATGAAATGACTCTCCTGCAACTTAGCGTGCGGTAATTATTTGTAGGTAACAAAGTTAAGCATTCCACGTTACCCGAATAATCCGCGAGCGCCAATCGCTGGCCGTTGTTCCTAAGATGGATTTGTTAACGACGCGTCAGCGCCAGGCGTACGCCTAAACCGATAAAGGTGATGCCCACCACACGATCAAGCAATTTCTGCAACATCACATTGCGCGACACCGCGCTAGCCGCGCTGCCAGCAACCAGAGCAAATATCACGTCAGTCATTAAACCCACAACCGCATACGTCAGGCCGAGCAACAGAAACGAGCTGGCATGATGATCGCCATCAACTACCACGAATTGTGGAAAGAAGGAGATGAAAAACAGCAATACTTTTGGATTGGTAATCGATGTAATAAAACCGCGAATTAATAAGCTGCGCGTATTAGAGCGTGGAATTTCAGCCTGCGGTGTTTTCTCTTCTTCACGGCTAAAAAAGGTTCCCCACACCATCTTACTGCCCAGATAAATTAAATACGCCGCACCGATATATTTAATCACCGTAAATAACAGTGGCGAAGCGGTAATTAGCGCCGTCAAACCGACGGCGCTGGCAATGGCATGCGTGCAACTTCCTAGCGCTACGCCACTCGCTGATATCACACCGCTACGTCGTCCATTCGCTACGCTTTGTCCTACGACATAAGCTAAATCCGGTCCCGGTGTAATACACAGCAGAAATACGGATGCGAGGAAAAGCGGAAAGTGCGTGATATCCAGCATAGTGACTCCTTGTGAAAGGTGAATAATTCCAGCGCCTATCGTAGCGGCGCAATTAATTGCACACAATAGAAGTAAGAGACACACAATGATTAAAAAAATAGCGCAATAAATCGCGTAAGGCCGATCAATTAAGTACCGCATCAAATCACCGTACATTTTGTAGCGGCGCGAATTACCGCGCAATAAATTGCGCCGCTACGGTTCACTGCAGTTGCAAATACTCAACTACGCCTCCAGCAAAATCGCGAATCCACCATAGATCATACGCTTACCATCGAACGGCATATTCTCGCCCATCTCTTTCATGCGCGGATCGGACATCATTTTGGCATTGGCGGCGTCACGTACTTCCTGCGATGGGTATTCGATCCAGCTGAACACCACCGTTTCGCCCTCTTCGGCTTTTACCGCGCGATAAAAATCGGTCTGCGCGCCTTCGGGAACATCGTCTGCCCAGCACTCGACAACACGCGTGGCGCCAAACTCTTTAAACAGCGGTGCGGCTTTAGCCGCCATGGCACGTTAATCCTCCTTATTAGCTTCCGGCACCGCTACGACAAAACCATCAACATACGACATAGCTCGTTACTCCGTCGTCATTCGCGCGGTCAGTAATAACCGCCCATTCATTGTATGAATAACGCGCAACAAGAGCCGAAACAGAGATGAAAATTTGCGCGCTTACTCGCAGATTCTGCGCGCGCCAGACGATTTACGTTACACTGACGCCTTTGATCGTTACGTCACCGAGAAATCTATGCGCATCACCATTGAACCGGCCGATCAGCCGTTTATTCACCGTTTGTTGGGTGAAGAGATTGAGAGTATTGACACCGCATCCACCGATGCCACGCTATTACAGCAGGCGCTGCACAGCGCACGACAGCAGAAGAATCACGAAGCCGACCTCGACTGGCGCCGCAACGCGCTGTTTCTGCTGCTGTTTGTATTTTTATATGCCGCACTCGGCGCGTCGTTAACGCTGGATCTCACGCCGCAGGCATCGAGCCATAAAAGCCTCGCTTATGCGCTGGAAGCGGTGCCGGTACTGATTGCTTTTTCTGGTTTATTCGTCTCGCTGCTGTACGTATTTCTGACTCGCAGCGGCGCTCGACGCTTGCGTAACTGGGAACAGGGAATATTTGTGCTGGAGAAATACAGCGGCGCGAATTTCAGTCGGCAAATTAATGAAATGGGATCACGCACCACGAATTATTCGCAATCGGCAATTAACGTTGCGCTAGCGCTGTTTATTTGTGTGACCTGGGTGGTGATGTATAACTATTTCACTTTCACCACCAGCGGCGTGATTGGCAGCGTGATTTCACTGTTCATCACCACCATGACCTACGTGATTCTGGATATTCAGCTGCTGAAATCTAATTCATCCATCGCTATTGATGAACCGCTGATTCCAGTTGAAGACGAAAAAGAGAAGCCATAAGGATCTCAATGTGCGACATCCCTGTCGCACATATTTCGCTAGAGTTCTTCGCCGTTGCTGGCGATAACCCGGCGATACCAGTCAAAACTCTTCTTCTTCGAGCGGGAAAAATCTCCGCTACCATCATCGTTTTTATTTACGTAAATAAAGCCATAGCGCTTGCTGTATTGGCCGGTCGTGAAAGATACGCAGTCAATACATCCCCAAGGGGTATATCCCATAAGATCGACGCCATCTTCGGTCACGGCTTTCTTCATCTGTTCAATATGCTCCCGCAGATAATCGATGCGGTAGTCATCATTGATCTCGCCCTTTTCATCCATTTTGTCTATGGCACCAAAACCGTTTTCCACCACGAACAGCGGCTTTTCGTAACGCTCGTACAAAATATTAAGTACATAACGCAGCCCAACCGGATCGATCTGCCAGCCCCAATCTGAGGCTTTAACGTGCGGGTTCGGTACGCTGCCCTCAAAGCCAGAAAGCGCCGTCCCGCTGCCGGCATTTTCTTTACTGATCGCATTACTCATGTAATAACTCAGCCCGATATAATCGGCACAGCCTTCCCGCAGGATCTGCGCATCATCGGCTTCCATTGCAATATGGTATCCCTTGCGTTGCCATTCGTTGAGAATATAAGCCGGATAATGACCGCGCATATGCACATCACTGAACAGGAATCGCTCCCGCATCGCTTCCTGAGCATACATCACGTCATCCGGATGACAGGAAAACGGATAGAGCGGCACCATGGCGATCATGCAGCCAATTTGTAGTGCAGGATTAATTTCATGTCCCAACTTCACAACTTGAGCACTCGCCACAAATTGATGGTGCAGAACCTGATACATGCACTCTTCAGGATTAGGCTCGTGGGTGAAAATAACGCCCGAGCAGCAATAACCAAACAGCGGGGTTTTCCAGTTGCGCTGATTATTAATTTCGTTGAAGGTCATCCAGTATTTTACTTTGTGCTGGAAACGATTAATGACCACCGCGCTGAAGTGGACAAAGAAGTCCAAAACTTTTCTATTTTTCCAGCCGCCATATTCGGTTACCAGGAAGTTTGGCATCTCAAAATGGGACAGCGTAATTACCGGTTCAATCCCGCATTTCAGCAGCTCATCGAATAGCGCATCGTAAAAATGCAACCCCTCTTCGTTCGGCTCGGCTTCATCGCCGCGTGGAAAAATACGCGACCAGGCAATTGAGGTGCGGAAGCAGCGAAAGCCCATTTCTGCCAACAGCGCGATATCCTCAGGATAGCGATGGTAAAAGTCTGATGCCTCGTGATTGGCATAAAAGCAGTCATCCTGAATGTCGGCGGTGATGACGCGATCAACACCGTGCGCCCCGCTGGTCAGGACATCGACTATGCTCGGGCCTTTACCGCCTTTATCCCAGGCTCCCTCGACCTGATGAGCGGCAACAGCACCGCCCCACATGAAATTTTCTGGAAATTGCTTATTCATAATCTGTATCTCTATTTATCAGAGGGTGCCAGGCTGCGGCACAGAGCGAACGTCAGGTTGGCTGTTTTCTTTGAATCCCGCGACCCAGGAGAAAACCATGCCCAATATGAAGGCGACGAATATGGATACCAGGAAGCCGAGGAACTGCGTCATGTGCCCCTCTTTAAAGAACACCGGCAGGACGGCAATGCCGGGAATGCAGTAACTCCATGAAACCGCGTTGAAAGCCCCGGCGATCATGCCGCCGGCAGCGCCCGCCAGGCAGCCACAAATCATCGGTCGTTTAAGACGCAGAGCCACACCGTAAATGGCGGGTTCAGTGATGCCGAACAGCGCCGTTACACCCGCAGAAAGCGCCATGCGCTTAAGCTCAGCGTCTTTCGCCTTCAGGTATACGCCCAGCACCGCGCCCGCCATACCGAATACCGCGGAGGCTTGCAGACCGGTAAAGGTGTCGTAGCCCAGGGTGGCATAGTTACCGACGGTCACTGGCGTGATGCCCCAATGCACGCCCAAGGTAACCAGTGGCATCCACAAGGCACCAACCACAAATCCGGCAATGGCAGGGCTGAGATGATAAAGGGTGTTGTAGACGCCACCGATGGCGCCGCCGATCATATTGCCGATCGGGCCAAATGCCAGAAGCGTGAACGGAACCATGATGGCGAGGCAGAACATGGGCGTGAACAGGTTGCGTATCACCATCGGAAGCAGGCGCTCGAAGAAACGCTGTACATACGACATGCCCCACACCATCAAAATAATGGGGATTACCGACGAGGTGTAACTCAAATACTCTACCGGCAGCCCCATAAAGGTCAGCGGCGCGGCATCAAGCGGAATGCCAGCGATCTGCACCATTACCTTTGAAATCTCGGGATTTTCAACCGCGCCCTTCATCAAAGCCTGCACTGCGGGATCGGCTGAGTTGGCGGTGAGGATTTTGTTGGCCGTCAACATATTCAGGTAATCCGGCGACACCAGCGCGCAGGCGGAGATAACCGCTGTGAACGGATTGACGTTGAATTTTTTGGCGGCGGTAAACGCAACCATCACGGGCAGGAAGGTAAAGCCGGTCCACGAAACGAAGTTAAGGATGCGATAAGTGCCGCTTGCCGGATCCATTAGGTCGATGGCGGTCAGCAGCGAAATGATGCCCTGCAGCACACCGCAGGCTGCCAGTGGATAGAGAAAAGGCGCAAATATGCTGGAGATGATATCCATAATGCGGCTAACGATACCGATATTAGGCTGTGGTACCGCTGCACTTTCGTCGAAAGTGAGTAGATTCTGCACTTCGCGGTAAGCATCACCAACGTGATTACCAATCACCACCTGCATCTGGCCGCTGGCCTGCATCGCGGTGATAACGCCTTTTACCCGCTTTAGTGATTCAACCTCGACCAGAGAATAATCTTTCAGCACAAACCTCAGACGTGTAGCGCAATGTGTCACACTTATCACATTATTATCGCTACCTATCAGTCTAACGATCTCTTTCGCAGAATCCGCATAATCTATTGCCATGGTTTTCTTCCATTGCCAGAGGGAATTCAGCCCGTCAGGAGCGGACTAATTCCGGCAATGTTAGAAAATCATCCCGGCAATGTCACGAGGTCACAATATGTTATAACGGGTCGCTAATTACAAAAATGTCACACCGCGTGACATATCGCTGACATTATTCACCACCAGCTTTCTGCCTATCGATTCAAGAATAAAAATGACCGGAACCTGAGTGGTAATATCGTATTCGCTTTCTATCAAAATGCGAGAAACATGGTAAGGAACAATAAAGTCAGAAAGTTTTGCCAGTGTTGAATCCGGGTTACAGGTAATAGAAATCACTTTGCACTTGTGAATAACAAACTGCCTGGCAAGCTTCAATATTTCGGGAGTTTCGCCAGAGACAGAAAGCACGATAGCCACTGAACTCTGCACCATATCGGTACTCACCGGATAATAGGGATCATCAATGTGATTACTGAACTTGCCTACATTAGAGAAGAAACGCGCACCATACCTGCCAAGAGTGCCAGAGCTGCCTGCGCCAGCAAAGAACACCCGTTCGGCATCACGAATGTATTGAGCCGCCTGATTGATCATCTCATCAAATTCATCGTTTCTGATGCTTTTAAAAAAGGTCAATATTTCCTCAGCTCCATGAGGAATCAGTAATGTGTTATTTTTGTTCAGGTGCAACTTCATACTGGCTTTGAGTTCTGAGTAACCTTTGAAATCCATTTTTTTACAGAATCTCAGAACAGTCGCGGTAGATACGCCAGAATTATCAGCTAGCTCTCTTATCGTCATATAAATAACGGCATTGATGTTTTTAATAATGTAATTATGCACGCTGCTTTCGAGGGCATTTAAGGTTGATAGTTTTCTGGCGTTAAACATCTATTCAAACATCCTGACGATTCAATTATGACGCTTATCATGTCACAAACCGTGACATCTGAGGGATGTTTAACGAGTAAACCCGCGCGGCAAACCAAAAGAAATTGTATTAATTGTGATAGCTCGCACAATTTGGATCAAGCATGGCGGAATGCATATTAGTTTTCCAGCGCAGTAAGGATCGTCGCTTCCATTTTTTCTGGTTTGGTGATCGGTGCAAATCGCTTGATCGGTTTGCCGTCGCGTCCGATCAGAAACTTTGTGAAGTTCCATTTGATCCGCCCGCCCAACACACCGGGTAATTCGGCTTTCAGGTAGCGAAATACGGGGTGCGTTGCGGCGCCGTTAACTTCGACTTTCTCGAACATCGGGAAGCTCACACCGTAGTTGATGAGGCAGGTCTGCGCGATATCATCGGCTCCGCCAGGTTCCTGCTTGCCAAACTGATTGCAGGGGAAACCCAATATCATCAGCCCATTGTCCGCGTACTTCTTGTAGAGCGCTTCAAGGCCTGCATATTGAGGAGTAAATCCACAATGGCTGGCGGTATTCACCACCAGAACCAGCTTCCCGGCGTAATCGGCCATAGAGATGGGCTGGCCTCGCAAGCTGATGGCATTAAGTTGATGAAAGGTGGTCATGTATCAATCCTCAGAGCAGAATCAGTTCGGCATTAAAGACGGTGCTTTAATCAGCGGCCTCTGCGCCTTATTCTATGATTAAAGCGCCTGCGATTCATGTTAGACGTGATGTGTGAAAAGTCATGACTACCGCACCAAGAAGTAATAAACCACTCAAGCCGAAAGCACTTTGCCAACCCAGACTGTCGAAAATCAAACCCCCAACGGTTGATCCCAGCGCAATGGAGAGTTGGATGACAGCAACCATCAGACCACCACCTGCCTCTGCATCTTCGGGTAGCGTCCGCGCGAGCCATGTCCACCATCCGGTTGGCGCGGCTGTCGCAAGCATTCCCCACAGGCTCAGCAAAACGGCAACAATCCACATGCTGTGGCCAAACAAAAGTAACGTACCGGCAATCGCTGACATAAGCAGTGGTATCAAGATTAATGTCGGATAAAACCTTGAGTTCAGGAAGGTCGAAACAAACGTTGTGCCGATAAAACCTGCTGCGCCTATAGCAAGTAAAATCCAGGACAGGCCAAGCGCGCTCACTCCGGTCACGTTCTCCAGAAACGGTCGCACGTAAGTAAATAAGGAAAACTGCCCCATAAAGAAGAGTCCGCAAGCCAACAGCCCCATTGATACGATAGAGGCTCTGAAAAGACCAAGCACCGATCCCTGTGGCTTGCGCGCATTATCGCTTTCCATCGAAGGCAGGCTGAGGCATTGCCAGATGAACGCAACTATCGCAAGCGGTACCAGACATAAAAAGGCACCCCGCCATCCGACAGTCGCCCCCAGGTAGCTACCCAGCGGTGCCGCCACAACGGTGGCCAGCGCGTTCCCGCCGTTAAAAGTCGCCAGCGCGCGGGTAACCTTGTGCTGCGGTACCAGCCGAATGGCTGTTGCGGCCGACATTGACCAGAATCCACCGATGACGATTCCAATCAACGCTCTCCCGAGCATATAAACCGAATAACTGGCCGCCAGCGCGACAATGATTGCCGATACCGTCATCAAAATCGTTAGTCCCAGCAGAAGATATTTCCGATTCAGGTCCCCGGCAATGCGGGAGATAGCCAGGCTGGTAATCACCGCCAGCGCGCCAGAGATGGCAATTCCCTGTCCTGCCAGTCCTTCCGTGACATGCAAGTCGCGGGCAATAGGTGTTAGCAGACTGACCGGCATAAATTCAGAAGCGATCAATACAAAAACGCAGAGCGTCATGGCAAAAACGCCCCCCCAATACGACTGAGTTTTATGGTGAGAGGATTTAATATTTACTGTGGACATTATCAACTACTCTTCAAATCGATCCGACCTGATTCAGGCGAAAGTGGGAGATGCGCTTTTCAGGGAATAACATCATCATTTCACTGCGTTACATTAGGCGAGTTAATGCCTAATGCTCGTCAGTTAAGACATGAAAACCCGTAATTACCGAGAGCACGCATTGTAGCGGCGCAATTTATTGCGCGATAAATCGCGCCGCTACGGAAGGTGCGGCGATTCGATACGGCGCTTAACTGAACGGCATCAGGGGAGTTAATGCCACCCGTGAAGTAGGGGTGGCATGGTAAATGCAAATTATTTCAGAAAGTTACCTTAATTTTGATTTGAAAAATTGTTCAAACTTAGCAAACGGGATCTTTCCAGCCACGTTGTCATATAAGTCCACATGATTTGCCCCGGGAATAATCACCAGCTCTTTCTTGTTACTCCCGATCGCCTTAAAAGCGTCTTCAGCAAAATAACGTGAATGGGCTTTTTCACCGGTCACAACAAGCGCAGGGATAGTGATTTCATTTGCATAACTCAGCAGCGGCATATTCATAAATGACAGTGGCATTGTTGCATTCCATGCGCCGGTTGAGTTGACCGAACGCGCATGGAAACCGCGTGGCATGCGGTAATAATCAAAGAATTCTTTCAAGACTGGATTTGGATTAGCGGGTAACGTTTCCGGCAGAATACGCTCAGAAGCGCTGACTTTGCCTTTTTCGTCAACATCAATGTCGTGACCACCGGGCGCGAAAGTGCCGTTTTCCGCATCCTTCCAGCGCTGCGCGTTCAGATACTGCAACACAGCACGACGATCGGCGCTGGTGTAACGATCTTTGCCATCGCCTACGCCGTGGCCCATCGCGCGGCTCATGTCATACATCACGCTGGTTGCTACTGCTTTAACGCGTGTATCCATCGCAGCGTCGTTTAATGCCATGCCGCCCAGACCGCAAATACCGAGTAGCCCGATATGGTCGCGGTCCACCTCATTTTGCAGACCTAAGAAATCAATTGCCGCGCTGAAATCCTCAGTATTGATATCCGGAGACGCCACATTACGCGGGTAGCCGCCACTTTCGCCCGTATATGAAGGGTCAAACGCGAGGGTGACAAATCCCTTTTCAGCCAGCGTTTGCGCGTACAGGCCGCTGGATTGTTCTTTGACTGCACCGAAGGGCCCGCTGATGGCAATGGCTGCCAGCTTGCGCTCGCCGCGATCCTTTGGAAGATAGAGATCCCCAACTAAAGTGATCCCATAGCGGTTCTGAAAGGTAACCTTACGGTGATCAACTTTCGTACTTTCAGCAAAGGTTTTATCCCAATTTTTGACCAGCGAAATAGGCGCGTTCGGATTGCTGGTATCAGCATAACTCATCGTTGTAACTCCACTTAATGATGCGCATAGCAGCATTGCAGGTAACACTGCTGTCAATTTTTTAGTGAAAACAGTCATTAAAATCCTCCTGAATAAACATCAAAGAGGCAGGTTTCATACCGACAACGCTGCTGTGCTTTGTTGCAATGTGCACATTCTAGTTAGCAGCATGTGTTCTGATTAGAGGGGGATTTTTGCTAAGATTGATATCAAATTGTTCCAAATAACGATGTAGTCATAAGGGCGGGATGATGGCAAAACGGGAAAACTACAACGATCTCTACCTGTTCATGCTGGTGGTGCGCGAGGGGAGTTTTACCGCTGCGGCGAAACGCCTTGGCCTGGCACAATCAGGTATCAGTCGTTCAGTGCGTGAACTTGAAGAAAGACTGGGCGTTCAACTCATTGTTCGCACCACGCGCAGATTATCGCTCACCCATGCCGGTGAGCAGCTTTATCTAACCGTTGAGTCAGGATTCGATGCTTTAGATATGGGGCTCGCTAAGCTGGCCCACTATCGCCAGACCCCATCCGGTACGGTGCGTATCAATGCCAGCCAGCACGCGATAGATAAAGTACTCCTGCCAAAACTTGCGGTATTCAAACAACGCTATCCCGATATCAGACTGGAGCTCATCAGCGAAAGCCGGTTTGTGGATATCATTGCGGAGAGATTCGATGCGGGTGTACGTCTGGGGCCGGAGGTTGGCAGCGGCATGATCGCTGTACGCATTTCGCCCGACATGGAGATGGCCGTTGTCGGTACGCCAGAACACTTTCGTCGCTACGGCTTTCCGCAGATCCCCGCAGATTTGGCCGTTCATCCCTGCATCGCTTATCAGTTAGGCGATGGCAGCCTTTATGCCTGGGAACTTCATCAGGATGGCAAAAAAATCACCCATAGGCCGCAAGGGCAATGGGTTTTTGCTGACAGCTATATGGAAGCGAAAGCCGCTACTCTCGGGCTCGGGCTGGCTTATGTCCCGGAAGAGCTGGTTTCTGAGGATCTGGAACAAGGAAAGCTGATCAGGGTTCTGCAACGGCACAGCCAACGTCTGGAAGCTTCATTTCTCTATTATCCGCATCGCAATGTGTCACCCGCTTTGCGCGCGGTTATTGATACATTGAGAATTTAAAAGGTTTTCAATGGAAAATATGTATACCTGCCAATATCATCATCTCTCTCATTCGCCCACTGTTAATTAATCCTGAAGTAAATAAAGGCTTCTTAGCAACCTGAAACTTTAATCAGCATTGGCACTCTCCCTCCCGACGTTTTCTGGAAATCGATTAAACACCAGCAAATACACGTATTTTTGCTGTTTGGCCGTGCATAATTTGACATGTTGGGAAGCGGCGCAAAAAGCAGATTTTGCTCTGGTATCAACAGTCTGAATAACCATGATGAATTCAGATCTTATCTGAAAAACCATAGCCTACATAACCCAAATACTTTTTTATCCTCTTAATAACGAGGACATTTAAATTAATTCTGTTAATTTTTTGCACTCGCCAGCAGGGGGAAGAATGAAGATTATCGTCGGTGGAAACGGCTACCCAGAAAAGAGAAACATCATTACAGACCCTTCAAATCGCTATCTGGATTACCGTCCCAGAAATATCTGGACCTGGATCAACGTTATAAGGCGGCGCTTATTGCATAAAAATAAACTGTTTATTTTTCGACCACTGCCCCTGATGTCTTCAGGTGATGCGGACATTATCCACCTTTTTAACGAAGTTTCTTCGGGGCCAGGCGACTGGGTAGCGACCTTTGAAACCGAACTGCCCCGTGTTCTTCCCGTTGAGGGAATACCCAAATTTGCCAACCCCGAGCTGGCGCGGGAACTCCGGTACGTCTGCTCTCCGCGCTGCAAAGGTATCATCGCTATCTCAGAAGCCACACGTCAGATCCAACTGCGGCTGCTGGAACATTTCCCCAGGGAGCAGGCTATCATCGGGCCCAAACTGCACGTACTGCATCCCCCGCAGCCGGTACTGCAGGAAAAAAATGCTCTGGTTGAAAGAGGTCCGCTGAATTTTACCTTCGTGGGCAAGGAGTTCTATCGCAAAGGAGGGGCAGAAGTTGTGCTAGCCTTTAGCCAGTTATTAAGGGAAAACCTGATAAGTGTGAACGACGTACGCGTAAATCTGGTTGGTGATCCTGGCAAAATGCATAACGTGGCTCACCAGGCGTTCCAGGATGATGACGCATTTAGAAGAAGCGTGGAGGACACACTTCGTGAATGCCCTCTATTCCAGCACCATACGTCGCTGACCAACGACGCGGTACTGGCGTTGATTAAGACCTCTGATGTCGGGCTGCTGCCCACATGGCAGGAGACATACGGCTTTTCCGTTCTGGAAATGCAGGCCTGCGGCTGCCCGGTAATAACGACGAATGTCAGAGCCTTGCCGGAAATCAATCCGGAAAATGCCGGCTGGCTGATTCGCTGCCCCCTGAATCCGATGTTGGAGCTGACGGTTGGATCGCTCAACGATAAAGCCGCACTGAGAAGCACCATCGTTTCTCAGTTAAAAGCCCATATTTTACATATCTTAAGCGACAGAAAAATTGTCAAAGTGCGCGCTATACAGTCAGTCGCTCGCATACGTAATGAACACGATCCTGTGGAGTTCAGAAATTACCTGAGTGCGATATACAGGGGGTTTTGAGCCAGACAAATAAAGAAATTAACCGTTTTCTGTATGGGTATTGTTCACATTGCTCATACGGATAACCTGCCCTCCCAACATTTCGGGCATTCTTAACTGGAAAACAGACCTTTCCGCCACTATCATCAGCTCACTTATTCACCCACTGATAACTAAGGAGGATTACTATGCCACTGTGTGAATTGTTTATTTACTCACACTTCTAAAGGATTTAAGTATTAATATAACTCACTGTATTTAAAGGATAATAAATCATCTAAAACTTAAATTATGGATGCTTTTTGTTGAATTTTTTTTGCTAAAACATCAAGACGTTACTTATCATTTTGCAGAAACCAAAAAAGTTACTATGCAACCTTCCCCACTCTCATGGTGACTTAACCTAGAACCTAAACTTGACATATTTAATGACTCACAGATTAAGAATGATTTAGCCGTTTATTTTTATTAAGACACTTAAATTTTCTCGATATTATTTTTTAAATAAATCTCTAATGGTGTGGCTTATCAGAGAATAATTTCTGTCTGTTCTAAATATGCCATTGCATCAAGTATAGATGACCAGCCTGTAGACTTTGTGAGGGGATAATTCAGAACTTTCATCCCGTTATGCAGATAGATATCACAGGTTTTTGATTTACCATCAATTTTGATATCCAGTATTATTCTGCGAGCTATTAATTGAAATTCCTTGCGGTCGGCTACGTTGAGTACATTTAATGCAGAAGCAGCCTTCATGTCGCGCTCATCCTGTATTTCAGCCATGTCACTCTTTAACTTGATTATCTCAGTAGAAATTTCAGCAGCTCTTACTGTCAGCTCTCTGACATCTGGCGCAAGCTCTATGGCCTTAATCACGTTCTGAAGCTTACCAGTTAATTCCAGCTGCCTGGCTGTCATTGAAGTTAATGCAGTTTCGCTTGATAAATGCAGGTCCATACCTGAAGCACCTTTTATTACTCCAGTAATCAGGTAGCGATCGGTTAAATCTCTTCTGACCGCTTCAGTTTTACATCTGTGCTGACGCCGCATTGAGCAAACATAGTAGCCATACCCCTTTGTGTTGATCCCCGTCAGTATAATGGCATGCCCACACTCTTTACAGTGCATCAGCCCTTTAAAAATATTTATTAGATGGGGATTAAAATTGGTGTTCCTTCTGCTTTCAGGTTCGTAACTTATACGTCTTACCCGCTCAAAATCTTCGATACTAATGATTGCAGGATAATAATTAGAAATGTCCTCAACATCGGGAACTGTTATGCGATATGACGGAGAAAGAACGCCAATCACAGCTTTAGATTTAACCAGTCTTTCAATTGAAGCTGAATTCCATTGTGAAACTTTTCCCCGAAGATTTTTCTTACCCTGAACATTCAGTGCCTGACTGATTTTCTCAAAGGAGCGGCCATCGAGTCTCATTTCGAAAATGGTTCTGATAATGTCTGCTTTGTCTTCAATTACCTCAAAACCATTACCAGCAGCGTTTACTTTCAACCAGGAGGGGCAATGGCGGGTCATTATTTCCCCCTTTTCAGCGGCCTGTTTACGCTTTTCGGCCCAGACTGCTCGCTGCCGTTTAGATTTGATTTCGCTTTCTTCATTAGCGCGCTGAGCTATCAGAATTGCTTTGATGATTGAATAGGGGTCGTCAAGTGAATCGCGGGTATAATGCGTGCCATCAGTGAGTGTGACCACATCGATCCCCGCTTTGAGGATTGTACGGAGTCTGTCGGACGCATCACCTATTTTTTCTCTTGATAGACGATCCAGACTTTCTACAAGGAGTACACTACCCGCTTCAATTAACTCCCGTTGCACTGCTTCCATAAATTCAGAAAATGCGCCTGAAATAGCATGCTGTCCCCTGTATGCGCTCAGCCCAAGGTCCTCGAATGTTACCGGATCAAGGTAGTAGTCAGCGTTATGTTTAAGCCATTCATCAATTAATTTCTTCTGTCTTCTGACTGAATCTCCCTGGACCTGCTGTAAAGATGAAAAACGTAGATAAGCTATAGCTCTTTTCATATTTATCTCCATATCCTCTCAGCTTTAGATTACATGTGGCATTTCAGAATATTATGTTTGGCAATTGACTGAACAACATCAGGATTATATCTCAATAAAATGGACGTTATTGTGACGACGAAATGGGCCATTAAATCCGTGTCTACCAACATGAGAGATGTCTGAACCCCCCCATGAAAAACACGACATCACGAGTAACGAATACAAAATCAGAAATTAAGTCATGTATATACATTAATCTGATGACAACATCTTACTATATAGGTTGTATTTAAACTCTCGCAAACCATAAAATTCATTTTTATGACTAAAAATATCTGTAACCTCTCTACTGATTAATGCGACATCTTTAATCTAATACCTAACGCAGGGCAATTGAGATGCACAGTAAAATAATATGCGCCTTTTTAATCTTGGCCTCAATTACAAGTGGGGCAGCTATTGCTTCACCTGTTGATTACAATGTTAATGCAAACAGAATGACCATCTCCATGGGCTATTCACAAGGGGAACTTCGTGACTTCGGTTCTCTCTATGGGGGAAATCTAACGGTACAGTATGAACCCGATCTACCAGTAGGAATCATGGGTTCAGTGACAGTATTGCGGTCAGACCTGGACGTAATTACTAGCGGCATTAGAAAACATAAAGGATCATCATCAACAAAACCTAGCAACAGTGCTGAGTATTACTCGGCGATGTTTGGTCCAACTCTTAGGTTAAATAAATCCATTAGCATTTATGCACTGACTGGTATATCGCATGGTAAAGTCGATAAAGCCTCAGTTGCTAACTCAATTAGTGGCAAAACTTCCTCCACTAGCTCAAACAGTAACAGATTCGCTTACGGCATCGGCATGACTGCTAACGTAACAGACCATCTAAATCTCAGTATGGGAGATGAAGGTTCCAGTGTCAGGTTTTATGAAAAATTACATCCCATTAATACCGTCATGCTGAGTGCCGGCTATCGCTTCTGATTACATTACGCCCCCCTCAATACACGTAATGGGGCGTTTATCATTCATATCATGTTGGATTTCTACGGAACCAGAAATGAAAAATAATTTGATTAAAATGATCGCCGCATTGGCCTGTGTTTTTTGCATGACAGCAAAAGCAGTGTATATTCCAGACCGCGCCACGATGTTATTTGGTTATGAGTACGGATCAATCGAGGGTTATGGCAGCCTCCACGGACCCAACTTTAAGATGATTTACGAGCCTGAGAGCGTGTTTGGTATTGTCGGCTCTTTGACGGCTCTCAGAAATATATGGGATAACACGGATGAGTTTCACAATGAGAAGGACATCAATGGCAGACGTATCAGGGTCAAGACTGATAAAAAAGCCACACAGGATACGGAGTATTATTCTGCCATGTTCGGTCCATCCTTCCGCATAAACGATCTTTTGACTGTTTATGGCACTTTTGGGTTGTATCATTTGAGAATGGATAAGCCTCTTATACATGACCCGGTCACGAATAAGATGGCAAGAAATGGTTCCCGCTCTTTCAATAATGTTGCCTTTGGTGCCGGTGTTATCCTGAATGTGACGGATACGCTCACGCTTGCAGCAGGATATGAAGGGGCGCCAGCAGAAAAGAATCAGGATTACCACAGCCTGAATGCTGCATCACTGAGTATGGGATATCATTTTTAACGAATTTATATCTCTAAGCATCGAGCTGATTACATCAGCTCTTTCAGCAGGAATTACCGGACTGGTATCTTCTTTTATGCCGGGACGTCTGGCCAGCGAATGGAACAAACATTAACCGGCTCGATGCGGTATACATCAACAAAATGCTTCTTCCATAACAACAGTTTTTGAGTTTCTTCATCCGTTAATGCATGAAATTCTTCAACAATTTTAAGCTGGCGAATTTCGGTGTCAGCCGTCATTAACATCGCATTTCTTTTGTTGACGGCTTCCGCTATACGCTCCTGTTCCGCAGGTTCTGGAGCATCAATCCAGCATGGCATACCATGGTTATCGGCACCACGAATTTTTCCCTGTGGAGGCTGCCCATGATAATTTAGCCAGAGCGCTTCTGATATGTTTATGACATCATCACTCCATGAACCATTCTGAATGTATACCGCTTTTTCATCCAGGTCATAAAAGGCTTTTGTTGTTGCACTGAATCCAATATTCATACTATTACCCCGTGCTTTCAGTGACCAAACGCAACCCAGTAGAATCCGGTTTCACCAGACCCGGCGTTCAGCTCAAAGTGTGTGCCATCAATCACACTGATATACGGGTTCACGACACTCTTTTTATGTGTTCTGTTCAATGAAAACTGAACGTTCAGGCAGCCAGATGGAAATGCGATGGGAAAGCTAACGCTGGTGCTGTTGCTGGAGCGTTCAAAACTCCCACCCTGAATAATGAGTCGCATATTGGGTGATTTATAGTACCAGGCTTTCTTAACGCCTGCAGTTCCAGGCAACAGCCGTTTAAGCCATTTTTCCAGACTTCCGTCCCAAAGTTTACCTCTTACATCACCTTCCTCAGTCAGCTCGGCCTCCCCTACCTTCAAACTTTTTTCGATTGTCAGATTGCCCTGTACAACGACATCGCCGCCAATATGTCCTCCATCGCGGGAATAATACTTTTGATCCGATTCATCTTTGGTGTAGCTGCTTTTAGGTGAACTGAGAATCCAGGCGCCGATCGCGCTATTCCATTCAACTTCCGCAGTATGTCCCTGAGAAATCTGACCAGGCGGCAATTCCTGGTGTTCAGCAGTGAGGATACTGGCCGCTGGAAAATGACTTACCGCCAGTGCCGACGGACCCGAATTTGTATTTTTCGCACGAAAATGTAATCGCATACCGTCGCTGATATGGCCAATTGTTGGCTGAAAAGAGACCTGGTAGTGATTTACGGTTCCCGAATCGATTCCGTAAGTTAGCCTGCCCTGCTGAATCGCACCGATGAGACCATTGACGGGTAGAAAGGGAGCGCCATCAGCGGGACGGATATCCTCCGCACTAACATGGCGATCGCCATAGTTAATCGTGATGACCCAAGCAGATGTATAGCCTGCATCTGGAGGAGGCGTAATCTGAGAGCCGGCTACAGCAGCTACGCCAGCTTTGAGACGAACAATGCAGGCACCTGAACGCACCGTACTCTGAGCATTGCCGGTATTATCAGGACCGCTAAATGCCATAGCAGGATCTGCAGCATTGTAATAAGGTAGAACGGTTTGGACGCCATCCACATCGTTATAGGCAACCTGAATCAGATAGTTGATGCTGTAGCCGGGCGTCGCTGGTGCAGACAGGTGGAATGTAACTGGATCAGGATTAAGTCCCTGCTTCAGCAGTGTGTGTGTCGTGTCAGCTGCAAGCGATGAATACGGCGTACCGTCTGTGTTGTGCAGACTGTAAATCTGCCCTTCTCCTATGTTCACTGCTAATGATTCGGCAACAGCTGGTGTACAGACGAGTCCATAAAGATAGGTATTATCTCCCATAATGACTGATGCCAGTTTGGCCATCCCTGTCATGGCGAATTTGTTGGTGTTAAGTAGGTCAGTTTCGAGCGGAATAGCGCCCGGATAAACAATAAGACGATCCATTATTTCTCCATAGAAATGGCATTTGCTTAAGTGTCCTTAATGACGCCATTTATCTGAATTGACTATTTACTGCAGTCGCACCCATACGAGCGTGCCTTCCATCTTCACTGCTTCAATGGCAGCGTAAATCTGTGCATCCGTGATACTGCCGGCAACCATCTCACGAGAAACATACTCCCCCTGAGATGATTGCCCGTATGCCGCTGTAGAAGTCCGGTAGCCCGCTACCCACGGAATGCCCGCCTTCTTTGAACGCTGGACAGTAACAAATGCCTGGTAAGGTAAAAGGGATGAACCATAACCACCAGCCGCGCCATAACCCATTGTCGGCCGACTATATGCTCCCGTGTCCTGCACCCGCTGCGGCTCAAATATCGTCGGTGAATTGCCCGTCAGTTCTGCAAGAACATCGTTGATAGCCTGTCGTGTTCCCCGCTCACGTAAGAGTGCCCGTTTAATCACCGTGCGAAAGACGTCATCAGTCATATCCACAGGCCGCGTAAGAGAGTTCCCGAAAAAATCATACGCCGCCATATCCAGCCAGCCATCACTGGCGGAAGAGATACGGATCTGTGTTTTGGCGTAAAGATACAGGGTGTAGCACCAGGATAACGCCGCAGCGCATGCTGATAGCGGTCCATTCAGAATGGTGCTTTCCTCTGCAAACCATGCGGGAGGAAGCAACACCCTGAGTCTGGTGTAAAAGTCGTTCTGATCACCTTTGGCCATTCAGCTCACCACGATTTTCCCGGCACGAATAATCTGTCTGGCAGAAACCGCAAAATCCGCCATGCCACCGTTTACCATCAGAGAAGTAACGTTGATTACACATGGGCTGGCGGCATAGGCCACTCTTACCAGCTGGGTGTAGGCAAGCAATTTGCCCAGTGACAGGCTCGACAGGTATTGATTAAGAGAAGCGCGCACCTGATTGACGATCTCCGCGTGATTAGCAGTGGCCTCGGTAGTTACCATTAAGACGACATCGACTTCGATGGTTTCTGGGGGGAACACGCCGAACGACACCGTGAATCCCCGGGTATTTTCGATAGCCTGATAGGCTTTTTTCAGTAATGCAGGTGCGGGCAGCCCTGTGCCATCATCCACCACAGCATAAAAATAGCCGGGCTTATACTCTCCTTCCGGCGTGACATTTTCAGTCAGCGTATAACTGATACCGCTCTGCAGATTACTGATCGCAAAACCAATAGCCGCTTTCGTGGCTCTGGA
This sequence comes from Pantoea sp. GCM10028869, assembly GCF_042666835.1. Classification (NCBI taxonomy): domain Bacteria; kingdom Pseudomonadati; phylum Pseudomonadota; class Gammaproteobacteria; order Enterobacterales; family Erwiniaceae; genus Pantoea; species Pantoea sp. GCM10028869. Next base: position 162,499 of record NZ_JBHTGO010000001.1, on the reverse strand, counting down.
CAGTGAAGCAATCCACAGCACAAAGCGCGCGCGGAAGCTGTCATCGGATTCTGCATCCTTACCGTTTGTAAAAGCATCGTTATTAGTTACGGCATCAACCGACATTACCGAGCCAGTAATGACAGTAACTGTCTTCGCCTGCGCGTTAGCTGCAGTCCCGGCAATATTCGCACGCACCGGGACGGCTAGTGAACTCACACCGGGGGCGATGACATACGCAGCCCGTGCTACATCCCACTCTTTAATCAAAGTGTTGGGTATGACTGAATAGGTCTGAGAGCAGTCAAATGTAGTCACCTGCGCGCCTTCCTTAATCAATGCCTCGCTGCCTGGAGTAAACCGGCTAAACGTCACTATCCCACTGGCCTGAACGGCCTGAAGGCGGAAAAAACTGAAGTCCGCCATCCAGCTGTCCAGGTCTTCGCCAGAGCAGGTAGCTGCACGTGTCGTGACCAGCAACTTCACTATCATCTGCTGTATCCACATGGCCACCCCAGCGTTAGATTCCGCAAGCGATCGCAGGATGCTACCGATCGAAAAATCCAGCAATTTTTCCGCTCGGGCCTGAATAGCCGTGACCTGTTCACTGACGAGTTCAGAGAATGACCTGGTGTTAAGGGAAGCCATCGCTTTACCTCGTTACGTCGAAATGGAGAGATTCATTGACCCTGGTCGTGGCGTCGGTGTAAGCAATTGAGACACTGACCCCACCTTCAATAATTGTCAGCCTGATTACCGGCGGTGGATTACTGGCCACCGATTCCTCCAGTAGCATCTGCCCGGTGATGAGCACTTTCCACTCTCCAGGGTTCACCGTTTCACCAATTTTTTTTGCCAGTCCGGCGCCATATTGGGGGTGAAAAACGTAGTCGCCCGGATTAGTCAGTAGGCGACGTAAAATTCGTTGATTAGTGCGCTCGCTTCCTTTTACTGTTCGCAGGTCTCCAGTAGGCGCCTCCTCGAGGTCGCCGCCTGTGAAGTGATAGATGTCGTACATGCACTAAGGCGCCCGCGTTGATTTAATCTGCTGCTCGGGAGGGTCAGTACGGTTACCCCGACCTTTTTCAAGGTGGGTATGACCGCCATAAACAGTGCGGATGCGATGTAACGATCCAAACCTGCCGTTTTTGTCGAAGATGTCTTTAACGACCCTGAGGTTTTTATCGACCGTCACATCACCGCCGGTAAAGTGATGCGCCGGTGCGTTAAAGGTGAGCTTAATTTTCGCACTTAGCAGAACTTCACCGCTGTTCAGGAACTTCAGGAGGGAGCCACTCTTATGCATCAGCCAGAACTCGCCTGATGGCGGCCCAGGACAACGGTCTTCATCGTTATAAAATTGCCCTGCTGCCATGCCGACGCCTGTCAGACCACTATCAAACTCAATCTCCACCACTGCACCGATCATCGGTCCAGCGGCCATGCCCCAGCCATTGCCTACCCAGGGAGAACTCAGTGATATCCAGCCTGTTTCTTCACCCGTAGGTTGCAACTGAACCTTCACGGCATAATTGTCAGGATCATAGGCAGTGATGATGCCCTGGCGTGTGCCACTTTCACCGGCGGCACTCTGTTGTGCTGTCGCCGCCATGATATTCAGTAATGCTCTCAAAGCCAGACTCCCAGCGCTGGGCTGTGGTTTTTCCCTGATATGTCCATGGTGTACCCCGTTTCCCAGCTCAGCGTCCGGCGTATCCGATCGCAGTGGTAAATCTGGTCGAAAGGACTCTGTGTGCCCTCAATACGTATATGTCTACCCGGCATAAGCAGATTGTCTCCTGCCGTTGATCCACTGAACTTCATCTCATGCTGTACCACCTGCCGGTAAATGGATTGCGCCAGCGCGTGAGCACCCTTTTCTGACAACCCGTTGCGGATGACCCGATAGACCTGCTTTTGGGATGTGGCTTTTCCTGGTGCGATACTTTTAGCCGAAGCCGGAAAGGACACGACAAACTGCTTATTTTTCAGTTTTGCATTCCAGCTCAGCACCTCAACCGTAATCCCCCGGGAAATGGTCAGCGCTCGTGAAAACGACAGGTCGTCGGAGGTATTGCACTGTGGATACGCCAGCAATCCGGGAGGCTGCCATCGAATGACATAGTTCTCAGCTTCAGCCGGATCCCGTTTCGGCTCAAAGTGCAGGTTGTCGCCATCCACGTAAACCAAGAAATTCTCAATGGCCGCAAGCGTTGTGATGAGGTCCCACTCCGTCTGCTCACCTGTCAGGTGTGCAGTATCAATCTGGTAAAATTCGCCAACACGCCTGCTGGTTGCGGTAACAACCGGCGTGAGGCTGTGCCGTTTGGCCAGCATGGTCGCTATCTTTGAGCTGGTCATGTTTTTAAAGCTTTCCCCTGTGGTCTTCGCATCAATAAGCTTCGCGGCAAAGTCACGTCCTTCAGCCAATATCACAAAGCGCGCGGGTTCGAAGTGCCAGGTATCAATGTTGCCGGTGATGTGCTTCTTCTCATCAATGCCTGCTCGCGTGCTGACCGAGATGAACAGTTCAACCCGGATAGTCGTCTGCACTGCCCACCAGTTCAGCATCTGCATGGCGGCTGGCAGAGCTGTGATGGCCAGCGTCAGATCAAACGTCCCGGCGCCGCGAAAGGCATGCGCTTCAACACTAAACGATATGAAAGGCACGTCAGTACCATTCAAAAGACAACGCCCGCTGATTTGGCGGGCGCTGGATAAAACAAGAGGATCGTTGACGTCCATGGCTAGTTCATCGTTCCTGAGGGTATTTGTAGAGTGTTGATACCGCTCAGTTGCGGATCGGTCAGGTCGTTAGCTTCGGCAATTCTGGTCCACATAGATGCGTCCCCGTACTGTTCTGATGCCACCTGATACAGATTGCCTCCAGCAAGGGTAACGGCTTTAAACCCCTCAGCAGACTGACCTGTTCTGACGTTTTTATTCAGTCTTCCCAGCACTTCCTGTAATCGATACAACGCTAAAATACGCGTGCTGCAGTCCAGATGCATAAGCAGGTTATTCACAGTTTTTGATACCGGATTACCAGGAACCAGGCCACCGAGTGAGGTGATATCGCTGGCAGCGGCTTCAAGTAATGCCAGCTCATGCTGGATAATATTACGGGCGGCAATGAGGGGTCTGATTACAGACTGAATCTGCGCGACGGTAGCATGGGCAAAGTCCGTAATCTGTTTTACCGCCTGATGGAAATCTTTTACTGCCCTGGTGACAGCATCGATGCTGATCATACTGGACAGACCCAGCGCACGTCCAAGGTCACTGTCAATCAGTCCTTGCAACGCTCCAGTTAGCGCATCAACTTTTGTCGGTGCACCGTCATTGCTCACAACGGCCACTTCAATTGAATAAGGTCGGCGCCAGATAAACTCATACACTGATGTGAATCGGGTAATAATTACCGTAAAGCGGTAATCGTCGAAAGTGAGCACTGTCGGACGCCCTTCATCCCGCATCCGTTCAAGAGCACTAACGCGTTCACTGGCCTGCAAGCCAGTGATGACGCCAGACCAGGTCAACGGATCGTATTCGGTACCCAGCACATCAATGATGCGCCCCCCTCCAATTAGTTGGTGCTGGACTGTCTTCTGCCGACCGGGAATAACCACACGTTCCGGCACTTCGAATTCCATAAATTCGAATTCGCCTAACATCAGACGTGTGGCGGTCGGATGTCCACCACCGGTGAAAGATAAATTTTCATATTGAATACTCATACGATGATGACTGGACTTTTCCGGTAAGAGGCATTAAAAATTGGTGTTCAGGGATTTACGCCTAATGAGGGCTAAGGGGATTGCATGCGTCACACTGTCCATTTTTTGTGTCCGGTTAACATGTCCACGGTGTCAGGCCTTCAGGACGCATGTCTGAAAGCTTTGGGGAGTGGTGCAACGCAAATTAACCTGCATATCTCCAGTCCGGGCGGTGAGCTGTTGGCCGGTTTTACGGCTTATCACTTTTTAAAATCCCTGCCTGTGCCGCTCCATACCCACAATCTCAGTAACGTAGAGTCCATTGCAACGGTGATTTATCTGGCTGGTAGCGACCGCCGGGTCAACCCAGGCTCGCGATTCTTGATCCACCCTCTTCAGTGGGGCTTCACTAATCATGCTGCGGATCACGCCCGAATAGCAGAGTGGGTGAGAAGTCTCGATAATGATATGAATCGTTTCATTGATATCCTGACTGCAGAGACGAAAAATTCTGGTACGGACTGGTATGCGAAAATGGAAAGCGCTTCATTTATTGATGCTGAGAGCGCCGTAAATTATGGCCTTGCTGATTCTGAGTCCCGGGCGACGCTTGAAGGTTCGATAACTAACTGGTGGGTTAACTGCTGAAAATTATTGAGAATGCAATACTGTGCACGATGCATGAAGGTTCAGTGAGTCAGGCCCCCAATATACTTAACACAAATGTCCACAGAGAACATTGTGAGGTGATTAATGTAGTGCGTACGCATTCTACTGTTCCTGAATCAATGTCTGAATAAGTTTGTGATCATAAGTTGCCCTCCAGAGATTCAATTGCCATCCGCATAGCCTGATGCTCCTCTCCGGTAAGAATTTTGTAACGTGCTGCAAGCTTTTTAATCTCTTCAACTAACAACAAACGGGTGGTCTCTTCTCCCCGGGCAGCTTTTTGTATAGCTACCTGCCCTATAATCTGACACGCATCATCAAAATTCTGTTCGAGTTGTTTACTTAATTTAGACACGATTGGCTCTTAATTTCTGGTTGTTAGTCTTAACTAAGAGTGGATGAATATGATATTAATTCCAATAAGAAAAAAGGAAATGTTGTGGAGTTTCAGTGCGCTGCCCTTTCGAATCCCATGTAGAAGGATTCACACCTCGTCTCATGGTTCATCCACCCTGAGATGATCACGGCCCCGGGTCTGATAAAAGATAAAAATTTGCCGCTTTACATGTACTTCTCTCAACATAATCTACAATCATAATTGTCCTTATCACCCCCTGTGATGAGACCCGCTCTTGTTGGAAATTTGGCACAGGATTGTGCCCAGCCCGGTTGCCACCACTACCGGGCTTTTATTTTTATCACCCCTTATCATCCCTCACATTGTCTTTAATCTGATGCTTTACTTCTCACAAGATTATTAGCAATTGACGGCTATCAGTTAACTGAAGTTTTAATTCACTTAACTGCCGCTTTAGCTTGTCGGCCGCATGAGTCGTCGATCGCTACAATTGATGCATAAAAATGATTAGGAATAGTATGGCTGGGCATAATGATGACGATGGATTTAAAAATGCATACAAAACTCAGCCTGACCCCGCCCCTTAAGTCAAATTTTGGTTACTTATTTGATCTGCATCATTCTATTCCCCTGCATGGGGGTGGAAAAAAACACACAAGCTGCCTAATGTTTTTTATGAGTGGCCTAAAACTAACCTTTATCCAAGATTAATTGAGGACTGACTATGGCAGAAGTAAAACTCAGAGGCGGTGCAGGTAATTTTGCTAACGATCCCAATAGAGCGAGTGAGGCCGGTAAGCGAGGAGGACGTGTCAGCGGTGGTAACTTCAGAAACAACCCGGAACGAGCAATCGAAGCTGGACGTAAATGAGGACGTATAAGCCGTCGCCCTCCAAACCCATCTACATGACGCATTAATAAGATATGTGCCATGGATTGGTATAAATACCTGTCCTACTCCCTATTATTAGGGCCTTTTAGTTCTACAGTCATATACAATCAAGGAATTAGAGATCTTCTTTATTGTTGATAATTTCATCACCAATTTTGGCAATGAACTTCTTTTATTACCTTTTAATGTTGAATACGATTCGGCATTAAATAAGTATCAAAGGGCCATTCTCCTTATGTTCCGTACGGTGCCAGGATAGTTTAATTAACTACAGTCAAGGCATAAATACATTACTGACCTGCCCTGGATGGGTCAATAGCATAGATGGGTCGAAGCGACTGATCCCTGTGGGTGCACGGGTCGCCTCACGCACCTGATGTTGTGTTACGGCTTCGCCCACTGCCTTTTTATCCAGATACACCCTGCTGTGAACCTGTACCATCTGCTGAAATCTGTGTGGCATTGGCGGTATGTCATCACCGCGATACAGGCTCTGCATACCTTTAGCATAATCTACCCCAACCTTATTTCTTCCCTGCGTTGCCATTGCGATCGCCATTGCTGAATGAGTTCCGGATACGCGTGCACTACGGGTTATGGCCTCAATATCACCGAACAGTGTGGAAGCGCTCTTTTTCAGCTGGCGTTGAGCCGTTGTCGGAATGTTGACGCCAGGCAGGTTGTTGAGCAGGCCTATGATGTAGTCAAACAACCGGTTAAAGCCTGACTGCATACTTTCTCCGAACTTATCCGCCCTGCTCTCAATGCCTTCCCACCAGCTGATGAAGTGCTGCCCCATCCCCTTTATCGCAGCCCAGGTTGTGCTGGCCACCTCACTGAACTCTCTCCACATCCCCTTCAGCGCGGGACGGACGCGTGCCCAATTGCTGTAAATCAGTACGCTGGCACCTGCAACTGCTGCGATGGCCAGCGTCACCGGACCACCCAGCATGGCGGCAACAGAAGTTATAACGCCGAGACTGCCCACCAGCCTTGCTCCGGCAATGGTGGCACTTAACAACAAAATGCCACCGGACAGCAGTGTCAGACCCGCGAGCGCAGTCGAAGAGTACGCCGCAATCCGGGTGGCCCATGGATTGTCTTCGGCGAACTGGCTGAGCTTGTCTATAAATCGTGTAAGTCCCAACGTCAGGCTGGTTACCGTGGGCAGCAGTTGGAGGCCCAGGATGGCTTTCAGGTTGGTCCAGGCAGCCGTGAGCCCAACAGCGGCACCGTCAGGTGAATTCAGATAAGTGTCGTAAGCAGCGCTGTAACTCTGCGCACGGTGGAATACCGTGGCGTCTTTGCTCAGCTTGGCGGCATTCTTAATGTGCTGGCCATAAAACTGTCCGGCGTTGCGGTTCAGGTATTCACCGAGCATGTTTCCGACATCATCGTCGGTAAGCCCGCTGCCGTAACGCTGTCGGATTTTATCCGCCATCACGGCAGCAAGTTTATCGGGGCGGGAAAACAACCGCGCATACTCCGGTTTCAGACCGCCACTGGTAACGGACTCACTGCCAAGACTCTGCCGGTATAAATCCCTCTCTTCAGCCGACATGTTGCGCATAGCTTCGCGCATCATCTTAAGTCGTACAGGACTGACACCCTCTTCCAGCATGCCTATTTCAGCGAGCAAACCCTTTGCCTTCCGGTCCATGTGCCCACCAATCAGTGAACTGAATGCTGTCATAAGCGCGGTACCGGATTTGTTACCCCCTTTGTCCATGCTCATCAGGCCAGCAAACTGACCATACAGATATTGCGGATCGAGCATCATATAAGCGGCTTTGCCCGTCTGCGAGGCGGCAAGAAAGTCTTTCGGGCTGACACGCCCGCGTGACGCAAGCTGTACCTGAGACATCATTGACAGCTCATTCAGGAATCGGGCGGGATCATTAATCACTGCACCGCCACGGTGCTCTAAAGCCTTCGCTGCGGCATTGACCAGTCCGTCAGTTGCGCCTTTACCAAGCGCCATACGTACTGTCGCTTCATAGCGGGCAAATTCTGGCGCGGTCTCAACGGCATGGTGCAGGTCACCAAAGGCTGTATGCAGGTCCTGAATCAGGCGAATATTACCTGCAATCGTGGTACCCAGCGTCTGGTGTGCCAGCAACTGCGCCTGCCCCGTTACAGCGGCATTATCCTGAGCGGAAAGATTAAGCGTGCGGAAATCAGTCTGAGCACGCACCAGGTCTCGTGCAGCCTTAAGGGTTGCGTCCAGTCCCTTTGTAATACCCAGGCCAACAGCTGTCAGACCTCCACCAGCAATCGTCATTCTCCCGATCTGTTTCATCTGCGCCTGAAACAATGCAGCCTGATGGTGGGTGTCTGCAAACCTGCGTGAGACAGCCAGTAAACCAGCGGAGATGTTTTCAGTCAGACTAAGCCTGACGGCGACTTTATAGGCCTCTAAATCCATCTACACTCCGTTTTCAGGCAATAAAAAACCCGCTTTCGCGGGTTTAGTCAGGCTGCATGGCTTTTACGCCATTCATCGACCATCTCTCGTGAAACTTCTTTTTTGTAGCAAATAGGGGCATACCCGCCCTGCTTGCTCCACGCACTTCTTCTGCCACAGCTACTGCCATTACGGGCGGAGTTGAACGGACAAGCACAGACGCCAGGATAAGATGCGATTGAATCTTCGATGATGAGCTGTCGTATCTGATCGTCGGTTTGTTTTGATGATTTCGCTTCTGCTGCGCCTACAAAAAGTAAACTAATTGCCATGGCCATTGAAAAAGCGATACTGCGTGTTTTCATGAATCCCTCCTTATGATTAGAGGGACAAATTAGATCAAACTGACACACAGTAATCGTGTGATAAAGAACCAATATATTGCTTAATTTTAATCAATGACTAAAGGCAAAAATCAGCCAACTCTTCTGCCACTAAGTCGGAAGTGACTTTTTCAATCAGCCACCTTTTTATAAATTTTGATGAGGACTTGAGAAACCCGATGCCGACCAGGAATATTCTTATAAATTTTATTGATAATTTTGTGCCTCAGCCTTAATGTGATTTCGCCATTTGGCAACACAATCACACAGAGAGAAACATGATGAAAAAGGTAATGGCTATTTTTTGCCTCATTCTGTCAATGGGTGCTTCGATAAGCGCATTTGCGGGTAACTGTCAGCATAACAACGATACTGCTGCAGACGGTTCACGTTGCGGTAACCGCTCTGCGGACGCCCGCCCGGGCGGCAACTAAACTAATGGCCCACGAAGGTGGGCTGTAACTTTCAAACGGTTTAATGTGGAATAGTTGCTCAGAGGTTATTTTGGCTAAATGATCTCCGTTGGGCGCCGATAACCAAAGGCTAATTACTCATGGAGCTCTATCAATGGAACAGCCTAACCCTCTTGCAACCTTGTCCTTAGTCATCTGGTTTCTGATGTTTATCCCCTGTTTCCGCATGGCACAAAAAGCTGGCTTCGGATGGAAGATGGCGCTCCTGCTGTCATGTCCAGGCATTCACTTCATCATGCTTTACGTCTTCGCTTATAAGAAGTGGCCAACTGCCCCCTATAGGTAAGCACTGATCATATGTCAGGATATGGCAATCAGAACTATCCGTGTATCGTTGCCTAATTAATCAACGCATGGATGAACATCACGTTGGATTCTCCTAAAATCAGCGTCGTCGAATTTATCCGGCGCATTAACGAAGGCAGCACCAAGCCAATTCTATGCCGATGCGATGATGGCAAAAAATATATAGTTAAATCAATGCCATTAATGCCACCAAAACACCTTCTGGCTGAATTTATCTCTGCTTGCTTAGCTAACGATCTTGGTCTTCCATTACCAGATTTTAACGTCGTTTATATACCCGACGAGCTCCTTGAGTTTTCTCCAGAACTTAAAGCTGACATAAAGTCAGGGTATGCATTCGCTACTCTTTACATTGAAAATGCTGTTTCTTTGACGTTTGCTCAATCAAGAAATGAGCAAGTTGTTCCTGAAGATGATCAAAAGAGTATCTATCTGTTTGACCGATGGATCATGAATGGCGACAGGAGCCTCACTGCAAAAGGAGGCAATGTAAACATGCTGTACGACGTTCAGCATGATAGGTATTACCTGATTGACCACAATCTTGCCTTTGATCAAAATGCAGATGTGGGTGATTTCGACTACCACGTATACTCCCATAAATCGAGGGAGTGGGCTTTTGACTTGGTAGATCGTGTTGTGCATAAAGAAAAACTTTTAAATACCTATTGCCGTATGCCTCACTTCTGGGAAGATGTACCGGATGAATGGTGTGTTGATCAGGATTTCATCAGCAGCATTGAGACAACGCTCATTAGAGCCGAAACCGATGATTTTTGGAGCAGTATCACATGACAACGCCTTGCTTATACAGCATCGTTAGATATTCACCGTACCCGGAAACTGAAGAGTTTGCGAACGTAGGTGTTGTCATATGCGCTCCAAAGGAGAATTACTTCGACTTCATGATGGCAAATCGTAACGACTCTCGCGTTAGGAGGTTTTTCCACGACGATTGCATCTTCCCTTTAGCTAAAGATACGTTCTTCAGAGAATTAGGGTTTGCTAAAAACACTGCAATTGAAATTAGCGGTGCTCAATCTCTTTCTCAATTCTTTCATTACTTTACTGCCAAACGCGAATCAATCTTTCATTTCAGTCAAGCTAGAGTTGTGCTTACAAACAACCCTAAAGAAGAAATGAAAAAAATATATGATCGATATGTAAATCATAGTGATTACACTAAAGCGCGCAGGGAAGAGGTTTTAGCCAAAGAGCTAAAACTAAGTATTGATAGAATTGATGGACTGAAAAATATGTATAGAAACCAAACAATTAATGGGACACTTTCTAAGTTTTCTATGCCTCTTGTAGCCAAAAGGAACGACATAATCTCACGTGCAATTAAGCCGCTGGCTTTTGAACAGTCTGAGCCTGGTAAAATGATGGAGCATGGTGACACATGGGTAATGAGAGTGACTCGGGCTGCTGAAGAAAAGTTACTCGAAGTGAAAGATGTTTTGTTTACTATTGAGGAACCAACCTCACCTAGCTCAGCCCAAATCAGAGTGCTTGATTCAATAAAACTTAATTTGGACAAGCATAAAATTGCGCATATTCCCGCAAGTGATCATCGCTCAGCAATAGAATTTGCCTCTAATATCATCGTCGACAGGTCTAAACATTAGGGTCCAATTTGTGGACCCTGATCACATACTGCCCTCACACTCTACCGCTTCGCATGCAATACCCACCACACCAACTAAGCTAATATCGTCTCTTACTTCCCTGTGATGAGGCCATGCTCTTATTGGAAATCTTTGGCACAGGATTGTGCCCAGCCCGGTTGCCACCACTCCCGGGCTTTTTGTTTTCAGCCTTGTGTTTTCTTATCGGCCACTTTTTTCAGGAACATCCACTGAATGCTGTAGGCCACACCGCCGGGCGCCAGTACCCACGAAGACGAAGAGTGTCCATCTGTGCCCATCACCACGAACGTCACTCCGACCAGGTTAAGCAGTTCGACGACCTTTCTGTCCCAGGTTTCTGCGATACCGGTATCGCCTGGCACCACATCCACTTCGACGCGTGTACCTGGCGGGCATGTTACACGTGTGCATGTTCCATGAATTTTAGCCATGGTGTTGTCCCAGCTGTCTCCGTAGTAGGTTTCACTGTCATTCGCATCCATGCCAGCGCCAACCATCGTCAGCGCCAGTAAAGTTAATACTGATAATGAGTTCATACCCTTTCGCCCCGAAAAATGCCGAGACTATAAGCTGACACTGACAGCGTTAAGTTTTCCGCAAAAATGCTTTCCGTTCGTTTTCACACATTACGTTTCCGTCTGTGTGCGCTTCACCGCCTCTTCAATTTCACTGAAAGGCACATCACCCGTCAAAACGGTGTCGCCGATAAGGGTCGCGGGCGTATGAGAGATATTGAGTTTTTTCATCAATGCTTTATTCAGCGCCAGGGTATGCGTGACCTCCGGGCTGAGTTGATAAATTGTTGAGCCTGCAGAGCGGACTGCATTCCGGATACTGTAATCATCCAGTAAGCCCTGATAACGCATCAGATAGCGATGAAAGGCCTCAAATGTTGAGGGCTGTTGTTCCCATAAAGTCAGAGCCATACGCGAAGGGTTAAGTGGCTGAAACATGGATGGACTGAATTTGTAAGTCACAGCCAGCTGAGGATGCAGCGCCAGCAGCCGATGCAGTTTTTCATCCAGGCATTTACAGGCTTTGCAACTGTAATCGGTAAAACATACCAGCGTCAGCGCCGGTTGCAGCGCCCCGACTCGCGGTGAATGAGGATCATCAAGCAGGTTGCTGCGAATTAATGCCTCCGTCTCCGGAACCCTTTCGGGCGTATATGCCACCAGCTCCGGAGCAGGCACGCGATGGATGTGACCTGGTGCGATGGAAACAACCTGCGCAGGTGCAGGTAATGCAGGCAGTAACATCATTGGGACAATCAGGGCTTTCAGCATAATGACTCCCGAAACAGTTCATCGGCCGGCCCCGTGAGAAGGTCAACTATTGGCCGTAATGACATTGAGGCGATAATTTGACTTAAGTTTGGCGATGAAGTTTCGTGGCGGGATTTATATCTGGCGGTCATATCCCAGAACACTGTGAATGGCTGTGCCTTCAGTGATACCCGTTACTGCAGCACGCCCCAGTATCCGGCGGATGGTGCGCTCATTGTGGATGACTGCCGGGCCAAGCACCGGACGAGGAGGCATATTGACGGTACCGAATTCAAACCAGGGAGCTCTTTTATCTTTTGAACCCACCACCGCCTCGAAACCACTGATCTCATGCTCCCACGTATCGCGGAACTCACCGGTACGCAGAAGCGGGGCTTCCAGTGGAAAGCCTTTTCTCGCCTTGTCCGCTTCGGTACTCTCAGCCAGCGGAGCCCAGTCCTGAAAAGGACCCACCGCCGGCTGATAAAAACCGATTTCATCTTTCGCGGTCTGTGCGATAGATTCTGCGACGTTTTCGAGTCCGTCAGCCAGTCGCTTGTGCAGCGTGACTTCCAGCGCCGCAAATTGCAGTGCCGCAGCGAGGAATCCATCTAACTCTTTCACGTCTGTTTCTCCCAGGCCCATGTCTGCCAGTTGAACTGCGCGCCTTCCAGCTCTGAAAAGACGATCGCCATCGCGTGCCGTTCGTGCGTCACCATCTCTGTCACATCAAATACCATTGAGAATGGAACCCCGTTCTTCAGCAGCCAGCAACGACTGCGAAAATCAGGGTTCAGGGCGAGTTTTTTGTGGCGGTCCTGTGAATGTCATCACCTTGATTGCAGTCTCCGGTCGGGAAAAATTGGGTGGCCAGCGCGTCCATGCCCTCGCGCCCCAGAATGCTGATCATGGCATCTACCTGAGCCTGCGTCTGAGGAATGGGGTACTCATCCCCATCAATGTCTGAGACCCGCGCTGCAGGAATGGCATACACATTCACATAAACCGGGTTCATTGCGGCCTGCGCGCCAATTGCCAGAATCAGACGTGATTCCTGTAACGGGTCAAGCTCGCGATAGCGGATAACGCGACCGCGAGTGTCAGTTACCTGATTTAGTACAGCAACGGAGAGTTCATCAGATCTCGGTTTTTCATGGACTGTGACTTTCACTCAGTAACCTCAGTTAACTTTTTTACGACGGCTGGCTGTGAACGTCAGCGTCTGGTTGACGGTTTTCTCACCCTGCTTGTTGCCGGCATCGGTGAGGTGAAATGACACCCCTTCATAGCGGAACACGCTGACCGTGCCATTCGCTTCAGTGATGGTTTCAGTAATGGTGCCGCGCGGCTGATCAATACCGTTGTAGTAGTTCTCTTCCCACTTCGCCCAGAAGTCATCCAGCGTGGCATCCATACGTTCAGCCGTAATGGTCCCATGCCAGCCAACAGGGATTTGTAATTCATCAGTAATGCCGTTGAGCGGGGTAATCTTCTGTGTCGAAACCTGCGGCTTTGAGTCAAAGCTCATTATTTTGGGAATGCGCAGCTTGCCCGTGTGCGTATTGATATCAACAGCGATATCGCGGCCCACGGTATAGCCAAGGGTTGGCATGGTTTATCTCCGGATTAATAGCGCAGCGGCATTAGCGGTGTGAGTCGTTTGAGACGGAGATGGACACGCTGCCGCCCCCTTCCATATTCACCAGGAAATAGCGCACCACATTCAGATACTTGACCTGCACATCGGCCGTCATATAGCCCAGCGCAACGCGGGAATCCGGGTTGTTGGTCGCATCGAGGCGCACTGAGAAAGCCGGCCCGCCGTTCGGATCGCCGATCATCTTCAGCCCTTCCAGGTTTGACAGGAATGACTCCAGCGTGCTTTTCGTTTCCCGGCGCAAATCCACCGTCTGGTTGTCACCCACCACGCCACCAAAGCTTGCCGCAATCGTCAGCGACAGGAAGTTGGTCATGCGGGTGTAAGTGTCATCATTCTGGGTCGGGTTGGATGAGGTATTCCGCCCCGAGCGCATGCCAAAGTAATGGCCGCCCGGACAGGGATTGGTGATGACATCAAGACGCGCTGAGTTAATCGCGCCGATTTCCGGTACTGAATAGGGACGCCCCGCCTGCTGGCGCTCCGTGGCAATAATGCCAGGGATACGTTTGTTCAGGGTGGAGATATGCGGTGATCGGGATGCAATATTCGCCGCTTCGAAGGTGGCTGGCGCAATCATGCGGTTTATACCGTTGGCGCTATCCTTCCAGAACGGCCAGTCACCAACAATAAGTTTCAGGTGCCAGTCATCCACACCAGAACCGTTAAGCGCTTCAGACAGGGTTTTGTAGTCGGTGGAAACACCGCCCTGGGTGATGATATATGCCCCTTCTGACTCCGCAAACGCAGCCATCGAAGGCCAGCAATTTTTATCCGTCACATCAATCAGGTTGATGACCTGCGAGTTCGTACCTCGCAAGGCAAACATGCCTTTACGAGGGGTATCAATACCGTCCTGACCAAGGAGAATTGTGTCATTAATTCCTGTTACGCCATCGGTACCGCCACTCAGGGTGACCTCAGTAGCCGGTGACGGCGTCGTCGCCTCTGACTCGGTGACTTTTGCCCTGACTAGCTGGCTGGGACCGCGAATATTCATCTGCCCGTGGTTCACCGCCTCTGCCATGGCTTTCCACATCGCATCCCCTTCACCTTTCAGGTTATCGAAGACCTCAGCACTGACACCCGGCAGGCTGATGGTGAGCTTTCGTGAACCGACGGCGGTCCCGTTACTGATGCCTGCGCTGATCTGATTGCCGCGCGTGCCGCTGTACAGTGCCGTGAGCAACAGTGAAGCCTTGCTCCCGTTATTAAAGAGCATGGCGCTGGCAGACGTATCCCGTCCGTTGGTAACGCGGACACAGTTCAGATTCGAGGCGCCGAGCTGCAGTGAGATCGCCGCAGCGGTGGATAAATCGTACTGGCGATTCCTGGGTGATCCCAGAAAAAAAGCCATGTCAGTATCGGAACTGATGCGGAATGCGCTGTTTACCGGTCCCCAGCTGGCCACGCCCACCAGCCCCAGTCCATCTGTGGGTACGCCATTTATATACCGTGTGCGGGGCGGCACGACCTGCACGTACAGATCGGGTGCCGTCAGTGCAGACGTGTTAAGGCTACCGGAAGGATAAATCGGCATGAGGATTACTCCGTAATAAATCAGTAATGCGGGTAGCGGGTTGAAGCTGATGCGAGAAAGGCAGGCATCAATGCCTGAGGTTGTGGCTATTTACGGTGACAGCAATCTCAGTCACCTCCGGCGCACTGATGGCCTGAGTTGTGGCGTAATTAACACTAAAAATCAGGTCTCGACGGTAAACGTGCCAGTTCTCAGCAGCATCCGAATCAAACTGTCGGGCATAAAACATCTGCGCCGGTGCACCGTCTCTAAGGTCAATGTGGCACTGTTCTGTCAGCGCAGTATCGATGACTGTACCGACGGTGTTTCTTAGCGGAGGCGTCGGTGCCCAGACTGTAATCTGAAAGTCTTTGATCTGACGTTTCAGCTCCCTGACCGCTTGTCCGGCAACGTATCCAGATAACGCCATCCGTCGGAATGGCCTGCCCAGCGGCGTAGTCACTTTCCGTTCAGTGGGTAATGGCCAGACGGAAACATGCACAACGCCCGCGTCCATATCAGGCTGCAATGCACCAGGCACAGGCCAGCCGGGGTATATTTTGATGGGGGCTGTCACGATGCTTGATGCATTGACACCTGCGGGATACAGCACCTCAGCTATCCGTTTTGCGAGGTAATTTGAGACCTCATCAATACTGGCCATCTTAAGCAGTCAACCGCATTGCCGTCAGGCGCCAGCCCATCTCTGTCAGTTCGGTACCGCTAATGACATAGCGAAGGCCAGTATCATCTGTCACAAAATCTCCAGGATGAATATGCAGATCAGCGAAGGCCGGCATCAGAATGTTGTACCACGCACTGCGTGTTTCACCGGGCAATTTTAACGGGCTGTGCTCACCATTTCGATTGTGCAGAATACTCGCAGGCCAGTCAGTCATGATAATTTTTTCATCCGCTGCAGACATCCCTCCGTAATCCTGTAACCCTCTACTCGCCCTTGCCGCAGCGGTTCGTCGTAAGGTAATCAGCCGTTCTGCTTTCACACATAGGATGGGCTGCAACAGAGGCATGGCAGCCACATAAAATGTGGCCTCTTCATCTGAGGCCAGGATATCACCCGTTTTAAATCCGGTTGCATCAAAAATACCAATGCGGGCGGCCTGACCAAAACGCGCAGCGCGCATGTAGCCGTAATCAGTCGTGAAGGACGCCGCAAGCACCTGCAATGGTTCCGTTTTGAGCGGGCTGAACGGGTTCACTGCCCGGTAATGACGTGCGATGCTGCCAAGGCGCTTTGCTGCCTTGCCATTGCCCATGCTTACCCTGACTGAAAGCTGTAACGCATCCATATCAGCTCCTGACCAGTCGTGTAGTGCCATCACCCAGAGACGGGCCCGGTGTGATACCCAGCAATCCGCACAGCTGACGTCGCCACTGGTTGTATAAACGCGTGCGGTCTGACACCTCTGAGCGGTTGCGCTGCCAGACGGCAGCCTTATCCGTATCCAGATTGTCGGCCGCGCGGGCAATACCGCTCTCCAGCCCCGCCAGCGTAATGAGGTAGTTCGCCACAATTTTTTCCTCCTCATCCAGGAGAGTGTTCAGTCGATGCGCCAGAGTCTGAAAGCGTCCGGACGTCACCTGCGCATACGCCACATCTGAGCGATCGTCCGGAGAGGTATCACCCAACATTGGATAACCCATGTACCGGCGCGCATCAGCCTGCTGTTGTGGAGTCAGCATGAGATACCTCATTAAGTGAATAGCTATCGAATATAGCAGTGAAGAACTAGCTTAAGAGCAGTGCGGTGTGTTCTGGTTTGATGTTCTGACAGCCCCATGCCGCGGCGATTTCATAACGAACACGGCGGTACTGTTTGTACATGGAGACTTCGAATGACATGTTGGTGCGCGGGTCAGTAATCATGATGCGGTCGTCAGCCATATCCCCCTCTTCAGGAAGAGCTGGGGCACGAGTGGCCAGGATGATCGCAGAACGGCTGAAGGCAAAATTGGCAATGAACTCACTCACTACGTCAAATTTCGCTCCAGCCTTCACATTTTCTCGCAGTCCGGGGGCATGAATATGGATGCCATCAGTTGAAACCTCCGCCACCACATATTTATGCTTCCCAAGAGGTATGAGAGAACCCGACTTAACAGCATCAAGATTTGGCGTCTTCCCCTCAACCTTAGCGAGTTTGATAAGTGTTTGCCCGGCAACAAGGTCGTTACCGACAGTCAACGTCTCTGATTTTACGCCTGTGTTCTGCGCCACACCTGCAGACTCGCGCAACGTGAAACCATGCAATTCGAGCAGTGTGCCCTGCGCACGCAGCGATGTGGTGCCCGCTTCGTTGGCTTTGGTCAGCTGCGCCATGGTGCGCAGTGCTGCACCTGCAGTCGTGTCGATAACACATTGCAGGTCACTGAGCGGTGCACCGTTATCGGTGAGAATTTTACGCACCTGTGCCGTGTCGGTCAGGGTGTCCTCAAACGGTGTTTTACCGGCTACACCAGCAGCACGGGATGCACGGCGGAAGAGCTGTCCCAGGTCGACTTCGATTTCATTGACCAGCGTACGCATAGCCTGCGTCACCTGGTCGCGACGAATGCCGTAGTAGCCTGGTCCCGATTTGATGCCTTTCTGTTGCTCGCCTTCCCAGCGGAACGGCACCATGCGGGATTTGGTGATGGTCAGCGGCACATTATCAATAATCTGATCGCCGTTATCGGGTGGTAACTGGCCGGGCGTCACATCATCTGCTTTGGCTGCAGGCGTCAGCGGAATACGGATCGGCTGGTTAAGAGCCGCACGTTCCGCCGATGCATCAAGCGTGACGGAGGGGATAAACCCTGCCAGTTCGCGCGACACTATATCGAGCGACTGATACAAGTCGGGAATAAGTTGCGTTAGGGTATTAGACATTCAGAGTGCCCTGTTAATCAGTAATCTGCACACCCGCGCACGCTCGTTCGCTCTGCTCCTGAGGGCTGAGTGTTTCGAACTGTTCACGGGTAAGCGTATTTGGGTTGGTGTTCCCATTCCCTCCACTGGAGCCGCCGCCTGATGCGCCGGTACCTTTAAGGATCTGGTCTTTGTAGGGATAGTGCTCGACGAGAATGCCCAACGCTTCATCGAAGCCGGCTGCTTCGCCTGGCTTGATTGCACTGAAGATTTTGTTGCCTTCACGATCAAATGCCGTGACAGCGTCACCGTCTAACTGGAAGTTACTGCCAAAACGGGCTTCCACGAGGTCAGCCGGGATACTCATCTTCTCGGCGATGAATTTAGAACGGGCAAAACTCCCACCGATTTTTTCCGCAGTGAGCTTTTCGCTCAGGTCGTCGCGCTCTTTGACGATCGGGGCGTATTTCTCTTCTACTGCACGAACTGCTTCTGTACGCACCTTTTCGACTTCACCAGCATCCACCAGCGTTTTGTCTTCCAGGTTTTTTACGGTCTCCAGCGCCGCCAGAGCAGCGGCCGGATCAGTGATGCCGTCGAACGTCTTAAGCGCGGTCTCCGCCGTCTCCGCACGTTCGCGGTGCGACTTCGCCTCACCATTCAGGCGCGAGATGGTCTGCAGAGTGCCCGGCGCATCAAATACGATTTCTTTGCCATCATCCTGCGTGTACACAGGTTTACCATCGTTCACGACAACATTGCCGTTCTCATCGAATTTAAGTTTCATACAGGTCATCCAACCGGGTAAGAGCCATCCGGCTCGTGGCGCCGAGCTGCATCCGCAGCGGTCGGCAATAAAAAAGGTACATGCGATTGCACAGGCCTGAGAGGGTTAAACAGGGTCTGGTACCGGCTTGTCATTAATGGGAGGTGGCATTGATCGGATACGCACCTGTTCTTCAGTCCAGCGGAGTTCGCTGTTGATGAGGCCACGGCGCTGAATTTCGTTGAACAGCGTTTCATCTGACAAAGCCCGGGCTTTATGCATGCCCACCAGGAAGTCTGCTGAGGCTTCGGCGAGTGTGGTGGCACCGAAGTCGCTGAAGATGGTGACATGGCCACCGTCTTTCTCACCCATCCACTCCGCCAGATACTGCAGCGCCAGACGAGATGCATCGGTCAGGTCACAGACCATACGCTGCAGAGCGCTGGTACCCGCCTCGTTATCTGCCAGCGTCTGCACCACGGTTCGGTGGCCGGGTTTAATCACCAGCAGTTCCGCCCCTATCTGACGCATCTTCTCCTCAAGGTCGAGGATGTCCGTGCGCCCGGCTTCGATGGCTTTACCGCTGTGCTCGACATAGCGCAGGTCTGCATCGTCTTCTTCAGCCATGATGGCAGACGCAGCCCCAACAGATATCGGCCCATCGCCGAGTTTTTTACCAAACAGGACCGGCACCCGCGCCACGTGCAAAATGGTCTGCTGGTCACTGCGGGACTGCCAGTGCTCGACATTGAGCCATGCAAGCTCAGTCAGCGGCGGCCTGCCGTGCATGAAACCACGCTTATCGCCATAAACCGGGACAAAGGTGATTTTTTGCAGGCTGGTTTTACCCTCATCGTGCAGCTGCCACTCCAGAGTACTGGTTGTGGTATTGGGTTTTTCACGGTAAACACGCCAGCGGCCGGGGTTCAGCACCCTGACCTGTTCAATGCTTTTAACAACAAATTCATTGTCCGGATCGCGCTCGCTCACCGTCTCGACAAAGCGCAGCATGGTGAACGTCTCCTGACCATTGACTCGTTCGGAGTCGAAGTCCAGCAGGCTGTTGGCGGTCACCTTCACGAAGTAAGGACGCAGCCCCCGGTAACGCTCCTCAGCCAGAGAAATGCGCTTATTTGAGGGCGGGTGCTCAACCAGAATGCCACACAGACCATACGCCATCGCCTCTTCACAGATGTCAGCCAGAAACGAGTGCAGATTAGTGCCCTGCAGGTCGATATCGGCGAACATTTCGCGGATGCGGGCAGGCACAACCTTCTCATCCCATGTCACCGGGCGGGAGAAGGGTTTGCCGCTGAGCACTTCAACGGTTCGGCTGAACGCCGGAAACAGCGTGGCCGTACTCAGGCGGTTCTGATAGAACGCATCTTCTTCGTTGGGCCACCGTGGCAGATACGTTTTTCCTGCCTTACGCATTGTTGCCGTGCCACCCAGCAGTGCGCTGATCATCGGCCAGCATCCGGCCATCGACTCAATTCTGGGCGATCGCTTCCGGACGTCGTTGTTCATGATGATATTCAGTTATGCAGTGAATGGACGGACTGTTGTGCCTTTTGGCTGGAACAGCTCAGTAATGGCCCAGACCAGCGCATCAAGACGATCCGGTGATTTTTTAGCTGTGGCAGGTACGTACTCCAGCAGCTGATTCTCCAGCTGATAGAGATTGCCACGGTGCGCCACCCGCCCCTGTTCATATAGCGCCGAGATAGGTTCAGCGCGGGCAAATTTGCCCTTACTGGCATGGACGCGAATCATGCGCCCGCGATAGCCCGCATTACGCAGCGTATCTTCCGCCATGTCACCGCCCTGATTGGTTTCGATAACGATGGCTTCAGCCCGGTGCTCCTCATAAGCCCGGATGGCACGCTTCGCCCAGCCGTTAGGTGAGTATTTGCCCGAATAATCAGCATCAGCGGAGAACAGCCGGTCATTACCGCGCCCGTAACTGCTCGCCACGACAATGCCCGTTTCGTCACTCTCTTCGCTGTTGGTGGCCTGTGGGTCGATAGCCACAACGGTACGGGACGGCTGAAGGGCAATCTCCAGCGCTCGGGCACCCGACACCATGGTTTCTGTCCACAGTGCGCCTTCTGCATTAAACCGGCGCGGACGCTGCATGTACTGCGCTTCGGCAGTGCGGCGGTGTGAAAACAGGGAAACCCGGTGCGACTCGTTATGCTTATACGGCCATAGCCATCCGTCAGGGAGCCCGTGGTCAATCGGTATCGCGTGGGTGTTCTCTGGGTAAAGCGCGCTGTAAGACTGACTGTTATCGATAATCACCGGCAGATTCAGGTGATGCCACTCTTCACCGCTGCCACCCCGCAGCAGATAACCGCTCAGGTCGTGATAGTGGATACGCTGCATGATGACCACGATAGGCGTGGTCTCAATGGCCAGACGAGAGCGGATGGTTTCGTTGAAGCGGGTATTCACCCCGTCGCGGATGATTTCGCTGTAGGCATCGTCAGGCTTTACTGCGTCATCAATAATGAGCGCGCCCTGCCAGCCTGGCTCCATGTGTCCGGCACGAAAGCCGGTAACCTGACCCGCAGCTGACGAGGCATACACCCCGCCGCCATATTCGGTCCACCACATGGCTTTACTGTCTGCATCATCACGAAGTGCCATAGGCCACATGGCCTGATAGGCAGACGATTTAACAATGCTGCGCGTGGTCGAAGAGTTCAGTAACGCCAGATTGTGGGAATACGATAGGTGCATAAAGCGGGCACGCCGGTTCAGCGCCAGCCCCCGGCCCATCATGTTGATGGTGGCCAGTTCGGTCTTGGTGTAGCCCGGTGGAACGTTGATGATTAGTCGCTGGATGTCACCATCAATCACGCGGTCCAGCGTCTGCTGTATGACCTGATGATGTGGCGCCACAATCATTCTGCTGCCGGTGCGCTGCCTGAAGAAGTAGCGGGCGAAGTACATCCCGTCCTCTTCACACTCTATACGGCGTGCAGCGGTCTTAAAGTCAGCAGTCGTCATCCTCTAATATTTCCCGGCGTGCCTGCCGGTATTCCTCGCGGGAGAGCAGCTTAACTTCAACCGGACCACCATCCTTGCCCGTTAGCGCATGCGTGGCCTGCTCTCTGAAGGCCTGCACTGAGATGTGCTTACCCAGCAGTTCAAGGTTCTTCACTTTATCCGGCCACTTAATTTTTTTGAGTATGTTTTCAGTGGTGGTTTCGTCGAAGTTTGTGACGGTCGTCAGCACATCCAGGCCACTCAGTGTCGTGCGCCAGACTTTTGGCCACTCATGAACAAGTTTAAGGCCACCGTCGTCTTTCAGAATGTCGAGTACGTCCATTTCATCGATCTGAACCAACCGCTGCAGAACGTAATCTGCATTAATCTCTACCCTTTCATTTCGCGCTGATTTAAGTTCAATGATGCGCTTCGCAATATCAGGTTTAGAGAGGTTCTCAGATCCCATGCGGCTTGCTGTTTTCTGACTGTAACCAGCCCGAATGGCGGCCTGTGAGGCGTTTAAATCGATGAGGTACTCGCGACAGAACATCTCTTGTTTGTCCGTGAGTGCCATATTTAACCTTTGGGATTATTTCGCTATGAATCTTTTTATATTTCGCAAGCTGTTTGATACAGACGCTGTAAGGAATGCCTTCATTGCGTCTACTGACAGCACTGACGATTTGGGTGTTGTGCTGAGGCTTCATCTCGTTACCGAAAGTTTTCTTGAAGCTTTTATTTGTTCAGCAATCCGAAGAGAAGATTTATTCGACACCGAACCGAAGGAAGGCAGGGCATTCAAATTAAATTATTTTAAAAAGTTAGAGTTGGCAGCCAAGCTTGGCCTTCCCTTGCCTACCTTTAAGGCATTGGACAAGCTAAACCTATTAAGGAACAACCTTGCACATAAAATCCAAAATGATTTCATAGAAAATAGCGTCATTGAATCTTTGTCTTCGCATGTCAAATCAATAGGCGGAGAAGACAAGGTTTCCTTAGCTGAAGAAGCCGCTGAGTTCTTCAATGAGGATGGCAGTAAAAGAGCCACCTATCATTTAAAAGATTCTGAAACTCCAAACCGCGTCAAACTAATGATTCTGATATCGTCCCTGATACGCCGTACAACCGGGGAAACTTTAGGTTTCTATCAGCTTAACACCTATCATCAGTTCACAATGAAATCTACTTAAGGCATTGTTCCCTAATGTACTGCTGCAAGCCGGCTATTTGCTTTCCGGCAACTTCGATTCGACGTCTGAGAGTGAAATAATTGCGTTCAAGGGCGTCATCAGATCGGGGGCTGGCTGCATCATCCACGCAGGAGGTGCCGGTGGCTTTTGCCCTGTAACGTTTGACGTTGAGCTGCAACCGGCGCTTGCCAATAGCAACATCATCGTGCAGCTGGTCAATAGTCGCCTGAGCATCAGCAAGTTCCTTCGTGTATTTAGCGTCAAGCGCTGCTACATCGCGCTGGCGAACCTGCATGTCATCTATCTTTGCATTTGCTGACTGAAGTGCATCTATCGCTTTATCGCGCTCGCCCTGGTAGATGATGGCATTGCTGCGGTAATAAATGGCTATTGAGCCTGCCGCCAGTACGCTGCTTAAGGCAATCGATGTGATAAATACACCGGAATTAAAAGTCATCTGCACCACCCGCCAGGCAGAGAGAACGCTCCATATCGCGTCGGTTCATCAGGCCTTTCCACTTCATGCCTCCGGCGTATACCCAGCGGCGTAATTCATCGCACGCTCCACTGTGATCGCCTGCATTGAGCTTTTTCAGAAGGGTGGATTTTGAGAAGGCTTCAGTACCAACGTTATAGGTGAAACTGTACAGTGCTGCCCGTTGGTACTCGTTTAGCGGCACGCTTACCAGGTCATCAACCGTTCGCCTGACTGGCTGCATGTCATTCCACGTCAGGCGTTCGCATTCGCGATCGGTGTACCTTTTACCTCTGATAATATCGGCACCTGTATGCCCGTCGCAAACCGTAAGGACGCCAGTTACATCAAGATAAGGCTCGTAAACCCGCCCCTCAATACCTGTTCTGCCACTGAGCAATACGGTGGCAATCATCAGCGCCCCGCCGCCAGCAGCAGCAATCAGTTTTCGACGCAGTGCTTGTGGTATGGCCAAGGTTTATTCCTCGCGCGGATCTTTATCGCAAGATTTATGATGTAAGGCCTCAATCTGTGCGAGGGCAACTTTTCGCTTATAAAACCAGTTAATCATTAGTGTGAGGAGTGCAAGTGCGATCCCGGTCAGCACGCCAAAGGCACTCCATTCATCCGGGCTGAGCCAGGTCAGAATGCCATTGGATACCAGCCCTGCCGAAGTACTGTAAGCAGCGCCAGAGGTAAGCCTGTCCATTGTGAAAGTCATGAGCCCTAACTCGTTAAGGTGAGGCGCAGATACACCAGGAAAATGAATATCGCCTCAGGCCATATCATTTACTGGATGCAGAAAGCAAAAAGCCCCGCTTTCAAGCGAGGCTCTGTTCGTGAATGCCATGAGGAAATTGGCATCGAGAGTAGTTGTGCAGAGTATTATGATGAAAACGAAGGCGTGATTAAAAGATTGTCAGGCACACTACCGTATCCTGCGTAGTTTTCTGAAGGGCAATACCCCACGGTTGGGCGCAAGATACCACATAAAATGGAAATGTAAATAGTGAGCTATATAATCGCCAAAAAACATATCGCTTACTACTTAGTGATTTGTTTTAGTTGCTTCTCCGCCCATGATTCTTCCGTCAGTAGTTTGGTTACGAGACTTTCATAGAATGATTTGACGCTTTTATGCCATGAATCCAGCGATATTTCGGTAGTGATGCGACTAATAATGCCAAAAATATGGGTTGAAGGGATCCGGCTAAACCCTCGCCCACTACAACGCTTGCAGGGCTGGTAAACGGGTACACCTCTGAACTTTGACTCGCGGCGGTTGACGGCTTCGCCACGGCCCTTACAGGATGGACAGGCAGCGCGAACTTTCCGTTTACCTTTGCAGCACGGGCACAGGCCATTATCAAGAATGCCTTTTCCGCTACAGGCAGGACATTGATTCTCAGTGGCAGCACTGCGTGCAAACTCTATAAATGCACACACAGACATGTGGGTGATAACTGATGTTCTGACTGCCGGCATCAGCTTTTTGAGCGCAGGGATGTGTTGCGCCTGCTCCTGCGCATAAATACTCAGAAGGCTCACCGCACGCTGCGATTCAGTTTTGCTCAGATTCATTTTTCCTGCAAAGGCTGCATAGCCCAGCGCCGCACGGTGCTGCAGCATGCCTGCTGCAGCCATCACATCACTGGTGGTTAGCGATGAGCATGAGCCTTTCAACGGCACATTTCCATACGTTACAGATTTTGAGTTGTGAAATTTGATCAGGTGTTCGAGATTCATGTTGACTCCGTTGCACTGCATCAGGAATAAAGTGATACAGGCAACGGACTGTAGCGATGGAGACGTTCACTTTTCTGAATTCGGTGAAACGATGCAAAGCGGTTTGTGGATAAACGCCCGCTTGCAGACAACCCTGGGTAACTCTTTTCGGTCCCTGCCAGTCACGTTCATCCAGATATCTATCAGTGCTTCACCCGTATGATGGCGAGGGCTTGCGCCCTGCTTCCAACCGATGAGTGTTGAGGTAGCGACATCCAGTTCGTAAGCAATGGTCTGAAGCGAGAACCCGGCCCTGCTGATGTCGCAAAGCACTTTGAACCAGTCTGTTTTATAAATGTTGACTAAAGGCACGATGCTCTCCTGAACACGCATAATTTCTGATGAAAACATTAACCGGAAATCGTGGATGTATTGGTCACGTTGTCTTACATCCTGGTCAGGTCCTTTAGGCTTTTCAGGCCGAGTTTGTTAGCGCAGTTTTTTCTGTGCTGGTATATGGTTTTGACATTTACGTTTAACAGGACAGACTGGGCAGGAGCTTTAACACCCTTGATGTAACCATCGATAATCGAGAGTTCGCGCAACGACAGGTGGCATGCGTGATCGTTTCTTATTCGGCCATTCAATGCATCCACGAGTGCAACTCTGAGGCTGTTTACCGGCATAGATGAATAAAGCGTACATTCAGTGTTAGCTATTCTACTGATAAGCCGTTTTTTTTTGTCGCACAGATAACGTTCATCATTGATATAAATCAAAATCCGCCCACGCGTTTTTCTTTGAAGGAAGAGGAAAGTATTAAACCATCCAGGAAAGAATATGTTCGCTGAAATGCACACGATCGCGCTGAAGCTAACATCTTCACGAAAACAAGGCTGCCTTCTGAAAAAATCACGCTCATCCCGGACATAAACGGCATGCGTTGAATGCAGATAACTCAGGTCATCGATAAGACTGAAAAAACCCAATGTTTCAATATTTCGCTCACCGAGCACAAGAAGGTAACCATTTTTGCTGAGCACTATAATATCTTCCCTAACCTGTCGAGTTGAAGAGCTTATTTATACTGCCCCGGAATAATGATGAGAACATGATAATTCCACTCAATCAATACATCTTGAGGTTGCCTGACCAATTGTTACATCCTGACGCATCCTTTATAAAACAAATTAAGGATATTGAATTCATGCTATTGCAGAAAACATCAAACTTTATCTATGAATTTTTTAAGAGTAACTTACAGGTGTAACTCTTAGATAATTCATAACGGATGATGAATTGACCAGCAGCATAACTCTGACATAAAATCCCTTCGCCCATTAATAGTAACCAGATGAATCATCATGTTTAAAAAAATGGTCTACACGTTCGCTCTCTTATTATATTCACTGACAAAATGCAGTGCCGAGCCTGATAATAATCTATGGCTAAATCCTGACGCTGTCCATTCGGTCCATTCTGGTTACATAGAAGGGTATGAAAATTTTATCTTTGCAGTGCCCGATAAAAACATCTCTGGTGATGAGGCAAAATCCCATCGACTGGATCCCAACCGAAAGCACCAAAAACTTAAAGATTTAAAAAAGGGACAAAATCAAAAAAGCAGTAGTTACAGAGGATAAGTGCGCTTTTCGCTTCATGACAAAGCGCGGATGTGAAGAAAGTGCATTCGGGGAATATTTTTTTAGATTAAGCATGTAGCGCTGCCGAGGATGAACAATTTATCTTGCCCGGCAAGAGCCCTGATGCCGTTATGCTCTGTACGCCCCCATAGAAACATCTGCAGCCAGATAACCGACATCATCTGACCTGTGCCGTCATAGACCGCTGTCCAATCCACCCGGCATCAAGCCGGGCACACTAATAAATGCGTTTAAGTTTATCTTAAAGACTTCAAATCATGAGGCTTTACAGGTCTGGCATAATATCCCCCAGGCAACTGTAACACACTCAGGTTATTTAATTCTGCATAAACAAAAATCAACAACAAAACATCAGCACTGCCACGAGCACGAAACATTTACCCTCAAAGAAAATTCAGATAACTTAACTAGAAATAACTCACACTAGTCTTTTCAGACAATTACGATAAAATCCTGAAAAAATTAACATCAAAAAGTGAGTTAGCTCATAACAAAGTTAATTAACATAACCCTGAGAAATTTCACTGCCTTTGCTTAACAGGTGGAGGTTTTCAATATCAGAAAGCAGAATTTCTGGCACTCTGCAGGAGAATCACACATGGATTACTTTATCAAAGGCTGGACTATCGCAGCGACAATCTATACCTGCCTCAATGTAAGTGAAAAGCTATGCCAGATGTTTCCTGATAAACAACTCACGATTTGTATTATTGGCATATGCCTCAATGTCGCCCTCAACGTCATGCTTTTCTCATACCCTAATCGCGGGCGAGAATAACCAGCAGCTCCATGAGTTAACTATTCCTTCATGCAGAACCGGATAAATTCAGGATTACG
The DNA here is from genome assembly GCF_042666835.1 of Pantoea sp. GCM10028869. Taxonomy (NCBI): domain Bacteria; kingdom Pseudomonadati; phylum Pseudomonadota; class Gammaproteobacteria; order Enterobacterales; family Erwiniaceae; genus Pantoea; species Pantoea sp. GCM10028869. The sequence goes on along the minus strand of NZ_JBHTGO010000001.1, from coordinate 134,709 downwards.
CATCTCGTGTGCGCAAATATGTGCATTGTCCCGACATCATTTGCCAGTGCCAGAACCGGCTACCTGTGTCCGGAAGGGAAATATTCTGGTTTTAATACTTCTCTCACTAAGCCGATACGACCAAGGAAAACCCATGAATAAGGATGTTAGCACGGGTAACACACTGAATCTGATGGCCATCATTGCAGTATCGTTAAGCACGGTCATTGCGATGCTCGATAGTACAATTGCCAATGTCGCGCTCCCTGTGATTGCGCGAGAGTTTTCAATTAGTGAGTCCAACTCCATTCTGATCGTCAATGCTTATCAGTTCGCCGTGGTCGCATCACTGCTTCCACTGGCGGCACTGGGAAAATCTGTGGGTATCACGCGCGTATTTAATACAGGCGTACTCTTATTCGCGCTGTCATCACTGGGCTGCGCGTTATCTGAAAGTCTGGAAATGCTGACGGTATTTCGCGTGGTACAGGGTTTCAGTGCAGCGGCGATTTTGAGCGTGAATGCTGCACTGATCAAAGCTATCTATCCCGCAAGCCTGCTGGGCAGAGGTTTGGGCGTGAACGTTATGCTGGTCTCCGTTGCCGCAGCGGCCGGGCCATCTATTGCCTCTGCCATCCTTGCTGTGGCGAGCTGGAACTGGCTTTTCACCATCAATGTACCTGTTGCGGCGGTATCGTTACTGATTAGCGTAGTCTTTCTGAATAAGAGCCCGGCTGAAAAGGGATCGTTTGATCGCACAGGAGCCATCATCGTATTTATGCTTGGTCTCCTTTTCTCATGCACTGTTTTCGGCCTGACGCGGCAAAAGATGTTTTTTGCGATGGGGAGCCTGATTGTTTTTGTACTGTTGCTGGAAACGTTTTACCTGAACCAGAAGCACAAGGTCGAAAAGGCGCTTATACCTGTAGCCGTCTTCCACAGTAAAACATTAAGCCTCTCACTTCTGATGTCAGCGCTCTCCTATGCAACACAACTGCTGGCCTATGTATCGCTGCCCTTCTACCTTCACAATGTGCTCCATCGCGATATCGTGTCAACAGGGTTACTTCTGACTGCCTGGCCACTGGCAACAATGTTTACTTCGGTTCTGGCAGGCAATCTGCTAAAAAAATATGACTGTAATATCATTGGAGCCGCAGGTCTTGGGTTGTTGTTTGCCGGCATGCTGCTGACCGCTGCCCTGCCGGTGGTACCCGGAAATATTGATATTATCTGGCGAGTCGCGCTATGTGGTGCAGGCTTCGGACTTTTTCAGTCACCGAATAACTATCTCATCATGACTTCAGTGAACGATGAAAATACCAGCGTCGCCAGCGGTCTGTTAGGAAGCTCGAGGCTGCTGGGTCAGATTGTGGGTTCGGCACTGGTTGCACTGTTTTTTAACATCAATGTGAATGATCCAATCAACTGCAGCCTCATAACAGGAGCGTGCTTTTCCTTCTTTTCTCTTGCAGTAAGCTACTGGCGATACATATCGGTAAAGGGCCATTAGAGCAATAAAACCTGGGCACCAGAAATTTGTCGCCGGGTGAACTCAATCCTTAAGACATTACTACGTGGTTCCGGGTTTCTGTTCTCGCTTGAGACTACTGCAGCGGACAATAGCAAACTTAACTTAGCCTCGGGCTGTTCCTCATACCGCGTGGGTACACACTTTAGATGTTTATTTTTAGTATTCAGCCGAAATTCGAGAACAGTTCACGCTCAAAAATTCTTTATAACATAGTATAAATGATCTTTCTTGAGTACAAACTTTAGACTAACTCACTTAGTGAAGTCTTTTTTGCCATATTATTAATAATCCAACGCAGTACTGACTCAAGTATAAGTTTTTAATATCTACAGAGTTTAGGCCTGTAATAACACAAAAAACAAATAAAATCATAGCCCTATAAAAGACAACAAAATCATTAACACACAAATGAGCTGCATTGAAAAAAATCACTTAACAAATCTGCTTATATGAGTCATCCTACCAGTACTAACTTCCATGAGAAAAATCATAATGAAATACACTTACTACATCAGCATATCCAAAATTGAAAATACACATCATGTAATTCACAATGGCACATGTCCGTTTTATCTTTCCAATAAAGATGACATGATATTATTAGGTAGGCATGAGCAGTTCGTTGTTGCATTAAGTATTGCAAGAAATAACTTTAAGAAAGTTTCCCCGTGCCCTAAATGCATTTTGAAAAGGAGATTGTATAATGTTGCAGCATCGAAGCGTGGACCGATTCCGGTCAGACATCTTCCGGAAATTTAAATCAATATTATGAATTTATCTTGGAAAATCGCAATCTTAGGGTCATAAAATAAATAATTAATATACAAGCCTACATGAGCTCTAAGGGACATATTGAATATTTTATCGATGCTGTAATTATGATTGTCATTTTAAAAGGTCTATACTGCATTTGGTGATATTCATTGAATTATTTTTTAATTAGATTGCACATTATTCATCAGTTGATTCTTCAGATAATAAATTCGTTTTTTACAGTTTTCTCTTGAGGTTTTTTATCAATGATTAACCTCTCGTCTTTTATGGATTAGATGAACTTCAGTAAAAAACGGATAGGTTTAACTTCTAATATTTTAGTCCAGAGGACCTGGAGGTTAACAATTCCAGCCAATGCAAGCAGAACCAATACAACAATCACCAGAAGTGCAGTGAGAACAATAATAAATCTGTATAAATTTTTTTGGATTTTTAATTGTCTTTCTTGTAATGATGATGCCGTCTCATAACCCACTACTGTATTAACTGACTTACTTTGGATGTAATAAAAACCTTCGGAAAGACATAAATCATTTGTTATGATCAAAGACTCAAGCAACAATCTTAGCTTGACCCTATATTCTTCCTTAAGTATATTCCTGTGCCACAACCTTCCGTAAATAACAGATAAGATATCATCTTCAGTAAACCCTCTACTATCCCGACTGGGTTTAAGCCTTATATGTTCTTCTAATAAGAGTTTTAAAATAGCATACCTGTCGTGGCTAAAATTCGTTGTATCAGATATGAACAGTGACAGCAATGATCCTTTTGATTTACTGAGTAGTGATTTAATATATAAGACTTTGGTGTAATAGTCTAAACAGAACTGGAAAATACTGGTGTAAGTTGATGCGCTTTTTTTTCGATAGTGAATAATTTCACTCTTCATTTCAGTTAACGTAATCAAATTTACTTTTAGCGTTTTGTTGGTTTTCCTGTCCAGAAGCAATACATAACATGCCACATCTTCAGCATTTTTAATGACCCCATCAAGACGGTATCGATTATCGTTAATATCTCTGAAAAAAACAGAGTAGTAATCATACGGATCAACTGTTTTTTTATTTTCATTAGTGAGTTCTGGGAGATGTTTTGACCAGGCCTTTATTTTTGTTTTTTTAATGATGTCAGCAAACATAGCAATACCTCGACAGGGGTTGTTGGACATTCACTGGTTAAATGTTGAAGGTTAAAAGCGCATTTTCACCCCAACAGTTGCTGAAATATTTGCCTCAACATGCGTGTCGCCGCCGCTGTTCCAGGCTTTGCCTATTTCAGAATACGCCTGAACTTTTTGACTTACAGCCCAGGTCGCACCCAAAGCGGCTTCCGTCATGCTGTACTGTTGATTAGCAGTAATGGTAGTAGTCCCCGCATTATTCGCTGTGTTGGCAAATTTAACCTTATCGTCCCCGTTGCTGAGCATCGTCCAGTAATTAACGCGCGCATAGGGTTTGACCTGACCATATTCGGTATCGTATTCAGACGTTAGTCGTGCGCCGATACGACTTATCAGTGATCCATCCGGATTAACATCCACGCGCGTTTGAGATGCACCATCAAGAGTGACACTATCAAAATCACTGTACTGATAAATCAGCTGCGCTTGCGGTTCTATCTTCCAGTTGCTGTTACCCAGTTGCCATGGTCTGCCGATTTCCACTGACGCCGCGAAAGTGCTACCGTCCGGATGCACCGTCTCCCGACTACGTCCGTTTTTGAGATCTACAGCGTGGTAGCCATACTGCAGCACGTTATCAACATAGAGACCGCTTTCATCGGTCCAGGTGGCGTATCCACCGATATAGGTTGAGAAGGTCGAATTATAAGCCAGGTTGTCTATGTCGCCATTTCTGCCAGATATCGACGTGTCGTTATCGAGGAACGTGCCATATATACCGGCTCGCCATTGTGCATCCTGATACAGGTCTCCTCCGACCTGCATACCGTTGTAATTGGATGAAGTGCGGCTTTGCAATGGATCGTTGATTTGCTGTTCAACGGACTTAACCAGATATCGCATCCAGAATCGACTCTGCTGATCCTCAGCAACATCTGCACGCCAGGGTTGCTCATCTCCCACGCGCTGATGCAGCGTGCCTAGTACCGCTAAATCAGCCTGTCGGATGATGGCACCCAGCGTATCGAAGCCGGGGACGTCTGGCCGATAACCCGCACGCAGGAACCAGTCCTCTCCTGCACCCTCAGCATTACCCGCAAACAGCTGGTATTGGTAAGCACCTGACAACAGAACATCAGCACCAATACTAAAGGCATCTTTGGTAGTCTGGGCGGTGGTGGTACCACCATTCAGGGCCTCCACCACCATGATGCCGTCACCTTCTGTAGGTTCGCCTAACTGGCTGACATCGATATCTAACAGTGTGCGTCCGCTTGCCGTCCCGCCATCAATGACAAGCCTGTCTGCGATTCCCGGGCTGTGTTGCTGTGCCGAGATTTTAAGCGTGCCGTCACTGCCCACGTAATTGCCGGTGACGGTGAGCGTTGATCCCACATCTCCACCCCGCAAATTAACAGTGCCCTGATTAAGCAGGCTGGCGACACGTTGGTTATATCCGCCCGTATCCAGGGTGGCACTCTGGCTCACCACATGAGTCGATGCGGCGCTGAAGGTATTTTCAGCCGCGCCCTGCAGCGTTCCCTGTTCCACGAACGTCAGCCCACTCCAGCTATTGATGCCCGCCAGTCGGGCAACGCCCGATCCCTGCTGCCACACCTGACCTGAACCAGAAATGTCACCTGACAGCGTGAATGTATCACTGCGATTCAGCACCAACGTGCCCTGGTTATCGATATTGCCCGCCAGATTGCCACTGCCGCCGCCATTACCCAGTTGCAAAATCCCTTCACGGATATGGGTGGTTCCCAGGAAAACGTTATCACCCGACAAGATCAGCGCGCCGCTTCCGCGCTTGGTTAACTCACCCTCACCCGCGATGATATTGGTCAGGCTGGCATTGAATGCCTGGGTATCAATCGTGCCACCACCATCAATAAGAGTAACGCGCCGGTCGCTGCTGAAGCCCTGGGTGTAACGCAGTGTGCCATCAGCCAGAGTGATGCCACCTTCACTGGCGCCTAAATTGGTGTCAGCAGAAACCTGTATGGTTCCGGCGCTGATCACGGTGCCACCGCTGTAACTGTTATTGCCGTTAAGCTGTAACGTGCCGAGATCGGTTTTGTGCAGCGCACCGTTGCCGACCAGCGAGGCATTTATCGTGGCGAGATAATCCACGCCAGACGATGTGCCGTCACCGACCCTAATCTGTGTGTCGCTTGCCGCAAGAGTTAAGGGCTCCCCGTCCAGGTTGTAACCGTCTGTCGTAAACTGTGCGCCTGTTATGCCCACAGCACCCAGAGAGTTGTCGATAGTGACGTTCCCGGCTTCACCGCCAAACACTGCGAAAGAAGCATTACTGTAAGGTGAGTTGTAACGGCCTGCGGGCGACGTCGTGTCAGTGGTCCAGTTGTCGTTTCCGCTGTCGTTTTGCCAGACGCCATCGCCGCCTTCAATCATGCCGTTGTCTTTCATCTCGCCCGCACTGCCGCCGGTACCATCCCAGAAACGAAGTTCTGCCCCGGTGTGGTTGACCAGGTTGACCTGACCCGCTATAGATGTCTGCACATACAGATCATCAGCAGACTGTGGTGCAGTTCCGATCACCAGCTGGTTGTTGGTTAGCGTCCCGCTGTAATTCAGAACACGGTACACACCGACATCAAAAGTACCACCACTACTTTGGGTGATATTGAGCTGGCCATTAAGATCGAGATTGCCATTAACATTGATTAAATCGTTGTAGGTTCCGCCAGTGGTGTAGGCCTCACCAAACTGGTAATCCAGTTGAGCCCCTTCATTGAGGGTCAACGCCCCCATGGTTAAGGTCCCGACGTTGCCAATTCCAGCCCCTGCCGCCAGCCTGCCTCCGTTTTCTACGGTTACGCTGCCGCCGATAATGCCATTGCCACCAAGGGTTGCGCCGTTATTTACCGTGGTTTGCCCGGTGGCTGGCGATTGAACGCCATTGATAAGCAGCGCGCCTTGCGATACCTGCGTTGTGCCGGTGTAAGTGTTGTTGCCTGTCAGCGTCAGAGCACCGGCACCGGTCTTGACCAGACTGCCGCCATTGCCACTAATGACGCCACTGATGGTGTCGTTGCGCCCCAGATTACCTTCAAGCAATGTGGCCGAGCCCAATTCAACATTACCGGCACCAGATAGAGAACCAACGCTGGTTTGTCCATTGACTGCGCTGATATCGACCACGCCACCACTGGCGTTAATGATGGTAGCATTCTGTGCCTGAGCGGCATCGGTAATGGCTGTCTGGCCACTGTTGTTGATTAGGGCATTACCCGCATTGGCACTGTTGCTCAGCAGCAGAAATGAAGCGGCATCCGTGTTGATGGTGGCATTGCCCCCGCTGCTGTTATCAGCCAGCTGCATGCTACTGCCACTGGTGAGGTTGAAAAGATGTGACTCGGCCAGCGATGCGTTGTTGAAATTGAGCTGTGCCTGATCGGCGACATTGATGGTGCTGTTCTCTCTGCCTAACGCGCCAGTCACGTTGGCATCCACCACCAACTGTCCAATACCTGCTTTGCCACGGATAACGGTGTTGCCTTGATACGTATTGGCCTGATTCAATGCCAGATTGCCGGTTGTTACCCCGGCGGAAGTGTCAACAACGGCTAAATCTCCGTCTCCACCAACAACAGATTCCACCGTCAGCGCATGCCCGTAAGCATCTAATGTTCCGCCACCGGTGGTATCAAGGAAGACATTCCGGTTCAGCGAAAAGTCAGCGCCGGCTTGCAGTGCTCCTGCATTTTTCAACGTTAATGTGGTCGCGGGTGCACCCAGACTGGCATTATTGGAAACCTGTAATGTTCCCCCCCATATCTCAATCCCGGCCGAAAAATCATTGATGCCGTTTAGGATCAATCTGCCCGCATCGGTTTTCAGCAAACGTATGCGATTGGTGTCCAGCGCATCCTGACGCAAACTGGCATCAATAGTGGTGGTAATGTTCCCACCGCTCGCGCCATCGCCCACTCGAATCACATAGTACGTGTCGGCGACAGATTCGCCCTGCGCCTCATAGCTGTTAGCCGGAACGGGTAAGCTGTCGGGAAAAGACTCGGTTACGGTGCTGATATAGTTGAGAGCTGACGCGGGATTAAGCTGGTTGAGTACGTAATTATCGGCGGTGAACTGCATGCCTGAATTGACTACGCGACCATTAATATTGCTGATTTGAACCTGACCGCCTGTGCCCTGAAAAATCGCGAAGGCGGTTTGGGACCAGGGTGCATTGCCCACGCCGTTGGGCTGCGTCCAGTTGTTGGTGTCGCCGGCGATATTGGCTTTCCAGACGCCGTCCCCTCCTTCTACCTGGCCATCGCCGGTTGTCCCATCACCATGATTTGCTGCATCTTCGCCATCCCAGAACTGCAGTTCACTGGCTGGATCAACAAAATTCAGTACGAGGTTAACCTGGTTTGCAATATTGGTCTGAATCGCATACGTGCCGCCGTCGTTAGGGGGGAGGCTATTAATTTCCAGTGTGTTATTGACCAACGAGCCAGCGTAGTTAAACAGACGATAGACACCAGGCAGGAAGCTTCCGCCAGGCGTGAGCGCCACATCCAGCAAGCCATCCAGCACTAAATTGCCTTTCACATTAACGAAGTCGTTCAGGCTGCCGCCCGGTGTATACGCTTCCCCCAATGAGAACTGACTATTTGTCGTGGCGTTCAGATTGAGATTGCCATTAATAGTCAATGTACCCGTGCCGTTATCGCCGGGGGTCAGGACGGTATCATTAGCAAAGATGACATCCCCGCCGATCGTTCCGTTTCCCCCTAACGCAGAGAAAGCAGCAACATTGGTCACGCCGGTCGCAGCAGTCTGATCGCCGTTAATCAGTAACGTGCCAAAATTGACTGTCGTGCTTCCAGCCCAGCTGTTATTGCCGCCGAGCCGCGTAAGTCCCGAGCCGAGCTGTTGAAAATCGCCACTTCCTGAAATCACGCCGTTCAGCGTCACCGCATCGCTGCGGTTAATCGTCAGCAATCCGTTATCAATAATGTTGGTGCTGGTTGACAGCCCACCCACGGTGCCACCGTCCCCCAGAGACACCTCGCTACCGTCAATCAGCGTTGTGCCGGTGTAACTGTTATTGCCCAGCAACACCGTGCTACCTCCACCCATGCGGGTCATACCACCGTCGCCGCTGATAATGCCGCTGTATTGCTGATCTTCGCTGCCGTCAAAAATCAGCTGACTGCCGCTTCCTGAGGTCGCCACATCGTAGTTGCGTAAAGAAGAAATGCCTGATGTGTTGAGGTTGTTGCCACTTCGCAGAATGGAGCCATTATTAACGTTAATTTCAGGTGTGCCTGATAATGCGAGATCGTCGAGTATCCGGACATCTGCCGCGTTGAGTGTCAGGTTATTCCAGCCACTACCAATATTGGTTCCTTTACCAAGGTCATCGGCTGTAAATGAGCCGACAGTTGCAGCAGAGGTGCCGTTAAAGGACAACGCACTGTCGTTGCCACCCTCGCTCAGAATGTGGCGGGTCATTGCAAGAGAGACGTTACCAAGGGTGGCGCTGTCGCCGCCGTCACCTCCGCTAAAATTGATCGCCCCTGCAAACGTTCCGCTGTTCCAGTTAAACTGATCGCTGCCACTGCCAAGGGTAATTTCACCCTGAGTATTTCCGCCGTTGAGCGTGACATCATCTGCACCGCTGCCGGTGAGGATCGCCTGACCATTGCTGCTCGCAGCGAGCAGTGTTCCGCTGTTGATGAGCGTTGTGTTACCACTGCCTGAGGCATCAATGACCGTTGCGTTACTGCTGGTTGAGCTGATGGTGCCCGTGTTGGTAACCGTTCGGTTCGCGGAGCTGCCATTGATGAGAATGATTGGGTTGGTATTCGCGCTGCCCGTGCTGTTTATAGTGCCACTGTTGCTGAACTGACTGGCATTTTCCGCCAGCACAGTGCTGCCAGTATTACTGCTGGTTTCGATCTGCCCGCTGTTACTGACGCTGCTGGCGTTCGTCGCGGCAATCGCCGCACCAGCACTACTACCCATGGTGATGTTAGCCCCTGAGCTCACGCTACCATCAGTATTCCCCAGAATGCCGATACTGTCTGCACCACTACCATTAATGGTGTAACCATTGCTAATCGTGAGATTACCCGTGGTGGCATTACCATTACTGTCCTCGAAAGCAAATCCCTGACCATTGCCACTGACGTTTAGAACATTGCCGCTGCCCTGGGCATTAAAGGTCACGGCGGTACGGATTGCCGGTCCATTAGAGGCATTAATCGTCACATTGTTGAGGTTAATGTTGGCGGTATTCGCGTTGTTATTAATGCCCGCACCGCTGTCAGCGATATCAATCGTGGTATTACTGGCCGTGAAGCTACTGGCACCGTTGTCCATGCGGACGCCATCTGCGCCGCCAGATGCGGTAATCTGATTCGCATTGCCGTTCACGGTCAAAGCGGCCCCACTGCCAGTGAGTTGTACGGCCGCCAGTCCACCATTGGCGCTTACGCTGCCTAACCGATCCACAACAGCGCCTGCGCCCTGTACCCGAATCCCGACATTCCCACTGTTCGCAGCACCACCCACGCTAATGGCATTGTTGTTGGTCAGTGTGCCACTGTTCTGAATGTCAACGCCGATGTTGTCATTTCCCAGAACGCTGACAGGAGCATTAACCGTGGCACTGCCGCCATCGTGCAGCCACACGCCTTTCCCGCTACTGCCATTTAAATTGATTCCGCTTACACCATTCAAAACCAGATTACCCGCATGGGAGATGTCGTAGCCGGTAATACCACTTTGACTGGACGAGCTGGTGGTTGAGGCGGTGGAGGTAACGCTAGTGAATCGTTGATCGCTGTCCAGCGTGCCATCAATATTGTAATTGCGGCCATCAATACGGACAGCGGTCGTATTATCGTGGTCAAGCACGATACCGCCATCGCTGATAGTGCCTGCGGCGCCGCCCGAAACCAGCACACCAACCGCATTGTCACCGTTTACATGAATGGTTGCGGGCCCGGTGATGAGCGAACTGGCAATATCGTCAGACTCATCCGCTGTACCGCCATCATCCACGCCATTAGCAATTACACCGATGGAGCTGTCGCCACTGATGGTGAGCTGATACCCGCTACCGCTGCCATTATCGCCATTGAACACGGCACCGTTATCAACAGCAAACAGCACGGAATTAGCCTGCCCGTTGTCATTGATATTGGCGTTGCTGATGTTAATTTTTGCCAGATTACCCCAAGCGTAATACCCAATTTGATGGTCGTTTTCGAATGTCAGCGATGCCGCATTGCCGATATTAATTTGCGCATCGCCGCGTGCGTGCACCCCAATTGCACCGGCTGACAACAATCGAATCGTAGCCTGAAGATCGACCTGAGCAGGCTGATTGTTGAGTCCTTCGGCATAGACGGCATAGTTTCGATAGGTATAAACATTTCCGTCGCTACCCCCGGTGTCGCCGGCGCTCCCCACGGTGATGCTACTGCTTGCCGAGGAGGTGACATTCGCCGCTGCATTTTGCGCCTGCAGGTAAATGGCCACATTGTTGTCGCCATCAACGAAAATATCACCGTTGTTAGTGACGCTTCCCTGGTTATCGACCACATACAGGCCATAGTTACTTGCCGCCGATCCATTAACCAGCCTGCCCAGTACGTTGATGGAACCATTATTTATCAGCGATCCCGTAGCGGAATTGGTGAAAATCCCAACGGCATTACGCGTACTGTCCCCGATGAAAATATTTCCATCGTTAAGAATGTTGCCACTGCTGGTGGAATAGATACCAGCGGTCAGCGCACTGCCGCCAGTTAAAGGGACAGACGCAGGCACGGTGGCGTCAGTGGCCGGCGCATAACCCAGATAGATTGCTCCCTGATTGAGCACACTGGCACCTTGCTCGGCATAGATGCCATAGCCTGCAGCACGCCCTGCACTGTTTCGGCTGTTACCTGTGAGGACTATGGTCCCATCGCTGGTGTTGGTAGCACTGCTGGTACCTGATACCGACATGCCACGGGCATTAGCGGTTGTGCTATCGGTAATCGCAATATTGATATGGCCGTTGTTGGTAAGTGTGCTTTGCTCCAGGCCCTGCATCGCGATACTGCCGGCATTGCTGACGTCCTGGTTGGTACCCTCTTTTTCTAAAAACAATCCAGCATTAAGGGTGCCATTGTTAATCGCCGTTGCGTTGGTCACCTGCATCCCGATGGACGTCGGGCTGGCACTGTCACTTCGCCAGTGATTAATTGTTCCATCATTGGTGAGTAGCGCGCCCGCATCGCCGCGCAACACTGCACTTGCACCATCTACGGCTAGTATGCCGCTACTGTTTACTGAGCCAGCAGCATTGATTCCTGTCGCATAAATGACATTCAAATCACCCACAGGCAACGTAGCGTTATTCGTGTGAGATGCCTGATCATCCCAGACGTGATAAGTCAGGTTGATTGAGGTTTGCTGCTGCTGATCCAGCAGACCTGTGATGATGGCGTTGTAGACCGACTGAGCTTCAGGAGCGGAATCAATGACTTCGCCATTCACCGTTGCCCCGGCGGTTAGCCAGTACTGGACTTGTGGCTTTCCTGCATAGGCGTTTTGTCCTGTCAGATAATCATTGACCTCAGCTATATCAGCTGAAGACGTAATATTAAACGTTCTTGAACCCGCCTGAAGCACGCGTTGCCCGACCTGCACATAATTTGGAATTGTCAGCGTGTAATCATATTGCGCACTCTGTGCTGAGATACTCTGGCTGTCGTTTGAAATGACAGCTGCCGGGCGGAAATAGATAAGATTATCCGATAACCAGTACACCTGGCTCTGTGCGGTGCCCGTTCCATCCACCTTGGCGAGAACGCTGTTTTTAGCCAGCAAGTCGAGTGTGTTTGTCGGCGCCGAAACAGGTGTCATACCCGTCGTATCATCCCCGACATTGATATTTGCTGTACCTCCGGAAGAAGCAACTGAAACAATGCCAAAATTGTTATAAATGCGGAACGAGTCGGGATCATTAACCGACAGCATCAGCTCGCTTACCGGCGTGTCACCTGCAGATACAAAGGTGGTTGAATCATAGATATTAATGACCTGATAGCTGCCCTCAAGGCCTGGTATTTCGACATTCAGTTCCTGATTTTGCTGGGGATTAGCAGGCGAAGGAGAATACGTGAACTGATTGATATTTTCGGCTGTAATTGGCGTGATGTTGCCCTGGGAATCGGTCGCCGTAATAGACGTGATCCTGCCTGCATTCGTTCCCCCTCCACCCGCCAGTGCGTCGAAAACACTGACAGTGGTTGAAGTCCCATTGCTACCCGCAGCAAAGTTTGGAAGAGGCCCCAGAATATTGAGTGTTGTACCCGGAGCAAAATGATTGGTTAGTGGCGCACTGTCGATGGTGAAAGCCGAGCCAGTGCTTAATAGGGAGTCATAATTAATGCCCTGATTATCTGGAAAACTATAACTCGGGTAGGCGTCAATCCATTGGATGTCTTCCGCATGCGCGGATCCTAATGAAATAATCAGAATTAACAGTCCCGGCAGCCCTCGTGAGCGGCGTTCTTTTAGGCCCGAGCCATGATGACTTTTTGTGATTTCGGACACGGGAACAAAAATACGTCGTGATGCACTCCAGATAAGCCTGTAAACAAAGTTCATATACGCCGCCGCCCTATATGTTTTAACCTTTTGTTTTTTCGAACATATACCGCCGTTACAGATTGTACCAATTCATAATAAAAAACTTACAATCAACATTAGTACAAAGAATGAAAATTGAATAAATAAATTATTGAATTCATCCGCAGGTAAATTTCCCACTCCCAGGATGAACTCAGGAAAATTCTTCATGATTTTAGCTAAGTCTGTTAATAATGAATGGACCTGAGCACCCTGCTAGAACACATTCAAGCTTAAGTCAAAAAAAAATGAAACTTAGCGCCAATTAGCTCACAATAATTTTATTTTTTTGAATAATTTCAGATGATTGCTGCAATTAAGAAAAAGTTTTATTGATATTTTTTTAAGTTAATAAATACTTATCAGGCAATTAAGGTGTTCTCTCATAATAATCATTGTGTATTTACACTATGATTATGTTGCAACATTGTTAAATTTAACAATTCGGAGCGTAATATGAAAAATGTGATGATGAAGGCAATTATTCTGGCTGGTGCAACTTTCGTAACGACCAGCGTGTTTGCGGCTCAGGAAATTAGTAAAGAAGAGGCCAAAAACTACACCGAGGTTGCCACGGTTTCAACTTCCGGCACTTTCACCGATCCAAAAGATGCTAAAGACGAAATATCGAAACTGGCAGATGAGAAAGGTGGTAAATATTACGTAATTACCTCTGCAAGAGTTGAGGGAAAAGTTCAGGGGACAGCTACCGTCTATAAATAATTTTGTTCACTGCCAGTCGCTATGGCTGGCAGTGCATATGTACGCAGGGATTTGTACACCATGTTCATTTCCAGGTCATACCTAAACCCGTTGAAAATACACGCTCATCCAGTGTATCTCGTGTCCCCCTGACAATATTCCTGTGATAACCAACATGGAAAGTTGACCAGGTAGTCAGCGCATACCTCACACCAAGTTCTGCATCCACTGACATTACTCCTTCATTATCCAGAGAATGGCCAAGTTCACCATTGCTGTACAGAGTAATAGTTTTATCGACCAGGAACCGCTGGTAGTCCCAATGCAGGGTTGCGCCCAAATGACTATCCTGTTCGTCGTCACTGTAGCCATAGCTGAAAGCTCCAGCCAAAAATGAAATAGAAAAAGCACCTGTATCATCATCCCACAACTGATATCCGGGGCCGGTACCAATCAGCAATTGCCTGGACAAGTCTTCTACCCAGTCACGTTTATAACTCAACCGTGACTGCCAGAAATATTTCTCTTCAAACATGTAGTCGAAGGCATAGCGAAAACTGTAATTATCCGTGTTAACACTCTCATCTTCGACCTCCCGATTGTAAGTTGCAGAGACATCGTGTCTCCACTTTTCTTTTTTAAATTTGGTATTCATCGAAAAGGTGTAGTCATCTGTACTGGTAGAAGCATTTTTAAGGGTAACGCCAGCATCAATGTTCCCAGACCAGTCCCATTCATCAGTTCTTACCTCTGCTTTCATAAACTCATCTATGCGCCTGACAGACACTATTTCCTTTTTATCTCCGTGTTTAATCACAACATATCCAGCATTGTAAGGAGAAACAGAAGCAGGATACTTTTCTTTGGTTTTATTGTTACCAATGGATATCTGGGATTCACTTTCCATGGTACTCACTGATGTCCAGTTAATCTTCAAAAGACCGGCGTAATTAGTTTTTAACTCAAGCACCCCATCATTGAGTGATTGAACAGTTCCACTGAGTCGATCTCCGTTGATGAGCCAGATTGTGTCTGCCTGTACAGCACAAGGAAAAACCAGTATGCAGACACATAAACAGAAAGGACTTTTCGTTGCGGTTGCTCTCATTCTTTTTTCCTCAACTCAGCCCCAAGCATTCAACACAACTATAAGTTAATCACCTCATTTTTCTTACTTTCAATGTGACCGGAAGGAATCAACGTTACCCACGCCATGCCTGCCACACTTACATAGCGGATAAATATAAAAATACCAGTGGTTATATATTTTATGTGAGCCAACACCACAATCATTTGAAAAATAAGCACCACTTTAAAATTATATTTAGGCTGCGCAAATTAACGCAATTTTACCGGTTACTTTGCTTGATAATATCAAATAACTGATAAATAAGGTTTTTTTCAAAAAATAGCAACAACATACCTCCGCTTTACTATCAGTGTTAAATCCTTCACTAAAGTAACTATATGGTATTAAGATCTGATGTTTAGCTTTGCAAGCTTGCTAATAGTAAAACTTCAACTAGCTTTATATCGAAATGTTTCAGAACTCACCCATTTCGCCATGTACCACCTGCCAGCAGAAAGGATTGCCTTCTGGCAGGATCGATTGCACCTCGGTTTTGTTTAGATTCAATAATTTAAGTGACACATTTGAGGACCATCATGAAACTGAAGCCACTAATAGTATGCATGGCGCTAGCTGCTTCGCTAAGTTCACTCTCCGTTTCTTATGCTGCTGATGACGCCAGAAAAGACGCTGCTTCCGCGACCAAAAGCGCGAATGATGCGCTTTATAATCAGCTGCCGTTTTCCGATAAAACTGACTTTGATAACGCACACAAGGGCTTTATTGCGGCCTTACCTCAGGACGTTATCAAAGGTGAAGCAGGGAATGTCATCTGGAATCCACAGCAGTACGCCTTTATCAAGGAAGGCGAGAAATCGCCCGATAGCGTTAACCCCAGCCTCTGGCGCCAGTCGCAGTTAATTAATATCAGCGGCCTGTTTGAAGTCACAGATGGCGTATATCAGATACGTAACCTTGATCTGTCAAATATGACCATCATTGAAGGCACGCAAGGAATTACCATAGTTGATCCGCTTGTTTCGGCTGAAACGGCGAAGGTTGGCCTGGAACTGTATTATAAAAATCGCGGTAAGAAGCCGGTAGTCGCGGTTATTTATACCCACAGCCACGTTGACCATTATGGCGGCGTGCGCGGCGTAGTCGATGAGGCTGACGTTAAAGCCGGTAAAGTAAAAATCTATGCTCCCGCCGGATTTATGGAGGAAGCCGTATCAGAAAATATCATGGCCGGAAACGTCATGAGCCGCCGTGCCAGCTACATGTACGGTAACCTGCTGAAAGCCGATCCTAAGGGTCAGGTTGGTGCAGGTCTTGGTACTACGACGTCAGCCGGAACGGTGACGCTGATTGCGCCTACAGATTACATTACTAAAACCGGTGAGAAGCGCACCATTGACGGCCTCACCTATGACTTCATGATGGCGCCGGGTTCGGAAGCGCCCTCTGAAATGCTGTGGTATATCGAAGAGAAGAAAATCATCGAAACCGCAGAAGATGTAACCCACACTCTCCACAACACCTACTCGCTGCGCGGCGCCAAAATCCGCCAACCGCTGCCGTGGTCCAAATACATCAACGACGCTATAAACCTGTGGGGCGATAAAGCCGAGATCATTCTTGCGCAGCACCACTGGCCGACGTGGGGCAATGACAACGTCAACAAGCTGCTGCGTACCCAGCGCGACCTGTATCGCTATATAAACGATCAGACGCTGCGTATGGCGAATAAGGGGCTGACGCGCGACGAGATTGCTGCCAACTTCAAACTCCCGGATGGTCTGTCTAAAACGTGGGCCAACCGCGGTTATTATGGCTCAGTAAGCCATGACGTTAAGGCAACCTATGTGCTGTATCTCGGCTGGTTTGACGGCAATCCAGCTACGCTGGATGAGCTGCCACCGGAAGAAGCCGCGAAGAAATTTGTGGAGTATATGGGCGGTGCTGACAATATCCTCAAAAAAGCCAAAACCGACTATGACCAGGGAAATTACCGCTGGGTAGCGCAGGTAGTCAGCAAAGTGGTGTTTGCGGATCCGCAGAATAAAGCGGCTCGCGAGCTGGAGGCGGATGCGCTTGAGCAGATGGGCTACCAGGCCGAATCCGGTCCGTGGCGTAACTTCTATCTCACTGGCGCCCAGGAGTTGCGTAACGGCGTGCAGAAACTGCCAACACCGAATACTGCAAGCCCGGATACCGTGCGCGCGATGACGCCGGAAATGTTCTTTGACTTCCTGGCGGTACATATTGATGGCGAAAAAGCCGGTAATGCCAAAGCGGTGATCAATGTTGATCTCGGTGAGGATGGCGGCAAATACAAGCTGGAACTGGAGAACGGCGTACTCAACCATTCTGCCAACCAGCAGGCTGACAAGGCCGATGCCACTCTGACGCTTAACCGCGATACGCTGAACAAAATCATCCTGAAGGATGAAACGCTGAAGCAGGCTGAAGATAAAGGCGAAGTGAAAGTTACCGGTGATGCCGGGAAAGTCGATGAGTTACTCGGGTACATGGACAAATTCGAGTTCTGGTTCAACATCGTCACGCCATAAGCGGGCACCCTGTGTCGTCTCTGACACAGGGTATTTTTTCTGATGACAGGTCTCGTGTCCTGTAACCGCTTTGGAGCAACTCATGAACCTTAAGCATTCTGCGCTGGCAGTCTTATTTCTTGGCTCTGCTTTCAGTTCTTTTGCTGATGCAGCTTCAGATTCCGCGCAGGCTAATAACCCGTTAGCGAATATGACTGCATTTAACATGCAGAATTATTACATCGGAAATATGAGCGGCAGCGATAAAACCGCTAATCAATTCTGGCTTCGCTATGCCCAACCCTTCACGCTGGGCGAAAGCCAGTGGTTATTGCGCGCTTCGCTACCACTGAATACTTATCCATCGCCACCGACTGGCGGACGCCAGACTGGGCTGGGCGATATGAACCTGTTCACAGCCTGGCTGATTGATACCGGCAATCCTGCCGTCAGTTTCGGTATTGGCCCGCAGCTCACCGCTCCCACCGCCAGTAAAAACGCGCTGGGTTCAGAGAAATGGTCAGCAGGTCTGGTCAACGTTCTTTTTGATGCCAGCTCCCCCACGTTCCAGTACGGATATCTCGCCTCATGGCAGCACAGCTTTGCCGGAGAGAGTAACCGAAGCGATGTGAACGTTGCCGCATTTCAGCCTTTCCTGTTTCTCCAGCTTGGCGGAGGAACCTATCTGCGTTCAGCCCCTATCTGGAATTACAACTTCCAGAATGATGGCTACGGCGTACCGCTCGGGCTGGGTATTGGGCAGGTGATAAAGAGTAAAAATACCGTCTACAACTTCTTTATCGAACCGCAGGGTTCGGTGGCGGACAGAGGTCCAGGCCAGCCGCGCTGGCAGATATTTGCCGGTCTTAATCTGCAATTTCCCAACTAAATAGCAGAATCAGTGTAGGGAGAAATCACTATGTTTCGCTTGGTTACAGGCGCTCTGCCACTCATGGTTTTTTGTGCGAACGCAGCACCTTACGACAACCTGGCCGCCGCCCTGACTCAACAGAAAATTGTCAGCGATCTGCGTACTCAGTGTGATATCAGATCTGATATACCCGATGAAAAGGTGCGCGCAATTTTCATCGCCAGCAAAGTGAATCATCATGCTTTGAGTGCGGCTGCCAGCGCGTTGCAGGAAGGAAAAAAAGCCCAGTATGAGCAGCAGCTGAATACCATACGTTGCCCGGATTTCAGCAAACCTGCAGGAAATGAATAATGCTGCAGATCTCATCCGTTAGTTCCAGGTTGGCGATGATATTACTGGGCAGTCTTTGCGTCAGCTCAGCCAGTGCCAGCGGGCTTTATTTGTATGAAATCGCCACGGAAGACACCGGGCTTGCGGGCGCAGGACAGGCTGCCCGCGCGCAGGACGCATCTACCATAATGACCAATCCCGCAGGCATGACGCGTTTGCCAGATCACATGATTACTGGCGGCCTTCAGGCACTGTATGGCGACACGCCATACCGTCTTAACAATGATGCAGCTCTTCAGGGTAAGAGCCCGGGTAACACCATAGGATGGTTTCCGGGCGCCAGTCTGTTTTATCACCAGCGCCTGACAGAAAACATTTCTGCTGGTATTGGCCTGTATGGCAATTACGGGCTGGGACTGGATTTTGGTGAATGGGCTGGCGACAGGTTAATTAAAAAAAGTACGTTGATTGGACTGACGCTGAGCCCTGCTTTTGCCTGGAAGATAAATGAACGCTTGTCGTGGGGAGCAGGACTGGGCATTAACTATGGCTTTTTATCTCTTACACGTAATGTGGATGGGCAGGATGAAAAAGCCAGCGATCACGACTGGGCAATGAATTTCAGAACCGGTTTACTTTTTCAACTCACGGATGCCACGCGCGTAGGCCTCAGTTACGCCAGTAAAACGGAATATCATTTTAACATTGATGGAAAAGCACGCTTTCCCGCATTCCCTAATGCTGAATATACGCTGCCGCTGTCTGCTCAGATTAATACACCCGATCAGCTCATGCTGAGTGCCGTGCATGACATAAATGAGCGCTGGTCTCTCCTGGGGGATCTTGGCTGGCAGAACTGGAGCATGTATGGAGGCAATCAGATCTCTTTATCCGGGGAGAACATACAGCGTCAGAACCGGTTAAAAGATACATGGCATACCGCACT
Source organism: Pantoea sp. GCM10028869 (assembly GCF_042666835.1). Taxonomy (NCBI): domain Bacteria; kingdom Pseudomonadati; phylum Pseudomonadota; class Gammaproteobacteria; order Enterobacterales; family Erwiniaceae; genus Pantoea; species Pantoea sp. GCM10028869. Next base: position 115,163 of record NZ_JBHTGO010000001.1, on the reverse strand, counting down.
CGGTGTTCAGTTCCGGCCAGACGATCGCTGGCGGCTTAATACCGGTGTGGCGTATGACAGCAGTTTTTACCGCGATCAGAATGATACGGCGATGACGATGCCTTCAGGTGATGCATGGCGATTTGGTGTGGGCGCGCAATATCAGCTCACTGAGTCGGGCAATATTGGTGCGGCATTTGAATACCTGAAAATGGAAACATCGCAGGTCTCATCACCTCTGCTCAGCGGCGCATACAAAAATCCTGAACTGTACTTTTTCAGCATGAATTACAGCTACACGTTTTGATATTTAAAACTGGCAAGTACCTGCTTCATAACTGAATGGCTCTGCCGTTCAGACATGTTGTCACCCTGGAAATAATAAACCACTGGAGTGTTAATGATGAAAAATATGATGATGAAATCCCTCGTTATGGCAAGCGCCTTTTTTATCTCAGCTGGCGCGATGGCTGCGCAGGAAATCAGTAAGGATGAAGCCAAAAATTATACTGAAGTCGGAACCGTATCGACTTCCGGTACGTTCACCGATCCAAAAGATGCCAAAGATGAATTATCAAAGCTGGCAGATGAAAAAGGTGGAAAATACTATGTGATTACCTCGGCCCGAGTGGAAGGTAAAGTACAGGGTACTGCCACAGTTTATAAATGATGCCACATGCCGCCGCCCTAAGCTGCGGCGGCATTTCCCTATCGTCTTTAATCACATCAAATCGTTTATCTCCCCCAAATACGTATCCGGAGAGCAATCATGTCACGCTATCTAGGGAATAAATGGAGTTTAGCTTTAGGGCTGCTGGCATCAAGTTATGGGGCCTGTGGTGCTGAAGCTAATGATAATCGCGATAAGCTTGATGATGATCCGACTAAAGTGACGACCAAAGTAGGCGTCTCGTGGTCGGACACCTATGACATGGACGACAGTAATCTCTCCTTCTCCGGTTCGGTCGCGCTGGACCCGGCCAAAAAACTGAATGCACGCGTTAACAGTGATGCCAGCGAGTGGCGTGTGGGCGGGTCATGGCTGTTTCCGGTAGGCATCGTCAACTTTAATTTTGGTAAAAACCAGTATACCAATGGCGCCACCCAGACTAATTATTCCGTCGGAACTTTTGTCCCTCTCAGTTATTTTGGCTTCGCGCCAGCCGGTTTCCAGATATTCCCCATGGCCGGATATACCTACAACACCGGTGAGGTAACCGGCTGCAGCACCGGAAATCCTGCGGACTGTCAAGCGCCTCAGTTCGCCGATGGTATTCCCTCCGAATATGGGTTCAGCACCATCACAACTTCCGGTAGCAGCGGCTATCTGGGAGCATTTGCACTTCGGCCGCTGACACCTGAACTCACGATTTTGGGATTTGCGGCAGGCTCTTATGGTTCAAAAAATGATGAGGGGGAGAATTACCGGGGTTATTTTGGCGGGCTTGGAGCAGGTTACAAATTTGATAAACACAATTCAGTTAACCTTCTGACGTTTATTATGGACAACAACACCTATCTGGACGATCCCGACAAACGCTTTCTGATTTCGTATACCTGGCAATTTCAATAATGCGTATTGATGACTGCCTTACGGATGGATTTACCGCCAGGCAATGTACGGCTTCTGGAGGCAAAAATGATTAAAGCGGTGATGTGTCTGTGCTGTTTCCTGCTGCTCTTCACTTTCCAAACCGCATTGGGCGCGGAGCCGCGTCAGGCACCTTCGGCACAGGAAAAAGCACGGACGTTGTATCTGCTTAATCAGCCAGTAGTGATGCTGCAGGCGAAATTTGGCCTGACCACGCCAGAGGAGCGCGTCCAGCGCATCGTGTCGATATTGCGTACGCTTGATGATAATGACCTTGCTCAACCGGTAAAGATGCACACATTGACGCGCTACCAACAGTCAGCTGTGCTTTTTTCCGTCAACGGCAAACCTTTTATGTTACTGGCGCAGGGCGATCTGGATGAAGGGGATGATCTGACGCTGGAACAGGCCGCAGAGCGCCTCCGGTTCCGGCTGGACACGCTGAGGCAATCATTGTCTGAGCAGTACTCATCGCAATATCTATTGCTCTCAGTGGGTAAAAGCCTTGTGGGTGCGCTACTGCTGATCGCGTTTATCCTGTTTACCCTGCGCTCTTATGCCTGGCTGAAGCGGATATATGACGCAAGACGTGCTCAGCGGAAAAGTTTCCCGGGTGCACTGCGCACTTTTCTTGGTCCCATTGAGGTACGGCTGTATGCCATTGTGCTTACCGTTGCCCTCCTCGTGGCATTTTACATCTGGGTCAGCTGGGTGTTGCGGCTCTTTCCCTGGACGCGGATTTGGGGCATGGAGCTGGGAGGTTATGCGGTAGGGCTGCTGCAACATCTCGGGCTGGCAATATTTTCCGCCCTGCCGGGTATGCTGATTGTTGTTGTCATCTTCCTGATTACGGGGCTGGTGACGCGATTGCTCCGGCTGGTGCTAAAACGCGTTGAGACCGGGCAGTTACACCTGCCGGGCCTGCATCCGGATACCGTTGGCGTCACCCGGAAACTCATCAGCGTTGTCATCTGGTTATTCGCCTTATCGGCGGCGTATCCGTTTTTACCCGGCGCTAATTCGCTTGCCTTCAAAGGTATTAGCGTTTTCTTCGGACTGATGCTGACACTGGGCTCGGCAGGCGTAATGAACCATGCCATGAGCGGCCTGGTGCTGACCTATTCCCGCGCGCTGCGAAAAGGCGAAGTGATCAGGATTGCCGAGCATGAAGGCGTCGTCAGCGAGGTGGGCATGCTGGCAACGAAAATTCTGACCCGCGAGAATTACGAGGTGACGGTTCCCAACGCGGTGGTCGTCAGCGGCAGAATCGTAAACCTGAGCGCCACATTGAAAGGCGACGGCGTCAATATGACGACCAGCGTCACCATTGGTTATGACACGCCCTGGCGTCAGGTTGAAGCGATGCTGGAGCTGGCCGCCAGTCGCACACAAGGAGTTAACCGCAGCATTACCCCAGTGGTCCGCCAGCTGGCGCTGCAGGACTGGTATGTGGCTTATGAACTTCAGGTCCGGCTTCAGGCGGGAGAATCGCTGGCCGGGGTAAGAAGTATTCTTCACGGACATATACAGGATGTGTTCAATGAATTCGGCGTGCAGATCATGTCGCCTAACTTCATCAGTCAGCCGGATCAGCCAGTGATTGTGACAAAGTCAAACTGGTTTTCGCCTCCTGCGAACAAGGATGTCCGCGATGAAGGTTAAGCCGGTTTTTGCTTTACCCACCGATTTCGTCCCTGCTGTTTTGCCCGGTAGAGTGCTTCATCAGCGCGGGCAATAATGCCGGCCGCGCTATCACTACTGCCGGAAACCGCGATGCCCATGCTCACGGTTACCGTTTTGCTGACCTCGGATGCGAGATGCGCCAGCGCTGTTTCTTGCAGGCTTGCCTGGATACGTTCTGCAACCAGAGCGGCTTCGTTGAGTGAGGCCGCTGGCAGCACCACCACAAACTCTTCCCCTCCGTAACGCGCAACCAAATCTGCGGGCGTACGAACCGACGATTTTAACACGTCGGCGACTTTTGCAAGACAATCATCACCAGCCTGATGGCCGTAATGGTCGTTGTAGCGTTTGAAATAGTCAACATCGAGCATGATCAGTGCAAAAGGCAAAGTGTGTTGGACAGCGCCATCCAGATAGTTCTCCAGTGATCGCCGGTTTGCCGTTCCGGTGAGTGCATCCTGATGCGCCATTACATCAAGTCGCGCGATGAGCATCCGGTTTTCCTGATAACGCCGCCAGGCTTCATCAAACCAGCGCTGCAGGATATAGCGGCCATATATGAGAATGGTTGTGAGGATGAGCCAGACCAGCAAGAATCGCACGCTAATGCCCTGATTAAGTTGCATGCTTGCCAGCAGAGCGGTTAACCATAATGGGGTGAGGAAGAGCAAAAGAGCCGTTGGGTGATAATAGAGCGCAGCCAGCGCGGTAAGCATGAGGATCACACTGAGCGGCCAGGCAAAGGGCAGGTGCCACCAGACGATGAAATGATAGCTACAGTAGCTCCACATCAAACTGAGAACCAGCAGCAAACCCAGGCCGACAGATGTAAATCTGGCGGGAAGACGATAGATCAACAAAGCCAGTAAGCAGGATAAAGCAGTGATGCCGACCGCAATGCCATTGATGAGAGGAAGTATTTCTGCCTGATTGCTGATTGAACGGTCAAAACCGCTAATGAGGACATTGCGAAACAAAATTATCAAAGCAAAGCTGACGTTCACAAACGTGAACCAGGGAATACTGACGTGTAACGCTTGCCTGACCATATCATTACGGTCCTGCCATTCTATCGCCGTATCAAAAGCGCGTCGTTGACCGCCAGAACGCTTATCCATCCCTGAATGCCTCACAGATGAGTAAATACTATTCATTGTAATACAGCGAAAAAATTCAGGTTGAAATGCCAGTCTGATAAATCAGAATTAAATTCAAGGAGATAAATGCAAGGCCCAAATTTTTTGTAGTTTGACGTTGCCACAGCTATTCAATGATAAACGGAACAGGCTGTATGGTCAGGTTCATATCTGGTACCAAAAGACATCCGGCACTTCACTCTTCAGTTTAAAAGTCTATATGAATTAATGTTCATCATCCCCTGAACCCTTCAGGTATCGCATAATCGGCACTGGACACGATAGTGATATCCCGACGTGAAGTTCGGGTCTTAACCGAAAGCCTACGCCCCTTTTCAATAAACCTCGCCAGCTTGGTCTCCCATTGCTTCTGAGTGTGCTGTGCGCCCTCTTCCATCCAGTAATTTACAAACTCGCTCAACTCATATTTCGATACGTCAGAATCCAGCTCGATACCGATATGCCGGGCATGTTTGAGAAACTGGCTTGAGGTTGTCCAGTGTGGGTCAAGCCTGAATTTAGCCTGCTCAGTTGATTGTTCATTGCCTCCAGCCGTTGAGCCATATGCGGCACGCTTGCGAGTGACACAGGTGGCGGAGTATCCGGTTCTCAGGATCGTCACGCTCTGGGTCACGTTGTGCATGGCGTCGAAGGCACAACCGCTGGGCCGGGCTGTAAGTGGGGAGAACTTGCTCACCCAGGGGGCTGGAAAGTTAGTCAGCCAATCAGGGGTCAACATGATTTTGCTGTTGGGGTCGAAGTTATCCACAGGCCATGAAATTTTCTCGCGCGCGATGTGTGTTGTTTTAGGTTTTGATTTTAAGGTTTTAGATCTTAAAAAACTAAAACGGGTGTGCGCGCGCGAAGGTATAACACGCGTGAGCCCGCCAGGAACGTTTCGCGTTACGCCTGAATCACCGGGCGTTACGCTGCCGGTGACGCTCTGCGTTACGCCTGAATCACCGGACGTTACGCTGCCGGTGACGCTCTGCGTTACGCCTGAATCACCGGGCGTTACGCTGCCGGTGACGCTCTGCGTTACGCCTGAATCACCGGGCGTTACGCTGCCGGTGACGCTCTGCGTTACGCCTGAATCATCGGGCGTTACGCTGCCGGTGACGCTCTGCGTTACGCCTGAATCACCGGACGTTACGCTGCCGGTGACGCTCTGCGTTACGCCTGAATCATCGGGCGTTACGCTGTTGGGGACGCTCTGCGTTACGCCTGAATCACCGGGCGTTACGCTACTGGTGACGCCCGGCTTATCACATGAATCACTGATCGATATGTCTGATGCCCAGGATGGCCGGCCATGCGTATCAGTTGTTTTATGTTGGGGGTAGCAGTAACCAACGTGCGTTGTTTTGCCATCGACAGTGATTGAACCTAATTTCAGCAGCCTTCCCTCCTCGTCATAAACCTCATCATGCTTTATGACGACAGTCTGATTTTTAAAACGTGAGCTATTAGCAAGTTCAGCAGCAGCCCGCCTTCCCTCAACTATCCAGTTCCTGACCTTAAGCCTCATACGGTAGCGCTGCTGCCTCAATGCAGCCTGAGATTTTTTGCCTTCAATCTTTTGTTGCTCCCCTTTCATTTCCGGAAGCGCCAGGCAGTTTCTCCGCTTGTCATACTTAACCAAACCTACTTTCTGCATTGCCTGACCGAAACCGGGATGGTTCACGACAGCATCGATGTATGAGAGATCAGCATCAGGTATCACACCGTTTCGGGCATGATGTTTCGCAACAGACCAGAACTTAAGCAGACCAGCCACAGTGATATCGCGTTTATCACGAATACTGCCCTCCGGCTTTAAACGGTGAATGCCCTCACTTACTGAGCGAGGGGGAATCAGGAGATGCTGTGCCATCAAATGCACTTTGGGATGGGATGAGAGAACTTCTGGCGACTTCATTTTTTTGGCGAACATTTCCTGACCCTTAACTCAAATCGCAGCCGTTTACTTGCACGGCTGCTGCTGACATAATTGGAATGGTTTCTGACGAAACTGTTCTGCATTAAACCCCGGTACTGTTAGCGCAGTCCGGGGTTTTCTCTTTTGTGCGCTCCAGTTCGCACTCGGCAAACTGTATGGCCACGGTGAGAAGCCATCGATACTGTTCAAGTGGCACTTTCATCTCTCCCCTCAACACGAAATCCTCTACCCCACTTGCTGCCAGCGTTTCCATGATTTCTGGGTATTTTGCAGTTCGCCTTAGCACTGTTGAATCGGCTACGTTAAGTCGTTTAGCAACTTCAGTTTGCCGCGTATGCAATAACGCTTTATGGGCTAAGGAGAGAAGATGACGGCCATTCACACTCAGTCCATCTGATTTGCGTGCATTTGCTCTATCCATTGGATAAATTCCTAAATGATCGAAACAGCGTTTCCGGGCAAAGAACTTCGGAGACGCTGATGATGATTAGTGATAATTAATCTTCTAGTAAGTTTATGTTTAATATCATTTTTATGGAGGGAATACCTCATCTATAGTAAGTGTGTGACCGAGCGTTTCCAGACCCTTGAGGATCAGACGACAGCTGGCCAGGCTTGGGGTTCGGATGTTGCTCTCGTAATTGGCGATCCGAGATGGCCCCCAGCCAATAGACCTCGCCAGCACAGCCTGAGAAATGCCTATTTTTTTTCGAATCAAAGCTAAATTGTTCATAATGCCTCCAGTGTAATCACATATTAACTATCACAAATTGTGATCTAATTTCAACCACGTCGTGAGGCTGCTATACTCACGGCATGTGTAATTCCGTTAATTGAGAAATGAAATGTCTAACGATATTGGGGAAAGAATAAGGGCGCTCAGAGAGGCAAAAAGGTTGAGCCAGGCTCAGTTAGCAAAACAGTGCGGCTGGGTAACAGCTTCAAGATTAGGCAATTACGAGATCGGCTCGCGAAAAGTAAATTCTGACGACGCGGCCTTACTGGCTTTGGCTTTAGGGGTAACTCCTGCATTTATCTTATTTGGTGATGATTCAAGTACAGTTTACAAACAACACGAATATCCACTGCTCAATAAAGACCAATTAATAAGTCAGGAGCGCGGAGATCCCATTACTTTTGACAGTAATACTAAGTTTTACTCCTCTACAACACGGGCAAGTAAAAAATCCTTTTGGTTTCAGGTTCCGGGGCATTCGATGACTTCGCCCTACGGGGTAAAACCCAGTTTTCCAGAGGGCATCCTTGTTTTAGTTGATCCTGAGGCAAACATCGAATCTGGCCACTACTGTGTAAGTATCGTTTACAACAAGACGGAAGTAACTTTCAAAAAATTTGTTACTGAGGATGGTAAGCAGTGGCTAGAGCCTATGAATACTACAGCGAGATATCAAAGCATCGAAATTGATGAAAATTGTCGCATTCTCGGTAAGGTTGTAAAGGCACAATGGGATGATGAATTTTTTTAAGTCTTGCGAATGATCTTATCTTACATCTGAAATTGACCTCGTTCGAAGTTCTTAACTCATGCTCATAAAAACCCAAATTGCGGGTTTATGAGCATAAAAGATCACATAAAATTCAATAACAAAACGTGAACATCAAATTAAATCACACAATACGTGTTGACATGCAATGCCACATCATGTGATCTTTGCCGTAGCGGAACGGAAACGCTCGAACTAATGCACTACGAGTTAGTTTGGACGGCACAATAAAGTCGGGCGGGAGGAGCACAGGAGTGCGATATCCCGAAGTGGCAAAACCCAGCTTCCTCGCAGCAAACGAGATGGCACTGATCAGTGCCATCTCCTTTGTTGAAGGGGGTTATCAATGTCTTATCGTCTTAAGAAACAATCCGTAAAATGCCCCGTATGCGGTCTTAATTTTGACCCGCGGACGCCACGTCTTCACATCACGCATTATCATTCCTCAGCGAGTGAATATGAGTTAAGAAAGATTTGTGAAGCGCGGCGCGAATGTTTCGGGAAATTAAAACCTCTCAAGCAAAAATCACCCTGCCTATCAATTTACGCGATGAAAACTGGCAAGGCTTGATTTTGCTAATCAAAAAAATCATTACAGAGGTGAAATGAAATATACGAATGGATAAGTTTTTCAGTAAAACGAATAACGATTAGATTATAAATCTCTTCGTCAGGAAGTAATTCTGACTCCTCGTCTAGTCAATGCGCGGTTGGGACTTAGCCCGGCTTGCCGGGCGTAATTTATCAGACCGCATACCTGCATTCCTTTGACCCTTTCCCGTCTTGTGCGGGATTTTTTTTTAACGTCTCTGAGCGAATAAAGTGAGAGTCGCATGATGCCCGGAAAAAATCAGACCGCCATCACACATTAATTTCGATAGCAGGTTTGAGCTAAGCGCTAAGAAAGATTTTTTTAATTACAAAAGCCAACCAGACTAACCAAAATCAAAGCACACTGCTGGAATAAACATTATGGTTCAGGTGGTTATGCATGTAACTCGCTTACTGAAAAATAACCTTATCGTAACGACAAATGTTCCTTAGTATCGGATTTAATCTTAGGCATTATGCTTAACCAAGGAACATTGCTGGTTCCGTTTAAAGGTGCAGTTTATACCACCCGGCTTAATGCCGGGTTTTTTTATTAGCGAATGGCTTTCGATACGTCACTAAAAATTGTCAGCTCTTGTCCTGAATTGAATTGTCATTTCCAGAGGACATTCCTGAAATCTCTGCCAGACCTTCATGGTTGATTTCAGTATCAGCCCCATCTACGGCTCGGGAAATAGTGAGCAAATCCTGCAATTCACTCAGCAAAATTGCAGCATCTGACTTGAGCATATCATCGGACTCTGCCGACTCAATAACTGTATTAATCGCTTTATTCGCACTCTCAATCATCTCAGTGACACCACCCTGCTTGCTGACGGCCAAAACCAACGCGCTGATGAGAAGTGACTGTGCTTCGACGCGGGCAGTCAGCTGCTTCGTCGCCGCGTCAATTTTCGAAATTTTGGCAAGCATGCTCAGTACGACATTTTTCATAGTGACCTCTCTCTGTAGAGGTCGAACATATTACCCGGACTGTGCATTTCCTCAATATGAAATAATCCTAAATGCCATCATGAGAAGACAGGTGTGACTTATATATCCTCTACGTTGAATCCTTAAGCGGGGGCTCAATAAATCAGCGCCTTACACTCGCCATGTTATTCAATTAATCAACGCTATGTAGCACTTAATCAGGAGTATCTATGAAACATCGTGAAGCAGCAGTCAGCATTAAACAAACCGTTTTAATGGTTGTACGTGAGATGAGTAGCTCAGCGGGTTATATTTATAAGTATGAAGCAGAAGGTAAAGTGACCAAGGAAGATTCGGAGGAGTACATGGAAAAAGTGCAGGCCGCGCTTGACTATATCATCAGTGAATTTCTCGAACCTGTTTATGCATTACACCCGGACTTACGCCCCAAATGCTGTGGGTGTGAAAAGTCGCCTGAGCCTGAATAAGAGTATTGCGTTTACTCAGGTTAATGATTCCTTCTACACGTCATAAATAACGTGCGATGTATTTCGCCTGACATCTCACAATAAGAAAGTATAACAAACACCATCCAGCCTCATCGTATGGTAATAATAATCCTGAACACGTTTATCCCGCCATCGGCGGGATTTTTTTTGGGAAGAGTATCCGAACATGTTTCATTCGTACTTAATGGGGAAACGGTCTTACATTCTGGTACAACTTGTGAAAGGGCACTTTCTGCATTTTGTATTCATTTTTACATTGAGGGCAGTAATGAATAAAAAAGCCGGCATGCTGGCTGCGCTCTGGCTTCGGCTGAAGTATCGATACCTTGCTGCTGCTGTAGCAGTGATCACAAAGATAGTGATGCTGAACATCCTGGTCGGCAGGTTTCTTAGATCGATATACCGTCGTTCCTCCGTCCGTGGTGTGAAGTTCATAGCTGGCAGCCTGCAAAGCAAACATCTCGATTTTTTTATTTTCTTCGCGAAGTTCCATTGTGATTTGTCTCTTTGCCTGGTAAAGACCCGACAACTCTGCATTGAGCATCTGTAATTCAGTGATCTTATCAGATAGCTGGCCCAGCAACTCTCCCTGAACAGGTACGCGAGAATCACCTCGCCTGAAGTAGTGAAAAGCAGGCTCTTAAAAGCATCACCTCATCAATAACAACTGGAAAAGGTAAAGAGTATGGAAAGCATTATCATGAAAATAAAAGATAAGCATGTGCTGGCCAAGGACGCTCTTGGTTCAGGACAGATGCCGCTAAATAAACGAATGCAAATTGTGCAAATCTGGTGCGAGGTTGCCAGTCCGGAGAACGTGATGCGACTGATAAGCCATATTGAGAGTGGCGGCTATGTATCACCGCCAAATAATGATAATTGCCGTGAAGGTGGCAACTTACCTACTTAGTGGACAGATACCAGGATCGCTCCTTTGATTCAGTTACCAATACCCAGTTGCTCTGACTGATTGCACTCGCCACAACCCTTACTTCATCTCTTATCTGTGTGGCTGTATATGATTTTGACGCAACGTATTCTGCTGTGGGCAGGTTAAACCATTGTCCATCATCTGAGATAACCTCTCTGGAATAACCCCGAGCGCCCATTGATTCATGTAGCTTTTCATAATCATCAGATGTTGCGCCATGCAACTCCACGCGAACTGTAAATTCAGCCATATGCTCTTCCTTAATTAACTGTGCAGGATGAATTTATCAATTTCCTTCGACTGTGCAAAGCAGGGAACCACCTCGCCTGATGTGGTTAAAAGCAGGCATTTATCCCCTTCCAGTACTTATCTCGCCCATCCGGAGTAAAAAATGATTTATCAATACCTATATGGCTGGCACATTTTCACCGCCAGTTCTCTCAAGCGTACAAGAGTCTTCGTCAGGTTCAGAGAAGGCATTCGCTGGGTGTTCATTCAGAAACTTGCGGCGTCATGCGCTGATGAATGGGTGGCCAACTATGAATAAACATAAGGTACCAGAACGCGTCAACATCCGGGCACGCTGTCTCCTCAGGCAATGGCGTCTGGGACAAATTAAACCAAGACGCACTATCCGGCATGGCTATCTTTCCATCTGCGTGACCCCTTCCTGGCGTCTTCTCTCCAAAAACGGAGGGAGAAAATGGTTATTACTAAGTCACGCCGATTATGACAAAGAAATCTGAATAGGAATCAAAGAACATGCATGACCTGTCAATTGTAACTCGTCCAGTAAAAACGCCTAAGAACTCAATGACAGAAGAGGAATTATCGGCGCTACTTCAGGAACATAACGTCTGGCTTCAGTCCGCAGGCGAAGAAGGAAAAAGGTTAGTACTTAGCCACAGTGACTTATCTGATCACAACTTTTATAACACCAACCTTGAGAAGAGTATCTTTAATAAATGCAATCTCAGCGACTGTAATTTCCGCCGCGCAAAACTACGTCATGCTGCAATGAATGGATGCAATCTGGAGAGATCTGATTTTACTCACGTAAAGTTTGATTACGCGTCATTGAGCCATTCCAGTTTATTTTGCACAGACTTTCATGATGCTAATTTACGCCTCGCTGATGTAACGGGAACAAAGCTGAAAGGAGCCCATTTATTCGGTACCCGCTTACCTGCAAATACATGGCTTATTCTGGGTGAGGAATACAGTATTCAAATTACGCATGGCGTGACATTAAGTGCTGGCTGTCAGACGCACACAATCGAAGACTGGCGACGATTCAGACAAAAAGAAATTGAATCGATGGACGGCGAACGCGCAATTAAATTCTATCCGAGGCTTTTGGATATTCTGGACTTTTATACGGGAACAGGTGAAAGACCAGACTGGCTTTAACCTCCACCATCTATTTCCCCCTGTAATTATACGGAGTTTATCCTGTGAAAATCACGTACATCACAAATGGCGAACAATCCATGCTCGTCATTAAATCCTGCATTTTTTCTTTGCTTAAGCATGCACGTGTAGCTAATGCAGCCCTCAACGCGGCATCCGAAGCAAACGTATCGACAACTGGTGTGTTTTGTCTGAAAACAATTATTTCTGGCAAAACATCATCCATCTATGAAGCCCGCGCGGCAGCAAGGCGGGAGGAGTGTAAATGAATGTTTTGCATCTATGTCTTACTTACCCTGAACAACCCGACGAACCTGCTGAGTCTTCATTACATGGACACACTGCGTTCAGGCGCGCTGGTCAGTTCCGCTACACACACAACTGAACGCAACGCCGTTAAAAAAATTCTCATTCGCCCGTTCTCCTCCAACTCAGGAGGAACAGGTCAGCCCATCACTTATTACCCGTTAATCAATGGAGTAACACCATGAAATCATACTGCGTGCCCACAAAATCTGGGTCCGCTCAGAGGGTCAGAAGGGAAAGCGTGCCGATCTGAGTTTTATGGACCTGAGAGGCGCGCCTCTCGATAACGCTGACCTGACCCGCGCCATTATGATTGGCGCAAATTTACAGGGAGCCAGTCTGAACAACACTCTGCTTTGCCGGGCTTTTATGCCGTTCGCTGACCTATCTGGAAATACTTTCTTAAACACAGACTTCAGCCATGCAAAGTTAATGGCTGCCAATCTGCGTGATGCGGACATGCGTACAGCCAGGCTGGAAGGCGCTGATTTGCAGGGTGCTATGACCGGAGGAGCCCGGTTACCGGACAGCAGTACGAAAGCCAGTCAGAAAAGGGTCGTGATTGAAATCCTTGTTATCAGGCGCTAAGTGAAATCCAGAATTGACCTCTTTTAGCCTCTTTTAGCCTCGCTTAGCCGTTTCTCAGCAATACCTCTCTCCAGTACCACTGACAGGAACCTCACCATGATGAACAAAAACATCTGGGGCGATGCCGCCTGCGCACGTCCTTTTCACCCCATCCATTCTGTCGAGTTCAGCCGAAAGAACATTCTGAGCAGTGCCAGCTTTAGCCGTCGTCCTCCCAAACCGCTACTGCTGGTTCTGACTGACAGACTGACCAAAATCATTCTTCTGGAGGGCAAATCATGATGCCATTCATTGAGCTCGAGCGCAGAAAAGAACAGCTCGATGCGGAAGAACAGGATGCTATTCGAAAAGAGCAGTGGATAGACGACGAAGCCGCACGCCTTCTGACCTTCTTTCCTGACACGCTTGATGAATTCAGGGCTTCCCTGCTTCATCCACTCGCCAGCAAATGCTGTTTCGGCGGTAAAGCGAATGAAGAGTATCGGGACTTCATTCTTAACCTTGCTTACCACCAGGCTAATGAAAACTATGACCTGCAGGTATTACTGAAATGGGAGGAGCCATGCCAGTAAAACCCGGCGTGTATCACAACATCAGTAATGAGGACTACCACGCAGGCCCGGGGGTCAGTAAGTCGCAGCTTGATGATGTGGCGCTGAACCCTGCCATCTACAAATGGCGTAAGGATGCCCCTGTCGATCCTGAAAAAACAGCCGCACTGGATATGGGTAGCGCCCTGCATTGCATGCTGCTGGAACCCGGTGAATTTGATAAGCGCTATATCGTGGCCCCCGCTTTCAACCGCCGCACAAATCAGGGCAAGGCGGAAGAGCAGACATTCCTGGACGATGCCAGCAGGATGAATATGACCGTGCTGGATGCTGAACAGGGACGAAAGCTCCTGCTGATGCGAGACAGTGCAATGGCTCACCCCGCAGCCAGTTACTTTTTGAAAGACGCAGGGTATTGCGAATCTTCAATCTACTGGCGAGACAGTGAAACCGATGAGCTATGTCGAATCCGTCCCGACAAATATCTGGCCAACCGCGCTGTCATCCTTGATGTAAAGAAGGTCGCCGACATGTCTCGTTTTTCCCGTCACATCGAAGAGTTCCGGTATCACGTACAGGCCGCGATGTACTGCGAGGGTTTCTACCGTTGCTTCCGGGAAAATCCACAGTTTGTCTTTATTGCCGTGAGCGAAACCATCGATTGTGGCCGCTACCCCGTTCGGGTATTCGAACTGCATGAAGATGACTTTCAGACAGGTTTGAAACTCTTTCGCCATAATCTCGACACCTTCCACCACTGCCGCCTCAATGATTACTGGGGCGGCATTGAGACAATCCAGCGCCCGGTGTGGGCACGCAGACAGGAGTATCAGTGATGCAGAATAAACCAGTGGACCCCACGTCAGATAACACCAGCACGGCAGCCACCATTTTCAGCCCGGATGCACTGGATAAGCTTGTGCGTTTCGCCGAGATTATGGCCGGCAGCCGGGTGACTGTACCTGCGCACCTCGCCGGGAAAGCTTCAGACTGCCTCGCCGTCACAATGCAGGCGGTGCAGTGGCGCATGAACCCGTTTGCTGTGGCCCAGAAAACCTTCATGGTTAACGGCGTGCTGGGTTATGAAGCTCAGCTGGTTAACGCCGTCATCTCGACAATGGCCCCTACACGCGATCGGATACAGTATGCCTGGTTTGGTCCGTGGGAAAAGGTCATCGGCAAATTTACTGAAAAAACGTCATCAAAAGGAAATAAGTACACGGCTCCCGGATGGACACTGGACGATGAATCCGGTTGTGGCGTTCGTGTCTGGGCAACGATGAAGAATGAGGAACAGCCACGCGAGCTGGAAATCCTTTTATCACAGGCGCAGGTGCGCAACTCCACACTGTGGGCAAGTGACCCCAAACAACAACTGGCTTATCTCGCCGTCAAACGGTGGGCGCGACTGCATTGTCCCGATGTCATTCTGGGCGTTTATACACCCGATGAAATTGACACTGCTCCAACCGTTGAGCGAGATATTACTCCCGCTAAATCCACTTTGACCGACTTGAACGCACTGATCAATCAGTCCAGGCAGCAAGCCGAGGCGTTAACTGAACACAGTGATGCTGAAGATCAAGCATCAGATGTTGACCAAAGCGCATCGGATACGCCAGCAACAGCGCCACCGCCTATCCCAGATACACAGCATTCCGTAGTGACAGCGCCTGAGCAAAAATCAGCACAGCGTTCCGCCGGGAAAGCGAAAGTTTTCGACAACGATCAGGATGTTCAGCAACGGACGCCCGATAAGCTGCTGGCGGATTTCTGTGAGGCTGCGATGAACGCCAAAACCGTCAGCGCGCTGGCCAAATGCTACGCCTATGCCTCCAGAGTGCTGGCTTCTACACCAGCAGTACTTGAGAAAGCGACCGATGTCTTTCTGGTGAGGAAAGCTGAAATGGATGAAGCCGGAACAAGTCAGAAATCATGATTCTTTAAAAGTGTGGCCAGGAGACAAGGTAAGCCCATGAAAGGTAATTTACGTAACCTCCGTTATTATAATACCGCTGAAGCAGCAGCGATTGCGGAGAACTTTGGACACTATGAAAAAGCAGGGAAGCTCTGGTTAAAGGCAATGAAACTGGCCATGAGACAAGTTAATGCAGAATGGTCAGAACATCGTAGCCAGTTTTGCCAGAGTGTTTTACGTAATGGATGGTCTCAAAAATAATTTTATATTTAATTTCGCCAACACCAGGAAAAAATACAGCTTCAGAATTTATTCACTTTTCTGACTTCATCCATAATGAAATCAATGTTAAGTTCATCGCACCCAACATTAAGCACAAGATTAATAATATCTAAAAATATTTAAATTTCTGACTGGAAATACAATCAGTGGAGTAACAATATTTTTGAGGCAATAAAAATGAATAAAAAATTCCTTCGTTATATTGATGACCATCTCAGTCATGCGTCATCTCCACCTGGAGAACAAATTGTATATGTTCTTGCGAAGCTATCTTTAACATCATCTCCCGATGCCTGGATGGTCAGGCACGTAAGGAATGAAGAGGATTTTCTTTTTACAACGCATCAGGCTGTGATAGAACATCTCGACATGCACGGTGATGGAAACGACTATATCAGTCCTTTATTTGCAACTGCCAGAGTAGATATGTGTAAAGGGGTGTTCCGGCACCTTCTGCTCACACCGCTATCGGAAAAAGAGGATTGATTAACCAAGGCATTACTTTTAACCTGATTTTTAACATTCACATTTAGCCCCCTCTATTCATGATCTCCATATAAGAACCATGGATTAACGCATTAACTCGCTAAAGAGATAAAAATGAAAAACCGAATATTCATCACCTCGCTTATTACCTTTATAAATTTACCTGCACCTTCTTACGCAAGCTTTTGCATTGCTGACAGTTGCTTTGAAGATCTCGCCGACCTCAAAAAGCAGTTTATAGGCTTACAGAAAACCATCATTAAGACCCATTCAGATGTACTTAATCACAATGAACAACTCCCTGTTATAAAGAAAGATATCAAGGGGAACAAGGAAGATATTAATAAAAATAGCTCAGATATAAAATCGATCAAAGATGACACATTCAAAAACAAGGCCTCTAACGAACAAAACAAAAAAGAAATCCTAAACAACAAGAAAGGGTTATTGAACAACAAAGTTAAAATTGAAGAAGTTCATAGAGAAACTCAAAACAATTTAAATTCACTTAATCAGTTGACTGGCGAGATTGATGAGTTCAGGCAACTGACAAACAACAGATTTAAGAAAATTGATAAAACTGTCGCAAAAAATCATAAAAAGGCTATGGCTGGCATCAGTGCTGCAATGGCAATGAATGCCATACCTTTTGTTAATGGCAAGGATGTCAGCGTTGGAGTGGGATCTGGCTCTTATGGTGGCCAGGGTTCACTGGCTATTGGTTCTCAATTCCAAATGACCGAGATTATGAGAAGCAGCACCTATCTGAGTTATGACAGTAACAGGAATCTGGGCATTGCCGCCGGGATATCGATTGGCTGGTAAACGGAGACATAAATCAGCAACCTTCAGGAACACATTTCCCGGAGACATTTTCAAGCCAAAGGCCTCATCCTGTAATGAGGCCTTTGGCTTGAAAAATATAAGGGAGTGAAAATAAAAATCCCAAAATTGACAACCATGTTTTGAATCCTACTAAAAAACGTCGACGCTGTAATCGAGCCCCATGATTAATTCTCAGTAAACCACCACAACAAATCAATTCACCATCACACAATTTATTATTAGCCGTTCAGCCAGAAATCTGATAGCGAAAAACATCGCGAATTTTTAACCCACTATTTTCCTCGCTCCTAAATAACAGAAGAAAATCATTATGAAACTAAAAAAATCATTGCTGATTTTAACAACAACTATATTTATTTTTTCAACAGCACACGCCGATGTGAAAATTTTCCATCCCGGCAAACACAAGACAGATGCCAGAAGTATGAAAGAGGATATCGAACACAACCGTGACCAAATTTTCACTGATGGCATTAAGATTAACTCTCTGGAATTGAAAGTTAATGATCAGGACGTAAAAATAAACTTCAACAAGCAACAAATCGACGAATACAAAGAAAAAATTAAGAAAAACACAAATACCATTGACACTAATAAGGAAAATATTGAAAAACATCAAGAGATGATCGACAATAACGAAAGAAACACAATCATTAATGAAATGAAAACAAAAGAAAACCAGAAGGGAATTCTCGTTAACACAGCCGACATTATCAAAAATAACAGAAAAATATCGGGTGTAAAAAGCCTGATATCTGAAAATACGACGAAAATTAATCAACTCGACTTCAATCAACAACGGTTAGAAACTAAGACCGAACATAAATTTTCTGCTATGGATAAACGCATCGGTAACTACCATCACAAAGCAATGGCTGGTATAAGTTCCGCTATGTCAATGTCGACCATACCTTTCGTTGAGGGCAAACGTTTTAGTTTTGGTTTCGGGGCGGGTTCTTATGGTGGCCAGGGGGCAGTATCATTCGGATCACAATTCAGACTGAGTGAACAAATCAGGAGCAGCGCATATATGAGTTATGACAGCAATAAAAGCATTGGCGTCGCGGCAGGCATATCTTTTGGTTGGTAGTAACAGGCTCAAGTCAGAGAGATGCTCGACAAAATTCGTCAGAGCTCGATTCTAAATACAGGCTGTATGCTGCTTTAATAATTCGCACAATCATGCCACGGGATCATCGATCTCTTCCAACAGCTCATCTCCCTGATTATGGATATTGCCAACTTTTTTGCTAACCGGATGCCAGGAAAAATCCTTCTCCGGCACTGCGGCATCGGCAGCAATCTCCTGCGCGCGCTCGGGTGTAGTTTCTTGACTGAGCCATTCACGAACAGCATCAGTAGTAAGCACTAGCGGGCGCCGATCGTGAATGTCGACCATGCCCCTGTTGCTGGGTGACGTGACGATGACGAAGCCCTCTTTATCGTGATCTTTGCTATATGGCGCTTTACCGATGGCAGCGAAAAACAGCGGCGTTTTCTTCTTGTGGTAGATGAAATATGGCTGCTTATTGCTGCCGTCCTTTTTCCATTCGTACCAGCCGTCAGCCGGCACAATGGCCCGGCCGTTATTCCAGAGTGGTTTAAACATACGGCCGGTAGCTGCGGTTTCGCCGCGTGCATTGATGAGCGGTTGTTTATCCCACCACTCTGGCCCGTAGCCCCAGTAGATCGGATCGAGATGCAGCTCTTCGTCACGTTCATTAAGCAACAGCACCTTCGTGCCAGGAGCGACGTTAAACCGCCCTATCGGTTCCGGGTCATACTGGATTTCGTCAGCCTTCAGGCCGAGCGATTCAAAGTATTCATCTCTGCTGCTGTACTGCGCAAATCGACCACACATAGGCACCTCCTTTTTAAGGATAGCGCGGTATAATCAAGTGAGGAGGACAACTGCATGTCTCAAAACCTGGCAACACGCAGCAGAGAAGAACGCGATCGTATCAACGTTGATTTAGCCGCGTCTGGCGTTGCATATAAAGAGCGCATGAACATGCCCGTCGTTCCACATGAAGCAGAAATGCAGCAACCTGTAAATTTGTGAGAGTACTTCAAAGAGCGCCTGCAGCCTTACAGGAATGTCGCGCTACAGTTTCCGCGTGACAGTGACCCGTTTTATCAGAAGGATGCGGATAAATGACGATCGTCTTTGTGCCTTCGCTTATTGCCTTGCTGCTATCTAAAGCGGATGAGAAAGGCTCGCCTCTAACTGAATTGGAAGTATTAGGTATCAGGGATAACGCCACCTCGATTTCCGTGGACGCTGAAGCGGCTTTGAGTATGTCAGAGAGTCGTGGCTACAGGGATATCGACCCAGAAAACTGCTGGGCAGAATGGTTAGCTTTCATGAGTGAAGGCTAAAGTTTTACCGACAGGGGTCGATGAAATTTCCACGGGGATCGGACCCGGTAAATATGAAGGATGAAAAATAAGCTGTGAAATGGATTTTATTTACGGGAGCATTTCTCTCTATGTCTGCGGCAGCGGACGACAAAGCATTCGGAACGCCAGAAACGCGTTGTTTGAATGACCATACAATTCCCTTCATTAATTCAACCATACCCGCTAAGAAAGTTGTGGATGATGCCTACGTAAAGTGCAAACCTGAACTTGATGAATGGATGAAATTGCAAGAGCCGCTACCTGATGACATGAAAAACAGCATGCGCAAAGAGTTGTATGACTTTTACATCAGGATGATTGAAATACGAAGAAAGTATGAAGCCAGTAAAACCGCAAAAACCGCCCAATGAGGCGGTTTTTTATTGCCTACAGGAAATCGAAATGACACATCCAGATCCGATAGATGCAGCATCAGAGCTTGAACTTCAGATGATTGAATTAGCGCTGGCTTACCGGCCGCGTGTCACGGCACCGTTCACTGGTAAATGCCTCTGGTGTGATGAGCCAATCGACAAGGGTCATTATTGTGCCCCAGAATGCCGCAGCGATCATGAGAAGGAACTTCGAGCAATTAAGCACAGGAGAGCAAATGAAAATTAGTTCCCTGAAACCTGGTGATACGGCCTACCAGCTGTATCGGCATAAGATGGGTAATACAACCATCAGCACACTCTCTGTTTGGCGAGTCAGCGTGAAAGAGGTACATGAGGAACACGTTATCGCTTCGGTTAATGGGAATGCACCCCGAAAATATCGGGAGCGTGATGTAGCAAAATGGAAGAAAAAGGAGCCGATACTGATTCGCAGTCGTATGGGCTACTCCCGCCTCGCCACTAAAGCCGAGAAAGAAGCACTGACATCCGGGTAGTCAATTAACATCGATACTTATTATCGCGCCTTGCGTGCGAATTTTCATTTATGAACGCTTAAAACCAGACATCATTTTTCGGAATATTTTTCCTGATAGATACTTTAAAGAAATGACTCTTCCACTTCGTGGTAACCGATTGAATTTTTAACCGGAGAATATAATGTCTCGCATGATTAAGTTATCTACCTGGGCGGAAGAGGAATTCGGCAATCCGATTCCGGGCTCCGCTACACTCAGCAAATATGCCAGGAATGGAATGATATTTCCGCCTCCGGTAAAAGTTGGAAATATCTGGCGCGTTGAACGCTCTGCGCGATTCATCGGTGTACAGTCCAGTCCTGAAATCAGGCAAAGTGATAACGTGAGATTGAAAAGGATATTAGAGGATGGCCAGGCCACGTAAATATAATGTCATCATCCCTAATCTGTCCTGTTTTACTGATGCCAGAACAAAACGCGTTTACTGGCGATATAAGCATCCTGTCACAGGTAAATTTCATGGTTTAGGCACCGATGAAGCGGAAGCAAAAGCCGTCGCAATTGAAGCTAACTCCAGATTATCTGAGAATCAGATGCGTCATCTCATCAAAGCGAGGAATAAACTGGCGGAAAGCCTGAACACGTCAATAACGACTTCAGGCTGGTCAGAAAAATATCTTCAGTTGCAGACACGACGCGTTAAGTCAGGCGAGTTAAAAACGAAGACGATTCAGCAGAAGAAACTGGTGCTCGACATTCTGGTGCCAGAAATCGGTATGAAGCCTCTTGATCAAGTCACAGTGAAAGACATCAACGCCTTGATGGAGCCTTACCTCGAACGAAATAAAAACAGTATGGCGCTTCTTGTAAGAACGATTTGTATTGATTTCTTTAAGGAGGCGCAACGCGCAGGTGAAGTCAGCCCGGGCTTTAACCCAGCGTTAACGACCCGTACACCCAGGGCAAAAGTTATGAGAGCCAGACTTGATTTACCTACGTGGAAAAAGATTTATGCCCATGCCGAAAAACCCCGGTATATGCAACGCGCCATGTTGCTTGCTGTAGTTTCAGGGCAGCGCATCAGTGACATTTCGAAAATGCGGTTTTCCGATGTGTGGGATGATCATCTGCACATCGTTCAGCAGAAAACAGGCGCACGCATAGCACTGCCACTTTCATTACACTGTAATGCGCTGGGTATCAGCTTGCGCGAAATCATCGGACAATGTCGTGACAGAATTCTGAGCCCCTACCTGCTTCATCATCGCGACGACAAAGGCCCCTCTAAAAGAGGCGAACAGGTTAAACCGCACTCTTTGCGAGATAATTTTCGGCTGGCAAGAGAAGCATCAGGATTAATGTGGGAGGAAGGCCAGGCCCCCTCTTTCCATGAGCAGCGCTCTCTGTCTGAGCGGCTTTACAGAGCTCAGGGCATCGATACGCAAACACTTCTGGGGCACTCAAATCAGGCAATGACAGACAAATATAACGATGAGCGAAGCAGTGAATGGAAGAAGCTGATCTTTTGATTCAATGCAGTTGCGCATAATTCAGCGAAAGCCCGCCATTAGCGAGGGCGAAAGTCAGCAGCAGTTCTCAACACTGGTGCAGAATGACTAAAATCACAACGAGTTTACCAGTGGGAAGAAGGACACTGTCGCTTTTTATGGGCAACTTTTTAGCCTGTAAATATACCAGCTCATTAAAGTTGCATGATTTCGGGTTGTTTAGGGGTTAAACTTCAGACTTTCGTTTGAACATTTCTTATGGATTGTTCATCAACAAAAGGAGATGTTAATGGGCTGGGAACTTCATATCGTAAGAACAGAAAATTGGTTTGATAGCGCAAGTAATCCAATTACAAGTGAAGAATGGCTTCACCTTATTGATAATGATGAAGAATTATCAATAAATAAAAGTAATGGTGATTATTTTACTAGATGGAGTAACCATCAGGCACATGATGAATCCTGGCTTGATTGGGATGATGGTCGAATTTATAGCAAGCAACCCGAAGAAGCCCTTTATTCTAAGATGTTACAGATAGCAAAAAAATTAGGTGCAGTCGTTGTAGATGATGATGATCGGAAATATTTATTACCAAGTGATCTAAAAAATCCATCTTGGGCTAATACATTAACCGACACTAAAAAAACACCCTTGTGGCGAAAGTTAATGTCAAGATTATTTTAATGATAATTCAAGTATCAGTGGAGGTATTCTAAGATAAAGCCTTGATAGATCGCTTTTATATTATTACTTAGCATTTTATATTGTTTTATTTTGAGGTGCGGTGGCGGAGGATATGTCTTTCTCTGATGACACTAGATTCATAAATTTGGATATCTCAGCGTCCGATTTTGGCACGAAGTTGATGCGCGCGTCAGGTCCGCTATGAGCGATCTGCGGACCTTGCAATAATTAATGATCTCCTTATTTGATGCCATAATTAGCAGGTATAGACCTGACGTAGTCTGCAACTTCTCCATTATAAAGAGCCGAGATACTTTCAAAGACATCCGCTATATCTTTTCGGCTAACTTCATCAAGGGACTGAAGAGTTCCTGCAATACTCTCTTGCATCTCAATGGCCACATCAGGATTAATTAAAGTTTCCTCGGTAAATTCGAGTGCGATAGCTATATCAGCTATGACTTTCACTAATTGTATAGATTGTGATGACATATGAGCCTCTTCTTAGCTTTTGACTAGATTCCTGCGCATCAACTTAACATGAAGTTAGCAACGTCCGCTTCTGGCACTAAACGTCCTCCCACACTTTATTTTGATCTGCCATCTAATAAGAACCCCCAGGCTCAAAGGTAGCTCATTTTTTAACCAGTTTTGCAGAAGAGTTTTGCTGGAGTTTTGCAGAAGACCTCTGAAGGCGATTTTCACCGAACAGGCTCATTAGCGATGCCAGCGCCCTGCCCGGTACGTCATAGCGAGTGCCGCCACACTTCTGGCATTTTTCACTGGAAAGTGCCGCTTTTCACCACTATCATCAGCTCACTTATTCACCCACTGATAACTAAGGAGGATTACTATGCCACTGTGTGAATTGTTTATTTACTCACACTTCTACAGTAATTGGCCGCGTTCAGGCATTTCCGCACTCGTGCTGCGATAATCCGTCCTGAGCGAAGTTAACTGAAAATCTAATCCCTTCCTCCGGCTTACCGGGTTGTCGTCAGCGATTTCTGACGTCGGGCCTTTTTGCGCCTGCAACTTATGAGTAAGCACATGAGCACTTTACTGTCCGCCCACGCTGTCGGTTTCGATAACACCTTCGGCACGCTATTTCACGATATCCATTTCAGCCTGAAAAAAGGCGATCGCATCGGTTTGCTGGGTGATAACGGCACAGGTAAAAGCACCTTATTGAAAATTCTCAGTGGTGAACTGGAAGCCAGCCACGGCAGCGTTACGCCGGCTAATCACTGTTTACTGGCGCGCATCGAGCAACATCTGCCAGCAGAACTGCACAACGCGTCGCTGCTGGATGGCGTGATGGCGCGCTTGCCGGAACAAGCCGATCGCTGGCGCGCCGAAGCGCTGCTGGGCAGCCTGGGTTTCACCGCTGAGCAACAAACGCAAACTGCCGCAACGCTAAGTGGCGGTCAGCATATGCGCCTGCTGCTGGCGCGCGCGCTGATCCTGCAACCGGATCTGCTGCTGCTCGATGAACCCAGCAACCACCTCGATTTGCCGACGCTATTGTGGCTGGAGAATTTCCTCAACGGCTGGAGCGGCAGCTTCGTGCTGGTTTCCCATGACAGCACCCTGCTCGATCGGGTGACTAACTGCAGCTGGATTCTGCGCGATCGCGGTCTGCAATTCTTCCGTCTGCCCTGCAGCGCGGCGCGTCAGGCGCTGATCGAGCAGGATGACGCTGACACGCAGCGTTATCAGGCCGAGCAGAAAGAGATCGAACGCGTAGAGAAAAGCGCCAAACGTCTGGCGATCTGGGGCCGCACTTACGATAACGAAGGTTTGTCGCGCAAAGCGCAGCAGATGGAGAAACGCGCCAATTGGTTGAAAGAAGCACAAACCACGCTGAGCGAAGGATCGCTATGGCGGCTGCAGCTGCAAGGTGAAGCGCTGGACGCCGATCGCGTGCTGGCGTTGCCGCAGATGTCGATTCGGCCGGCCGATGACGCACCTGCACTGTTTTCACTACCAACGCTGCAGGTGAAAAGTGGCGATCGCGTAGCGATCGTTGGCCGCAACGGTTGCGGTAAATCGTCGCTGCTGCGCCATTTGTGGCGTGAATTTCAACAAGCAGATAGCACGCTTTTTCATCCCCGCGCGCGCCTCGGTTATTACGATCAAAGTCTGCATCAATTGCACGATGCGGAAACGCTAAGTGATGCGCTGGCGCATTTTGCGCCGCTCAGCGATGAGCAGCGCAAGATGGCGTTGATCGCTGCGGGTTTTCCGTATCTGCGTCACCAGCAGCTGATTGGATCACTGAGCGGCGGCGAGCGCTCGCGTTTACTGTTTGTGGGGCTGACGCTGGCGCGCTATTCACTGCTGCTGCTCGATGAACCCACTAACCATCTGGATATGGTAGGGAAAGAGGAGCTGGCGGAGGCGCTGAATCAGTTCGAGGGCGCGGTGTTGCTGGTGTCGCACGATCGTCAGTTAATCGCTAACAGCTGCAATCGTTTCTGGCTGATAGAGGACCAGCAACTCAGCCAGTGGCACGATTTTGACGCGGTGACCGAGCGCCTGCGTGCTGAACAGGTGATAGCCATGTCTGAGGTTGTTGCACCTGCGGCGACGGAAAACGCGTTGGATGAAGATGCTTTGCTGCTGGCGTTATTAGAGGTGGA
Source organism: Pantoea sp. GCM10028869 (assembly GCF_042666835.1). Taxonomy (NCBI): domain Bacteria; kingdom Pseudomonadati; phylum Pseudomonadota; class Gammaproteobacteria; order Enterobacterales; family Erwiniaceae; genus Pantoea; species Pantoea sp. GCM10028869. The sequence continues at coordinate 89,873 of NZ_JBHTGO010000001.1, read as the reverse complement.
AAGCAAACTGGATGAGGATCTGGCGCGTAAGCCGAAGCATCAAAAACCCGCGTTGCAAGCGCAGTGGCGTGAGGAGATCGCGAAGCTGAAAACCCAGCTCGATCTGTAAATCGGTAGTGAACCGGTCGCCATAAATGACGTAATGCCGCTCAGTTAAGCGTCGTATCAAATCACCGCACCTTCCGTAGCGGCGCGATTTATCGCGCAATAAATTGCGCCGCTACAATATGTGCTCTGGGTGATGAGAGGTTTCGTGGTTTAACTGACAAACATTACGCCATAAATGGCGACCCTACGCCCAAACAGTGACTCAGATACGCTGTAAACAACCTAGCCGCCCTTTCTATTCGGAAAACTTTAATCATTTTTCAACCAGCGCGCATTACCCAGATAAATCCGGCGAATTTTCTCCAGTTTGTTCCCTTTAGTGATTATGATTCTCACTTCATATAAGGGACGCTTATGCTCAATATCTCAAAAAAGTGGCTATTCGCCACGCTCGCTGCCGTCATTCTCCTGCTGTTGATCTGGCATTTCGCCGGTTCACGCCATAAACCTAACGCGGTGGTCACCGCCGAAGTGCGTCAGGGAAATATCGAAAACGTGATTGCTGCCACCGGCAAAATGGATGCGGTTGAACGCGTCAACGTCGGTGCGCAGGTTTCTGGTCAGGTGAAAAAGCTCTATATCAAATCTGGCGATAGCGTCAGCAAAGGCCAGCTAATCGCCGAAATTGACGATCAACCGCAGCGCAGCGATTTGCGTAACGCGCAGGCGGCGCTGAGCGTGGCGCAGGCCGATCTGGAAACCCGCGAAGCCGCGCTGGTGCGACAGCAAGCGCAATATCAGCGCTTGCAGCAAATGATTAAAACCAATGCGATCTCGCGTCAGGATTTTGATACCGCCGAACAAGAGTGGCGCAGTGCACGCGCCGAGCTAACCGCGCAAAAAGCGCGCGTGATTCAGGCGCAGATTGAGGTGGATAAGAAGCAGCTCGATCTCGGTTATACCCGCATCATGGCGCCAATGGACGGCACGGTCATCGCCATCGTCACTAAGCAAGGTCAAACGGTGAACGCGGTACAAACCGCGCCGACCATCGCCAAGCTGGCGCAGCTCGACACCATGACGATTAAAGTGCAAATCTCCGAAGCCGACATCAACAACGTGCAGCCAGGCCAGCAAGCGTGGTTCACCACCTTCTCCAATCCAGACAAGCGCTACAACGCCACGCTGCGCAGCCTCGAACTGGCGCCGGAATCGGTGATGAAAGATGACGCGCTGATGGGCAACAGCGAAAGCACGCCAGCCAGCAGCACCAACGCCGCAGTCTATTACAACGCGCTGCTGGATGTGCCAAACCCCGACAACGCGCTGCGCATCTCCATGACGGCGCAGGTCAACCTGCTGCGTGATTTCGCCAAAGACGCTTTGCTGGTGCCGGTGCAGGCGACGAAGAAAGACGCGGATGGCAAAACCTACGTGGAAATCCCCGATCAGGATAACCAGCCGGTGAAACGCATCATCACCACTGGCATCACTGACAGCGTTGATATTCAGGTGCTGAGCGGTTTAAAAGTCGGCGAGAAAGTGATCCTTGCTACGCAGACGGCGGGCACTGACGAGGTGTTGATGTGAATATCATCGAACTGAAAAACATCCAGCGCAGCTATGTTAACGGTTCGCAATCTCTGCATGTGCTGAAAAACATTAACCTGAGTATCGCTAGCGGCGAGCTGGTGGCGATTATCGGGCCGTCCGGTTCGGGTAAATCGACGCTGCTGAATATTCTTGGCTGCCTGGATGCGCCGGATAGCGGCGACTATTTCATTAGTGGCCAAAACATCGCCACGCTGTCGCCGGATGCGCTGGCGAAAGTCCGCCGCGAGCATATCGGCTTTATCTTCCAACGTTATCATCTGATGCCGGATCTCAGCGCCTTGAGCAACGTCGAGATTCCATCGATCTACGCCAATCTGCAGGGCAAAGCACGGCTGCAGCGCGCGGCGGATCTGCTGGCACGTTTAGGTTTACAGGGCCGCGAACATCACAAACCGGGCGAGCTATCCGGCGGCCAGCAGCAGCGCGTCAGTATCGCGCGCGCGCTGATTAACGGTGCCGAAATTATTCTTGCCGATGAACCGACCGGCGCGCTGGATTCGCATTCCGGCGAAGAGGTGCTGCGCATCCTACACGATCTCAATCGCGAAGGTCACACGGTGATCATCGTCACGCACGACATGAAAGTGGCGCAGCACGCCGATCGCATTATTGAGATTCAGGACGGCGAGATTTTTGCCGACAGCGGCCGCAAACAGGATGCAACCCGCGCGCAATATGTCCCCGCCGCGCCTAAAAGCCAGAGCAAGCTGCGCGGCTTGCTCGATCGCTTTCGCGAATCATTGCGCATGGCGCTGAATGCCATGAACGCGCATCGGCTGCGCACCGCGCTGACCATGACCGGGATTATTTTTGGCATCGCAGCGGTGGTCACGGTGGTGGCGCTCGGCCAGGGCGCGCGGCAAAAAACGCTGGAGAGTATTTCCGGGCTCGGCACCAATGTGGTGTCGATCTATGCCGGTGGTGATTTTGTCGAGGATGAAGCGCATCCGGTGCTGACGCTGGTGATGGCCGATGTCGACGTGATTGGGCGTCAGCAGTTTGTCGCGGCGGTCAGCCCGGAGATGATCGCCAATCAGCCGATTCGCTATCTCTCTAATGCGTCCAAAACCTCGGTGTACGGCGTCGGCAAAGCGTATTTCCAGATTCAGGGCATTAAATTGCTGGAAGGCAGCAACTTCAGCGATGAACGCCACGCGCGTCAGGAGATCATTATCGATACCAACACGCGCAACAAACTGTTTGGCGAACACGGGGAAAGCCCAATTGGCAAGATGATCGTGCTGGGTTCGGTGCCGGTGCGCGTGATTGGCGTGGCGGATGATAACGATGGCATGTCGCCTAATCGCCTCAGCGTGTGGCTGCCATGGAGCACCGTGATGTATCGCATCAGCGGGCAAACCGCGCTAACCAGCATCAGCATTAAGCTGAAGGATGATGTGGTGAGCGGCCCGGCGGTGGAATCGCTGACGCAACTGCTAACCGCGCGTCACGGCACCAAAGATTTCCTGGTGTTCAACCGCGACAAATACCGCAAAGCGATTGAAGATGCCGCCGCGACATTAACGCTGTTGATTCTGCTGGTCGCCTCGATTGCGCTGATGATTGGCAGCATCGGCGTGATGAATATCATGCTGGTGTCGGTAACGGAACGTACCCATGAAATCGGCGTGCGCATGGCGGTGGGCGCACGGCGCGGCGACATCATGCAGCAGTTTATGATCGAAGCAGTTTTAGTCTGTCTGGTGGGCGGATCGCTCGGCGTCGCGCTGGCGCTGGTGATTGGACCGATTATCAGCCTGCTGGCGGGCGGCATGATTACCGCGATCTTCTCATGGCAATCAGCAGGCGCGGCCTTTGCCTGCTCCACCATTATCGGCATGATTTTTGGTTACCTGCCCGCGCGCAAAGCCGCGCGCATGGATCCGGTGGCGGCATTGGCAAGCGAATAACTGAAATACCGCTTTAACCTATTATCACTGTTCCGTAGCGGCGCGATTTATCGCGCTCTTTTGACCCTTTTACACGTGTAAAAACACGCAATAAATTGCGCCGCTAAGGATTTGCCGTTTTACATCAACATCGGCAAGGTCGCCGTTGCCGTCTGCTGGCTGGCCGACTGATAACGGGCATCATACGTCATCAACTCATTTATCAACACTTCCACCAGCATCATCGCGCCCACTTTACCGCTCAGCGCACCAGCGTTGAACGGGCCTTCCGGCCGCGCAGCCACCAGCAGCATATCGGCTAAGCTGCCCATCGGGCTGCGCAGCGTGTTACTCAGCATCAGCACGCGCGCGTTTTGCTTCTTCGCCACCTTCACTACGTGCATTACATCTTTGGTCGAGCCGGAAGCGGAGATGGCGATCACCAAATCGCCCTCTCTGAGCGTCGAGGCATTCATCGCCGCGCGATGCATATCACCAAACAGCTGCGCCGATTTACCTAAGCGCAACAGGCGATAGTGCAAATACTCACCGGTAATCGCGCTGGCCGCCACGCCGTAGATCTGGATAGTTTTAGCCTGATGCAGCGCTTCCACCGCGCTCTGAAGCACTTCGCGGTTAATGAATTTCCCGGTATCGCGCAGCGCCTGCACCGTTTCCTCCACCAGCATGTCGATGCTGTCACCGCTAGCGACGGCGGCGGGCTGATTGTGTTGCACATCCAGCGCCAGCGCCATTTTGAATTCGGTATAGCCTTTGCAGCCGAGATGACGACACAGCCGCGTCACGCTTGCTTCGCTGGTGTCGGTCTCGCGCGCTAATTCAGTGATGGTGAGATACAGCACTTTCTGCGGGTCGGTGAGGATGAAATCGCCCAGCTTTTGCAGCGTCGGACTGTAGCCCGGCAAGCCCTGGCGCAGGTGCAGCAAGATGTTTTCGTTGTCCGTCATGGCGGCCTCTTCTTCACGACATTATGGCGCACAGTGTGCAGCAGATTAGGGCATAAGTGAAAGCTATCACAATAATGATGGAAATTTTCATCTTATGAATGAGATTGTGATAATAATTTTTACCACAAAATCACTTCAGGGATAAAAATTTATGTCATCACTGTTCAGCGGTGCCTCTTCAGGGGGTTGGTTTGAAAAAGCCCAGCGGTTTGGTAAGTCGTTCATGTTACCGATCGCCGTGCTACCGGCGGCCGGTTTGCTGCTGGGCATTGGCGGTGCACTCTCCAATCCCAACACCGTCAAAGCCTATCCATTCCTCGATGTCGCTTGGCTGCAAGGCGTGTTCACCATCATGGCGAGCGCCGGATCGGTGGTGTTCGCCAACCTCGCGGTGCTGTTTGCGGTTGGCGTAGCGGTAGGATTGGCCAAAAGCGACAAAGGCACCGCCGGATTGGCCTCGCTGCTGGCTTATCTGGTAATGAACGCCACCATCAATGCGCTGCTGACGCTGACCGGCGTGCTGGCGCAGGGCAACCTTAGCGCGGTGGGACAAGGCATGGCGCTCGGCATTCAGACGCTGGAAACCGGCGTATTTGGTGGCGTGGTGATCGGGCTGGTGACGGCCATGCTGCATAATCGCTACAACAAAATCGCCCTGCCGCAGTTCCTTGGCTTCTTTGGTGGCTCGCGCTTCGTGCCGATTATCAGCTCCTTCGTCGCCATTCTGGTGGGTGCGGCGATGACCATCGTCTGGCCGCCTTTCCAGAAGCTGATTTTTGGTATGGGCGGATTGGTGGATGCCACCGGTTATTTCGGCACCTTTATTTACGGCTTCGTACTGCGCATGCTCGGCCCGTTCGGCCTGCATCACATCTTCTATTTGCCGTTCTGGACCACCGCACTCGGCGGCAGCGAAGTGATCAACGGACATCTGGTGGAAGGCACGCAGCGCATCTTCTTCGCCCAGCTTGCCGATCCCCACACGCAACAATTCTACATTGGCACCGCGCGCTTTATGTCCGGGCGCTTCATCACCATGATGTTTGGCCTGATCGGCGCGTGTCTGGCGATGTACCACACCGCTAAGCCGGAAAACCGTCAACGCGTGGCCGGATTGCTGCTGTCGGCGGCGCTGACTTCTTTCCTTACCGGTATCACCGAACCGATTGAGTTCTCGTTCCTGTTTGTCGCGCCGGTGCTGTATGTCATCCACGCGCTGTTTGATGGGCTGGCGTTTATGATCGCCCACATCCTGCACATCACCATCGGCCAAACCTTCTCGGGCGGCCTGATTGATTTCATTCTGTTCGGCGTATTGCAGGGCGAAGCGAAAACCCATTGGTGGTATGTCCCGCTGGTTGGCGTGCCGTGGTTCCTGCTCTATTACTTTACTTTCCGCTTGCTGATCACCCGCTTCAATTTCAAAACGCCGGGGCGCGAAGACGTCAGCGTTGAAACTGTGCCGATGACCGCCGGAGAACGTCCACTGCAGGTGATCGCGGCTTTAGGCGGCAAGCAGAACATCGCCGAACTGGATTGCTGCGCCACCCGTCTGCGCATCACGCTCATCGACAGCAGCAAACTCGATGAAAACGCATTGAAAGCTACCGGCGCACGCGCCGTGATCCAACGTGGCAAAGGCGTGCAGGTGATTTACGGCCCGCACGTCACCATTATCAAAAATGAAGTAGAGGAGATACTCGCGCTATGAAAGCACCGATGCTGGCCCAGATTCAGGGAAAACTGGTGGTCTCGTGTCAGGCTCTGGAAGATGAGCCGTTACACAGCCCGTTTATTATGTCGCGCATGGCGTTAGCGGCGATGGAAGGCGGAGCGGCGGCGATTCGCGCCAACAGCCTGATCGACGTGCAGCAGATTATGCAAACCGTGGATTTGCCGATTATCGCCATTATTAAGCGCGACTATCCCGGCAGCGATGTGTATATCACCGCGACGTTGCGGGAAGTGGATGAGTTGATGGTGGCGAATCCGGCGATGATTGCGCTGGATGCCACGCTGCACACGCGTCCCGGCGATTTGCAACTGTCGGCATTGGTGGCGGCGATTCGCCAGCGCTATCCGCAACTGCTGCTGATGGCCGACATCGCCACGGTGGAAGAAGCGCGTCAGGCGTCGCAATTAGGTTTCGATTGTGTCGGCACCACGCTGCACGGTTACACCGCCGAGACGCAAGGCTGCTATTTGGCCGCCGATGATTGCCGCTTCCTGCGCGACGTATTGGCTGCGGTAAAGGTGCCGGTGATTGCCGAAGGGAATGTTGAAACGCCGGAAATGGCGGCGCACTGTCTGGCGCTGGGCGCACATGCGGTGGTGGTGGGCGGCGCGATAACGCGTCCACAGCAGATAACGCGCCGCTTTGTGAATGCTATTAGTTAATTCTTGAGGTGTCCATTTTGGGCACCTCGCAAAAGGTTATCCACAATCCCCGTGCGTAGAGTCGACGTTATCCTGTGGATAAAACTCGTCTCGCGCCACACAGCGCCCGATGCGCGCATGCGGTTATTTTTCGCACGATTGTGCATCTCAAACACGCTAACACACTTGATGCGTTAGCGTGTTTGGGTGAGTCAGTATCAGGCGTTAGACCGAATCTTCTTTTTCGATTACTAATACGCGCGCTTCGCCTTGCGGGTGCGCCACATGCTCGGTGCCGATGCTGGCATAAAAAATGTCGCCGCTATTCAGCAGCACTCTCTTCACCTCGCCCGCTTCGCGGTAGTGCATCTCTACCGCACCATCCAGCACCGCAAACACTTCTTCGCCATCATTGATGTGCCACTTGTAAGGTTGATTGGTCCAGTGCAGACGCACGCTGGTGCCGGCGAAGTTGGCGATGTCTAACGCATCCCAGGCTTTTGCGGGAGAGAAGTTTTTGCTGATGTAGGTTTTCATGCGATATCCGTGTGGGGGAGAACTGCGTTGATGATACACACAGCCCGGGCGTGCGGCGGGACATGCGCAGGCCATTTACGGACATTCAGATACAACAAAGCCGCCTGAAGGCGGCCTTAACACAACTGCTTGTGCAATTAACTTATTTGTATAACTCGGCAGTCATGTGTACGCGGTTGTTAGTGTTGGCTTCAGTAATTTTATACTGAGCGCCCTGCTCTTGCGCCTGCGCTGCGATTTTCGCTTCTGCACCATCCAGAGTAGAAGACTCAACAGATATACTCTGTGCAAAGCTAGCAGCAGACATCATTGAAAGAGCAGCAACAGCGGCGATAGACAGTGTTTTGATAGTTTTCATGGTCATAATCCTTAGTGGTTTAACGAGAAGGCTGTGTGCCTTCGATGGGAATAATAATAACTTATGTTATCGTTTCAAAATTAACCATTAGTGCGATCACGATAACTTACGTAACTATACAGTTGCTGCGTTATATCGACAAAAAAGGCCGCCCGTAGGCGACCTGTTCTGGCACATCCGTATGCAACCATCCGTTATTTGTAAAGTTCTGCGGTCATGTGTACGACGTTGCCGTTGCTCGCTTCTAAAATTTTGTACTGCTCACCATTCTGTTTTGCCTGCGCAGCGATTTTCGCTTCAGCACCATCCAGAGTCAGCGAGGTTGCTGAAACGGTCTGTGCGAAGCTGGCAGCAGACATCAGTGAAAGAGCGGCGGCAGCGGCGATAGTCAGAGTTTTGATAGTTTTCATGGTCGTATTCCTTTGGTTGTTTGATTTGAAAGCTGTGCGCCTTCGATAGAAACAATAATAACCATTGAAACTATTATCAGATTAACTATTAGTGCGATCACAGTTAATCAACTCATTATCACTATGCCAGCTCGAGCTCGGTGATGACCTTTTTAACTTTTGCCACATCCATAAGCGCTTTAGCGGTGCGCGGAAACAGTCCACCGCACACGGAATACCACACTTCACAACCGGCGGTTAGGCCTGCTGCGGCAAAGACATCAGAAACAAAAATGCCCTCTTACGAGGGCATGGATTATCGCTACAGGTCGGGGATTATTTCAGCGCGATGCGCGCAATCTGATCCTGGCCTTTGGTTGAGGAGTCTTTGTTGAACTCCGCTTTCAACGTGACATACAGCGTGTTGTTGTCCGGGCCAATCAGCAGGCTGTTTGGATTGTTATCAAACGACCAGCTGTTTTTCACCGCGTAAGTGGTGGCATCCAGCTGCAGTACTTTCTTCGATTCGCGCTGGCTGATGTAGATCTCATTACGCTTAGCGTTGAATTTAATCGCCAGCGCATCACCTTCAATACGCTTGATTACTTTCCCAGTGCGCTCATCAAACACCAGCGTGGCTTTGCCTTTCGAATCATCGGTTACGAACAGGCGGCCGGTAGCCGGATCTTCCGCCATGTTCAGGAACAGATACTCTTTACCGTCGCCGGCGGTCCAGCGCTTCTCAATTTTGTGGGTGCGTGGATTGATCACCAGAATTTCGCCCGCGCCGTTGGTCGCGTAAATGCGCTCAGTCAGCGGGGAATAGATGATGCCGGTTACCCATTTGCCTGCATTCTTGATGGTGGCTTTCAGCTTGAAGGTTTTCTCATCAACCACCGAGATGTAACCCGGATCGGCTACGCGACCGACATACAGTTCGTTGCCGTGCCACAGCACTTCACGCGCGCCCGCCGGATAACCTTCTTTATCTTTCTTACCTGGGAAGACTAAACGTTCCAGCACTTTGCCGCTCTGCGCATCCACTTTAGAGATAGCGCCATCCAGCGAGTTGGTGGTGTAGAACACGTTGCCCGCTTCATCGATTGCCGTACCAAAGTTTTTCAAATCGGTATGCGTAACGCCTTTGGTTTCCAGTGTGGTTGGGTCGAGACGATAAATTACACCACCGTTAACGTCTTTAAAGCTCTGCGCGCTGGCAACGTATAACGCTTTCGCAGCAGGCGAATACGCCATTTCATACAGGCCATCGCCCAGCGTGCGCTGGGTAAAAGAAGTATCAACTGGCTTGGCAACGGCGGCTGGCGCTTCGGCTTTTTTCGCCGGAGCCTGGCAAGCGGTCAGGCTGAATGCAGCGACGATCGCTGCCGCTACGGCGGCTTTGCGCGGGCTAAATAATGATTTCATGCTCAACTCCATCAATGGATGAACGGCTCCGTTACGCGCGTACGCATACGGAAAACTCAAGAAGAATGAGAATCATACGCATTAGCATGAACTTAGCAACTTTCTCGACGATCTTCCTTACGTTGCCGTAGATCGATTCCAGCATGCCGCACACCTTTCTTTACTAAAAACGTCCAAATATCGCCTGAAAAAATAGGAAAACGTGAGCAATTAACAGGTTATTTTAACCCGTAAGCCATTGATTCATAACTCACTTACACATTATTACAATTACAGTTGCAACCTTCCACAGATTCTTTAAAGCAAATGATTATCATTGGCTTTCTCAATAAATACGCAGTAGCGGTTTGCGTGCCTGCTCTTCTGCCCATTTGGGCGAATGAGTTACGACGTAAACGATAAAAAACGAAGCAAAACAGCTTCCTATAACACGCGTTTCAACAGGAAATTTTATGTCTGGCATCAGGAAAACCTTTAACGTCTCACTGCTGGCGGTGACGATTCATGCCCTGCTTACGCCAAGCCCGGCGCAGGCAGCTAGCGATTCGCCGCAGGATTTGGTGGTCGATGCATCTGCAAGCGGCGAGAGCGATAACAATGAAAAGCAGGATTACGCGGTAAAAACCACGCGAGCGGGCACTAAGCTGTTGCTGACGCCACGCGATGTACCGCAGTCGATGAGCGTGGTAACGCAACAGCGCATGCAGGATCAGAACCTGCAATCGGTGAACGATGTGCTGACCAACGCCACCGGCATCTCGACCAATCTGATCGACAGCGAGCGCTCGGAATACTATTCGCGCGGCTTTAAAGTCACCAACTTCTCGTTCGACGGCATCCCAACGTCAGTTAATGACAACTGGAACTACGGTGATGCCGCTTCTGATACCGCCATTTACGATCGTATTGAGATCGTACGCGGCGCCACCGGATTGATGACCGGTGCGGGCAACCCGTCAGCATCGATCAACATGGTACGTAAACACGCCGACAGCAAAACCTTTACCGGTGCGGTCAGCGCCAGCTACGGTAGCTGGAACAAACAGCGTTATGTTGCGGATCTCTCTGCACCGCTAAACCAGGATGGCAGCCTGCGCGGCCGCGTGGTAACCGGTTACAGCGATGAAGACAGCTGGCTCGATCGTTACCACAAAACCAAAAAATTCCTCTACGGCGTGATTGATGCCGACATCACTGAGCACACCACGCTCTCGCTGGGCTACGACTACGAAGATGCTAACACCGGCAATCCAACGTGGGGCGGCTTGCCGATGTTCTACAGCAACAACGCCACCACGCATTACGATCGCAGCCTCAACTCCGCCGCCAACTGGGCGCGCTACAACACCAATTCGCGCAAAATATTCGCCGACATCGATCATAACTTCGATAACGGCTGGAACATCCACGTCAACGGCACGCACGCCGAGAACACCTTCAACGATAAGCTGCTATATGTGATGGGCAGCGCCGATCAGGACAGCGGCGAAGGCACCACCGGCTTCGGCAGCATGGATCGCGGTAAACGTCAGATGGATTCGTTCGACGGCTACGCCAGCGGTCCGTTTGAGCTGTTAGGTCGTCAGCATCAGTTAATGGCGGGCGTGAGCTACAGCCGCCAGCACAACGCCACTTACAGCCAGGATGGCGTTACCGATCTGGAAAACTACAACATCGCCTCAAACGATATGGGCATTTTCAATAACAGTTGGAACGGCAACATTGCCGAGCCGCAGTGGCAAGGTTGGTATCAGAATGCCGACGATACCATTCGCCAGAAATCGGCTTATACCGCCGCGCGCTTCTCGCTGGCCGATCCGCTATCGCTGATTATTGGTGCGCGTTACACGCAGTGGAGCACCAACGGCAGCAGCGGTGATATGACGAACAATAACACCACGCCGTACGCTGGTTTGGTGTACGACATCAACGATACCTGGTCGGCGTACGGCAGCTATACCTCGATCTTCCTGCCGCAAACCGATCGCGACATCAACGGTAAATACCTGTCGCCGGTAACCGGCAAAAGCTATGAAACCGGTCTGAAGTCCGCCTGGTATGATGGTCGATTAACCGCGACGGTGGCGGTATTCCGTATTGAGCAGGACAACGTCGGTCAGGCGATTAATGGCGTCTATCTGAGCGGCAACGAACAGGCTTATGCGCCCGCCAAAGGTGCGGTCAGTAAAGGTGCGGAGTTTGAGCTGAATGGCGCGCTAACGGATAATCTGCAGCTGACGTTCGGTGCCACACGCTACGTGGCGCGGGATAAAGAGGGACGTTTCAACAGCTATCAGCCGCAAACTTCCTTTAAGCTGTTTACCCGTTATCAGCTGCCGATGTTGCCGGATCTCACGGTTGGCGGCGGCATCAACTGGCAGAACCGCGTGTTTGAAGATGCCACCAATGCCAGCGGCGATAGCGTGCGTGTTTATCAGGGCAGCATTCCGCTGGTTTCGCTGTTTGCGCGCTATCAGGTGACTAAGCAGGTGGCGGTGCAGGCGAACGTCGATAATCTGTTTGATCGCGAATATTACAGCTACATGAACAGCTACGTTTATGGCGCACCGCGCAGTGTTTCGATGAGCGTTTCGTATCAATTTTAAATAAAGGCTAAAGGTGCGCATTTATGCGCGCCTCTCATCAAACCTTGTTTTTATAATTGAAACTAATCTGCGAATTCTGTTCTTTCGGCAAGCGGCGCGCCTCTAAATAAACCGATTTCCAGTACGGATTATTTAGCGAAGAGCGCATCACGCCCTGACTCACCGATGCGTGCAGGAACTGATGATCGGTGTCATAAAACCCGACGTGCAGCTCACGCTTAATGCGGAAGAACACTAAATCACCGGGTTGCAAATGCGCCTGATCCACCGGTTTGCCCATGGCAATTAACTCTTTGGTGGTGACGCGATCCATCGGAATATTGAAACGATCTTTCAGCGTGCGCCAGACAAATCCCGAGCAATCGACGCCGGTTAATTGTGTGCCGCCCCACTGATATTTGGTCCCTTCCCACGAATGCATTTGATCGTGCAGCGCGGCAATCACCGGGATTAAATCGGGCTGTTTGCCGTTGTCTGCCGAGGTATCAACGCTTTCCTCAGCAGGCGCATGCGAAGACTTCGAAGAACAACCTGCCAGAGTGAAAACAAACAGGCAGGCGATAACTTTGCTGGCGGCAGAATTGATCATGTGTTGGTGATTTCGCTGAGGGAGACAGTGGTCTGAGATTTATACCGTAAAAAAGTTGCAGAAATAAATAGGCGTGCAGTGAAATCTTTTATTTGTCGGTTGATTTTACCTAAGTTTACGCAGCGGTAACATCTTGTATTTGAGTTAAAAATCTATTTTCCACGCTGGGCTTTTTCTGTGCAGGAGAATATTTGCGCTCCTGCACAGAACGACAACAATTTCGGCTTACAGCTGTAAGTTTAATACTTGCCGGAGAAATTGGCGCTAATACGCTGCGCCAGATAATCCTTCGCGGAAATAGGCGGGTATTTTTTCTCCGGTCCTTCAATAATCACATCTTCATTCGCCTGGCAGAAAAACGCCAGGCTGTAGCGTGCCGGCACCGATTCACCCGGCAGCGGATTGCTGACGCGATGGAAGTTCGACGGTAACTTGTCATCACTCCAGCGCATCAACATATCGCCGATATTACAGGTAATTAAGCCTTCCAGCGGCGGGATCGGCGTCCAGATTTGCTCTTCCATCTCTTTGCCCGGACACACCTGCAAACCGCCCTGCCCATCACGCTGGAACAGCAAGGTCAGACAATCGAAATCGGTGTGCGCCCCGGCGCGCCATGGACCATCTGGCTCGCCGCTGATGGCAAAGTAGTGCAGCATCCGCAGCGTGCTTTGGTAGGTTTCGCGCGAAGGCTCATGCGCTTTGGCAAAGAAATCGTCGGGGAATCCCAGCTTCAGGGCAAAACAGGAGAGCAAGCGCATGCCGACTTCCCAGCACTGACGCTCGAACTTCAGTACATCATGCTGAAAACCCGGCAAGGTGGCCTCATCCGGCCACAAGCCTGCCATGCGCGGACGCGTCACCTGATACGACTCTTTTTGGTCCGGTTTGCCAGTAGATGGACGGATTTGCGCGCGGTATTCCCAGCCGGCATTGCGGCTAAGTGGATGACGCGCTTTGTCACTTTGCGGCAGCGAGAAAAAGCGCTCTGCGTTAGCAAAAGCCGCATTGATGTCGTCGAGCGGAATACCGTGGCCGGAAACCTGGAAAAAACCAATCTCGGTGGCGGCTTGCCACAGCTGATCGGCTATTTCCGCTTTACGTTGGTCGAAATCGGAGAGATCGATGATGCGCACATCACGTGCAGCTTCTACGCCGCGCGCGCCCATACGCGATTCTTTCGCCAGTTCATGCATGTCATAAGTGGTCTTTTCCATTGGTGTACCTCGTTATTGAGCGATAACGGATGACCCGCCCGCAGCGTGGCAGTCATCCCCGCGCCTGCTGAATGCCGCAGGCGATCGAGCAATGACCCACCGGGTGAAACCACGGTTGACAGCTTCTACTCAGTTTCAGCCAAGCAAAGGCTGTGCCAGCACGCTGCGCCGCTTAAAATCAATACGTTAGGGAATCTGCCACATCCGGTCTGCACAATGGCGGTGCAAAACGCGCTGTTCCGCCTCATCACGGATCAGTGAATGAAGCAAAAGCCCGGCACCATCAATATCAACTTTATTGCTTTCAGTGGGTTGCACGAATGGCATGCGCTTTGCTAAATCCCCACTGAGTATAAGCGGTCAGCGTGACACCAGATGCACGCAGGACATTGCTCTACAGCATTAGCTGTACCTCGTCAGGGGACGATGCGCATTACGCATCGTGAGCACGCCATGCGCCGCTACGCCCCTGATGACGACAACAAACTCAACGTTTATTGGGGGTTTTATGACAATGTCGCGTTTCCGTTTCTCCTTATTCGCTGCTCTGCTGAGCAGCTCTGCACTGTCGCACGCCGCCGACAAACTGATATTGCAAACCACCTGGGTCGCGCAGGCTGAACAAGGCGGTTATTACCAGGCGCTCGCCACCGGCATCTATAAAAAATATGGGCTGGATGTTGAGGTGCGCTCCGGCGGGCCACAGCTGAATAACATGACGCTGCTGCTGGCGAATCGTGCTGATGTCATCGTCAGCTACGATCTGCAAGTGCTGCAGGGCGTTGAGCGCAACTTCCCACTGAAAGCCATCGCCGCGCCGTTTCAGTTTGACCCGCAAGGCATTGTCACCCATGGCGATGTGAAGTCGCTGGATCAGCTGAAAGGTAAAACCGTGCTGGTTTCTGCCAGCGGACAAGCCAGCTGGTGGCCGTGGCTGAAAGGCAAATATCAGCTGCAGGATGGTCAGGCGCGCCCTTACACCTTCAACATGCAACCGTTTCTCGCCGACAAAAACACTGCGCAGCAAGCCTACGCCACCTCCGAAGTGCAGCAAATTAAAGAGGTGCAGCCGGACAGCAAATTCTATCTGTTTGCCGATTATGGCTATCCGGCATACGGCGGCATTCTGGTGACGCGCGACGATTTGCTGCAAAAAGAGCCGGATGTCATGAAGCGTTTTGTGGCGGCATCGATGGAAGGCTGGAAATCCTACCTTGCCAATCCGGCTGCCGGTAATGCGCTGATCAAAAAAGAGAACCCGCAGATGACCGACGCGGTTTTGGCCTTTGGCGTATCGCAGATGAAAGCCCTGCACCTGATTGACGGCGGCGATGCCGCGCAGCAAGGTTTAGGCGTGATGACGGATAAACGCTGGCAGGCAACGCGTGACTTTATGGTCAACGCCGGTTTACTCAAAGCGTCCACCGACTGGCAGAGCGCGTTTAGCACGCAGTTTGTCGCGGCGAAAGTGGAGTGAGGTGCTCATGAGCCAACTGCTAATTCAACACTGCGCCGCGATCCTGACCGGCGATAAACAGCAACCGCGTAGCAGCGCGCGCGATATTCGACTGCGCGATGGCCTGATTGTGGAGATGGGCGAACTTGAGGCTGTCGCCGA
The DNA here is from genome assembly GCF_042666835.1 of Pantoea sp. GCM10028869. Classification (NCBI taxonomy): domain Bacteria; kingdom Pseudomonadati; phylum Pseudomonadota; class Gammaproteobacteria; order Enterobacterales; family Erwiniaceae; genus Pantoea; species Pantoea sp. GCM10028869. The sequence goes on along the minus strand of NZ_JBHTGO010000001.1, from coordinate 74,239 downwards.
TGAAACCGTGATCGACGCCCGCGATTGCGTGGTTTATCCCGGCTGGGTTAATACGCATCATCATCTGTTTCAATCGCTGCTGAAAGGCGAACCCCAAGGTCTGAATCTAAGTCTGGGCGGCTGGCTGGCGGCGACGCCGTATCGCTTTCGTGGTGCCTTCGACGAACAGACATTTCGCATCGCCGCGCGGGTGGGTCTGGTCGAGCTGGTGCGTTCCGGCTGCACCACCATCGCTGACCATCACTATCTTTATTGGCCTGATATGCCGTTTGATGGCGCAGAAATCCTGTTCGATGAAGCCGACAAGCTAGGCGTGCGCTTCGTGCTGTGTCGCGGCGGTGCGACGCAAAGCCGTGGCTTAGAGAGCGACTTGCCCACCGCGCTGCGCCCGGAAAGCTTTGACAGCATGATGGCAGATGTTGATCGTCTGGTGGCGCGCTATCACCAACCGCAGAATAGCGCGATGCGCCGCATCGTGATGGCGCCGACCACCACGCTGCACTCCACCACGCCGCAGGAGCTGCGCGAGAGCGCGCGCCTGGCGCGTCAGCTCGATATTCGCCTGCACAGCCATCTGTCGGAAACCGTTGATTATCTCGATGCCGCACGCGCGAAGTTCGGTATGACGCCGCTGCAGTTTTGCGCCGAACACGACTGGATTGGCAATGACGTGTGGTTTGCGCATCTGGTGAAACTGCTGCCGGAAGAGATCGCCATGCTGGGCGCGGCGGGCAGCGGTATCGCGCACTGCCCGCAAAGTAACGCGCGCCTCGGCAGCGGCATTGCCGATTTGGTGGCAATGGAACACGCAGGCGTGAAGATCTCAATTGGCGTTGATGGCGCGGCCTCAAATGAAGCGGCGGATATGCAAAGCGAAGCCCACGCCGCCTGGCAGCTCCAGCGCGCACGCAAAGGCATGCTGGCGCAGCCGCGTTATGCCGGTGGAACCTTTGAAGGCGGTGGCGACGCCGCCCGCATTGAAGATGTGGTGCGCTGGGGCACATCCGGTGGCGCGCAGGTTTTGGGCTTAAACACCGGCCGCCTTGCACCTGGCATGGCCGCCGATATCGCCATCTATCGGCTCGACGACCCGCGCTATTTTGGTTTGCACGATCCCGCCATTGGCCCGGTGGCCAGCGGCGGACGCGCCAGTTTAAAGGCGCTGATTTGTGCCGGAAAACTGCTGGTGCAGGATGATGTGATGGCCGGAGTGGATTTAGCGGAACTGGGCCGCGACGCTGCACAAGCGGTAAAAACCTTGCAGCAACGCGCGGCGGTTTAACCGCGTTACGCCGCTGCGTCTTTCTTGCGCAGCGGTGATTCTGGCAGAAACAGCGACAGCACAAAGGCCAGCAGCATCACACCCGCCGCCATTTGAAAGGCTGAATGCACCGCATCGCCAAACACCTGCAAATAGGCTTGCTGGACATCATGCGGCAAACGGTGCACCGCATCAGGATCGAGCGTACGCGGCAATGCTTTGCCCTGCTCCACCAGCGTGGTCAAACCCGATTTCAGCACCTGGCTAAACACCGCGCCAAACAGCGCCACGCCAATCGAACCGCCAACCGAGCGGAACAACGTGACTGATGAGGTAGCGACACCGATGCGATCGGGCGTTACGGTGTTCTGTACCGCCAGCACCAGCACCTGCATCACCATGCCCATTCCCATCCCCAACACGCAGGCAAACAGGTAGATATGCCACAGCGGCGCATCAATGGTCAGCGTGGTCAGCAGCGCCATGCCGATAGTCGCCAGCAAGGTACCGCCAATCGGGAACAGGCGATATTTGCCGGTACGGCTAATAATGCGTCCGCTGACGATGGAAGTGATCAGCAATCCGCCCATCAGCGGCAGCAGCTGTAAACCGGCTTCGGTCGGCGTCGAGCCCTTCACCACCTGCAGATAGAGCGGTAAAAACGTCACGCTGCCAAACAGCGACATGCCAACGATAAACGCCATCAAACTGGCGAGCGAGAAGCTGCGATTGCGGAACAGTGACAGCGGAATAATCGGTTCCCAGGCGCGGCGCTCCTCATAAATAAAACCGAGCACACCAATTACACCAAACGCCAGAATGCACCACAGCAGCGGATCGGACCATTCACGTAACGTGCCGCCTTCGCTGGTAAACAGCGTGATACCCACCAACGCCAGGCTGAGAAACACCGCGCCAGGATAGTCAATCTCATGCGGCTTGCGTTTGTTGTCGGTCTTAAACACCGCGTTGATGATCACCAGCGCAAACAAACCTAGCGGCAAATTGATGTAGAAAATCCAGCGCCATGAAGCGTGCTGCACGATAAAACCGCCCAGTAGCGGCCCAATCACCGTTGCCAGACCGAAAACGCCGCCAAACAGGCCCTGATATTTACCGCGCTCTTGCGGGGGAATCACATCGGCGACCGCCGCCATACTCACCACCATCAAACCACCGCCGCCTAAGCCTTGCAGCGCACGAGTGAAAATCAGCTGCTCCATATTCTGCGCCAGACCGCACAGTGCCGAGCCAATTAAAAACAGCACCACCGAGATCTGCAGTACCGATTTACGACCAAACAGGTCGCCGAATTTGCCGTACAGCGGCACCACAATCGTCGAAGCCAGCATATAAGCGGTGACGATCCACGACAGGCGATCGAGCCCACCCAGTTCGCCGACGATAGTCGGCAACGCGGTGGAGACGATGGTTTGATCCAGCGCCGCCAACAGCATCACCAGTAATAAAGCGCTCATCAGTAAGCGAACAGAAGGAGGATTCTCCTGCCCGCTGCCCGACTGCGGCGCGAGTGTTTGGGGTTTCATAACAGACACCAATTGAAATTAATTAAATATACAATTAATATTGCCTGCAGTCTGGCATGAATCAAGTGAGCGAGTAAAGATGACCGCACGAAAAGTCCCTGCTGACGATATGGCCAACGCAGTCAAACCCCGCCGTCCCGGCCGTCCGCGCGGCGGCGCGATCAACGTGCAGCAGCGCGAACATCTGCTCGACATCACCTTAGCGCTGTATGCCGAAAACGGTATCGGCGAAACCTCTCTCAATGCGATAGCGCGCAAAGCGGGCGTGAGTCCAGCGATGCTGAATTACTATTTTCAGTCGCGCGAATCGCTGCTGGATATTGTGGTTGAGGAGCGTTTTTTGCCGTTACGCCAGCGCCTGGTGGCGCACTTTATGGATGACCCGCGCGATCCTGTCACCACCTTCAGCGCCTTTATCCGTGAAGTCGCGGACATCGTCACCACACACAACTGGTTCGCGCCGCTGTGGATGCAGGAAGTAATGCAAGGTGAAGGCGGTTTAGGTCAGCACATTAAAAAGCGCTTTGGTCACGGTGAACGTGATGAAGTGAAAAAACTGATTGAAGGCTGGCAGCAGCAAGGATTACTCAACCCCCATCTGGAGCCACAACTGCTGATGACTTCGATTCTCAGCCTGGTGCTGGTGCCTTTTACCCGCTTTGCCAGCGATCCCGCGTACTCGCGTGAAATCATTGTCCAGCACACGTTGAGTCTGTTTTGTCAGGGGATCCAGCCAACTTCGTAGGGTTGCTTATCATGGCGTAATACCGCTCACTTAAACAATAAATTGCCTATGTATGCAGGTGCGCATGAATGCGCACCCTACGAAAACTTTGTCAAACCACTGTAGAGTCGCCATTCATGGCGACCTGGAGTTAAGCAAATTTATTCCATTAAAGGGATAAATTATGAGAATGGTGCCCGGAAAAGAAAACCCGATTCGCCTGTCGATTCACGCAGTAGCTGTCCCCAATCACTCGGTGGATGTCCGGCATCCAACATCCTCTTAAATGTTTTGTATGCATCGTTCTTACTTTCGTAAGCGCGTAATGTGCCAAAATCATTCACCCAGCCAAGAATGATGGTTTTACTCTGTTCGCTACAGCGGAAAAACAATCGAAACTGCTGCAAAAATTTCGCGCGATACCAATATCGATTTTCATCCCCTAAAGTTCCCCCTTGTCGAAACTGGGGATTCAGCGGATCTCGCGCAATAACTTCTGTAACGACCTTATAAATTGCTGCCAGTAATTTCGTCTGTTTCTTTTTATGGTATTCATGCGGTTTTTCAACTTTAAGCTGCAACACTTCCTGCGCTAAAGACGTTACCTGAGCAGTAAAACAAGCGTGGAAATAAAATTTCCATCCGTTGATTTCCATGTAATCCACACCCTTTCTCCCGCAGTTTAGTCATCCGTGAGCGGAGCATCTAAATCAACATCAATTCCAGCGACCAAATTTTCCAGACCTGACCAAAATTCGACAGGAACTGAGTGAATATGCTGCGGGTTATTCACCATATCTCGTTCGAGAAAAGTCAGAAAATGCAGTACAGCAGGATCATCCTGCTCATCATTTTGCTTAGAAATGATGACTTTGCCGCCCGATAACAGGGAATATTCGATAATTTCACCCGGTTTAAGCTGTAGAGCATCGCGAATTGCCGCTGGAATAGTTGTTTGACTCCGTTCTGTCAGCCTCGACTCTGCACGGAGTGATACATCCACTAGATCAAATTTAAACACTTCTTCCTCCTCAGCCGCTCACAAAGCAACATCGCTTATAAAGCCGCCTATCCGCCAAGATGACCCACAGTAATGCATTTGCATTGTGCAATGCAAATGCATTACTGCACCTTTTTAAATTATTCTTCCCAGCACCGAAACTTTCCTCCCTGCCCCAGCGAACTGAACTAGTGAGACATCCAAATCGGAACTCCCATACATCGCAGGAGCAGAAAATGAAACGCATCAAATCCCTCGTTTGTACCCTGACCATGACAGCAGCGCTGGGTCTTTCCGCCTTTAACGCCGGTGCCGCATTGCCGGTGGGCGCGGAAGCGCCGAACTTCGAACTGCAGGGCGCGTTGGCCGGTAAGCCGTTGACCTTCTCGCTGGAAAAGGCGCTGCAAAAAGGTCCGGTGGTGCTCTATTTCTTCCCGGCGGCGTTTAGCGCGGGCTGTACCATTGAAGCGCACGATTTTGCTGAAGCTACAGACAGCTTCAGCAAAATGGGTGCCACGGTAATTGGCGTGACCGCGGGCAATACCGATCAGGTCAGCGATTTCTCTAAACTCGAGTGCCGCGATAAATTCACCGTTGCCGCCGATCCCGGTGCGAAAGTGGCGGCGCAGTATCAAACCACCATGCAGATGAAAGGCAAAACCCTTTCCGATCGCACCTCTTACGTGATTGCGCCCGATGGCGACATTCTGCTGAGTTACACTGACAGAAACCCGGACACACATATCGAGAAAGCGCTTGCCGCCGTTAAGCAGTACGACGCTTCTCACCCGCAAACTCATTAAGTAAAGAGGCCAGCGATGTTAACCGCCATGCTGGCCGCCTTCATCGGCGGCATCATTCTGAACTTAATGCCCTGCGTGTTTCCGGTGATCTCGCTGAAAGCGCTCGGCCTGTTGCGCCATACCGATAACGCCGCCAGCGCGCGTCGCGAAGGCTTGGGCTTTTTACTCGGCGTTGTGGTGACCATGATGGCGCTGGCGGGCATCCTGCTGGCGGCACGCGCCGGTGGTGCGGCGGTTGGCTGGGGTTTCCAGCTGCAATCGCCGCTGGTGATCGCCTTGCTGTCGCTGGTGATCCTCGCCGCCGCGCTCAACTTGCTCGGCGTGTTTGAAGTGGGCTTATCCGTGCAGCGCGTCGGCTCGGTTGATGTTGGTCGCGGTGCCTTTACGCGTTCGGCATTAACCGGTGCGCTGGCAATCGTCGTCGCCACGCCGTGCGCCGCACCCTTTATGGCGAGCGCCATTGGTTATGCGTTGGTGCAGCCGCCTGCCGTCGCCTTAGTGATCTTCTTTGCGCTGGCCATCGGCTTCGCCGCACCGTTCACGCTAGTTTCACTGTTCCCGGCGCTGGCGAAATTCCTGCCGCGTCCCGGCGCATGGATGGATGTATTGAAACGCGGTCTGGCGTTCCCGATGTTTGGCGCGTATGCCTGGCTGGTGTGGGTGCTGGCGCAGCAAGCGGGAAGCGCGGCGCTGGCCACCTTGCTGGCCGCTTCCGTGGTGGTCGCCTTCGCCGGCTGGTTGTACGGCATGGCGCAACATCGCCACTTTGCCGGTAAAAGTCACAAGGTGCTGTTTGCCGTTACGGCGCTGCTGATTATCGCGGTGATCGCCCCGCTGCCAACGCTGATCAAACCCGGTGCAGGCCTGGCGGGCGATCAGTTGACGGCGGAAGTGACCAAAGCCAAATGGACGCCGCAGGCGGTTGAAGCGCAGCGCGGTCACGGGAAAGCGATCTTTGTCGATTTCACCGCATCCTGGTGCATCACCTGTCAGGTGAATGAGAAAACCTCGCTCTCAACCCTGGCGGTTAAAGAGGCCATTGCCAAAACCGGTACGCTGTACATGGTGGCAGATTCCACTAAATTTAACCCGGACGTGGATGACACCATGAGTGAGTTTGGTCAGGGCGGATTACCGATGTATCTGGTCTATCCTGCCGACGGCGGACCGCCCAAAGTGCTGCCGCAGGTGCTGACACCGAGTATTGTGGTGAACGCACTCAACCAGGCGAGCAAGAAGGCGTAAGAACAACAAGGCGGATTATGCAAACAAGCGATAGCGCGCGTGAAGGTTGGCCCGCGCTAATGGAACAGGCGCAGGCGGGCGATCAGCTCGCCTATACCCGACTGCTGAAAGCGCTGGTGCCGGTGATTCGTTCGCAAACACGCAAACAGATCGCCGATGATGCACTGGTAGAAGATGTGATTCAGGATGTGCTGCTAACGGTGCATCGGGTGCGTCACACCTATGATCCTGCCTACCCTTTTTTACCCTGGCTGATGGCGATTATCTCGGCGCGCGCGATTGATGCGCTGCGGCGACGTGGCCGCCATCAGCAGTGGGAAGTTAACAACGATATCGTGCCGGAAGCCGCCAGTGCGCCAGACGCACCACAGCATGACTCGCAGGAAGAGCTGGCCGGATATCTGCGCCAGCTCCCTTCGCGTCAGCGCGAAATTGTCGAACATGTGCATCTGCGCGAAATGAGCCTGACGGAAGCGGCCGCGCATAACAATCTGAGTGTGGCCGCGGTGAAATCGCTGCTGCATCGCGCGCTGACCAATCTGCGCCGCTTTGGAGCCAATCATGACCGATCATGACCTGTTAATTGAAAAACTCGGGCGCGAGATGCGACCGGTTAAACCGCTGCGATCCACTAGCTGGCGCGTTATCACCTGGCTACTGATGGCATTGCCCTGCGGCATTGCCGCCAGCTTCCTGGTGCAGCGCAGTTTCACCGACTGGGCGCAGCCGGGCGCACTGCAGGCCATCCTGCAGCTGGTGCTGGCCTTTGTACTCGGCACGCTGGCAATCCGCAGCGCCTTCAACATGAGCATCGCCGGACGCCGCAGTATCAGCTGGAAAGCGCTGCTGCCGATTGGCCTGCTGTGGCTCGGCATGAGCATCAGCCAGATTCCCGGTGAAGTGCCGATCGAACATGACAATGACAGCGCGCGCTGCTTCACCTTTCTGCTGGTGGTCAGCACACCGATGATGGTGCTGATGATCGCCAGCCTACGCCGCACCCGCGCATTGCATCCGGTGCGCAGCCTGGCGATGGCCGGTTTGGGCGTCTCCTGCATGGCGGTCACGCTGCTGGCATTTTGCCATCCGGTGCATCTGCATCCGCTGGATTTTGCCATGCATCTGGCGGCGATAGCGACGATTGTGGCGATGACGGTGCTGGTGGGGAAACGTTGGGTGACGTTGAAGTGAGTCGAGTGAAAGAGTGCAATGGTTAAGTTAATTCTTTGGTGTGATATTTCCATGCAAAAGATTAAAAATCGGCTCACCCATATTGTAAATACGTTATTTCTAAACTATAGAATAATAGCAATATAATTACATTCCCATCAATTACCTCATCCAAGGATACGTATGAAAAAGTTAATTTTCGTATTATTAGCAAGCTCGGTATCTTTCAGCTCACTCGCCGCAGACCTGATGAGCAAAGTTGAGTTTGAAAAGGTAAAAGATCAATATGTAGAGGTAGGGAACATTTCCACCTCAGGTGAAACGGATCCCGCCAGCGCCAGAGAGGAACTGTCTAAATTGGCTGAAGAAAAAGGCGGCGATATCTTTGTCGTAACCTCCGCGAATACCAATAACAAAATACATGGTACCGCCATCGTTTATAAGAAAAAGTAAGTTTCCATTTTGCCTCAGTATAAGCTTAAAAACCTGGCTTATGCTGGGGCATTATTTTCATTAAATTAAATTATCGATCCGGTTGCCTGACAATAAAGCGGATGGTGTGTCGCTATATTTTAATGATGCAAAAGCGGCCCCTATGAGCCGCCCTTTTCAATCAAAATTTACTGCGGAATCACTTTCTCCGCTTTCAGTCGATCAAATAACTGCGTAAATGAATCCAGCGTTGAACGATAACCGGTGAAGCCCGCTTTGCGGCTCTTGCTCATGTCGGTAAACGCTTCCATTGGGCGTCCCAAATCCGCGTCGGTATGCCACCATGATGCCAGTTTAGTGATGTCCGCTTCACGCAATTGATAACGTGCCGCCACCTCGCGCCACGTTTCAGCCGCATCCTGCATGCGTCCTTCTAGTGGCATCATCTGCGCCGGATACTCCGCCGCTTCCACGCCAAAGTAAGCCGCCAGACGTGGCCACAACCAGTTCCAGCGGAACACATCGCCGTTCACCGCGTTGAAATCCTGATTGGCCGCTTCTGCCGCAGTTGCGGCCCACAGCAGCTGTTCTGCCAGCAAACCCGCGTCGGTCACGTCGGACACACCGTTCCACTGCTCTGGCGAACCCGGGAAGATAAACGGCAAACCTTGCTCGCGGCACAGCGTGGCATACACCGCCAGCGTCTGGCCCATATTCATCGCGTTACCCAGCGCAAAGCCCACAATCGAGTGCGGACGATGTACGCTCCAGCGATAGCCATATTTGTCCGCACCGGCAAACACCTCGTCTTCCTGCGCGTAATAGAAGTTATCGACCGGCTGGCGGCCCTGCTCTTCGCGGAATGGCGTCACCGGCACTGCGCCTTTACCGTAGGCTTCGAACGGGCCGAGGTAATGCTTCAGGCCGGTCACCAGCGCCACATGCGATCCCTTCAGACGCTCGCCCAGTGCTTCAATGACGTTACGCACCATGCCGCCATTGACGCGGATGTTCTCTTTCTCATTTTCCTGGCGCGACCAGACGCTAAAGAACAGCGCATCCGGCTGCTCTTCTGCCAGCGCAGCACGCACCGCATCACCATCCGTTAGATCGGCGGTCAGGCTGCGGCAACCTTCCGGCACTGCGCCACGTCCGCGCGATAAACCGCTGACCTGCCAACCTTCGCGCTGCAATTTTTCCGCCAGCGCACGTCCAATCACACCGCTAATGCCTACAATCAATGCCTGCTTTTGCATTTCAATTCTCCTTGGTTTCAGTAATGATAAGTTTAATAGAGAATTTAATTCCTATCATTGGCATTAATTCACGGCATTCACAACCTGAGTTCACGAATCCATGCACGATCAGCGCCTGAAAGATATCGTTCCTTTTGTTGCCAGCGTCGAGGGCGGCAGCTTTGCCGCCGCCGCTGAGCGCCTGCATCTCACGGGTTCGGCGGTGAGCAAAAGCGTGACGCGGCTGGAAACCCGCCTGGGTTCGCGCCTGCTGGAGCGCACCACCCGCAGCCTGAAACTCACCGACGCCGGAAACGCCTATTACCAAACCTGTTTACGCATCATGGAGGAGCTGGCAGAAGCCGAAGCGGTGCTGGCGGCGCAGCGCACCATTCCTTCCGGGCGCTTGCGATTAGCGGTGCCGAACACCTATGGACGCCTCGGCGTGATGCCGCTGCTGATTCCGTTTTGCCACCAGCATCCGGATGTGGAGCTCAATCTGACTTTTTCCGATCGCTTTATCGATCTGTTTGATGAAGGGATTGATGTTGCGGTGCGCATTGGTGGATCGCCGGATCTGCCCGCCTCGCTGGGCTGTCGCCAGATGGGCCGCGAACGCATGGTGTTTTGCGCATCACCCGATTATCTGGCGCGCGTGGGTCGGCCCACCAGCGAAGCCGAATTGTTGCAGCATCAGGCGATCATGTATGAACGCGTCGATGGCAGCACCAAGCCGTGGCTGTTCACCACGGAAGATGGCTATCCGCACTGGCGTAACCTGCCGCACCGCATGGCGCTGGGTGATGTGGATGCGCAGATGCAGGCGCTGTGTGCCGGATTAGGCGTGGCACAGATGCCATCATGGCTGGTGCGGGAGCCGCTGGCGCGCGGCGAGCTGGAGATCATTCTGCCCGAGCAGCAGCCGGATGGTTTGGCCTTAACCCTGATTTGGCCGCGCCGCAAGCAGCTGTTACCCAAAGTGGATGCGTTGCTGGCGGCGTTAGAGGGATTGCAGATCAGATAGAAACATAAGGTCAAAAGCGCGCGATGAATCGCGCCGCTATCCCTCTGCACACCTGGCGTAGCGGCGCAATTTATTGCGCTTTTCTTGATATCAACGGTGATTCAACCGGCGCGACAACCTGTCGCCAAAGAACTGCAGCACCGTCACCAACGCCACCAGCACCACAATCACCGTCAGCATCACCTGCATATCAAAACGCTGATAACCATAACGATACGCCAAATCGCCCAAGCCGCCCGCACCAATCGCGCCGGCCATCGCCGAGGCGTTAATCATCGTCACCAGCGTAATGGTAAACCCGCTCACAATGCCGGGCCGCGCTTCGGGCAATAAGACATGCCAGATAATATGCCAGCGATGAAAACCCATCGCCTGCGCCGCTTCGGTCAGCCCTTTATCCACTTCGCGCAGGCTCACTTCGGCGATACGCGCAAAGAACGGCGTCGCCGCCAGCGTCAGCGGCACCACCGCCGCCCACACGCCGTAGGTGGTGCCGACGATCCAGCGGGTAAAAGGAATCAGCGCCACCATCAGAATCAAAAACGGGATCGAGCGGAACAGGTTCACCACCCAGCCCAGCACGCGATTCAGCAGCGGGCTGGGAAACAGATCGCCGCGTCCGGTTACCACCAGAATCACCGCCATCGGCAAACCCAGCGCCAGCGCCAGCAGCGACGACACGCCCACCATCAGCAGCGTATCCAGCAGCCCAATCCATAAACGATCAATAGCCAGTGACATAGCCCGGTATCTCCAGTTGATCCGCAATCGGGGTTAAACGCGTCCGCGCGGTGTCAGCGTCATGCTGCGCATCAAGCAGCAGCAACATTTGCCCGGTCGGTTTGCTGTCCACCCACTCCACCGCGCTATACATTAACGTCAGTTCCCCGCCAACCCGTGCGCTTAGCGCCGCCAAATCCGGCTGTGCGCCCTGTCCGGTGTAGCGCAACCGCACCAGCAGACGTGAATCGCCACGCTCGCGCGTCGGCGTCAGCAGCGGTTGAATCGTTTCCGGCAGCGCGCTGAACTGCGGATTGAGCAGCTGTCGCGTAGTCTCTTGCTGCGGATCGCTGTACACCTGCCACACCGGCCCGCGCTCGATGATTTCGCCCTGATCGATTACCGCCACCTGATGGCAGAGATCGTGCACCACGTCCATTTCATGGGTAATCAGCACAATGGTGATGTGACGCTGTTGATTGATCTTCTTCAGCAGCGCCAGAATCGAGCGCGTGGTTTCTGGATCGAGTGCCGAGGTGGCTTCATCACACAGCAGCAATTCGGGATCGTGCACCAGCGCGCGCGCAATGCCAACGCGCTGCTTCTGCCCGCCGGACAATTGCGCTGGCCACGCGTGCTGGCGCTGCTCAAGGCCCACCAGCGCCAGCAGTTCATCCACTTTGCGCCGCCGCTGCGCCGCAGGCACGCCCGCCACTTTCATCGGCAGCTCGATGTTTTCACGCACCGTTTTCGCCGACAGCAAATTGAAGTGCTGGAAAATCATGCCGGTACCGCGTCGCCAATCCACCAGTTGACGATCGCTCAGCGTGCTTAGGTCAATCCCGTCAATCACCACCTGACCGCGAGTAGGCTTTTCCAGCCGATTAAGGCAGCGGATCAGCGTCGATTTACCGGCCCCGCTACGGCCAATGATGCCGAAAATCTCGCCGCGCTTAACCTGCAGATCGACCTCTTTCAGCGCATCCTGAGTTTGGCCGGGATAGCGTTTACTCAAGCCACGAATCTGCACGTGGATTTTCCCTGCCGTCTCGGCCGTCGGTGACAGCAACGCATCGCGCTCGCCGGGTAGCGTCAGGCTCACCATGCTTACTGGCTCCAGCCCGGCTGATACAGCTTGCCGTAAAAGTCATCGAGTTTGGCGCGCACCACCGGCGAATGCTGGTAGATATCAACGAACTTCGCCAGGCGCGGATCGTTCTGATGACCGTCGCGGATCACGAACTGAATCACATATTCCGGATGCTCCAGGCCATCGAACAGCAGCGCATTGTTCGGATCGATGGTCTTCGACAGGCGCAGATAGTGCGGATAACCCTGCGCTAAATCGACTTCATCCAGCGAACGCGACAGCTGCACCGCTTCCACTTCGATAATCTTCAGATGCTTTGGATTACTGACAATGTCATCCACGGTAGATTTGAGGCCCGCGCCCGGTTTTAAGCTAATCAGCCTGGCTTTTTGCAGCAGCAGCAGGCCGCGCGCGCCGTTAATCGGATCGTTGGCAATCGCCACCGTGCCGCCATCGGGAATCTGGTCAATCGCGGTATGTTTCTTCGAATAGAGCCCGATGTTGTTGATGATCGCCGGCGCGAACGGCACCAGATGGAATCCGCCCTGCTGGTTGGCGTTTTCCAGGAACGGTTTGTGCTGGAACAGGTTCACATTGATATCGCCGTTTTCCACGCTGACGTTCGGCGCGGTCCAGTCGGTGAACTCCACCAGCTCAACGTTCAAACCCTGTTTTTTCGCCTCAGCCACCGCGGTTTCCAGCGGCGGCGCAAAGGCTGCTGTAGTACCGACTTTCAGCGGCCCGCTGTAGTTTTCGGCGGCGACGGCGCTAAACGCCAGCAGTGCGACGCTGGCAGCCAGCGCAAAATGACGTGCAATGTTCATATCAGATCCCTGAGGTTAAATTAACGAAGGTTAACGCCGTCGCGCCAGCGCGCCGCCGGATGGCGATCGGGCAAGCGGTCCTGCTGTTGAAAAATTTTCTGCCGCAATGAACCGGGCTGATACGCGGTCTTGAAGCGGCCGCGCTGCTGTAATTCCGGCACCACCAGATCGATAAAATCGCGGTAGCTCTGCGGATTAAGGATGCGCGTCAGGTTAAAGCCGTCGATATCGCCTTCGTCGATCCACTTAATCAGCGCATCCGCGACCTGGCTCGGATTGCCAACGATCAGCGGATAGCGGCTGCCCATCGCGTGCTGCTCCAGCAAACGACGCCGCGTCCAGCCGCTGAAGGCTTTGCTCACCGATTCTATGGCGCGCGTGTCGCCGGTCTGAATCGGCTCATCGAGTTCGAACGCCGCCAAATCCAGACCAATCGAGCTGGAGAAGTGCGCGATGCCGGCTTCTGGGCTGGCGTAGGCGAGGTAGCTTTGATGCTTCTCCTGCGCTTCACGTTCGGTGGGCGCGACAATCACGCTGACGCCCATAAAGATGCGCAGATCGTTAGGATGGCGTCCGGCCTCCACCGCCGCCTGGCGCAAGCGCGTCGATTGCTCGCGCATCGCTGCCGGTGACGCGGCATTCACAAAGCTGCACTCGGCGTGACGTCCGGCAAACTGCACGCCGCGCGCCGAGGAACCGGCCTGGAACAGCAGCGGCGTGCGCTGCGGCGACGGGCTGCTCAGGTGATAACCCTGCACCTGATAGAACTCGCCCTGATGATTGATTTGGTGGATTTTATTGGCATCGGCGTAGCGACGATTGGCTTTATCCTGCACCAACGCATCATCCTGCCAGCTGCCTTCCCACAGCTTGTAGGTGACATCGAGAAACTCATCGGCCTGATCATAGCGGCGATCGTGCGCCAGCAGCTGTTGCTGGCCCATGGCACGCGCGGCGCTATCAAGATAACCAGTGACGATGTTCCAGCCGAGGCGCCCTTTGGTCAGGTGGTCGAGCGTGGAAAGGCGGCGCGCGAACGGATACGGCGCTTCATAACTCAGGTTGGCGGTGACGCCAAAACCCAGATGCTGCGTAACGCTGGCCATGCCGGAAATCAGCATCAGCGGATCGTTCACCGGCAGCTGAATCGACTCTTTGGCGGTCAGGCCAATGCCTTGCTGATAGACGTCATACACGCCGAGAATATCGGCGATAAACAGCCCATCAAACAGCCCGCGCTCCAGCAAGCGCGCCAGATCCAGCCAGTAATCCAGTGAGTTGAAATCCACCGAACGATCCTGTGGATGCGTCCACATACCGTGATGAATGTGCCCAACGCAGTTCATATTGAAGGCGTTGAGCAGAATCTGTTTTTGACTCATATCGTCCCCCGACGCGGCGGCAACACGCCATTCAGCAGGTAGTTGCCGATGGCCGGATATTTCCAGCGCACCGGATCGTGCAAAGTATGGGTACGCGCATTGCGCCAGTGACGGTCAAAGTTATGCTCGCGCAGGCTGGAACGCGATCCGCCAAGTTCAAACAGCAAATTGCTGGCCTCCAGCGACACGTCCGTGGTCCAGGCGCGGGCTTTGGCGACGTCTACCGATGCCAGCGCCACGTTTTCGGCGCTGGGATCGCGCTGCGCCACGTCAACCGCATCACCCGCAATCGCCAACAGCGCATCGCCGGCGCTCAAACGTGCGGCCAGACGACCGGTGCGATCAAGCGTCAGTGGATCGTCGCTCGCACGATCGACGCCGCTGTCCGGCCACGGCCGCGCGCGTTGACGCAGGAAATCGAGCATGTCGTCAAACGCCGCCCGCGCGATGCCCTGATCGATAGCCGCATGCATAATCTGCGCAAAGGGCCCAACGGTGCTCGGACGCTCAAACGCCGTCTGGAACGGCACCACATCTTCCGGCGCAATGGCTACGTCGCGGAACTGCACGCTGCCGCTGCCGGTGGTGCGCTGACCGAAGCCGCTCCAGTCATCAATCACGTTGACGCCATGCTGATGACGCGGCACAAACACCAGCTGCTCCTTGCCATCATCGGCTATCGCCAGCGTCGGAATGCGATCGGCATACAGCGCGCCGGTGCAGTAAAATTTATTGCCGTTGAGGCGCAATCCTTCCGCCTGCTGCGAAACTGCCGTAGAACGCTGATGCGCGGCGGGCGAAGTGAATTCCGCCAGCGCGTTGCCGTGATGCACGCCTGCCACCACTTCAGCATAGAGCCGCTGTTTCTGCGCCTCGCTGCCGTTGATGCGCAACACTTCCAGCGCATAAAAATGGTTCTGCGGCACCTGACCAATCGAACCGTCGGCGGCGCTCAAAAGCACGAAAATCGCGGCCAGTTCGGCGGTAGAAATCTCAATGCCGCCAAAGTCACGCGGCACGGTGATGGCACCGAGCCCGGATTGGAACAGCTGCTGTAACTCGGTGTGCGGCAGTTCACGTTCGCGGTCGCGCTGGGCAGAACCGGCACGAAAACGCTCCGCCAGCTCCTGCGCGACCTGCAACGCCTGCTGGGCATTCTCAATGCGCGTCGCGCGCTGTTTAGGCGATACCTGCGTCATGGTCGCTCCTTAAATCCACGCATGACGCGCAGGCAGCGCATCATTGAGGTAATAGTTGCCGATGGCATGAGTTTTCCAGCGCACCGGATCGTGCAGCGTGTGGGTGCGCGCATTGCGCCAGTGACGATCGAGACCGTGGCGCAGCAAGGTGCCGCGACTGCCGCCCCATTCCAGCAGTTTCTCGCTGGCCCGCAGCGCCACTTCGGTGGTCAGCACTTTGGCTTCCGCTACCGCAATCGATGCGCGTGCGCAGTTTTCGGCGGTCAGCGCCTGTTGATCGATGCTGTCGAGTACGCGGGCAGCACGCGTCAGCAGCGCGTTGGCGGCGCTCAGTTCGGTGCTGATGCGACCCACATCGGCGAGGATGTAGGGATCGTCGGCATTGCGGCTGACATTGGCATCCACCCAGGGTCGCGAGCTGCTGCGCACAAACTCCAGCGCCTCATCCAGCGCACCTTGCGCAATGCCCGCATCAATCGCCGCCTGAATCAGCTGGGAAACTGCGCCGCGCAGCGTCGGCTTTTCAGCGGGAGGCAACGACATCAATAACGCGGGATCAACCACAACCTGATGCAACTTCACCGTACCGCTAGCGGTAGTGCGCTGGCCAATACCGGACCAGTCATCCACAATTTCCACGCCCGGCGTCGGCAGCGGAATAAAGGCCATTTTCGGCTGCTGATCGTGCATCACCGTGGTGACCAGAATGTCGGCGAACAGCGCGCCGGTAGAGTAAAACTTCTCGCCGGTGAGCTGCACGCCCTGTGACGTTGTCACTAGCTGTGCCTGTACGTCTCGCGTATGTTTGGTGTTTTTCTCCGGTCCGCCGTTGCCCAGACGTTTGCCCTGCACCACCGCGCTCAGCAGCCGCTGCTGTTGCGCGGCAGAACCCTCGCCAAGGATGAACTGGATCAGACCAAAGTGGTTTTGCGGGATTTGCCCCAGCGAGGGATCGCTGGCGGAGATCAGACGAAACACTTCGGCCATGGTCTGGTACGACAAACCCGCACCACCCAATTCGCGCGGCACGCTGATGCTGCCAAGTCCCAACGCGGTGAACTGGTTGAGCAGCGCGATGGGGTAAATGCGCTGCTGGTCGCGCTCGACTGCGCCACTTTTCGCCTGCCCGGCCAGATGGCGTGCGGCGGCGATGGCTTCTTCATCGCTGTTTAATACCGCTGCGCGGTTAATAATCTCGTCACTGTTTTGCGTCATAGCTGATTTCACTTTTACTGCACAGCGAAGTGTAAGCCTGCACTGAAAAACTCAGCAGGCCGTGGAATGAATAACGGATTGAAAGCGATGATAATCAGCGGGGTTAAAGCAAGTAAATAGCGCGGTTATGCTATATCCGGCAATGTGTTTCCATTATTAAGCTATGGATTTATTTAAGCACAACAACAGGCTAGCGGCGGCGCTGCGGGCAATTAGCGAGTATAAAAAAGCGGCGAGTAATTCTTAAGATCAAATAACGCTAAGAAAAGTTTAATTCCGCAAATAATGTAGCGGCGCGAAATATTAATTATTTAATTGCGCATCAAACTGCGCGGCAGCGAAACTGCGGGTGGATTCGCTTTTCACACTATGCGGAATCTGCACGCTATCGATTAACTTCGCCAGCTGATAGGTTTTCACCGTCTCATTTTGCGTTAGCTGCTGCGCATAATTCGCGGTCAAATCCCCTTTCTTATTCTGCGTCACCGAGGTCTGGCTGCGCTCTTCATCATCGATCAAATGATACTTATAGTTTTGCGACGACTTCTGTTCGGTCAGCTTCGCCGCTGAGACAGAATCCAGCGCGGTGTGGAAGCTGGCCTTGAGTTTAAACAGCGTTTGCTGGGTCAAATCCTGGGTATCACCATGCGTTTGCGTAGCGGTTTTTTGCGCCACGTTCAGGGAGAAGGTGTCTTGCTCTTCCGGCTTATACGGATTACCGGAAACCGGCGTCTGCTGATAGCTCGCCGAGAAGTCCGCCAGTCCGCTGATTGCGCCGTTCTTCGCCGCATTGGCATCAATCGACTTCACACGCTGCGTATTGATGCTTTCAGCCGCTCTGCCTTCGGTGGTATTGAGCGCGCGGAAGCTGTCTTTAAACAGCGTCAGCATGTCGCTATCGCCGTGACCGCGCGAAGCGGCCTGATCAAATTTGCTGCTCCACTGATCCAGCGCCGCTGCCTGCTGTGCCGCGCTGCCCGCCTGCGTCAGTTTCGAAACATCGGTATCGAGTTTGATGCTGACATCGCCGTTGTGGAAGCCGAGCCAGCGCGCCTGATCGTCGGCATGCAAGTTCAGCGACTGCGTGACGTTATTGCCATTACGCAGATCGGTCTTCAAATCGACGCTTTTCAACACTGAAGTGTCGAACTTCATCAGATCGCTGATATCGAGTTTGGTGGTGCTGCCATCCAGGCCATCCAGCGCCTTCTGCAAACCGGCGGATAGCTGGCCCATCGCCGACGCTTCAACGTTGTTAAGCTGGCCGCCGCTGGTTTTCAGCTCCACCACCATGCCGCCCTGTTGACGCGTCATCTGCAAACTCACCTGCACACCAGATTGGGTAGTGATGGTCAGCGCCAGCGCACTTTGGCTGCTGCTCCGCGCACCGTTCAGCGCTTCCGTCGCTGGCACGCTTAAGGTTACGTCGCCGCGATGGCTGGCCAGATTACTTAATAAGGTGCTGCCGAGACCGTTCATGCCGACGCCGCTGGCGTGCGCGGCACCGTTGAGCTGCGCTTGCAAGCTGCTGGTGACATCGACGGAACTCTTGACCTGCGCGGGCTCGATTTTGTAGATCGCGGCGATGGCATCACTCGCCTCGCTGAAGGTGACTTTGGTCGACGCTTCCGCCGTCAGAGCGTTTTGCGCGGATTTGTTGTTCACCGCCGGCGTCACCACCGCATTCGATGCGATTAAATTTCTCAGTACGCTGCTGCCAATCCCATTTAGCATGAAAATAATCCTCGTTGTGTACTATTCCTGAAATTTATCGGCGAAATGTTCAGCTGCTTTAATGCTTTTTACCCTCACCGTAACCCTCTCCCATAAACGGGAGAGGGAACCGATTGTGCACCGTCTGCTCTCTCTCCCGCCTGCAGAAGAGGGCTGGGGTGAGGGAAATGGATTGGCAGTTCTGACATACCATCTGTCCGCCTAAACACAGCCGCACTTCACGCAGTGACTTAGGTTATTCATCAACACATCTCTCACTCACGAGGTAGGTCACGATGGATAATCTGCATTACAAAAGCTTGCTGGAAATTGGCCGCTTGATTCAGTCGGGCGAAATCTCTTCGGTAGAAGTTACGCAAACCCTGTTGACGCGCATCGCTACGCTCGATCGCGACTTACACAGCTACTTCTTCGTGATGCGCGACAGTGCGCTGCAACAGGCGGCTGAAGCCGATGCTGAAATAGCCCAAGGCAAAATGCGCGGTCCACTGCACGGCGTGCCAATCGCGCTCAAAGATCTGATCTGGACCAAAGACGCGCCCACCAGCCACGGCATGATCATCCACAAAGATCGTTACCCAACCGAAGACTCCACCGTGGTGGAGCGCTTCCGCGCGGCGGGGGCGGTGATTCTCGGCAAGCTGACGCAAACCGAAAGCGCCTTCGCCGATCACCATCCCGACATTACCCGGCCCAATAATCCGTGGGGCAGCGCGCTGTGGACCGGCGTTTCCTCCAGCGGATCCGGCGTCGCCACCGCCGCAGGGTTATGCTTCGGCTCAATTGGCACCGATACCGGCGGATCGATTCGTTTTCCCTCCAACGCCAACGGCCTGACCGGCATTAAACCGACGTGGGGCCGCGTCACGCGTCACGGTGCCTGTGAACTGGCGGCATCACTGGATCATATCGGCCCGATGGCACGTAACGCCGCCGATGCCGCCGCCATGTTGCAGGCGATTGCCGGTCGCGATGATAAAGATTCCACCTCCAGCAGCGAGCCGGTGCCCGATTATCTGGCGCTGATGACGCGCGGCATCAGCAAGATGCGTATCGGTGTTGATAAAAGCTGGGCGCTGGAGAAAGTCGACGAGGAGACGCGTGCTGCGCTGCAATCGGCGATCGCCACCTTGAGTTCGCTCGGCGCGACGCTGGTAGATATCACCTTGCCCGATACCGAAAAAGCCGCCGCCGAGTGGAGCGCACTCTGCGCCGTGGAAACTGCGCTGGCGCATGAAGACACTTATCCGGCGCAGAAAGATCACTACGGTCCGGGCCTGGCTGGTCTGCTGGATCTCGGTCACAGCGTCACCGCGCTGGAGTATCAACGTTTGCTACTCAGCCGTGCGGCGCTGCGCGGCGATATCTCCGCGCTCTTTACTCAGGTTGATCTGATTCTGGCACCGGCTACCGCGTATGCCGGATTGACCTGGGACACCATGACCCGTTTTGGTACCGATCAGGCACTGTTTAACGGCGTGCTGCGCTATACCAGTGCATTCGATGCCAGCGGTCATCCCACCATCACCCTGCCGTGCGGCAAAACCGCAGGCGGCGCGCCGATTGGCTTCCAACTGGTGGCAGCACATTTCGCTGAAACCACCATGATTCAGGGCGCGTGGGCCTTCCAGCAGGTCACCGACTGGCATAATCAGCATCCTGCGTTGTAAATCTGCGTCGTTTGCCGCCCCGATAGCTTCGGGGCGGTCATTTCACCCGCTCATGGCCTGAAACTTGCTTCAACTTCCTGACTTCCGCCCTTTTTCGCCATGTTTAGGGGATGCTGATATGAAAGAGCTTTTCACCACCGACGATCTCGATAACCGTCATCGCTTCGATGCCTGGCGTGATGCGGTGTGCTCGCGGCTGATCAACGCCCAAGCGCGACAGATGCATTCAGGCACTTTTTCCGGCAGCTTTGCCTATTCGATGCTCGGTCACATGGATATTGCCAATCACGTATCGCATACCGCGCTGATGTGGCAACGCACAGCAGAATGTATCCGCCGCCATCCTAATCACGATTTCTATCTGGGCTACGTCTGCGCCGGCAGCGGCACGCTGCGGCAGAATGGCCATCAATCACGCGTCAGCGCCGGCGATGTGGTGATTTACGATGCTGCCACGCCGTTTGATTTTACGATGGAGAAGGTGGCGATCAATATCGTGCATCTGCCACGTCACATCATGGAGAAGGAAGCGCCTGCCACCGCCAAACTGGCGGGCAAAACGCTGGATCTCACGCGCCCCGGCATGGCATCGCTCAAGCTGCTGCTGCAGGAAGCGTTCGTGTTTAATCCCGACCGCGAGAACCCGTTTCTGGCCGAGCAGTTTGCCAACACGCTGCTGAATATGATTTCGGTGAGCGTCAATTTACAGCACAGCGAAGAGGCGCTGAAGCCGGATCTTTACTCACGCGTAGTGAGTTTTCTGCGTCACAACCTGCAGGAGCCAGAGCTGTCGGTGGCGCAGATCGCCAATGCGCATCACGTCTCTCCGCGCACTATCAGCCGGGTGTTTGCCGCCCACGGCACCACGCCGATGAACTTTCTCTGGCAGGAGCGATTGCAGGCGTGTCATCGCATTCTCGCCGAAGGCAAAGCGCGCAATGTCACCCAGGTGGCGTTGGATCACGGCTTCAGCGATATGTCGCACTTCAGCCTGGCGTTCCGCAAAACCTTTGGTTATACGCCCAGCAGCCTGTTACGGCAGCCGGACGCGCCGCTACTTTTGTAGCGTGGTGATCACGCGCTCGGCGGTGAATTCCATGCTGCTGCGCGTGTTCATCGCTTCACGGCGCATCAAGCGGTACGCCCCCGATTCATCCAGCCCGAAGGTTTGCATTAGCACGCTTTTGGCCTGCGCCAGTCGCTCATTACGCGCTTGACGCGCCTGCTGTACCGCACGCAACCGCTGCTGATGACGCACGGTTTTTAGCGTGCCAATCATTTGCACAATCAAGGCAAACGGATTGAGCTCACGCGCAGCGATGGCATTCGGCTGGAGTTGCAGCAGTAGCGGAAACAGCCGTGCGTTGTGGCTATCCGCCAGCGCGATGATGGGAATATCCCTCTCGCGCGCACTGATAAACAGCGGGGTTAACAGTGGCTGCTGATGCATATCGATCGCCACCAGCAGCAGCTGCGTATCCGTGGAAAGTGACGCGGCAGGCGGCCAGCTGTGCTGCGCGTGACAGCCCAGCTGCGTCAGCGAGGCGCAAAACGCGCGCACGCTCTGTGAATCAGGATGGAAAATATGCAGCCGGACACCAGAAAGCGTTGCCAGTAATGATTGTTCAGTCATGGTTCACCCTATGCGCATCCTGAATGAGGAAAGCTCACAGTAAGCGAGCGGATGCGTTAACGCTTTGCTGATGCTGCCGGGTGCTGTGTCAGGGCGGACAATGTCCGCTGCGCGCTGATGCCCTCACCCCGGCCCTCTCCCACAGGGAAAGGGAGACACTGCCATATACGAGCCCGCTCAATCTGTCCCCTCTCCCGCCTGCGGGAGAGGGCTAGGGTGAGGGCAATTGCAAAACAACTCAAGCATGAAACCCCAAAAACTGCTCCGCCACGCTAGCGCTCGACTGGGTTTTCGGATCGATCCTCTGCACAATCTGCCCCTTTTCAATCACATGAATCTGGTCAGAGAGCGCGTATAGAAACTCGATATCCTGCTCCACCAGAATGATCGAAATATCCATCTCATGCCGCAGCCGTCGTAACGTCTCGATGATCTCCTCGCAGATATTCGGTTGAATCCCTTCCGTTGGCTCATCCAGCAGCACCAGCTGCGGCTGGCCGCACAGGCAGCGCGCCAGCGCCAATAGCTGCTGTTCGCCGCCTGATAGCGCACCGCCGGGCTGCGCCAGCAGGCGTTTCAGGCGCGGAAAATACGCCAGCATCTGCTCGATAATCTCTCCGGCGCGGGAAAAATGTTTCACGCAGCCCATGCGCAGATTTTCCTCAACCGTCAGCTGCGGGAAAATCTGTCGGCCTTGCGGCACAAAACCGATGCCCGCCACCGCCCGCTGGTGCGCCTGATAACGGGTAATATCGATGCCGTTCAGCGCGATCTGGCCTTGCCAGGCCGGCAGTTCGCCCATAATGGTGCGCAGCAGCGTGGTTTTGCCCATGCCGTTGCGGCCCAGCACGCCGGTAAACGACTTCGCGCCGACAAACAGCTCGGATAAGTTCAGCACCGGAATCTTGTTGTAGCCCGAGACCATCTCTTTAATTTCAAGCATGTTTAATCTCCAGATTGCCGAGATACGCCTCTTTCACCCGCGGATTTTGCGTCACCTCGCGGAAGCTGCCTTCCGCCAGCACCGCGCCCTGGTTAAACACCGTCACCTGCTGCGCAATCATGCTGATGAACTCCATGTCGTGTTCCACCACCACCACCGTGCTCTGCTGATTAATCGCCTTGATCAGCTGCGCGGTTTTGCGCACTTCCTGATGCGTCATACCCGCCGCCGGTTCATCCAGCAGCACCAGCTGCGGTTTGGAGATCAGGATCATCCCCAGCTCCACCCACTGCCGCTGACCGTGCGCCAGTTCCGAGAGCACCGCATGTTGCAGATCGACCAGACCGATATCCTCCAGCACCTGTTCTATCGCCGCCGGCAGCGCCGCTTTCGCCAGCTTATTTGCTGCCGCCTGCCACAGGTTTTCCCGCACGCTTAAGCCTTCGAACACGCTCGGCACCTGAGTTTTAATGCCAATCCCCAAACGCGCGATTTCCCATGGCCGTTTGCCGGAGATCACCTGTTCGCGATAGCGGCACTCGCCGCGCGTCGGCGTGACCTGGCCGCTCAGCATCTTGAAGAAAGTGCTTTTGCCTGCGCCGTTAGGGCCGATCAGGCAGCGCAACTCACCTTCACGTAGGGTGAAATCCACCTCTTTCACCGCATGCACGCCGCCAAAACTGACGCCCATTTTGCGGGTTTCCAGTAACACGTTGGCCGTCATGGTTTCACCTCACTGACCTGCGCGCGGCTGGCAGGCGCGGCGGGACGCTTGCGCCGCCACAGGCGCTGCAACGTTGGCAGAATGCCGCCTGGAATCAGCAACACAAACACCGCCAGAATCACGCCGAGCACTAAGTTGACATCCACGGTTTGCTGCGCACCCAGCCGCGTCACCATCCACTGCAACAGCACGCAGCTGATCACCGGACCCAGCAGCGTGCCGCGGCCACCGACAATCACCCAGATGATGATCTGCGCCGACTGGCTGATGCTAAACACGCCGGGACTAACAAAGGCGCCCCAGTTGACGTACAAACAGCCCGCCAGTCCGGCAATGGCCGCGCCGATGGCGAAGGTTGCCAATTTATGCGCCGGCACGTTGTAGCCGAGCAATCCGGCGCGCTGCTCGTTCTCACGGATCGCCACCACGGTTTTGCCAAAACGGCTCAGCAGCACGAACTTCAGCAAGGCGTAGCACAGCGCCAGACATCCGGCGGTGACCATAAAGATCGCCTCCGGCTGGAACGGCAGGTTAAGCGTCGGCACCGAAGGAATGCCGTTAAAGCCGCCCAGCAACGCCTCGCCGATGTGGTATTCGCTGCCGGAGGTGGAGTTGACCCAGTTAAACAGCACCAGACTCACCGCCAGCGTGATGGCGCCGAGATAGACATCGCTGACGCCGCCATAAAAAATCACATAGCCGAGCAACAGCGAGAACAACGTTGGCAGCAGCACCGCCATCACCACCGCCCAGGTCGAATCGCCCCAGTTGATAGCGCAAATCGCATAGGTGTAGGCCCCTAAACCGAAAAACGCCGCCTGACCAAAGCACAGGATGCCGCCGTAGCCCCAGATGAATGCCAGGCTGAGCGACAACAAACCCATCACCAGAAACACCGTCAGCGACAGCAAGGTGTAGAGCTCAATCGCGCCTGACAGCCACAGCGCCACCAGCACCATCGCCAGTGAGATGACGATAATCTGGATCTTTTCCGAGAACAGTTTCATTACAGCGATCTCCTGAAGAAGCGTCCGGTGATGCCCTGCGGCAGCAAGCGCAGCAGCACAATGGCGCTCAGCAATAGCGCGACGGCACCAAACACCGGCGTGGAGAAGTAGGTCACCAGCTGCGAAATGGTGCCGAATAACGTCGAGGCGGAGAGCGTTCCGGCGATGATGGCGCTACCACCGCCAATCACCGTGATAAAGGCTTTGGCGATAAAGCTGACGCCAATGGTCGGGATCACGCCGGTAATCGGCGCTAACAGCGCGCCGCCTAAACCCGACAGCGCTGCGCCCAGGCCAAACGTCAGGCTGTAGATTTTGCCCGGATTGCTGCCGAGCGCCGCCGCCATGCGCGCATTCTGCATGGTGGCACGCGCGCACAAACCTAAAGTGGTGAAGCGCAACAGCAACCACAGCGCGCCGAGCAAGCCGATCGCAAACACAATCATGAACAGCGAATAACCGCTGGTGCTGTAGCTGCCGATGCTGACGCTGGGCAGCGGTGAACTGATGCCCAGCGTGGTATTGCCGAACAGCATGGTGGCGGCACCAATCAGTGCCAGACTCAGCCCCCATGTCGCCAGCATGGTGTCGATCATCCGCCCGTACAGATGACGGATAATTACGCGCTCAATCACCGCGCCAAACACCCCCACAGTGAGCGGCGCAATCACCAGCATCGAGATCCAGATCGGCACGCCCCACTGATTGGTGGCGAGAATGGCGCTGTAGCCGCCAAGCATCATGAATTCGCCGTGCGCCATATTGACGATTTTCATCATGCCGAACACCACCGCCAGCCCGACGCTCATGATCACCAGCACGGCGATGGCATTGAGCACTTCAATGGCGTAGATAATGAACAGATCCATAGCGGCTCCTGTCACAGCTCAATTTGATACTGTTTGGTATCGCGCGGGTTTTTCTTCAGATCGCACACCATCGCGGTATCCACCGGCGCTTGATCGGTGAAGGTTTGCAGAATTTTCATCTGATGGTTTTCCACTTCGGCGATATGCACATCCAGCGAACAGTGATGCGTGGCCGGATCCACGCTCAGCTTGCCGCTCGGCGAGGTCAGCGTGACGCCGGACTCCAGCGCCTCGATCACCTTCATGCGCTCGATATCGCCCGCTTTGCGCACCCCTTCCGCCCAGATCAACATGCCCTGATAAGCGCCCATCGCCAGGTCGCTGATGTACGGCGTATTGGCGCCGTAGCGCGCATGGAATCGCTCAACGAAAGCTTTGTTTTCCGGTGAGGGGATTTCCTGCATATAGTTGGCGGCAACCAGAATGCCGTTGCTCTCTTCCGGCGACAGAATGATATGTTCGTTGCCGCCGCCAAACACCGTGGAGGCAATCGGGATCTTGCCGCTCATACCAGCCGCATGCCACTGGCGATAGAAGGAGATGTGCGCGCCACCGACCAGCGCTGACCACACCATGTCGGGTTTGGCGCTCTGGATTTTAGAGATCGCCGCACCAAAATCGGTAACATCCAGCGGGAAGAATTCAACCGTTACCACTTCACCGCCATTATCGTGCACCGACTTTTTCACCCACGCCGAGACGATTTGGCCGTAGTTATAATCCGCCGCCAGCACGTAGACTTTTTTGCCCCACTTCTTCACCGCGTAAGGCACCAGCTTTTCCACGGTTTGTGCTGGCGTAGAACCGGATGAGAAGTAATTGCGATCGCACACGCCGCCTTCATATTGCGCCGGATAAAAATAGAGTGAACGAAAACGATCCAATACCGGACGAATAACCTCACGCGAGGCCGAGGTAATACCGCCATGCACCACCGCCACTTTATCTTTCAGCGCCGCCTGCTGCGCATATTGCGCATAAAGCTGCATATTGGATTGCGCATCGTAATTAATCACCTGCAACGGTCGACCTAATAAACCACCCGCCGCGTTAATCTCTTCTGCCGCCAGATTAATGGCGTTCGACATCGGCTTACCGTAAATATCGAGCCCGCCGGATAAGTCGAGAATACTGGCGATTTTGATGGCGTCTTTGCTGTCGGCGGCGAAAGAGAATTGAGGCGCAACGCCTGCAGCCAAGCCTAATGCCGAAACGGCTGAACCCTGGATAAATGAACGACGACTAATAGCCATAGCAACCTCTTGAAAAGAGAAGGATCAAACAGGAGTGTTTCCGGGAGGCCGGAGAGAATAAAAGCGATCTACAGACGGCGCTGTCTGCATTGAAAAGAGGGTTGCCACATCGTTGGGGCGTTGTTTTTAATAAAGCAAGAAGTGGGCCAAATTAATTAGACTCTGCACATTCACGTAGCGGCGCGATTCATTGCGCGATAAATCGCGCCGCTACGACAACGTGCGCACTGTTAAATGGCAATGGGCACCAATTAGGTGCGAGGTCGCCCTTCATGGCGACCTCAATAACACTCAATTAAAAAACTTAATATCCGTCGGCGTGGCAATCTTCGCCACTTCACCCGCGGCTTTCAGCACACCGCTCTGTTCATCGAAATGGAACAGGGTGATGTTATTGGTAAACACGTTCGCCACATAAAGGTATTTGCCGCTGGCATCAAAGGCGAAAGCGCGCGGTTCAATGCCATCCGCTTTATAGCGCACCGGCGATCCCAGTGAACCATCCTGCTCAATGCGGAACACCACTAAGCTGTTATCCGATCCACGATTAGCGGCTATCACAAATTTGCCGTTCGGGCTGAGGATAATGCCGCCGCCGCTGCGATACTCGGCGCTGCTGTTTTCCGTATTCAGTTTGACGCTAGATTGCTGCTGCAGACGATCGTCCTTAACCGCAAACACCACCACTTCACCGGCCATTTCGGTAATGACATAGGCGTGTTTACCATCCAGTGAAAACACCATGTGGCGCGGGCCCGATCCGGCCGGGAAGGTGACATCGCGTGAAGTATCCGCTTGCAGCGGCTGAGCGTTGCCCGCGTGATAGGCATAAGCGTGCAGTTTGTCGCCGCCGAGATCTGCAGCGTAAAGGTATTTGCCATCATGAGTGAAGGTGGTGGAGTGCGCATGCCCGCTATCCTGACGATCTTTCACTGCCCCGCTGCCGCTGGCGAACGGGAAATTCTGTACCTGCTCGCCGAGCGAACCGTCGTGATGAATCGGGAATACCGCCACGCTGGCACCGCCTTTAGCCACCGAGTAGTTGGCGACAAACAGGAATTTCCCGTCCGGGCTAATGGTGGCATGCGTCGGCTGCTGGCCGTGGCTATCCACCGCGTTAATCACGCGCACTTCGCCGCCGTGATCAATCGCCAGTGCAGTGACGGCACCGGCGTTTTCTTCGTTAGTGGTATAGGCAAAACGTCCATCGTGCGATTTCACAATCCACGATGGGCTTTTCATTTTGATGAAATCGAGCGGCGTCAGCGTGCCGTCGCTATTGACCTTCAAACGGTATAAACCTTCGCTGGGATGACCTGGATTTTGCACTAACGGCGCATCCGGGATGCTGGTCCATGTGCCCACTAAAGCCGTTTGGTTATGATGTTCCGCTGCAGTTGCCATTGCACTTCCCGCTAATGTGAAAACAGCTAGCGATAATGCCACGCTTAAACGTGACGCCATACCGCCAGACACCGTTTTATTGTGATTTTTCATTGTGGTACCCACCATAATCGGAATGTTCTTTATAAAAATCGTTCGCAGAGTTGGATTTTTTATTGTGATTGCGGCTAATGCTGCAGGCCGCATAACGACTATAGTGGGGTTGCTTTGATTCGCGGCGAACAGGCGTGATCGTGTTCACATTATCGGGGATTTATCCGCCGGTAGAGCACGATTACCTCCAAACGTGGCAGCCGGAATAGCACAAATGCGTAATTCTTATTATTACTGCGTTTTCCTGCATGCTTTAATACAGCCCTATTAACATGCCAGGGATGCTGACGTTGCTATGCTGCAGTTTTCAAATGGTTTTCTGCTGAGTTTGTCGTTATGCCTTGATATTGGTCTCGCCAATATCGCCATGATCACGCTGGCGATGCAGCGCGGCTATTTTCACGGTTTTTGGTTGGGGATTGGCACCTGCATTGGTGACTTAATCTATGCGGTGCTGGCGCTGGCGGGCATGGCGATAGTGCTGCAATTCACCGCCGTGCGCTGGGTATTGTGGATTGGCGGCGGTGTGATGCTGCTGTGGTTTGCCGGGAAAATGCTGTATGCGGCGTTGCAAAAGCAGGCTGCACTGCCGGAAACCGAACAACAGCCCTATCGATCGCTGCTGCGCGAGTTCAGTCGTGGCGTGATGCTGGCGATGTCATCGCCGACTGCAATTTTGTGGTTTGCCAGCGTCGGCGGTGCGTTGATTTCTCGCATGGGACACGGCAGCGCGGCGGCAACCTCATCGTTTCTTGGCGGCTTCTTTATTGCGGGCGTAGTGTGGACCTGCGTGCTGTGCCTGGTAGGGAGCATGGGCGGCAAGCTGCTGGGGCAGCGTTTGTTGAAGTATTCCTATCTTGCTTCGGCGTTGATTTTTGTTTATTTCGCCATCTATGTGATTTGGTCGGGTTACCGGGAATTTATTCTGGTTTGATAGAAGGTCGCCATTCAATGGCGACCGCAACCAACATCACAACCCGGCAATCCGCTTCAAATCCGCTTCCGCGCCTGGCGCAACCGCCAATACCTGTGCGCCTTTCAACAATCGTTCACCTTCGGTATTGAACGGGTGATACCAGCCGCCCGCTTCTTTCACCAGGCAATAACCGGCCAGGCAATCCCACGCATGCATGTACGGTTCGTAATAACCGACCACGCGCCCAGCCGCGACCCACGCCAGCATCAATGCGCCGGACCCAATGCGAATAAAATTCCCACCCGCCGCCAGCAGCGAGGCGAGGATTTTTCCTACTTCATCCGGGCTGACGTGGCTGTTGGCACCAAAACCGGTGACATGATTTTGCAGCGTGCGCGACGCATCCACCTGCAAGCGCTTGCCGTTGAGCGTGGCGCCCTGACCCATCGCCGCCACGTAGCACTCCTGATAAGTGGGCGCGAAAATCACGCCAATCACCGGCACGCCGTCATGCAGCACCGCCACGGACACGCACCAGTTCGGCATGCCGTTAAGGAACGGGCTGGTACCGTCGATCGGATCGACCACCCACGTATAACCCGATGAACCTTCCTGCAATCCGTACTCTTCGCCGAGGAAACCGTCGTCGGCAAACTGCGCGCGAATTTGCTGGTCGATCATCTGCTCCACTTCGCGGTCAGCGCGCGACACCACATCCTGCAAATCGTATTTGGTCTCCACCACCAAGGTTTCACGCTGATGGAAATACTCCAGTGCCTTCGCGCCGCCGGCGCGTGCCACCTTCTCCGCCAGAATCAGGCGCGATAACAGCGGGTCATTGTCTAATTCACTCATCATCCATCCTTACATTAACCGGCAATCAGGGCCAAACCCTGAGGTTTAAAATCAATCGCGACGTTCGAGGCCAGCGGCAACTGCTGCTCCATCTCGGCATCGACAATAAACAGTGAACCCAATTCGGTGGCGACTTCATATTCGATATGGTCGCCGAGCCACGTGCTGTGCGTCACTTCGCCGCGCAGTGCACCTGCGCCTTCTCCGCGCAGGGTGATGAATTGCGGTCGCACCGACAGCTGTGCTGCGCCGGTTTTCAGGCCGTTGCCGCGCACGCGATAGCGCTGGCTGCCGAGTCGCACCAGCGCTTCGCTGCCATCAAGCTGCTCCACTTCGCATGGCAGGATATTGGCCTCGCCCATAAAGTCGGCGATAAACACCGAGTTCGGCGCGTGATAAAGACTTTCCGGCGCGCCCTGCTGGGCAATATCCCCCTCTTTCATGACAATAATCTTATCGGAGACCGCCAGCGCCTCTTCCTGATCGTGCGTGACGTACACCGCGGTGAAGCCGAGCCGCTGTTGCAGATCGCGGATATCGGTGCGCACCCGGCGACGCAAACGCTCATCGAGATTCGAGAGCGGTTCATCCAGCAGCAGCACCTGCGGCTCCAGTACCAGCGCGCGCGCCACCGCAATGCGCTGCTGCTGCCCGCCGGAGAGCTCAGACGGCAATCGCTGGCCCTGATGTTCGAGGCCCACCAGCTTCAACCCTTCGCGCGCGCGGTCCTGCGCTTCACGCTTATTCATACCCGACGACTGCAAGCCATACATGATGTTGTCGAGCGCGCTCATGTGCGGGAACAGTGCGTAAGACTGAAACACCATCGCCACGTCGCGCTCGTTGGCGGGCAAGTTGGTGACATCTTTGCCGCCAATCAAGATGCGCCCGGCGCTGGGATGCTCGAGCCCGGCCAGCAGGCGCAGCGTGGTGGTTTTGCCGCAGCCGGATGGACCCAGCAGTGTTACCAGCGTGCCGGGCTCCACCGTCAGCGAGAGATCGGGAATGGCATCAAAACCGGCAAAGCGTTTCGAGACGTGTTCAAACACCACAGATCCAGCGGTTACGCGTGTCATACGGCTCTCTCCTGCGTTAATGAGGTTGTTGCGGGCGGCACCGCAATATCGACCGGACGGGCCACGCGGCGCAAACGCCGTTCGCCCACCAGCCACTGGAACATGCCGATGATCAGCAGCATCACCACAATCAAGACGGTTGAGTAAGCAATCGCCACACCGTATTCGCCGTTTTCCACCAGCCCGACGATGTAAGAGGTTGCCATGTTGTATTGCGCGCTGACGAGGAAGATCACCGCACTGATTGAGGTAATGGCACGCACGAAGGCATAGACCAGCGCGGCGCTGATGGCGGGTTTCAGCAGCGGCAGTACCACTTTGCGCAGCGTGCGGAAGCTGTTGGCCCCGAGCGTTAATGACGCTTCATCCAGACTTTTATCCAGCTGGCTCATCGCTGCGATGCCGCCGCGCACGCCGACCGGCATGTTGCGGAACACAAAGCAGGCTACCAGGATCATCGCGGTACCGGTGATCTCCAGCGGCGGCAGGTTATAGGCCATCACATAACTCACGCCGATCACCGTGCCGGGAATGGCGAAGCTCAGCATCAGCAGGAACTCGAAGGTCTGACGACCGGCAAACTTCTGCCGCACAATCAGCCATGCGGTGAGCAGGCCGACAATCGCCGTCAGCGGCGCGGCAATCAGCGCGATCTCCAGCGTGGTCCAGAACGAGTTCCACGCCACGCCGCTCCACAGCAGATGCCCGTCGCTGAAGCTGACGCCGAAGGCGCGCACGTAATGCTCGATGGTCAGCGCATCATTCAATCCCCACGACTGCACAAACCCGCCGACCACAATCATGCCGTAGATCACCAGCGTGAACAGGCCCCACGGAATCACCATGCCGTACACGCCAAAGCGCAGCACGCGCGGCAGCTGCACATGTTTGCCGCCGTCGCCTTTGCCGGTGACGGTGGCGAAGTTTTTACCGCCGAGCCACCAGCGCTGCAGCACAAAGGCCGTCAGCGTGAAGCACAGCAGAATCATCGCCAGCACCGCCGCACGACTTGGATCGTTCTGCGCGCCAACTACCGAGAAGAAGATCTCCGTGGAGAGCACGCCGTGACTGCCGCCCAGCACCATCGGATTACCAAAATCGGCCATGCTTTCGATAAAGCTGATCAGGAAAGCGTTGGCTAAACCCGGCGCCATCAGCGGCAGCGAGACGCGCGTAAAGGTGCGCCAGCGATTGGCACGCAGCGTTTGTGATGCCTCTTCCAGCGACGGACTAACACCTTCCACCACGCCAATCAGCACCAGAAACGCGATCGGCGTAAACGACAGCACCTGCGCAATCCAGATGCCGGTTAAGCCATACAGCCAGCGGCCCGGTTCGATGCCAAACAGCGCCGCCAGATGTTCGGTTACCACGCCGGAGCGACCAAACAGCAGGATCAGCGCCAGACCAATGACAAACGGTGGCGTGATGATCGGCAGAATGGTCAGCATGCGCAGTGCTTTCTTAAAAGGCAGCGGCGTGCGCGTAGCGGCTAAGGCAAACGCCAAACCGAGCAGCGTTGATCCGGCGGCAGTCATCAGCGCCAGCCACAACGTGCGCCATGCGGTGCCGCAGGTGCCGCCCGACAAGCAGGACAAGCTCCAGATCGACGGATCCTGAATGTTGCTGATTAAGCCATCCGGTTTGAAGCTGCCGTCTACGTCCTGCACCGACACCACAAACATGCTCAGCACCGGATAGAGCACAAAGATGCTCACCAGCGCGGTGAGCAGCACCAGCGACGCCACCACAAAGGCGTCGCCTTTCATCACGCCGCGTTCAGCCAGCGCGAAGGAGAACAGCAGCAGAAAAGTGGTCAGCAACAGCAGCGCACCTGCGCCCATTGCCGGCTGGCCGGATGCGAGCGTGCCGAAGCGGTTTTCCAGCCACAGCCAGCTCCAGCCGCTGTAGCCAATGGCGTGACCTTCGATGATGAGGAACAGCACGCCAAGTGCGCTGAACAGCAGCAGCAAACGGCTGCGCGCCGCGCCCGGCAGGAGGCCGCAGCCAGCGCACAGCACAAACAGCGCGATGGCGATGATGAGCCACGGATGTTCGCCCACTTGCCACAACGCAGGCGCGTTGGCGCTATCGCTCCACAGGCTGGTTAACCAGCCGCGGCTGAAGAAACCGGCTTCCAGGCTGAACCACGGCAGCAGCAGTAACGCCACTGCGCCGATGAGCAGCGCGCCTGTCAGACGACGATTATTTGCATTCATCCAATCCCCCAAAACGTCATTGCGTGCACGTATGCGTAGCGGCGCGATTTCTCGCGCGTTTTTGCTTTTCAACATTCGAACCGCATGCACCGACGAACAACGCGCAATAAATTGCGCCGCTACGGTGTGCGCAAATTCTGTTACTGCGCGCTGGCACCAATCTCTTTATCCCAACGTCCCAGTAACGCTTTACGTTTGGCCGAATCGCCGAAGGTCTTGAAGTCGTAATCGATCAGTTTGATGTTCTCAAAGCGCGGCGCGTACTCTGAAATCTCCGCGTTGCGGTTCGACGGCAGCTGGAAGGATTTGGCCTCTTTCATATGCGATTGCGCTTCGGCGCTCAGCGCCCAGTCGTACCAGACTTTGGCGTTAGCGAGATTGCGCGCTCCTTTAACAATCGACATTGAGCCAATCTCATAGCCGGTGCCTTCACAGGGCGCGACGGTCTTGATCGGGAAACCGTCGACTTCCATCGCCACCGCATCATGCATAAACACAATGCCAACGGTGGTTTCGCCACGCGCCGCCGATTTCACCGGCGCCGAGCCGGATTTGGTGTACTGCGAAATATTGGCGTTGAGTTTTTTCAGGTAATCAAAGGCCTGATCTTCACCCATGATCTGCACCAGCGTCGCCAGCGTGTTGTACGCCGTGCCCGACGAGTTCGGGTTGGCGATCTGAATTTCTCCTTTGAAGCTTGGGTCCAGCAAATCGGCCCAGCATTTCGGCTCTTTCAGCTTTTTCGACGCCAGTAATTTGGTGTTGTAACCCCAACCGAGCGCGCCGGCGTATATGCCCACCGTGCGGTAATGGGAGTTTTCCGCCTGCTTCTGCGCCCAATCCTGCTGCTGATCGAGCAGCGGCGATTTGTACGGCTGCGTCAGCCCCTCTTCCGCCGCCTGCATATGCGGATCGCCGGTGCCCGCCCACCAGATATCAGTGCGCGGATTGCGTGCTTCGCTGCGCAGGCGTGCATAAGCTTCGCCCGCCGAGAGGCGCACCATGCTGACTTTGATATCCGGATGTGCCTTGCTGAAGATGTTGGTCATGTGCTCGCACACCACCACATCGGCGGAGCAGACCATGTTCAGATTGCCCGCCGCCGAAGCGGCAAAAGGTATGGCAGTGCAACAGAGGGATAGCGCGATGGCCATTGAGGTGACTCGCATAGTGTTCTCCTGGATTGTAGGGTTGGTGCTTCATTGGCACCTTTTCTTGCACGTGTGTGCAAAGTAGTAATGAACAAGAAATGTCCTGTCAAACACCACGCTGCGCAATTGTTAGGCGATGTCACAAAAATGCAACAAATGAGATCTAAAGCGGTTTGCACAGCTTTGCAATCTGAGGCAGACTCAGTTGCAGCCAGATTGTGAAGAGGTGTTGAACATGCAGCATGAGAAAGCGGTGGTGAGCGCGCAGGATGTCGCTGAACGCGCGGGCGTATCGCGCTCAGCGGTGTCGCGCGCGTTTACGCCGGGCGCCAGCGTGTCACCGGCAACGCGAGAACGGGTGATGAAGGCGGCGGAAGAGTTGGGGTATCACGTCAATCATCTGGCGCGCGGTCTGGTGCGCAATCGCAGCAGCATTGTCTGCCTGATCGTCTCGGAAATCGCCACGCCCTATCG
The DNA here is from genome assembly GCF_042666835.1 of Pantoea sp. GCM10028869. Classification (NCBI taxonomy): domain Bacteria; kingdom Pseudomonadati; phylum Pseudomonadota; class Gammaproteobacteria; order Enterobacterales; family Erwiniaceae; genus Pantoea; species Pantoea sp. GCM10028869. Next base: position 39,347 of record NZ_JBHTGO010000001.1, on the reverse strand, counting down.
CGCCAGTCTGGTGCGCTGGCTGACGCAGTTTTTGCAGGAAGCAGGCAAAGTGGCGATGCTGATCAACACCGATCGCTCGGATAACAGCGTTTCGGCGGCGCTGCAGCAGGCGATTAATTTCCGCGCCGATGCCTCAATCATTCTCTCCGGCATGCCGGATCGCACCATCACGCGCCAATGCTATAAACACGGTCAGCGCATCATTTTGATCAACCGCGATGAAGCGTTGCCGGGCTCGCTGAGCATCAATCTCGATGCCGAAAGCGCCGCGCAAACGGCGGTAATGGCGTTTCAGCGCGCCGGTTGTCAGCATCTGGCGTTTGCCAATTCGCTGGCGGGCACGCCGAGCCTGAAAAAGCGCGAAGACACCTTTGTGCTGGCGGCCGAACGGGCGGGATTAACCGTGACCATCGAACGTTTTGGTACCACCTCTTACGAGAGCGGGCAGATTCTGGCGCACCGCTTGCTGACGCGTCATCAGCGACCCGACGGCGTGTTTTGCGTCACCGATTTGGTGGCCTGCGGCTTTATGGATGAAGCGCGCCACCGCTTTGCGCTGCGCGTGCCGGAAGATCTCTGTTTGATCGGTTACGACAACATCGCGCAGGCCGGCTGGTCATCCTACAATCTCACCACGTTTTCCCAACCGGTTGAGCAGTTCGCGCAGGACGCGGTGAAGTGGTTGATACACACCGAGCAGGAGGAAACCGGCTTCACGCCGCAAGGTGAACAGCAGCACGAAAGCCTGCTGTATCAGGCTGATGTGGTGTGGCGTGGTTCGGTGCGCGGCGGCTGACAAACATTTTTTACCACGCCGCGTAACCAACGATGCGCCGCGTCATTTTCCAGTCGCGGATGCCACAGTTGTGACACGGTCATTTCTGGCGTAGCGAACGGCAGTTCAAACATCGCTAAGCGGGTGCTGTTTTTGATCAACGGATGATGCAGAAACAGCGAACGCGGCACCAAAGCGATGTGATCCGATTCCTGCGCCAGCGCCACCGCGCTGGAGAATGCCGCTACCACCGCCGCCACCTTGCGGGTTAATCCTGCCTGCTGCAGCGCATCGTGAATCGGCCCGCCAAGCTCACCGCGCCGTGACGCCACGATATGACCAAAGGCCGCGAACTGGGTAATATCCAACTGCTGCGTGAGCGGATGCCCGGCGCGCACCACGCCAACGAAGCTATCGCGGAACAGCGCCTGCAGGCGAATCTCCGGGCCCATATTGGCCAGGACGCCAATCTCCAGATCGATGTTGCCTTCGCGCAAATCGCGCGCGCTTTTCTCCGGCTTGGGCACAAAACTGAGCCACGCGTGCGGCGCCTGGTGCGCCACGGCAGCGATGAGCGCGCTGCCAAAGGCTTCGACGAACCCTTCATTGGTGCGCAGGGTGAAGCAGCGGTCTAGCTGATGCAGATCCAGCGACTGCGCCGTTGGGCTTAACACCGCACGCGCCTCGCGTACCGTGTGATGCGTGCGCTCGCGGATCGCTTCGGCATAAGGTGTCAGCACCATGTTGCGTCCGGCGCGCACTAACAGCGCATCGCCGGTGGTGGCACGTAAGCGTCCCAGCGTGCGGCTCATCGCCGATTCGCTTAAGCCCAAGCGACGCGCAGCGCCAATCACGCTGCCTTCAATCAGCAGCGCATCCAAAGCAATTAACAGATTCAGGTCGGCATCATTCATGCGGTCTATCCTCGCCGATTCAGCGCAGTGAGACAAGGCGTTTGGTGCAGGTTAATACTGCGAGTGCTGCGCGTTCCGCCTGCCCTCGCCCGGCGCTACACTCTTCTTATCGCAAACACCGTGGAGAACAACATGAAGATATTACTGATTGGCGCATCGCGTGGCCTGGGTTTGGCACTGGCGGAAACCATGCTGCAGCGCGGTTATCAGGTGGTCGCCACCGGACGTGAAAACTCGACAGGAAATTTACAACAACTGGCCGATCGCTTCCCCGCACAGTTGACGGTGGAAAGCGTGGATATCAATGAACCGGAACAGGTCGCAGCGCTGCATACGCGGCTGGCGGATTGGCAGTTCGATATGCTGTTCGTCAACGCAGGGGTGAAAAATGATGACCGCGAAACCATCGCCGATGTTTCCACCGAAGAGTTCACCCGCGTGATGGTGACTAACGCGCTAAGCCCGTTGCGGGTGATTGAAACCTTTAAAGATCGCGTTACGCCCAGCGGCACTCTTGCGGTGATGTCATCTGGCCAGGGCAGTTTGACCAACAACACCAACGGTAATTACGAGGTGTATCGCGGCAGCAAAGCGGCGCTAAATATGTTTATGCGCAGCTTCGCCGCACGTAGCGGCGGCGAGCGCACGTTATTGTTGATGGCACCCGGCTGGGTGCGCACCGATATGGGCGGCCCGGAAGCGCGCCTGACCATTGAGGAGAGCATTCCGAACTTGCTGAACACTATGGAAAGCTACGCTGGGCGACGCGGAATTCATTATCTGGATTATTTAGGGCGTGTGGTGCCGTGGTAAACGTGAAGGTCGCCATTTATGGCGACCTCATCAAAGCGGCTTACTCTTTATCAGCCCGCGCAGCCTCTCCCGCAGCCAGCGGCTGGCGGCATCTTCGCTGCGCGCGTTATGCCACAGCAGCGACACTTCATAATCCGGCATATTGACCGGCACTGGCGCGGCGCTCAGGTCATACAAATCGCACCAGGATGGCACCAAACCCTGCGGCACCGTAGCGAACAGCGGCAAACGCTTAAGCAGCATGGCAACGCGGAGAAATTTGGCGTCACATAGCGCACGCGCCGCGCCACACCTTGTTGCTGCAGCTGCCGATCCAGCGCGCACAAATAGCGGATCGTCAAACATCTCGCGCAGCCGTTTTAACGCCGCGCTCACCGCCGCTTGTCCAAGATAGAGCCGATTTGCCGCCTGCGTGACACTGCGCACCTCGTACATCACCAGCAACACCACCAGCAAATTCAGGTCGATGCGCGAAAAATCATTTTCGTTGATGCTTTGAATGATTCTAATCGATTTAAATAATGATCGTGCCGCCAGTATAGTGAGGCTTCTTCGCTGCCATCAAAAAATTTAGGAGCCCCTGATGACGATTCGCGTCGGCGAATGCCTGATTACTAAAGTAAGCGAACAAACCGCCGCCTTCCCGCTGGGCGTGCTGTTTACGCCACATCGCGCGGAAATGAGTGACGAATTAGCTGAGCAGCCCGCCGAAATGTCGATTCATAGCTGGGTGGTGCGCACCGGTGAACACACCATCATTATCGATACCGCCACCGGCAACGGCCGCAATCGCGACAACAAGCCATTATTTCACCAGCTGAACACGCCGTATGCCACAAACCTCGCGCAGGCGGGCGTTGATCCAGCGGAAGTGACGCTGGTGTTGATGACGCACATTCATACCGATCACGTTGGCTGGAATACGCATCAGCGTGATGGCGAATGGCTGCCAATGTTCCCGAATGCGCGCTATATCTGCTCGGCGCGGGAACTGGCGCACTGTCAACAGAATCCGGCGGCGCAGGAGCTCTATCGCGACAGCATTCTGCCGCTTATCGGGAGCGGCCAGCTTGAGACTATCAACGTTCAGAATTCACCTTTGTTTGCTGGCGTGCTGCGCTATCTCTCCACGCCCGGTCACAGCGTTGATCATGCCTCGATCGTGCTGGAAAGCGCCGGTGAATCGGCCATCTTTGCTGGCGACGTGATGCATAATGCCATCCAGTTTCAGTATCCGCACTGGAACTCACTGTTTTGCGAGAATAAAGCGCTGGCGGTCACTTCACGGCAACGGGTGGTGGACTGGTGCGCACAACATCAGGCAATCTGGTTCAGCACCCACTTTACTGGCAGCGCGTGCGGACGCGTCACGCGCGACGGGCAATGGATTCCGCTGGAGGTTTAACCTGATGCAATACGCTGATTATCTCACCGCTTCGATTAACGATTTACAGCAGGCGCTGACCCAGCACAGGGTGAGCGCGCGCCAGTTAGCCACCTTCGCGCTGCAGCGCATTGCCGAGGTGGATCAGCCGCGCTACAACGCCATCACCTGGCTGTTTGCCGAACAAGCCTTAGCGGCAGCGGACGCCAGCGATGCGCGTCGTCAGCGCGGCGAGGTAGCGGGACCGCTGGAAGGGATTCCAGTGCTGATTAAAGACAATATCGAAGTGCAGGGCTGGCCGACCAGCGCCGGTTCGGTGCTGCTGCGTGAGGTTATCGCCAGCGACGATGCGCCGCTGGTTACCCGACTTAGAAAAGCAGGCGCGATTATGATCGGCAAAACCGCCATGCATGAGCTGGCGGCGGGCATTACCGGCGCGTCGTCGTTAAGCGGATTTACCCACAATGCGTGGGTTGATGGCCGCTCGCCGGGCGGATCGAGCAGCGGTTCCGCCGTGGCGGTCGCAGCCGGTTATGTGCCGCTGGCGATCGGCAGCGATACCGCCGGATCGGTGCGCATTCCGGCAGCGTTTAACCATCTTTTTGGCCTGCGCATGACGCGCGGTGCAATCAGCACTGACGGCATTGTGCCGCTGTCGCCAACTCAGGATATTCCCGGCCCGCTGGCGCGGTCGGTGGCGGATTTACGTTTAGCGTCTGAAATTCTCAGCGGACAACAGTTTGCGGAGAGCGATGAGCCGCTGCGCATCGGCATCTGGCTGGAAGGGTTTGCTGCCGATGAAGGCGAGATTAACCAGGCGGTGCGCGCGGCGCTGGCGGATTTCGCGCCGCGTGAGGTGAGTTATCCGCAGCTGGAGACGTTGGCCGCCGACGCCAATATCATCGGCTACGAATTTGCCGCTGCGCTGGCGGCGTATCTGGCGGATAAATCGCAGGCGCAGGTCCGCACGCTGGCGGAAGTGGTGGCGTCCGGGCGCTATCATCCTCAGCTGGAAACGGTGTTTACCACGCGGGCCCAGCATCCGGGCGTTGAGAGTGAAGGTTACCGGCGGGTGCAGCAGCGTCAGCGCGATCTGTATTTGCAGCTGGCTGAATTTTTCGCCGCGCAGCAGATCAATCTGTTGGCTTATCCGGTGGTGCGCCGTGCGCCGGTTAAGCACGGTGAGATGCAGGATAGCAGCAACGCGCTGATTTCAGCGGTGACCGGCGCACCGGCGATCAGCATTCCAGCGGGATTCAGCGCCGCAGGTTTGCCGATTGGGCTGGAGCTGCTGGCGCTGCGTGGGCGGGAAGATTTGTTGCTGAGCGCGGCGGATAAGTTTGTTTAGTATTGCCCTCACCCTGGCCCTCTCCCGCCCGCGTGAGAGGGAATGAGTAGGTGGAGCGAATGATCATCTACTAAGCCGCACAATCGGTTCCCTCTCCCGCCCGCGGGAGAGGGTTAGTGTGAGGGAAAACGTGCTTTACCCGTGCAACGCCAATCCCTTAATCGCCTTATCCACCGCCTTCTTCGGGCCGCGCAGCGCAATGCCGACCAGATTCAAATGATCAGCATCCTCCGCCATAAACACTTCGCGGTTCGCCGCGTCGTGGCCGGTAGAAAACATCGCTTCCACGTAAGGAATAATGGTTAACTCGCGCTCCAGTCCCTGACGGTGCGCACGCTGCAAACCGGCCAAATCCCCGGCAAACACCAGCATCGGTTGGCCCGCCATGTTGCCGTATTGTCGCGCTTTGGCATCAACATAGGGTTCGCCCATCATCTCGGGGGCGGCGGACGCCACGCCGGTAGCGAGGAACGCCACCACATTCAGGCGCTGCCAGGTGGCTAAATCATCACGTACGATCAGGGCGATTTTGGTATCAAACATCTGCAACAACTCTCCAATGACAACGAAAACCTCATCATCTAAGAGCAGGCGGGGAAGCGTATAGAACGTTTGTGCACTGACGTTGATAAGCGGCGGGCGTCATGCGATAGGCGCGCTGAAACCAACGGCCCAAATGACTTTGATCGGCAAATCCAACCTGCGCCGCCACCTGCACCGGCTCAATGCCCTGCGCCAGCAACGCGCGCGCGCTGCGCAAACGCAAACGCACCAGATAGGCATGCGGCGATTGGCCGAACGCCTGTTTGAACTGGCGCGTCAGGCGAAATCGATCAATGCCGGAAAGGCGCGACAGCTCATCCAGACCAATATCCTGCGCCATAAAATCGTGCAGATAGTCGCGCAGCAGCTGCATCTGACGCATCGCTTCGCTGTGCTGCAGGCTGGGTTTGGTATCCAGATGGCGTGACAGCAGGGTGAGCAAATGATCGAGGCTTTGATCGCGCGCCAACCGCCCTTCACCCTGATGTACGGCAAACCAGGCTTGCTGAATGGCGCTGGCTAACAGCGCATCGTCAGTCAACGTGTGGCGGAAAGCGCCTTCGATATTCGACACATCGCCCAAGCCGCGACGCTGCATCATCTCCGCCACCCAGCTTTGCGGCAGATAGAGCATCACGTAGGTGAAACCCTCGGCGTCCGGCGCATGGCCATCATGTACCGCACCCGGTTCAATCAGAATCGCCCGGCCCGGCGTGCTGGTGTGCAGCGAACGGTGGCAGTTGAAGCGCTGTAAACCTTGTTGCGTCACGCCCACCAGCAGTTCGTCATGATCGTGCGGATCGTAAGCGTGTCCGCGAAAGTGCGCGTTGACGCTTTCAATTCCGGTCTCATCATCACGACGAAAATCAACCCAATCATTATTGGCTGGCATAGGCAATCTCTGGCAAAGACATCAGGCATAGCCTAGCAGCCGAAACCACAGATAATCCAGCGGTAACAGCAACACCGCGCTAAGCAGAAAAATCAGTGCGCACAGCTGTAAACCGGCCTTCGCCGGAACGTTGCCGAGTCCCATCGCCACCACCACCGGCGATGCCTGATACGGCAGCAGCGGCGTAGCGTAGGCAAACACCTGCAACATGATCACGGTGAGCAGCGGAAAGCCAGACGCGTTCGCCAGTTCTTGCGCCATCGGCGTCACCATCGCCGGTACGCCGTTGGCGGTGAGCACGAAATTCAGTAGCGACACCAGCGCATTGAGCACCGCGAAATTGCTGAAGGATGGGTGTTCGTGCAGCGGCAAAACGTTAAGCAGCGCATTGGCGATCATCCGTCCCAGGCCTGAATCCACTACCAGCGTGGCGACGCCAAGAATCCCGGCAATGTAAATGCAGGTGCGGAAATTTACCCCGCTGGCAAAGTCCTCGCTGGAGATAAAACCTACGCGCGGCAATAAACAGATACAGGCTGCTGCCAATCCCACCCACGCAGCCGGTAAGCCGTGTACGCTGTCGGTCATCCACAGCAGCAAGGTGATCGCCAGCAGGCCAATCAAGCGCCATTCGCTGCGGCTAAGCGCGGTTAAGCTGTCGCGCTGGTGGACCGCTTTGGGCTGCGCGTGAAACAGAAACAGCAGGCAACCTATCATCAACAAGCCCTTAACGACGCCCACCACCGGCATATGCAGCAACCACCACGGCAACCATTGCAGATGTAACTGATACGCGCTTTCCGCCGCGCCGCTCAGCACCAGATTCGGCACGTTGGCGGGCAAAATACTGGCGGAGAGCTGGAAGGTGCCAAATCCCACTGCCAGCGCCAGGCCAATACTGCCGCGGCTGCCCGCTTTGATTCCTGCGCGTTCGCCCATCGCCAGCACCACCGGCATCAGCAGCGCGATGCGTCCCATATTTGAGGGCATAACAAACGCCAGCAGATAAGTCAGCAGCACGGTTCCCGCAATCATACGCGGCCAGCTTTGGCTAAGCGGCACCACCAGCCAGTTCGCCCAGCGCTGCGCCAGACCAACTTTGCGGATCGCCGCGCCCAGCACAAATCCGCTGAGCACCAGCCAAAACGCCGACGAGGCAAAACCGCTGAATATGCTGCTGGCAGGAGCCAACTTTAGCAACATCGCCGCCGTGAAAAACAGCAAAGCGGTAACGTATTCCGGCAAACGCGCGCTGGCCCATAGCAAAATGGTGCTGCCCACCACCAACGCGGTGAGCCAGAAGTTGAGATCTGTGGTCATTGGTGAACTCCCTTTCTTTTCCAGGTCGCCATAAAGGGCGATGCTACGAATGGGTATATTATCCCGCCAGCTGCGTGAGCCAGTGGATTAGCGCAGCGCTGCCCGGCTGGCTGAGCGAGCGCTGCGGCCAGACGAGGAAATAGGGTTTGCTGAGCGGCAAGCTAAGCGGATCGACAACCACCAGCTCGCCGCGCGCCAGTTCGTTGGCAATCAAACGCCGCTGACCGAGCAGCAAGCCCGCGCCTGCCACGGCGGCATCAATCGCCAGTGAGGTAAGATTGAAACTGAACGACGGCTGCGGCGGCGCATCGTCAATGCCTTTGGTCTGAAACCAGCTGCGCCAGTCAGGTAAGAAACGTCCTTCGTTGCCCCAGTCGAGCTGAATCAGCGGCGCATGCTGCAACACATCCATACCGGCAAAACGATGCAGTAGCGCCGGGCTCGCCACTGGCAACACCTCATCGAGAAACAGCAGCTGCTTGTCCAGCTGCGGATAGCGATCTTCGCCGAAACAGATGACAAAATCGGCTGGCGTGGCGTTGAAATCCACTTGCGTATGGGTGCCGTGCAGCGATAAATCAATTTCAGGACAGTGCGCGCGCCACTGCGCGATGTTCGGCAGCAGCCATTTTGAGGCCAGCGCCGGCAGCGAATAGAGCGTTAATCGCGGTGCCGACGCCGCATGGCGCAGGTTTTGCTGGCCGAGGTGCAGAATGTCGAACGCCTCAGTGACATAACGCAGATACTCTTTGCCCATCTCCGTCAGCATCACGCCGCTTTGTGTGCGCACAAACAGCGTGCTGCCCAATTGCTCTTCCAGCTGGCGAATTTGCTGGCTCACGGCGGCGGGCGTTAACGCCAGCTGCGCAGCCGCTTTCGCCAGGCTGCCCAGTTCCGCCGCCACTTTGAAGGATTGAATGACGCTGATTTTGGGCAAACGTGGTGATGGGGCGGGCATTAAGGTTTCCTTAGCAAGGTGTTAAATTTTTATCGTTACGTATTAACATATCAGCGAGTTACAGTCTTTACACACCTGTAACACATGAGAAGTAAAACTATGTCTGCCTTGATTCGTTTCGATCTGCATCCGCTGGCCGATGCCGACTGGCGTCGCACCTGCCGTGACCAACTTAATCAGCACGGCGCTTTAATTTTGCGTCAGTTCCTGCAGCCCGCTGCGCTGCAGGCCATCATTGCCGAAGGCGATGCGCAGCGCCATCTGGCGTATCACACCGCCAGCAAACACAACGTTTATCTGATGAAAAAAGATGAGGCTTTCAGCGCCGATCATCCGCGTAATCGCGATGTCATTAGCACCAAAGGCTGCATCACCGATGATGTGATTGCCGCCGATTCGCCGCTGCGCCAGCTCTACAACGATGAACTGTTCAAAAGCTTCCTGTGCGATGTGCTGGGTGAAGAGGCGCTCTATCCGTATGCCGATCCGCTTTCGTCGATCAATCTGCACTACGCGCCCGACGGCCAGGAACTGGGCTGGCACTTTGATAACTCGTCGTTCGCCATCACGCTGCTGGTGCAGAAACCGCGCGCCGGCGCCGTGTTCCAGTATGTGAAAGATCTGCGCGATGCCGATGCCGGTGAGATGAATTTCGACGGTGTGGCGGCGGTGCTGGATCAGCGCCAGCCGGTGGAAGCGCTGGCGATTGATGCCGGGGATCTGGTGCTGTTCCGTGGGCGCAATTCGCTGCATCGCGTTACGCCAACCGAAGGCGATATCACCCGCATGCTTGCGGTGCTGGCGTATAACACCGAGCCAGGCATTGCCCTGTCGGAAACCGCCCGCATGACGTTTTACGGACGCTTATAAATCGATTAACGCCCGCCAGCCACGCACAAAAATCTGCTGGGTGCGAAAAGCCACCAGCGCGCGCCAGTCAGCGTCGGCGGGCCAAAATCCTTCTACCAGCTCCTGCTTAATCGCCCGCCCGCTTTCACTGGCTGGATCGCCTTGCAGATGCAGCCAGTGATCGTCGCGCACGCGGCGATGCATCTCCTCGCCAGGATAGGTGCCGCACTCCACCACCAGCGGCAAAATCTGCGTCTTCGGTAGCGACGTCAGCAGAAATTGCGACACATAGCCGGTAGCCGTCGCGGTCACGCCGGTTTCGCTGTCGCGCCCTGCGCCGGTGAACAGCAGCGTTAACCATTCTCCATAAATCTCCTTGCCCCAGTCATGTGCGGCAAAACGCTGCTCGGCAATCGACAGCAGCATCGGATGTCCCCACGCGCCCGCGCCGGTGTGCAGATCGAAGCTGATGATGGTTTTGGCCTGCGACAAGTGATCGGCGATGATGGTTTGCAGCGTGCGGTACGACCAGCCTGGCTGTTGGCCGCCGAAGAAGAAACCGTCCGCCGCGCCATATTGCCCCGCTTCCACCACGCGTTTTATCGCCGGCCAACCGGCGCTGTTGAGCGCGTCAGCTAACAGCTTATCGGCGCGGGCACGTTCCCCGTGGTAAATGCCATGCCACGCGGCGTAATCGGGATTGGCGGGTGAAGGCTGTGAAAAATCGATAAAGTTGCGATTGAGGTCGATGTTGTCTTCATTGACGCGGCGTAAATGCGCCGCGCCCCACGGATTGAGCTGATGCAGCATCACGATAGCAGTATCCGCCGGCAGCGCCGTGAGGTTGAAGGTATCCAGCCAGGCGATCTGGCAATCGGAGCCGTAATAGCCTTCTACGCCGTGCGTGCCGGAGATCACCAGCATCAGCCGTGATGCGTTGACATCGCCGATTATCGCTACGTCAGTGAAAAGTTCCTCGCCCTGCGGACCGGGTAACGGATGCGCGTAGGACGTTAATGCGCCGTTTTGCCGTTTGACGGCGGCGAGAAAGCGGGCGCGTTGAGTTGGGTAGTGCGGTAAGTTCGTCATGATTTTTGAGTGAGTGTGGGTGCGGTTGGTGGGCAAGGTCGTCATCAATGGCGACCTTGCGTGCATATGACTTTTACGGATAGACCTTGAATTTGAAGTACTTCTTCGCCAGTTGGTCGTAAGTGCCGTTGCTGTGCAGTTCGGCCAGCGCGCTGTTGATCAACTTCAGATTGGCCGCATCGTCTTTACGCAATCCAATGCCCACGCCATTGCCCAACACCTCTTTATCCACCAGCGTGGCACTGATGACGTAGTCTTTGCCGGCTGGCGTGTTAAGAAAACCTTGTTCTGCCGAAACCGCATTGGCCAGGCTGGCGTCGAGCCGTCCCGCCACCAGGTCAGGGTAGATCTCCATCTGATTAGGGTAAGAAACCACACTCACGCCCTTGGTTGCCCACTGCGCTTTGGCGTAGGTTTCCTGAATGGTGCCCTGCGCGACGCCGATTCTTTTGCCGCGCAGCGCGTTAATGTCTCCCGTTAGCGGCGCTTTGGCGGGTGTAAGCAATGCGCTCGGCGTGACGTAAAGCATGTCGCTGAAAGCGACCTGCTCGCGGCGTTTCTCCGTCATCGACATCGCCGAAAGAATCGCATCAAACTTTCTCGCCTGCAGCGCCGGAATGCTGCCATCAAAACCAATCTGCACCCATTGGCACGTCACTTTGGCCTGGGCGCAGATCGCGTTGCCGAGATCGATATCAAAGCCCTGCAAAGAACCGTCGCTGGCTTTGGATTCAAACGGCGGGAACGTCGGATCAACGCCGAAACGCAAGGTTTGCTGGGCAAATGAAGCGTGGCTGAAAGCACTCAGCGAAAGCAGTAAGGCAAAGGACAAACTTTTCTTCATTGTTATCTCCGGCAGGTAGCTAAATTCACAACGTCATACAGAGTTAATAACATGGTGGACATGATCTCACTACAGAAATTACGGATTTAATGCAGAGGGAATACTTATTAAACAGAAGGGGTTAAGCGATTTTATCTTCGGCAGTAAGAGAATCTTAATGCCGAAGATGAACGTTATGCGGAAACAAACTTAGTTTGGATACACTTTATAACTTTGGTCACTGAAATAGTGTCACGCGCAAGCGTATTCATTCCATCTATCGCGGTAAATAATATTTCCTTCCGTGTACTTCCAGGTGATCGCCTCATAACGCAACTCTAATGTTTCAACATGAGTGTTGCTCTGACCATTTGGGGCAAGGTAAGGCGAAACCGTGGTGATTTTAACGTTATCCAAAATGATATTGAAATATTCGGACTCAATGCCTGATTCAAGAATCCGATACATCTTGATCGTAGCTTTTTTAAGTGTGCGCCCTTCACATACAGCGCGATAAAGAATTGGTGTTGTCTTGTCGAACTCTTTTACTATCACGATAGGTTGATGGACTCGCGTTGCGGTCAATTTTCCCCTATTTGGATCTACTGGGATGGTTATGCCGTGTGAAAATGATTTTAATTCGATAGAACCTAACCTCAGTGGGATTAAACAACTTCCAACAATAGGCGAGCCATTTTCATCTTCTAGCCATAAATGTGCGGGCGTCGACATACAATATCCTTATCTGTTAACAGTTTTTTAAACTTCATCATTTTATGTAACGAGCCACGATGACCAGCACGAATATAAAGAAAACCGCAATAGGCCAAACTGGACTTCCTGGAAAAAAATGAGCCTGAAGTAATGCAAAGGCAATGGTCAATATTGCCGGTCCGTATATCCATACTAACGACCTAACTAATGAACACATTGAGTCTTTTATAAATTTAATCATAGTTACCTAATCAACCGGGTAATGATATCTGCAATATTTTCTTCAGTTGCCCACTGAGCATCCAGGGCACTCGCGCGTTGCATTACGGGTTCAATTAGGAAATACATCATTTCCAGATTCTGTAAATAGAGCGCTGAATAATAGACGGGATATTGAGTTTGAAGGCGGTGCGCACTATCTGCTGCCCTCTGAACAATACCATACAAAGCTGCTGCTCCCACTACACCACCGGCTATTCGCCCTGTCAGCGCGCTGATCTCCATACTCAGGTTTAATCCCATGCGAACGGCGCTGGCTGCCGCCATAGCAAAACCTGCGTTAGTCAGTGAACTTGCAGCAATATGAACATTAACCGTCATAAGCTTTTTCTTTATGTATTCTAATTGCTGTGCAGTTTTATATTTTAGCAGTTCTTCAAAATATACTTTAAGCATCTCAAAGCCAATATCTCCATGCCTGAGAAGTCGGTAAACCCCATCCCGAAAACGGATATCTTCATTTTTTTGCCGCAGGCATACATCGTTATATTCATCAGTGAAACAGGACGTGTAAAACAACGCTCGGGTAGCACCAGCACCGATTGATTTGACCTGTTCCGCCACCTGTTTTCCGACGGAATCAACGGCATTGTCAAGTTTCATTGCGAGAATTTTATTTGCTTGAAGATAACTGATGACTTCACTGTTGTTAAACATAACTTTTGCATCCTATATCCTTATAGTAACTGTGGTCTACGATACTGATTATCAAATTTTAGATCCACCTATTACGTTAGGTCATTTCTATATAACAAGTGCGCATGTCATTCTTTTGTCATAACTCGCTCACGCTGATGTCAGAGCCGATTGCATATCCTGATGGCCTACCTTCAAATCAGGAGTATTAAGATGAAATTGAACAAACTCACCCTTGCAGCGGGCATGCTGCTGGCTATCGCAGGCGGATGCGATTGACGTGCGCCTTTTGTCGCAGCGAATGCCTGAACAGGCGGTAGCGGAACTGCAGCCGCTGGTGGCGGCTTTCAATCAGATGCTGGGGCGCCTTGAAAGGGGTTATCAACAGTTGAGCCAGGTTTCTGTTGATATGGCGCACGATCTGCGCACGCCGATTAGCACGCTGATCGGCCAAACTGAAGTGGCACTGAGTCAGACGCACAGCGTCGTAGATTATTTGGCGCTGTACGGCGAACTGCTCGCCGATCCGCAACTGCTGCAACGCGCGCTGGCGAATCTGATGGCCAACGCCTTGTGCTACGGCGAACGAGATTCCACCGTGCGCATTTTCAATCGGGGCAGCGCTTTGATGGTGGAGAATCAGGGCCCGGCAATGAGCGCGGAACAGCAGGCACGCATCTTTGATCGCTTCTGGCGCGCCGATGCGTCACATCATCAGGGCAGCAGCGGCTTGGGATTGTCGATTGTGCGCAGCATTATGCGTTTGCATCAGGGAAGTTGTGAGATGCATAGCGAGCAGGGTGTGAACCGCTTTACGTTGCGGTTTCCGTATTGATCTTGCGCGATAAATCGCGCCGCTACAGAAACGTGCGTCCATCCGTAGCGGCGCAATTTATTGCGCGAAATATTTAAATAAAGTTAAAAATCTCGTCACGTGGCAAACGTGATTTCGGCAGCGCGGCGTTGAAATCCGCATCGCTGCGATAACCCAGCGACACCAGCACCACGCTGGTAAAGCCCTTCTCACGCAGACCCAGCGCCTGATCCAGCGCGCGCTGATCGAAACCTTCCATCGGTGTGGCATCAATGCCCAACATCGCTGCGCCCAGCAACAATCCGCCCAACGCCAGATAAACCTGCTTTTCCATCCACTGCGGCACATCGCGTGATTCATAGCGATGCATATCGACATAGCTGCGACGCACCATGTCATTGTTCGCTTTGCTTTCCGGCTTGGCGTAACGGCCATCAGCATCTTCCTGATCGAGCACGTTCTGCAAATGCGCTTCATCCAGATCGGTGCGCATGCACAGCGCGATAACGTGCGAGGCATTGCGCACTTTCGGGCTGTTGTAGGCAAAGGCGCCATCGGTGGATGCGGCGATTTGCTCGCGACCCGCTTCGGTTGACGCCACCACAAAATGCCACGGCTGCGAGTTCACCGAAGACGGGCTGTTGCGCAGCACGTTCAGCAGGGTTTCGATTTCATCCTGCGGCAGGCTTTTACCTTGTTCAAAGGCTTTTACAGTGTGACGACGAGCGACTGCATCATTGAGTGTCATGGCCTATTCCTTTTTCTTTGTAGCGCGATAAATCGCGCCGCTACACAAGTGTGCGGATATCCGTAGCGGCGCAATTTATTGCGCGTGGTTTGCATCATTTATTGCGTTAAGTTGGTTAAAACCCGCTCAGCACGATCTTACCGCGTGCGCGACCGCTCTCGATCAGCGCATGCGCCTTGCGCAAATTGGCGGCATTGATCATGCCGTGATGTTCGCCGGCGGTGGTTTGCAGCGTTTTGTCATCAATCAGCTGGCTCACGCGCTGCAGAATCTCATGTTGGCGCTGCATATCGGCGGTATGGAACAGCGAGCGCGTAAACATCAATTCCCAGTGCAGTGAAATCGCTTTGCGCTTCAGCGGCACCGCATCCAGCGTCTCGGGATCGTCGATCAACGCCAGCTTGCCCTGCGGCGCGAGCGCATCAATCAGCTGATCGTAATAGCTGTCGGTATGCGTCAGCGAGGCGACATAGCGCACCTCATTATGTCCAATCGCCGCCAGCTGTTCGCCCAGCGGTTGAGAATGATCAATCACATGGTGCGCACCGAGTGAACGCACCCAATCCGCCGTTTCCGGGCGGGAAGCGGTGCCGATCACCGTCAATTTGGTTAGCTTGCTGGCGAGTTGCGTCAATATGGAACCGACGCCGCCACCTGCGCCAATAATCAGCAGCGCGGCGTTGTCATCGGCTTGTACCTCAAGACGATCAAACAGCAGTTCCCACGCGGTCAGCGAGGTCAGCGGCAGCGCGGCGGCATCGGCGTCATTCAGTGAACGCGGTTTGTGCCCGGCGAGGCGTTCATCCACCAGGCCATATTCGGCATAGCTGCCGGCGCGCGTGATATCACCAGCATAAAACACCTCGTCGCCCGGCTGGAACAGCGTGACGTCTGCGCCCACTGCTTCCACCACGCCTACCGCATCCCAACCCAGAATGCGCGGCTGATCGGTTGGCGCACCGGCGCGCACTTTGGTGTCCACCGGATTCACCGCAATGGCGTGAATTTTTACCAGCAGATCGCGCGCGCCCGGCGTTGGCTTATCAACCTCAAGCTCATACAGCGCATTTTCATCGGAAATCGGTAAACCGTTTTGGCTATAAACAATGGCTTTCATCAGGCAGATCCTTATTCATCAGCAGGTTTGGTGAAGTAAATTCAGCATAGCGGTCCGCAGCGCAATGAAAAATGCCAGTTGCAGGTGAACACTTTCACTCTTAGAGTGAAAATCCCTGCTGACTACCATGATGAATAAGAAGATGATCCGACTGGAAGATGTCACTCTGTTTGTGCGTTCAGCCGCACTCGGCAGCTTTTCACGCGCGGCGCGCGAGGTGAATTTACTGCCCGGACAGGTCAGCGCGGCAATTCAGCGGCTGGAGCGGGAACTGGATCGCCGCTTGTTCGCCCGTTCTACCCGCAGCCTGCGCTTAACCGCCGAAGGGGAAAAGTATCTGCCCTTTGCGCAGGAGATGCTGGCGCTGATGCATGCCGGTGCCGAAAGCTTGCAGAGCGATGAAGATGCGCTGAGCGGCGAGCTAAAAATCGCGCTGCCGTCGGATATTGGTCGCAATATTTTGCTGCCGTTGATCACTGACTTTTGCCGCGCGCATCCGGCGCTGGCGGTGCGGCTCTCCTTTTCCGACCAGATCAGCGATGTGTTTCGCGATCCGGTGGATATCGCCATTCGCTACGGCAAGCTGGAAGACAGCAGCTACGTGGCGTTGCCGCTGGCGGAGGATAATCGCCGCGTGATGGTGGCGTCGCCGGATTATCTTGATCGTCACGGTCGCCCGCAACAGCTGGAGGATATCGGCCAGCACCATCATGGCCTGCTGTTTATGATGGGCGGCCACGTGTACGACAAATGGACCTTCCCGCAGGATGGCATGCGCCGCCAGATCACGGTGAAAAGCCGCATGCTGTGTGATGACGCCGAAGTGGCGCGCCGCTGGGCCATCGCCGGTATGGGCATCGCTTATAAATCGTGGATTGATGTGTGTGACGATGTGCTGGGCGGCAGGCTGGAGCGCGTACTGCCGGAGATGCCGGGCGAAAGCACGCCGCTGCACCTTATCTGCCCGCATCGCAAACAGTTCTCTCCAGCGATCCGCGCGTTGCATGAGGTATTGCACACGCCGCTGCGTGCGTTAACCGCGAAGCTCACCCAGCATGAGTAGCGTCGCGATTTATCGTGCAGCTTAGTCATTGAACTTTGCGCGCTGCGTTGTAATTACTATCACACAGGGGCCCGCATTTAGGACGTTATGCTCGTCAGTTAAGACGTGAAAATCCTTAGTTACCGAGAGCTCACATTGTAGCGGCGCAATGCATTGCGCGATAAATCGCGCCGCTACGGAAGAAGCGGTGATTTGATACGGCGCTTAACTGAGCGGCATTACGCCATGAATGGCGACCTCATCACATCAACTTACCCTGGAAAATCGGCACGGATTCGAACAGATAGCCATCAAAGTCTGGCGCATCGGCATCGGATAACTCCAGCAATGTGTTCTTGACGTTTTCCAGGTGCTGCCACATCGCCTGCCAGGAACCCATCACATCCCGGCGTCGCAGCGCGGCCAGAATGGTTTGATGATCGCCCAGCCACTTCAGGCGATAGGCGCGGGTTTCATACTGCGGTCGCAGCTGCTGCCAGAGCGGGCTGGCTTCGTGATGACGCCAGACGCTGGTCACCGTATCGAGCAACATCTGATTTTGCGTCGCGCCTGCCAGTAGCAGATGAAATAACTTGTCGTTATCCTGGCTGCTGTCGTTGAGCGCGATGGCGCGCTGCTCTTGCTCCAGCGTGCGGCGCAGGTTTTCAATATCGGCTTTGGTGGCCATTTTGGCGGCGAAGGCCGCGATGTTGCTCTCCAGCAGCTGACGCGCCTGCAACATCTCGAACGGGCCGACATCGCTGCGGAAAAAGGCCTCTTCCGCATCCTCGCTTTCCGAAGGAATGCGCATCACGTAAACGCCAGAACTTTGACGAATATCCACCGTGCCTTCCAGCTCCAGCATTAGCAACGCTTCACGCACAATGGTGCGGCTCACGCCCCAGGTTTCGGCCAACTGCCGCTCTGGCGGCAGTCGTGATCCAACCGGATAATGACCATCAAGGATTTGCTGACGCAGATGCTGACCAATTTCCTGATACTGCTTTTTCTCTTGTGGCGCTTCGGCTTTTTCCACGCTCTCACCCTTTTGCATCATGGTGCATTCGGCCCGGCCGCGTCCTGTGCGAGCCGGAGCCTGACTGCTATCTGGGCGCTAGTGTACCAAAGCCAGTGCCTGATCGAGTACCTTTGCACCATTCAACGTGCCGTAAGCCACGGTATCGATCACCGCAATCGGCAGCTGATAGCTGTCGGTCAGCTTTTTATTCTCCTCCAGCTTAAAGCGCACCTGCGGTCCCAACAGCACCACCACCACGTCCTGGCCGTAGTTTTGTAACTCTTCACGCAGGTTTTGTTCCGGAATAGCGTAGATCTGGTACTCAAGACCGCGTGCTACCGCCTCTTTCTCAATGCGGGTGACTAACATCGAAGTCGACATGCCTGCCGCGCAGGCCAGAATAATGCGTTTCATTGGTGGTCCTTATTTGGCTTCATCGTCAATGTTGAGGGTCAATTGCTGGGTATCGCGCAATTGACGGAACCAGTGCGCGGATTTCTTCATCCGCCGCTGCCGCTGGTTGTCGAGGTCGATCTCGATCAGTCCGTAGCGGTTTTTGAAGGCGTTCATTGGTGAAACGTTGTCGGTGAACGCCCACAGCATATAGCCCTGACAGTTGCTGCCCGCTTCACGCGCACGCACCGCCTGGTAGAGATGTTCAGCAATAAAGTTGATGCGGTAGTCGTCCTGAATTTCTCCCTGCGCATCCTTAAACTGCGCTTCATTCTCGATGCCCATGCCGCTCTCGGCCACAAACCACGGCAGATTGCCGTACTCCTCTTTCATACGCTGCGCCATGTCGAAGACAATGCGCGGCTGAATTTCCCAACCGCGCGAGCTGTTCATGCGGCGGCCTGGCAACTCAAAATGTTCGTAGTAAAAAGCGGGATGGAATGGCGTCTCTGGGTGCCAGGCGCGTGAAGGCGCTTTAACACGATGCGGATAGTAAAGATTCAGCCCCACTTCATCGACGGTGTTGGCGGCGATGATCGCCAGCTCTTCCTCGGTCGCATCCCACTGCACCTCATGTTTATCCAGCAACTGCAGTAATTCCGCTGGATAGACGCCTTTGATTGCCGGATCGAGAAACACCCGGTTGTAGAACAGATCGTAGATTTTTGCGGCTTTAACATCGTGCGCCGCCGAAGAGCGCGGATAGGTCACTTCCGGATTGAGAATGGTGCCCACCGTGCCGGCATAACCCTGCTGGCGGAACAGCTTAACCACCTTCGCCGTGGCGAGATTTTTATGGTGATTCCACTGCATCCACTTATGGGTGTTCTGCTCATACGGCCAGCGCAGCGCATCAAGATAGACGCGCGTCTGCACCACAATCGGCTCATTGAAAACAAACCAGCGCGTCACTTTTCCGGCGTAGCGGGCAAACACCTTCTCGGCATAGCGAGTAAAAAGCTCAACCACATGTTTTGATTGCCAGCCGCCGTACTCCTCCAGCAACTGCAGCGGCAGTTCGTAATGTTCGAGACACAACATCAGTTCAATGCCCTGTCGCTGCATCTCATCAATCAACTGGTCGTAGTAGGCCGCGTACTCCTCATCAACCACCGCGTTTTCATAATCGGTGAGAAAACGCGACCAGTTGATCGAGGTGCGATAGTGCGTCAGCCCCGCCGCTTTCATCAGCGCCACGTCTTCGCGGAAGCGGTTGATAAAATCCGTTGCTACCGCCGGTCCATAGCCGTTATGCCAGACGTGGCGATCCTGCTGATACCAGGCATCCAAATACGAATCCTGGCCGGCTTTTTTGCCGCTCCAGCCTTCGGTTTGCCAGGCCGATGCCGCCGCGCCGAGAATAAAACCCTGCGGCAGCGCAATAGTGTGCTTACTCATAGATCCTCCTTAATTTTGTGCCAGTTCGGCCTGCAGATTTTTTGCTTCCGCCGCTTCGGCGCGACGCGCGGCCACTTTGACAAAAGGCAGATAAATCAATACTGAAACCACGATGCAGATGATCTGCGTCACCACCGCGCCCATCGAACCGGCGGTAGAAAGCCACGCATTGATGATCGGCGGCGTAGTCCAGGGAACCATCACCACCGCTTTGCCGGCAAAGCCCATCACCGTGGCGAAATAGCCAATCGAACCGGTTACCAGCGGGGTGATGATGAAGGGAATGGCAAGAATGGGGTTGAGCATGATCGGCATACCAAAAATCACCGGCTCATTGATGTTGAATAAGCCAGGTCCAAACGACAGTTTGGCGATTTCACGCATCTCTTTGCGTTTGGTGGCAATCATCACGGCGGTTAACAGCCCGATAGTCAGGCCGGAACCGCCGATGCTCATGTACACGTCCCAGAATGGCATGGTGATGATGTTTGGCGCTTCCTTGCCCTGCTCGAAGGCGTTCATGTTGACCAGAATCGCCCCCAGCAGCAGCGGCTCACGAATCGGTTTCACCATCTGGTTGCCATGAATACCAATCACCCAGAACAGCTGGGCAACAAACATCAGCAGCAGAATGCCCCACAAGCTCTGCACCACCGATTCCAGCGGCTGCTGCACCACTTTGTACACTGCGTCGTACAGGTACATGCCGGTGATCTGATGGAAGATAAAGCCAAAGGTGGCGACCAGCGTGACGGTGATGATCGACGGAATCAGCGCAGAAAATGACGCGGCAACGTTCGGCGGCACGGTATCCGGCATTTTGATCTTCAGCCGTTCAACCTGCTCCAGCCGGCAGTAAATCTCCACCGACAGAATGGCGATAAACATGCCGAGGAACAGACTTTTGGTATCGGAGAACTGTTTCGCCAGCACATCGGTTACCACATGCATCTGGCCATCCACCAGCATTTGCAGCGTGGTGGGCGTCACCGAGATGAAGCAGATGATCGCCAGCAGGCCGGGAAACAGCGTTTTAATGCCGTTAATGCGGCCCAGTTCGATACCAATCAGAAACACCGCGCCGATATTCAGAAAGCTCAGCGTGGCGTAGTTAATGCTGCTGGTGATCGGTTTCAGATCGGCGAGAAACGACAGCGCAGAGAAACTGGCGAGGCCATTTTTCGGATCCAGCACCATGTTGGAAATCAGCACCGAAAACGCGCCGACGATGATCACCGGCATCAGCGTAATAAACGAGGCTTTGATCGCCATAATGTAGCGGTAGCTGTTGAATCGCGTGGCAAAGCTACCCAGTGAATCGATAAGACGTTCCTGTAGAGACATTGGTCAACCCTCAGCGGTTTTAGGTGTTATGCATCAGCTTGATGGTTCGTGGCATACCAAAATGGCGATATTCGCCGTTAATTTCTGTGATCATGCTCGCGGAACTCATTTTTGGTATTCCGGTAGCATCGTTATTACCAATTTGGCATACCAATAAGTGAGGCGGATATGGATTTTGAACAAACGATGATGGAGTTGCTGATTAATGCCGGTGAGGCGCGATCGCAAGCCATGATGGCGATTCAGCAGGCGCGTAAAGCTGACTGGCACGGTGCCGATGAGGCTTTAGCAGCATCCGACGAGGCCGCAAAAGCCGCGCATAAAATCCAGACCGCGTTAATTGGTGCCGATGAAGGCAGCGGTAAAGTACCGGTCACGCTGATTTTGGTGCATGCGCAGGATCATCTGATGACGGCGATGCTGTGCCGCGATTTGGCGGGCGAGTTGGTGCTGTTAAGGAAGGAGTTGCATGGGAAGTAAGGGTGCAGCACGGTAAATTTAACCGACATCAAATGCTATACGGCTATTAACCGTACGCGTTGACTTATCAAAGCGATAAGGTTTACATTATCCGCATACGGTTATTAGCCGTACCAAGCTAACTGAAATGAAAGACTTCACTCACATTGCAACGCTGCATAAGTTTAAGGACTGACGTCAACAGGAGGCGTTTTTACTCAACGAGGCTCTCGCTATGCCAAAAGTATCCGCACTTTCCACCGATACGCGCGCCGTTAAAGATGCGCGCGTAGAGTTAAAAACCAGTTCGAATCTCAAAGAAGTCTTAAAGGAAGCAGCAACCGCTGCAGGGTTAGATTTGAGTGCCTTTATCTTAAATGCGGCGCTTGAGCGTGCAGAAACCGTTTTGGATAATCAGCGACGTCGCCAGCTTTCGGAAGTGAGTTGGCAGCAAGTGAATCAGCTCATGTCTGAACCTGCAGCTCCGACGCTGGCGTTACAAGCGTTGATGCGAAGGAAAAGAGCAGATGGAAAATTCACGGAATAACAGCGCTGACGTTATGGTGTGCGCTTATCAGGCTGATATCACCTATCCCGGTAATAAGCACTTCGATTGCGGCAACGCAATTATCAACTCCTTCGTGCGCAACTCGCTTAAAAAAAGCGTAAAAGAGGGAAACTGTGCAGCGAAGGCGCTGATTGACGCTAATACCGGCGAACTGCTGGGAATCTGTACCTTCAGCGCCTACTCCCTGTTGAGACAAAAGCTCACAGGCGTGGTGTCCGGTTCAATGCCAGCCGAAGTCGGCGTGGTGCGCCTGGTTATGCTGGGAGTCGCCGTCAAAGAACAAAACAAGGGTTATGGACAGGATTTGTTAGGCGAATTCTTCGAACACGTCAAAATAATCCATGACGCATTACCTGTAAAAGGCGTTTATCTTGACGCTGAACCCAAAGCCGTGAATTTTTACACCCGCCTGGGATTTGTGGCATTGCATGAGCCGCCCAATGTATTTGGCGCAATCCCGATGTTTCTGGCGATTCAGCACATACTCGCGGCGTAATCCATCATGATTAACTGAGGAACCTATGGCGCTGTCACATGAACTGATTCTGATCTACACCACCTATTTCGTCGCGACCGCCAGTCCCGGCCCGAGCAATATGGCGATTATGGGTACGGCGATGAAACAGGGACGCGGCGCGGCGCTGGCATTAGCGAGCGGCGTGATTGGCGGTTCAATGATGTGGGCGCTGCTGGCGGCTTGCGGGGTTCTCACCGTGCTGGCCACCTTTGCGCAACTGCTGATTGTGCTGAAGATTGGCGGCGGATTGTATCTGCTGTGGCTGGCGTTCAAGGCAGGGAAATCGGCGCTGC
Organism: Pantoea sp. GCM10028869; assembly: GCF_042666835.1. Lineage (NCBI taxonomy): Bacteria > Pseudomonadati > Pseudomonadota > Gammaproteobacteria > Enterobacterales > Erwiniaceae > Pantoea > Pantoea sp. GCM10028869. The sequence goes on along the minus strand of NZ_JBHTGO010000001.1, from coordinate 16,239 downwards.
GTCGGCCAGATGCCAGTGAATTCGCACCGGTCAGCGAAAAAGCGCGCTTCGGCAGAATGTTTCGTCAGGGCATTTTGATGCACGTCGGCAATCCTAAAGCGATTTTGACGTGGGTGGCGATCATGTCGGTGGCGTTAAAACCGGGTGCGGCGGCATCAACCTTGCCGATGATTGTTGCAGGCTGCGCGGCAATTTGTGTGCTGGTGTTTGGCGGTTATGCGCTGCTGTTTTCCACCGCGGTGATGACGGCTTTCTATCGCCGCATCCGTCGTGGGCTGGATGCGCTGCTGGCTTGCTGCTTCACAGTTGCGGGATTGAAACTAGTGTTTAGCCGGAGTTGATGTGGGGAGATCGCCATAAATGGCGTAATGCTCGTCAGTTAAGGCATGAAAATCCCTTATTATCGAGAGCACACATTGTAGCGGCGCAATTCATTGCGCGATAAATCGCGCCGCTACGGAAGGTGCGGTGATTTGATAGGGCGCTTAACTGATCGACATTAAGCCATCAATGGCGACCTGAAAAAACCATATCGGTGCGCATTTCTGCGCACCCATACATCAGGAATTATTCGGCGGCGTGGCGTCGGTTTCGCTGAACGCGGGCTTCTGGCGCGTTACAGAATAGACCACGTTTTTCGGGCTGTTCGGATCGGTGGTGACATCCACGGATGCGATGGTCACTTTGCCAAAACCAAACAGCGTCTGCACGTAACCACCAATCTGGTGTTTACCTGGCGCAACACGAATTTCTCGTTTTTCACCCTTCTTCAGCAACCCCGCATCCTGACCATCTACCGTCACATAGACAGAAGAACCGTCATCGGTACGCGTCACCAGGTGCGAAACGTTAATCACCGTTGGGCCGGTCTCGAATGGAGAAGGCGAATCATTATTGTCGATTGGCGCGCCGGTTGCAGGCTGAGCGGCGGATGCGTCCGCAGTCGCAGTGCTGTCATGAGATGTACCAGTAACGGCGGCAAGGCGGGCGCAGCCGGTGAGCATGATTGTTGCCATCAAAGTGGCTAAAGTGAAGCGCGATAACATCGTGACGAAAAACCCCTGCTAAATGAGAAGCGCGTATTTTAACGTGCCTTGCAGAGTGATGACAGTCACACAAATACAGTATTTTCCGAAAACCGCTTAATAAATACCTGGCTGAAAAGCGCGTCGCACGGAATGCGAAACGAAACGGCGGCCACGCAGGCCGCCGGAGGGAATTACCAGCTGTAGCTGACCGAAGCCACAATAGTGCGACCGCTGCCGTAGAAGCAGGCGCTTTCATTACTGCATGACGCCACGTAGTGCTTATCCGCGATGTTGTTGACGTTGAGCTGCAGCGTGGTGCCACGCAGCGAGTTCGCCGCTTCGCCCAGCTCATACTTCGCCATCGCATCATACAAGGTGTAATGCGGTACTTTGTCGACGCCAATTTCATCCGCTGGCGCGGTGCCGGTATAACGTACGCCGCTGCCCAGCGTTAAGCCGCTCAGCACGCCATCAAGGAAGGTATAGCTGCCCCACGCCGACGCCGCATGACGCGGAATGCTCGACGGTGAATGGCCGATGCGCTGCGTGATGCTGCTCTCTTTGGTCACCGCATCGGTGTAGGTATAGGCCGCTAACAGTTTGATCTCTGGCGTAATCTGCGCATGCGCTTCGGTTTCGATGCCTTTCGAACGCACTTTACCAATCTGCTCGTTATAACCGGTCACGCTGTTATAAGCGGTGATGTTTTTCTGCGTGATATCAAACGCTGACACGGTTAACACCGCATCCCAACCTACCGGCTGATACTTCACGCCCACTTCGGTCTGTTCGCCGGTGGTCGGTTTAAAAGGATCGGTGCCTGGCGCGCCGCTGTTGAGGTTTGGCTCGAACGAGGTGCTGTAGCTGACGTACGGTGAAATGCCGTTATCAAACGCATACAGCAGACCCGCGCGGCCAGTGAACTTGTTGTCATTCTGCTGGGTTTCACTGTCGTCGGTGCGATCCTGCGTGCGCACTTCGCTCCAGTCGTGACGTCCGGAGAGCAGCAGGTTCCACTGATTCCACTCCAGCTGATCCTGCAGATAAACACCCACCTGATCGAGCTTCTTGCGCGTGCTGGTGGTGAGCGTCAAATCGCTCTCGTTGATCCTGATGCGCGTCGGATTCGACCAGTCGAGGATGTACTGATCGCCGCTGTCGCGCCACAGTTTGTTATCGACGTCGCTCCACTTGTAATCGAGCCCGCCGAGCACGGTGTGCGCGATGTTGCCGGTTTCAAAGGTGGCTTTCAGCTGGTTATCAAGACCCAACTCTTTCGACTTGATCTTGTCATGCTGCGGACGACGATTGATGGAGTGATCGTTATCGGCATCAAAGGTATACACCAGATATTTGTACGATTCGTCCATGTTGCTGTAGCGCAGATTCTGCGTGAAGCTGATGTTATCGCTTAAATTGTGCTCGAAGATATAGCCAATCGACGTCTGTTCGCGCTTGGCTTCGTTAAAGCTTGGATCGCTGACGTTGAAATCGTAAGGGATAAAGCCCGCGCTGCTCTCTTTCAACGTACCGCTGGCCGGCAGGAAGTTACGGTATCCCGCTTTCGGCTCATTTTGATACATCGTCAGCAGCGTGAAACTGGTGTCTGCGTTCGGCAGCCAGGTTATCGCTGGCGCAATCGCCATGCGCTGCTGTTTGTTGTCCTTAACGAACTCATGTTTGGTGCTGGCAATACCGTTCAGGCGGTAAAACAGCGTGTTGTCATCATTCAGCTTGCCGCCAAAATCAAACGCCGCTTCACCCAAATGCTGATTGCCGGTGCTGAGCTGTACTTTGTGAATGCTCTGCGCGGTCGGGCGCTTGCTGGTCATGGCCACGATACCGCCCGGATTCACCTGGCCGTACAGCACAGAAGCTGGGCCGTGGATCATCTCTACGCGCTCCAGCAACCAGGGATCGATCTGCCCCGCTGCGCCCGCCTGGCCGGATAAACCGTAGCTCAGGCCATCAAGGAACTTCGGCGCATAGCGGAAACCGCGCGCGATGATCTCATCATTACGGTTGGAGTTACCGCGATAGTTGGTCAACACGCCGCTGCTGTAGCTCAACGCATCCGCGACGGAGGCCGCAGCCTGATCGTCCATCTGCTCGCGGGTAATCACCGAAATGGATTGCGGGGTTTTGCGCAGCGGCGTCGCGGTTTTGGTGCCTGCCGCGCTCTCTTTCGCCACGTAGCCCTGCAGCGGCGAGGTCACGCTTTCACGCGTGTCGGCGTTGACGGTAAGGGTCTCTTCGGCGGCCACGCTGAAGGCGGCTGGTGTCACCAACAGAATTGAGGCCAGAGAAAGGTACAGAGGATTGAATCTGAACTGCCGTGCCACAGCAGGTATTGCTGAATTTTTAGCGTTAACGGACATAGTTGCCATCTCTATTTCAAACTGCCTTGTAAATGAAATAATCCGTTCAGTCGCCCTCACCCAACGACAAGGGCCGTAACGGATTGAAATATTAATCTCTTGCGTAATTGACGGTCCTAATCTCCCCGCGTGACGTCCTTCACAAAATAATCCACTGAAATTACGAAGGTTTATCAGGCACGAAAAATCATATTGCAAATGTAAATCGTTATCAATAGCATTTGCATTAGCTTTGATTAAGTAAAGACAGTGAACAAAATGTGGAGATGGGTTGCAGGATGTTTCTAACAAGCGCAGAAAATACGACGCAGACGTGGTTGCCCGCCGGAACAGTTGCGCAATGGTTGCAGCAGGCCGAAATAGGAAGCGAAAGCTGGTGGCAGCGGCTGTATGCGGTAGGTACGCCGCTGGTGGAGCGTGACGAAAGCGGTCAAACGACCATGCACTTCTTCTGGCGCGATCCCGAAGGACATTCCGCACGTTCTTCCACTGAACGGGTTTATATCGATATTAACGGCGTCACCGATCACCACAGCGAAGCGCCAGAAAGTCTGGTGCGCGTCGGCGACAGCAACGTCTGGTATTGGTCGACCGCCATTGAATCTGACTGGCGCGGCAGTTACAGCCTGATCCCCGCCACCGCGCAGCAGTTACCGCCGCTGTTTTGTGGCGATGATGCCGAATGCCGCGCGCTGCAGCGTAAGTGGTGGATCTCGCTGATGCCGCTGGCGATCCCCGACAAATTCAATCCCACGCCGCCGTTTCTCAGCAGCCGCCGTTTTGCGCTGAGCAACGCGCACATGCCGGATGCGCCGGATCAATCGGCCTGGCGCGCGCTGGATGCCGGCATGGCCGAAACCTGGCCGGATACGCTGCAAACCCTGCAGTGGCACAGCGCGTTGCTCAACGTCACACGCAACGTCTGGCTTTATAGCACCGGAACAACCGCTCAGCCGGAACAGCGTCCGCTGGCGATTCTGCTCGATGGACAAAACTGGGTGTACGGCCAACCGATTTTCAGCGCGCTGGATCAGGTCACCGCGGATGGCGCACTGCCGCCCGCCTGCTGGCTATTTATCGATGTTATCGACAGCCAGCACCGCGAAGCCGAACTGCCGTGCAATGAAACCTTCTGGCAAGCGGTGCAACAGGAACTGTTGCCGCTGGCACGCCAGCACGCGGCGTTCAGCAGCGACGCCGACCGCACGCTGGTGGCCGGGCAAAGCTATGGCGGACTCGCCGCGCTCTATGCCGGATTGCACTGGCCGCAGCGTTTTGGCCGCATTCTTACACAATCCGGCTCCTTCTGGTGGCCGCATCTGCAATACATCCGCGACTACGCCAACCGCGAGCAGCACGCACCCGGCTTGCTACTCGAGCGGCTGCAACAGGGCGATTTACCGACGGGCAAGCTGAAGATTTTCCAGGAAGTGGGCGATCGCGAGGCGGACATGGTGTACGTCAACCAACAGATCGCCCCGGCGCTACAGGCCGCAGGCCATGAATTACATTTTCGCCGCTTCGCCGGAGGGCACGATGCGTTGTGCTGGCGTGGCGGTTTGATCGACGGCTGCCGCTGGCTGCTGGCCGATTTTCTCTCCCCTACATCAACCTCTGAAGGTAACCACCATGTCTGAACAACAGAATCCGTTTGATAACGACGCGCTCGATTTTTTTGTGCTGCTTAACGCGCGCCAGCAATACAGCCTGTGGCCGGCTTTTGCCCCGGTTCCGGCAGGTTGGCACAACGTGGCGGGACCGCTGACGCGCAGCGCCGCCATTGAGTTTATCGAAGCAAACTGGCACGACATGCGGCCAGCGACGCAACAGACGTCGTCTACCGCGCATTAAATTTTTTTAACTTTCTCTTTTTTAAATTGTTTTTCTCGACAGGAATTGTCCTTTGGCAACGTTCAACCAACCTTATCCGTTAGTCGCGGCGCAGCCCGGCATCTGGATCGCTGACAGCATTGCGCAGCAGCGCAATCAATTTACCGTGGCGCACTACAGCGTGCTGCACGGCGACATCAATCGCGCGGCGCTGGACAGCGCCATTCAGCAGGCGATGGCGGAAGCCGATACCGTGCAGGCACGCTTCGGCCTGGACGAACATGGCAATCCGGCGCAGTGGTTTGGTGCACAAGCGCCGGTCGCGCCGGAATGGCATGATTTCAGCCAGCGCGGCGATGCCAGCAGCCATGCTCAGAAACTGATGCAGGCCGATCTCGCTGCCGATCTGCCCGCCGACGGCGACAAACCGCTCTATCGTCACGCGCTGATGCGCATCGGCGACGGCAGCTGGCTGTGGTATCAGCGCTATCACCATTTGCTGGTGGATGGCTTCAGCTTTGAAGCGTTAACTCAACGCGTCGCAGCGATCTACGCCGCCCTTTGCGCCGGCGAAGCGCCCGCGCCCTCGCCGTTTACCCCGTTCACCACGGTGATTGACGAGATTCAGCAGTGGCAGGATTCGCCAGCTTTTGCCCGCTCCGCCAGCCACTGGCAAAGTTACGCGGCGGATTTGCCGGAAACCCTGACGCTTGCCAGTGAAAACGTCAGCGATCCCGGCGATCGCCCGATCAGCTGTCAGGTAACGCTGCCGCAACTGACCACGCTGCGTCAGCAGCATCCACTCGCCGACAGCAGCGAAGGCGATATCGTCAGCGCGCTGTTGGTGGCCTATCTGGCGCGCTTCAGTAATTGCCAACGTTTGTCGATTGGCTTCCCGTTTATGCGCCGCATGGGTTCGGCTGCGATTTCTGCCCTCGGCCCGGTGGTCAACGTGTTGCCGCTGATTTTCAGCATCAGCGATGAGATGACCTTGCCGATGCTGGTGCAGCAGGTGCAAGGCGAAATCCGCAAAGCGCGCCGTCATCAGCGTTATGAAGCTGAACAGCTGCGCCGCGATCTCGGTCTGGTCGGCAGCAGCCAGGCGCTGTATGGTCCGGTGATTAACGTCAAAGTTTACCACGACGATCTGCAGTTCGATGGCCATGCAGCTCCAACGCACACGCTGGCGATGGGCCCGGTCGACGATCTCGAGTTTGAAGTCGGCTTCCGCGCTGGCGCATTGCAGCTGACGCTGGTGGCAAACCCGCGCCGCTACGAGGCAAAAACGCTACAACGTCACGCCGAGCGCATCAGCCACGTGCTCACGCAATTTGCGGCGGATGCCAACACGCAAATCGGCGCGCTGTCACTGCTGGCGCCCCAGGAACTGATCGATCTGCAACGCTGGTCGACCGGACCAACCATCGTGCCGCCCGCCGATACCCACACCATCGTCGATATCCTGCTGCAAGCCGCTGAGCACTACGGCGAGCAAACCGCGGTGGTGTGCGGCGATCGCAGCCTGAGCTATCGCCAGTTAGCCGATCGCGCGATGCAACTGGCGCATCTGCTGATTGCGCGCGGTTTACAAGCAGACGACGTGGTGGCGATTGGCATTCCGCGCTCGGTGGATTCGCTGGTAGCGATGTTCGGCGTGCTGGCGAGCGGCGCGGCTTATATGCCACTCGATCTCGACTATCCGCGCGAACGCCTGGCGCTGATGTGCGATGACGCGCAGCCGAAGCTGCTGCTGACGCACTCCAGCACGCTGGCGCAAATGCCGGAGTTGCCGCATCTGCTGATTGATCAGATTGCGTTGAACACCCTCTCCACCGCACGACCAGTTACCCCACTGTGCGGCGACGATCTGGCCTACATGATTTACACCTCAGGATCGACCGGCCGCCCGAAAGGCGTGATGAGCACCCATCAAGGGTTGCTCAATCTGTTCCTGTCGCACCGCGAGCATCTGTTCGGCCCGGCAATTGCGCGCTTCAGCGCCAGCAGCCCGCGCCGCATGCGCGCCGGTCACACCGCCTCCTTCTCGTTCGATTCTTCATGGGAACCGCTGTTTTGCATGCTGATGGGCTGCGAGCTGAATATCTTCGACGAAGAGCTGCGCCGCGATGCGTGGGGCCTGATTCAGCAGATGAACGCGGTGCCGGTTGATTTGCTGGATATCACGCCGTCATTCTTTTCGCAGATGATCGACAGCGGCCTGCTGGAAGCCGATAACCATCGTCCCTCTTTCGTAATGATTGGTGGTGAAGCGGCCACGCCAACGCTGTGGAAGCTGATGCAGCAACAGCAGCAGATGGAGATCCACAACTATTACGGCCCATCGGAATACACCATCGATACGCTGGGTGCCAGCGTCATGGCGTCACCGCAGCCGGTGATTGGTCGTCCGGTGGGCAACAGCGAAGTCTATTTGCTGGATAACCAGTTGCGTCAGGTGCCGATTGGTTCTGCTGGCGAGCTGTATATCGCCGGAAGCGGCATCGCGCGCGGTTATCTGCGTCGTCCCGATCTCACCAGCGGACGCTTTGTCGCTAACCCCTTCCGCGATGGCGATGTGATGTACCGCAGCGGCGACCTGATGCGCTGGCGTCAGGATGGACAGCTGGCGTTTATTGGGCGAACCGATCACCAGATTAAAGTGCGCGGCTTCCGCGTTGAACTCGGTGAGGTTGAAAACGCGCTGGTGGCGCTGTCAGAAGTCAGCACCGCCGTGGTGATCGCCGAGGTGATGGGCGCCACGCATCGCCTGATTGGTTACTGCTCGGTGCAGGATGACGCGCTGCGTGCCGATGCCGATCTCAACGCCCGTTTGCTGGCGCAGCTGGCCACGCAGCTGCCGGATTACATGGTGCCTGCGGTGCTGATGGTGCTGGACGAGTTGCCGCTCAACGTTAACGGCAAGATTGATCGTCAGGCGCTGCCGAAGCCGCAACAGGCGCAGCAAAGTCAAAGTCGCGCCGCCAGCACGCCGCAGGAGCAGCTGATTTGCCACGCCATTGCGAGTCTGCTGGGGCTGGAGAGCGTTGGCGCGGAAGATGATTTCTTCGCGCTCGGCGGCGACAGCATCTCAGCGATGGGGCTCAGCACCGCCGCGCGTCGCGCTGGCTATCTGTTGCGTCCACGCGAAATCTTTGCCGAACGCACCGCCGCCCGCATGGCGCGGGGTTTGCAGCCGCTGGCGCAGCACCACACCGGCGCGCGCGTCGCGCAACAGGGCGCGATTGGCGGCTTACCAATTTTGCACTGGTTCAACGCCCAGGCGGGCATCAATGCGCGCTTTGCTCACGGCGTACTGCTGTCGGTGCCGCCGCAGTTGCAGCTCGTTCAGTTGGAAATACTGATCGATCAGCTGGCGCAGGCGCATCCGGCGCTCAACGCCTTTACGCGTGGCGATCAGCTGATTGTCGGCGAAGCGCTGACGACGCGCCCTGCTCGCGTGCGTGCGCTGGAGGTGCAGGACCGCGACCAAGCAGCGGAACGGGCGTTCCGCCAGGATGCTGAGGCGCTCGACCCGGCTAACGGCGCGCTGCTGCACGCCACGCTGCTGCAGCAAGATGGCGCCAGCTGTGGGCTGGTGTTTACGCTGCATCACCTGATTGTCGATGGCGTCTCGTGGCGCGTATTGCTGGAAGAACTGCAACAGGCCGGTGACGCGCTGCTCAATAACACGCCGCTGGTGATCCCCGCCGAGGAAACCTCGCTGCACGACTGGTCTGCCGCGCTGCTGGCGAACCTTGCGGCGCGCGCCAGCGAGTTACCGTTCTGGCAGCAGATGCTGGCCGAGCCGCTGCCGCTTGTCGGTCAACGGGCGATTCAGTCCGGCGATCGCCAACAGCATCAACGCACGCTGCTGGATGCCTCAACCACGCACGCGCTGCTCAACACGCTGCCGCAGCACTATCGCGCCACCAGCGAAGAGCTGCTGCTGACCTTGTTGACCCTCGCTCTGCGCCAGCTCAACGGCAGCGCACAGCAGCGCGTCACGCTGGAATCGCATGGCCGTGCTGAACTGCATGCGCAACAGGATCTGGCGCGCACCGTAGGCTGGCTGACGTCCGAATTCCCGCTGCTGCTGCCGTTGCCAGAAAATCCACATGCGCCGCTCAATGAGTGCGTACGCGCGGTGAAAGCGGTACTGCGTGCGGTGCCGGATCGCGGCATTGGCCACGGGCAGCTGCGCTGGCTCGATGCACATCGCGGCGTGACGCTGGAAAAACTGGCGGCACAACACGCGCCGCAGGTGCTGTTTAACTACCTCGGGCGCTTTACACCGCGCAGCGGTGACTGGACGCCACAGCGCACCGCGCAACAGTTCCGTGACACTTTCGCGGTATTGCAGGATGACGCGCTGCCGCTGCAGCACGCGTTGGAACTCAACGTCTTCGTTGAGGAGCAGCCACATGCGGCGCAGCTGGCGCTGAACTGGAGCTGGGCGGACGGCGTGCTCAACGCCGAAGCGATTACCGATTTACATCGGGCAATGGCGGCTGCCGCGCAGGCGCTGATCGCGCTGGCCCAACAGCAACCGCAGCACGCCGCCCACACGCTGGTGGCCGCCGAGGTGGCGCTGGAAGGCGTTGATGACGCGCTGCTGCAACAGCTGCATGCGCGTCACGGTGCGTTTAGCCATGCGCTGCCGCTATTGCCGCTGCAGAAAGGTTTGCTGTTCCACGCGCAAACCACCGCGCAGCAAGGCAGCTATAACTCGTTAACCCGCCTGACGCTGAGCGGCGATATCAGCCCCGCAGCGGTACAAACCGCGCTCGACGCGGTGTTACAGCGTCATCCGCAGCTGGCGGCGCGCTTCGACGCCGAACTCAGCCTGCAACCGCTGCAGCTGATACCGGAAGGCGAATTGCACTGGCCGCTGACGCTGCTTCAGTTGGGCGAGGAAGCGGACATTCAGGCGTTGGAACATCAGGCGCTGGCGCAGGATCTGTTTAGCCAGCCAATCATGCTGCACGCCACGCTGATCGCCCATCGCGATGGCGCGCGCTGGACGCTACTGCTCAACGCGCATCACTTGGTGGTGGATGGTTGGTCAACGCCGGTGATCCTCAACGATCTGCTCAGCGCGCTGCGCCAGCAAATCTTGCCCGCGCACAGCAGCAGCTACGCCGACATCGTGCGTCAGCTCAGCCAGCGCGACAGCCATGAAGCGCGTCAGCAGTGGCAAGCTTGCCTGAAAGACGTGCGTCCGACGCTGCTTTATCCGCAGGCCGCCGATAGCGCGGTCAACGAAAAGCGCATTACGCTGGATGCCACGCTGGAGCGGGAACTCTATGCCCTATGCCGGGCGCGCGGCTTAACCCTGAACACCGTGATGCAGGGATTGTGGGGCTTGCTGCTGTCGGTCGCCAGCGGCCAGCAAGACGTGGTGTTTGGTGCGCCGGTTTCTGGCCGTTTTGGTCAGATTGACGGCATCGATCAGCACGTTGGCCTGTTCAGCAATACGCTGCCGGTGCGCGTACGCTTCGATCATCAACGTTCGTTACTGGCGCAGCTCGCCGATCATCAGGCGCAGCAAATCCAGCTGATTGAGCAGGATTGCCTCGGCCTCGCCGAGATTCAGCAGTGTGTCGGCGTCGGTACGCTGTTCGATACCTTGCTGGTGGTGGAGAACTATCCGGACAACCAAACGCTGCTGGATGCCAACGCTACCGTGCGCTGCGAAGCGATCCATAATCGCGGTTACACGCACTATCCGCTGACGCTGCTGGTGCTGCCGGGCGAACAGCTGACGCTGCTGATGGAGTATCGCGACTGCGTCAGCGAGCCGGAACGTCTCGCCGAACGCCTATTATTGCTGCTGCAACAGCTGGTCAGCACGCCGGATCTGCCGCTGACGCAGTGGAAGTTGCAAACGCTGGCCGAGCAATCGCTGCTCGCCTGGGTGAATAACACCGGCGTGCAGCTGGAAAATGAAACCCTGCAACAGGCGATTGCCCAGCAGGCGGCGCGCACGCCCGACGCGCTGGCGCTAATGGATGTCGACCACCGTCTGAGCTACGGCGAAATGCAGCGTCAGGCCGCGCTGCTGGCGGATCGCCTGATTGAAGCGGGCGTGATGCCAGGCGATATCGTCGCCGTGGCGCTGCCGCGCTCGGTGCGTCTCAGCATTGCGCTCACTGCCATCCTGCAGGCGGGCGCGGCGTACTTGCCGCTGGATATCGGTTATCCCGATGAGCGTCTGGCTTACATGGTGGAAGATGCGCGGCCGTGGGTGCTGATCACCGAATCCGCGCTGGAAACCCGCTTTGCCACGTTTGGCACGCTGATGATGTTTGATGGTTTAGCCGGTGAACACATTCAGCCGCGCCATCCTTTGCCGCAGGCGGACGCCAGTCGCCCGGCTTACGTGCTTTACACCTCGGGCTCGACCGGTAAACCTAAAGGCGTGGTGGTGAATCAGCGCGCCATCGTCAACCGCCTGCGCTGGATGCAGGCCAGCTATCCGCTGCGCGCCGACGATGTAGTGTTGCAGAAGACGCCGTGCAGCTTTGATGTATCGGTGTGGGAGTTTTTCTGGCCGCTGATGACCGGTGCGCAGCTGATGATGGCGCCGCCGGAAGCGCATCGCGATCCGCAGGCGCTGTGGCAGCTGATCGACGATTATCGCGTGACCACCCTGCACTTCGTGCCCTCGATGTTAGCGGCCTTTGTCGGCCATCTCGCCGCGCAAACCGAGCAAGCTTGCCCAACGCTGCGCCGCGTATTCTGCAGCGGTGAAGCGCTGGCGTGCGACCTGGCGCGCAGCTATCAGGAGATGATCGCCGCGCCGCTGCACAATCTGTATGGCCCAACCGAAGCCGCCGTCGATGTCACCTGGCAACCGGCCAGCGGCAGCGCGCTGGAAGGCCTTAACGGGCCGGGCGTGCCGATTGGTCGTCCGGTGTGGAACACGCAGCTGCATATTCTCGATAGCCTGCTGCGACCGGTGCCGGTTGGCGTGCCGGGCGATCTCTATCTCAGCGGCGTGCAGCTGGCCGATGGCTATTTGCATCGCGCTGATCTTACGTCACAGCGCTTTGTCGCCGCGCCGTTTGCCGAAGGCGAGCGCATGTATCGCACCGGCGATATCGCCAGCTGGCGCGCCGACGGCGCGGTGGAGTATCTCGGCCGCAGCGACGATCAGCTAAAAATGCGTGGACAACGTATCGAGCCGGGCGAAATCGAACAGGCGCTAGTGGCGCTGCCGGGCGTGGCGCAGGCGGTGGTGGCGGCGCGCGCGCTGACGCAGCACGCCACGCCGGGCGTCGATAACCGTCAGCTGCTCGGCTGGCTGGTGGCCGAAACGGGCGTGGCGCTGGATATCGACGCGGTGAAGCAGCAGCTCGGCGAACGTCTGCCGGCGCATATGCAGCCGGTCAGCTATCTGCTGCTCGACCATCTGCCGCTCAGCGCCAACGGCAAGCTGGATCGTAAAGCGCTGCCGATGCCGCAGCTCAGCGCGCGCAGCGGCCGCCTGCCGCACAGCGCCAACGAGCGTTTGCTGGCGGATCTGTTCCAGCAGCTGCTTGGTTGCGACAGCGTGTTTGCCGATGACGACTTCTTCGCGCTCGGTGGTCATTCGCTGCTGGCGATGCGTCTGGCGGCGGAACTGCGTCGTCGTGAGGTGCCGCCGCTCAGCGTCGGGCAGATCATCGCCGCGCGCAGCGTGGAGAAGCTGGCGGCGCTGCTTGACGGCGGTGCCAACAGTGAAAGCGGTGGCAACGGCGAACTGCTGCCGCTGCGCGCCGGTCACGGCCCGACGCTGTTCTGCATCCATCCGGCATCCGGCTTCGCCTGGCAGTACAGCGCCCTGCTGCACTATCTCGACGGCGACTTCCCGATTGTCGGCCTGCAATCGCCGCGGCCAAACGGCGTGATTGCTGCCTGTCACAGCGTGGAGGCGATGTGTGAACGTCATCTGCAGGCGATTCGCCAGCAGCAGCCGAGCGGTCCGTATTTCCTGCTCGGCTATTCACTCGGCGGCACGCTGGCGCAAGGCATTGCGTCACGTTTGCAGGCGCAGGGTGAAACGGTGGCATTTCTTGGCCTGCTGGATACCTATCCGGCAGAAGGTCAGGACTGGCGCACGCCGGATGCCGATGAAGCGGAACAGGAAGTGGCGCGTGAGCAGGCCGAGTTTATGGCTGCGACCGAAGATGAGCGCGATCCGCTACTGCGTGAAGAGAAGGCGGCGATGTTTAGCACCATCGTCGCGAACTACAAAGACGCCGTCGCACGCCTGGCTGAAGCGCGAACGCCGCGCTATGCCGGCCACGCCACGCTGTTTATGGCCGAGAAAACCCTGCCGCCGGAGATGGATGTGCGCGCCAGTTGGGCACTGTTCGTTGATGAATTGACGATCTTCCCGCTGGATTGCGAACACGCCGATATTCTTTCAGCAGATTCGTTGCAGGTGCTGGGACCGTTGATAAATCGTTTGTTAGCTCGGCGTTAATTAAGGCACATACCGTAGCGGCGCGATTCATCGCGTTTTGACAAAAAACGCGCAATAAGTTGCGCCGCTACGGGTGATGCAAATGTGATTCACCGTTGGAGATTTATGGCTAAGCCCTCGATATTCCTAGATTTCAGTTTGCTTAAAAACAATGCATCCTTCCGCGCGATATTCTGCGCGCGCATGCTCTCGGTATTTGCCCTTGGCATGCTGGCGGTTGGCGTGCCGGTGCAAATTCAGGCGATGACCGGCTCCACGTTGCAGGTTGGTGTGGCGGTAATGCTCGATGGCATCGGCATGTTTATCGGCCTGCTGCTCGGCGGCGTGCTGGCCGATCGCTACGATCGCCGCAAATTAATCCTGTTCGCGCGCGGCACCTGCGGCATCGGCTTTGTGCTGCTCAGCCTCAACGCCTTCAGCCCAGCGCCTTCATTGCTGGCGCTCTACTTCCTCGCCTTCTGGGATGGCTTCTTTGGCGCGCTCGGCATGACTGCGCTAATGGCAGTGATCCCGCTAATCGTCGGACGTGAACATCTGGCGGAAGCCGGTGCGCTCAGTATGCTAACGGTGCGCCTCGGCGCGATTTTGTCGCCCGCGCTCGGCGGCATGATCATCGTTGCGGCGGGTGTCGGGTGGGCGTTTGCGGTCGCCGCGATTGGTACGCTAGCAACGCTGATTCCGCTGGTGCGTTTACCGTCGATGAAGCCCGAACAACAGGAGCCGGAGCATCCGCTGCGCGCGCTGGCGAGCGGCATGCAGTTTGTCTGCCAGCATAAAGTGGTGGGCGCGGTGGTGCTGGTTGGCTTGCTGCTCAGCATGGTTGGCGCGGTGCGTATTCTGTTCCCGGCGCTGGCGCTGACCTATCACGCCGATGCATCCGCATTAGGATTGATGTACTCGGCGGTGCCGCTGGGTGCGATGATCGGTGCCTTTACCAGCGGCTGGGTGCGGCAGTTAACGCGCCCGGGATGGGTGCTGATGGGTTGTGCGCTACTGGCATTTGCCTGTATCGCCTCACTCGGTCTTTACAGCCATCTGCTGCCCGCGCTGCTGGCGCTGGTGTGTTACGGCTACAGCAACGCCATCGCCTCGCTATTGCAGTTTATGCTGACGCAGCACCACACGCCGGATGCGCTGCTGGGACGCGTCAACAGCCTCGGCACCGCGCAGGATGTGACCGGCGATTCGGTTGGGGCATTGGGTTTGGGGGCGCTGGCACGCGTGCTGGCACCGCTGAGCAGCGTGCTGTGGTTTGGTGGACTGGCGGCGGGATTGCTGGTGCTGCTGTCGCTGGCGGCGCGCGGCCTGCGCTCGGCGCGCCTCAGTGAACAACCGGACGCGCCGCAGCCCGCCACCGCAGACGCTTAACGGGTAAACTGCCGCTCGATGCTGCTGAGCATATTGCTGGCGCTGTAGTAATCGAGGCGGAAAGTATCGTTGCCCACGGCAAAGATGTCGTGCTGCTGTACCGCCGGCAGATGGGCGAGGAACGGATTCTTCGCCACCTGCGGCACGGTTTTCTCATCAGCAGCGAATAGCAAAAGCGTGTTACCGGTGATGCCATCGGCCATGTTTTCGCCGTTCAGCTGAATAATGTCATTGCGCTTACCCATGCTGGTGCTGCCCTGAAAACTGGCGGGCGGCGCGGCCAGCGTAAAGCCCAAATCCTGTAACAGTGCGCCCTGCGCCGATGCGGGCGTCCACAAGTTCATCCCGCGCCCATCTTCGTAATAGACCAGCGCAGAGGTCGGCTGCGGCGGCAGCGTAATCTTGTGACGCACTGCTTCGACTCGTTGGTCGAATGCTGCGATCACCTTATTGGCATCAGCTTCATGGCCGGTAATCTCGCCCAGCTGCAAGGTCAATGCCTGCCAGCTTTTATCGCCGTAGTCGATCACTAACACCGACGCGATGGTTTGCAGCTGATCGTAAAGGCGCAGCGCCGAATCGCCGCCGGTGGCGGCAATCACGATCAAATCCGGCGCTTCGGCGGCAATCGCTTCGGCATTCGGCTGTGAGATATAGAGCGGTTTAACCTGACGCGCTTTGGCCATCGCGCTCCATTGCGTAAAAAAGCCCTGCGCATCCGATACGCTGCTATTGCGGCTGGTGGCGCCGGAGCCAATCAGCGGCGCGTTAATTGCCAGCAAAGTGCCACTCAGCGTAACGCTGGTCGAGACAATGCGCTGCGGCGGCTGTTGCAGCGTGAAGGGGCCTTTCGGTGTGGCGATAGTGCGCGGCCAGGCGGCGTCGGCTTGTACATGGGTGCAGATGAAAAACAGGCTAAGCAGCAGAGAAAGAGCGGGGAAACGCATCAGGTTGTCCATCACTTGATAGTTGAGAATAAATATCATTATCAAAAATAAGTGTAGGTGCAAGGGAAATTGTGCGTGGTTTCCCCTCACCCTAACCCTCTCCCGCTGTACAGTCCGGGGACATGGTGAACACTTGTTCGGGGACATGGTAGACACTTACAACTAAGGCATAAGAACCCGTTTATGGAGTCGCTTATGTCCTGGGATGCGAGAGATACCAT